>NZ_SPKL01000035.1:347-118179 GCF_023127755.1 Pseudomonas sp. W2Aug9 | reverse complement strand
CGAGGACGCATGCCCTTGATAACAGCCGATTGAAAACGCTCCCGCCATTGGCGGGAGCGTTTTTGCACCTACTGTGGAGTTGCAGGGATCTTCAGGCGTAGTGGGTACTGTCCGATGGTCGGAGAATACGTTCTCCAGCTGATAACTGTGAATTCTGACAGTAGGAAAAGAGGCGTTTTTTCGATGTGATAGGACGGTGTCGATCAGGACTTACACCTGTACCTCGGCATTTCCTGCCAATTGAAAAAGGACCTCTCCTCATGCCCAAATTATTGCTGGATCTGCCCGAGCCAACGCTGGTTGAGGCTGACGAAAATGGCCGTGTCGATTCACTCACTCTGCTAGACGGAGGCAATGTCAGCGTCTGCTACGACGACATGCAGGCAACTGACAGCATCACTCTGAATTGGCCACTGGCGGGCAGCGCTTATCCGCCGATACCACCCCAGAATGGCAACGACGCTGGTTGTATCAACATTTATATCCCTGCCGAATACATAGCACTATGGTTGGACAATTACGTGTTGTTCACTTACACCGTTACCCGAAACGGGGATGATCAAACGTCCTTACAAGGTCAAGTATGGATCAGCCTGCCCTCGAACCTGTCTCAGGTGCAAATTCTCAAAGCAACCGATGGCAAACTGGATCTTTCTTTGTTGTGCTGTAAAGATCCGATTCTTTACATCCCATCCTGGGCATTTGCCGACACAATCCAGACGATCGACTGCTATATAGGCGGCATCTATCCCGATGGGTCCAAGGCCAGACTCTACCCATTCGAGGATGAACCGGTTACCGACGAAGACATACGCCTGGGCTGGCGTCGAGCAATCCCTCGGGAGTTGTTCCAACAACTTAAACATGACAGCGAACTGTTTGTTTTGGCCTCCGTGCGCTTCAGCCGGGCCACTCCCTATAGATCGTTCCCCTCGCTAGTGTTGACATTGCTCACCGAGCCTCACCTGGAACTGTCGCCACCTGACCTCAAGGAAGCTGCACACACCGAGTTCGACGGCTGGGTGGTCAACCCCATAAACACGGTTAACGGTGCGCATATCACTGTGGGGTATGAGGGCATATGCAGCGGTGATACGGTATGCCCGAAGTCTTCCGGGACGCCGGGGCCAGGAACGCCGGTGCTGGAGTGTCGCCAACCGGTTGAAGGTGAAACCAGCCTGGTGTTTGCAGTATCGCCTTTAGCGATTCGTGCCAACTTTGAGCAAACCATTACCTTGACTTACGGCGTCACGCGTTGCGACGGCAGCCAATGGTCTTCACCCGAACGCAGGGTGAAAGTGCTGGGCATCACGGGCTTGCCAAAATCGAATATTGAACAGTCCACAGGCAACCGTCTGGACCTCAATACCTTTCGTGGCGACGCAAAGGGCGTGGTGCCCATTTGGAGTTATGCCATTGAGCTGGACTGCTGCTGGATGTGGGTAACCGGTACGCTTGAGGATGGCAGCGACTATTGTTTTTATGTGTTGGAGGCCGAGCCGCTTAAAGCCGCCTGGTTACACGATGGGGTCGATACACCGATCTCCAGGGCCAAGCTGCAAAAGCTGGCGGATTGCAAAGCGTTTGAGCTGCATTTTGCCGCGAACTTCGATGGCCAGTGTACGTGGGAGACTGCCGTCGAGTTCCCGGTTCGGACTTTCAGCATCGAGCAGGAAGCTTTGACACTGCCCCCTCCCAGGGTATGTGAAGCAGTGGATGATCAACTGACCATCTGGAATGGCCGGGACGGTGTAACGGTGCGGGTGGAGTATGAGCGGATCAGCCCTCATCAGACGATTCAGGTAAAGTGGATCAAGGCGGACGGTACGAGCCTGCCGTTGGAATCAAAACCGGGCAACAGTGATCCGGGCTATGTTGATTTTGCGATCCCGCGTGAAGCGGTGATTCAGGGCGCAGGTAAAACCATCCTGATCAACTACATAGTGACCAGTACTTGTAAGTTGGCGCCGTCGAAGACGCTTGGGCTGAAGATCAGTGTGCCGACCCGGTTGCCGACACCCGTTGTGCCAGAGGCTACGCCACCTGCTACTCAAGGCGGGATTTTAGATCTGCAGACTTTTACCGGTGATGCGCATATCACCGTGTATGACGCAAACTTCGACAAAGCGTGGTGGTTTGCTTTTGAAGGGCAAAATGCTTGGCTACGTGTTGTCGGGACTCTCGAATCCGGTGCCCCCCATACAATCAACGTGCGTATGGACCCACGCGTAATTTCAGAGGAAGTCGATAACGGGTTATCGGCAGTACTGCTGCGATCTGAATTGGAAAAATTGAAAGATCACAGCCCGTTGACTGTTTTTTGCGAGGTCACGACTGACGGGAGTTCAAGTGCGACGGGCGCAGTGCGGTTCCAATCATTGGAATTGACAGTCATTGTGCCCCCCAAAATTCGCTATGAAAACTTTACTGGTCAGCCGACCCGACTGATTTCTGCAGGCGCAAGTATTAGCATCCCGACGATGAACATACGTTTTCTATCTGGGCCAGGAAAAATGGGTATCTCAACGTATCCATCGACACCAGGGATGCTAGAGGGGCAGGCACTTGTTTTTGCTGATGGATTAGGCCAGGCACCGAGTCATCAAAGAGTGCGCCTTGATTTAACCTTTACATGTAAGCGTGTGAAGTGTGCATATACCTGGAATCACTATCCTACAACAGTGAGTTTTTACAGTCCGTCTGGCGGATATTTAGGTGCAGTAAATTTAAATGGGAGTCCTTTGAATAGTTGGATCGATTTTTCTGCACCGGTAGGTTCGGTAATAGGCTACATAGAGATATCGTCTGGCGATTGGATGTACTTTGATTTCTTTACCTTCTGGTTGTAGCTTCAGGCAGCTTGACTAAACGCCCACCTGCTTAGGGTGGGCGCTTTATGCACGTCGTTTTTATCAACTTACTTCGGCCCCAAAATCTTCACCAACTTCTCCGGCGACGGCGCCCCCTGTTGCTGCTGCAATCCACCCTTGTCATCCAGATAGAAAATCGCCGGCGTTGCTGACAACTCCAGTTCATCCATCAACTTCATATTGGCATCGAGCTTGGCCTCGACCTCGGCCGGGATCTTCTCCAGCGCCTTGAGCTTACTGCCCTTGCCGGCGGCTTCGTGTTCTTGCAGGGCTTTTTGCGGGTCTTTGGCGGCGAGCAGGGCGGCGGATTTGCCTGGGCTGTCTTCGCGGATGATGCCGACCATGATGTGGCGCAACTGTACCTTGCCGGCCTTGACCCACGGCCGCGCCTGTTCCCAGAACATGTTGCAGTAGGGGCAGTTAGGGTCGCTGAACAGGTACACGGTGCGCGGGGCGTTTTTATCACCGTCCTGGATCCAGCTGCTTTTTTCCATCTTGGCCCAGACTTCCTTGGCCATGGGTGCGTACACCAGTTTTTCCAGGGGCGCGGTGCTCAGGTCATTGCCCTGGGCGTCGTACAGGTTGCCGGCGATCACGTTTTTGCCGTCGGCGGTCAGGTACAGGGCCATGCCACGGTTCTGGTATTGCGCGGCGTAGCCGGTGAGGCCGCTGGGGGCATCGAATTTACCGATGATCCTGGCGCCCTTGGCTTCGATCTGTTTGATCGGCGCCGGCCAGTCTTCGGCCTGGGCCAGGGAGGCGGCGAGCGTCAAGGGCAGCAGGGTCAGCAGGTGGCGGAGGCGAGGCATGTCGGTTTCCTTGTCGTGGTGTCATCGAAGGGTTCCATGGCCCGGGCCAGGCTGGCTTCGGAGAGTTCGCCCAGGTGGCTGTTGATCAGGCGCCCATCGGCTTGGTAGAACAGCGTGGTCGGCAGGGCCATGGAGCCCACGGCCTGGCCGAGGCGGCCGCTGGCGTCGAACAGCACGTTGTCCAGGTTCAGGCCCTGGGTGGCCAGGTAGGTGCTGACGCTTTGCATGCTCTCGGCCTGGTTGACGAACAGAAAGGTCACGTCGGGGCGCATACGCTGGGCGTTTTCCAGCACGGGCATTTCGCGCCGGCACGGCGGGCACCAGGTGGCCCACAGGTTGATCACCAGCGGGCCACCCTGGTAATCCGCCAGTTGCACCACCTCGCCATTGGCGTTGCGCAGGGTGATGTCCGGCAGGCGCGTGCCTTTTTCATACAGGCTGAGGGACAGGCTGGCCATTCCCCAGAACAACAGACCGGTGATCACCCCGGCGCTGAGCGGCTTGCGCAGGGCCGGGCGACGCCAGCCATACGCCAGCGCGCCGAGCACCAGTGCGATGATGCCGGGCCAGGCGAGGAAGCCACCGTCACGCAGGTCGACCATCTCGACCCAGTCGTTGCTGTAATAACTCCAGTACATCAGCACGAAGCTGACGCGGGCGGCCAACATGCCCAGCAGGAACAGGCTGAACAGCACCGATTCGGGGTTCTCACCGCCACGCTTGGCCACGCGCCAGCCCACCAGGGTGGCGAGAATCAGCGCGCTGATCAGCAGGATGTGATTCAGGGCGATGGCGAATGTGCCGATGGTCAGGGTCAACATCAGCGCGCGTCTCGGGTTTGCGTCCAGCGTTGCAGGAAGGCGGCGGCATCCACTTCGCCGGTGATGCGTTGGGCGCGACGTTCATCACCGTCCGGGCCGATCCACACGAAGCTCGGTGGCCCCGGCACCTTGTAGCGGCCCAGCAGTTCGCGGCTGGCAGCGTTGTCGGCGGTGACGTCCAGGCGTAGCAGGCGCACGTCTTTGAGCGCGTCCATGACTTCGGGTTTGCCAAACACCTGTTTCTCCATGATCTTGCACGACACGCACCAGTCAGCGTAGTAATCCAGCAGCACCCATTGGCCCTGGGCCTTGGCGCTGTCGAGCTGGCTTTGCAGCACTGCCGGGTCATTGATGGTGGTGAAGGCATCGTGAGCGCTCGGTGCACCGGCGACCTTTGAGCCGCTGTAAACCTTCAACGGTTGCCACAGCTCATCGCTGCCACCGGCTGCGCCCACCACCAGTATCGCGCCCCACAGGCCCAGCACCAGGGAACCTGCGCCGAACACCTTGGCGGCCAGGCCGAACTCACGGGCCAGTGTCCAGCCGCAGTACGCCATCACCAGCGCCAACGCACCCCACAGGCCGATCCACAGGCTGTCGCCGACCACTGGGCGAATCATCAGCACGGCGGTGCCCAGGAACAGGAAGCCGAAGATACCCTTGAGCACGTTCATCCAGGTGCCCGGCTTGGGCAGGAAGCGATTGCCCACGGTCACCAGCAGCAACAGCGGAATGCCGATACCGATGCCCATGGCGAACAGGATCAGGCCACCGTGCAGCGCATTGCCGCTCTGGGCGATATACAGCAGGGCGCCGGCCAGGGGCGCGGTCATGCACGGGCCCACCAGCAGGCCGGACAGCGCGCCGAGCACACCAGCACCCACCAGGCTGCCACCGCTTTGCTGGCGGCTGACGTTATCGAGACGGTCGCGCAGGAAGGCGGGCAACTGCAATTCAAAGAAGCCGAACATCGGCAGGGCCAGCAGCACGAACAGCGCGGCAAAGCTGCCAAGGATCCACGGGGTTTGCAGCAGCGCGGCGAGGTTGGCGCCAAGCAGCGCGGCCATCACACCCAGGCCCGCATACACCAGTGCCATGCACACCACGTAGCTACCGGCCAAGGCAAAACCACGGCGCGGGCTGGCGCCACTGCCGACTACCAGGCCGGCGAGAATCGGCAGCATCGGCAGCGAGCAGGGCGCAAACGCCAACAACAGGCCCAGGCCAAAGAAGATCAGCAGGCTCCAGCCCAGGCTGCGTTGTTGCAGGCCGCTGGCCAGGCTTTGGTCCTGGGCCTGCGCGGTAGCGGCTACGGCCGGGTTGCCGCCCAGGTCCACGGTGATCGACTGCGGTGGATAACACAGGCCCGCATCGGCACAGCCCTGCCAGCCCAGCTTGACCTTGCCGGTGGCGCCGGCCGGGATCTTCACTTCCAGGCCCTGGCGATACACTTGCTGTTCGCCGAAGAACTCATCGCTATGGGCTTCACCCTGGGGCAGCACGGGTTGTTCGGCCAGGCCGTCGAACTTCATGCGTTGCTGGTACAGGTAGTAACCGTCGGCTATCTGCCAATACAGTTGGGTTTCGCCGCTTTCAAGACGTTCGGAGGTAAAGGCGAAGGCTTTGCCCACCGGGAGAAAGTCGGGTTTGGTTTCGAAGGGGTTGCCCGGCGCTGCCTGGGCGAATCCCGCGAACAACACCAGCAGAAAGGTAAACAGATGCCGCATGGTCAAGCCTTAGTTCGATGCAAGTGAGGCACACAATGTGTGGCGCTGATTAACCGATGATTAACCGGACGCTATTCTAGAGTGTAGGGATAATCTGATGTTGTGAACTTTAGCGGCATAATGCGCGCTTAATCTGGCGCTTTTCTAATCACCCCCATCTTTCATGAAGGGTTCAGCATGCACGTACTGGTCTGTGAAGACGACGAACTGATCGCCAGCGGTATCGTGGCCGGCCTCGGTGCCCAGGGCTTTACGGTCGAGCGCGTGGCCACGGCCGCAGCCGCCAGGGCGATGCTCAAGGCTGCAGCGTTCGACATCATGGTGCTCGACCTCGGCCTGCCTGACGAAGATGGCCTCAAGCTGCTGCAACAACAGCGCAGCCAGGGCCTGGAAATTCCCGTGCTGATCCTCACCGCGCGGGACTCGGTGACCAACCGCGTCGACGGCCTGCAAGCTGGCGCCGATGACTACCTGCTCAAGCCCTTCGACCTGCGCGAACTCGCCGCCCGCCTGCAAACCCTGTTGCGCCGGGTGGCGGGGCGCAGTGTCAACCTGATCGAGCACGGCCGCCTGGCCTACGACCCCAGCAGCCGCGAGACCTTCCTGGATGGCCAGCCGGTGGACCTGTCCCGTCGCGAACAGGCGCTGTTGCAGGCGCTGCTGCACAACAAGGGCCGTGTGTTGTCCAGCGAGCAGCTCAAGGACAGCATCTACGGGTTCAGTGATGAGCTGGAAAGCAACGCGCTCAACGTGCATATCCATCACCTGCGGCGCAAGTTGGGCAATGGCATCGTCGAGACCGTCAGGGGCTTGGGCTATCGCCTGGGGCCGGCTGATGCAGGAGAGAACACTCAGTGATGAGCTTGCGCCTGCGCCTGACGTTCAAGCTGGGCGCCGCTTTTGTGCTGATCTGGGTGCTGGCGGCCGCCTGGATGCTCAACGATTTGCGCAACCAGATGATGTTCTCCCTCGACCAGCGCCTGGTGGCCTCGGCGCGCATGGTAGCCGGGCTCACCGAGCAGATGCCGGGTTTGGCCAGCGTCAGCGGTGGTGCACATTTGCGCACCGAACAGTTGAATGTGCCGGGGGGCATGGCCTGTCAGGTCAGCTCCTTGCGCGGCGAGATCCTGGCACGCAGCCACACGACCCCGGATGAAGGTCTGGAGTCGCGCAGGAGTGGTTTTCGTGACCAGATGATCGATGGCGTGGGTTGGCGCAGTTTCACCCTGTCCCGGGGCGACCTGCTGATCACCACCGCAGACCGCCAGGTGGAGCGTGAGGCACTCAACCTGTCGATCCTGCTGGCAGCATCGGTACCGGTCGGCGTGGCATTGCTTGGTTGCCTGTGCCTGTTGTGGCTGGGCATCGGCCAGAGCCTGGTGCCGCTCAATCGTATGCGCGACGCCTTGATGCGCCGCAGCGCCGACTCTCTCGAACCCTTGCAGATTCACCCGTTGCCCAGCGAGCTCAAGCCGTTGCTCGACACCCAGAACCAACTGTTGCAGCGCATCGCCAAGACCATCGAGCGCGAGCGCCGCCTGACCGGTGACGCGGCCCATGAACTGCGCAGCCCGTTGACGGCAATCAAGACCCACCTGCAAGTGGCGCGCATGACCGAAGGTGCGGCGCGCGACCAGTCGCTGGCGCACGCCGAGGAGGGAGCCGACCGCTTGCATCGCACGCTGGAGCAATTGTTGCTGTTGGCGCGGGTGGAGGGCAGCTTGTCGTTTGACGATGGCTTGCAGTCCAGTGCCGAAGAAGTCGCCAGGTTGGCGATCCAGGACGCCAATGCCGGTGACAATTCCCGTATCGATCTTATTCTTGCGCCGGACCTCTCCCACGTTCCGGTAGAAATGCCCGTAGGCCTCGCCGTCGCGGCCTTGCGTAACCTGCTGGACAACGCCTTGCGCCATACCCCCGCCGATACCCGCGTGGAACTGCACGTGTTTTCTACCCCGGATAACGTGGTGTTTCGCGTGCGTGACCATGGCAAGCAGATCTCCAGCGAAGACCTGCAATACCTTACCCAGCGCTTCTGGCGTAATGGCAACAGCGAAGGCTGCGGCCTGGGCCTGGCGATCGTGCAGGCGATTGTGCAGCGCTGCGCCTGCTCGCTTGAGTTCGACAGCCAGCCGGACGGCTTGCGGGTTGAGCTGGGTATGCCGCTGCGCCGCTGAACCTTGCTTTTCATGTGCCAAGTAATTACCGCCCGCCTGACATTCAACCCTTCAGGATGGCGGTAATTTTTTTGCGCTTGAACGGGCCGAATGATTCGGCCTGAAATGAAAAGGACGGTTCTTATGTTGGTTATCGACACCAGTTTCCCAGCCAGGGATTTCAACGACCGCCGAGGTGAATCCGTGCAGCAGGTTATTCTGCACTACACCGCGGCGCCTTTTGCTTCGTCCCTGCGTACCCTTACGCAACACGGCGTCAGCGCCCACTATCTGCTGCCCGACCCCGATGAATCCAGCTACCGCGCCGCGGGTTATGAAGAGTTGCGCGTGTTTCGCCTGGTGGAGGAGGACAAACGCGCCTGGCACGCGGGAGTGAGCCATTGGGCGGGGAGGGACGACCTCAACAGCCGCTCGATTGGCGTTGAAATCGTCAACCTGGCGCGGGATGACGCGGGGGTATTTACCTTTCCCGAATACTCCCCGGCACAGATCGATGCGTTGATTGCAATAGTCCGCGACGTGCTTGCACGTTATCCGCAGGTCGGCCCGACTGACCTGATCGGGCATTCGGATGTGGCCTATTGGCGCAAGAGTGATCCGGGGCCGCGGCTGCCCTGGCGTGTTCTGCATGAGGCCGGTATTGGGGCCTGGTTTGATGAGCCAACACGGGCGATGTACCAGCGCCGCTTTTGTGTCGGCTTGCCACCAGAGGTTGAGGTAGAGCGGGCGTTTCAGCGCTACGGCTATAAGCCCGCGCAGAATCGCCGAGCCTTTGAACAGCGCACCCGGGCGTTCCAGATGCATTTTCGGGCTAGGGATTATTGCGGGTTCCTGGATGCAGAGAGCTGCGCGATCTTGTATGCACTGAACGACAAATACCGCGGGCTATGAAGTGTGGGAGGGGGCTTGCTCCCACATTTGCATCTTCATTCATCAGTTATCGATCGCCGCCCCCTAAATCCTGTTCTAGCTGATGCGTTTCCAGAACAGGAAATCCGTGCGCATGCCCTTGGGCCAGCCGCCAACGGATCGGCAGTTTGGTCATCATCAGCGTATTGAGGGATCGAGAGATGTCAGTCGCTACCAGCCGTATCGAAGACGCCCTGGCGCCTGCGGAAACGCTCTACCAGTTTGACGAAACCCCGCTGCTGGCCCGCCAGCGCCAGCAGGAGTCCAACGCCCGCAGCTACCCGCGGCGTATCCCCCTGGCGCTCAAACGCGCCAAGGGCCTGTATGTGGAAGACGTCGAGGGGCGGCGTTTCATCGACTGCCTGGCCGGCGCCGGCACCCTGGCGCTGGGGCATAACCATCCGGTGGTGATCCAGGCGATCCAGCAAGTCTTGAGCGACGAGTTGCCGCTGCACACTCTGGACCTGACCACACCGGTCAAGGATCAGTTCGTGCAGGACCTGTTCGGCTTGCTGCCATCGGAACTGGCGCGGGAAGCGAAAATCCAGTTCTGCGGCCCCACCGGCACCGATGCGGTGGAAGCCGCGTTGAAGCTGGTGCGCACCGCCACCGGGCGCAGCACTGTGCTGTCGTTCCAGGGCGCTTATCACGGCATGAGCCAGGGGGCGTTGAGTTTGATGGGCAGCCTGGGGCCGAAGAAGCCGCTGGGGGCGTTGTTGGGCAATGGCGTGCAGTTCCTGCCATTTCCGTATGACTACCGCTGCCCGTTCGGGCTGGGCGGCGCCCAGGGTGTGCGGGCCAACCTGCACTACCTGGAAAACCTGCTCAACGATCCCGAAGCCGGGGTGGTGCTGCCGGCGGCGGTGATTGTCGAAGTGATTCAGGGTGAAGGCGGCGTGATCCCTGCCGACCTCGATTGGTTGCGTGGCTTAAGGCGTATCACCGCGCAAGCGGGGGTGGCGCTGATCATCGATGAAATCCAGAGCGGCTTTGGGCGTACCGGCAAGATGTTTGCCTTCGAACACGCCGGCATCATTCCGGATGTGGTGGTGATGTCCAAGGCCATTGGCGGCAGCCTGCCGCTGGCGGTGGTGGTGTATCGCGACTGGCTCGACACCTGGCTGCCGGGTGCCCATGCCGGGACGTTCCGCGGCAACCAGATGGCGATGGCGGCGGGCTCGGCGGTGATGCGCTACCTCAAGGATCACGACTTGGCCAGTCATGCGGCTGCCATGGGCGAGCGTCTGTGCGAGCACCTGCGCATCCTGCAGCGCGACTTTCCGCAGTTGGGGGATATCCGTGGTCGTGGGCTGATGCTGGGGGTCGAGCTGGTGGATCCGACTGGCCCGCTTGATAGCCTGGGGCACCCGCCGGTGCATCGCCTGTTGGCACCGCTGGTGCAGCGTGAGTGCCTCAAGCGCGGGCTGATCCTGGAGATGGGCGGGCGCCATGGCGGCGTGGTGCGCTTTCTGCCACCGCTGGTGATCACCGCGGCCGAAGTCGACCAGGTGGCCGAGATCTTCGGGCGCGCCTTGGCGGCGGCGGTTGCCGGCGTTTAATTTTTGCGGTGCCTGGTACGTTTCTACAGATATCAGCGCTGCGCGTGGTGCGCAGCCAGCCTTTGAGCGATGGAGAACAGCAATGACCTCAGTATTTGACCGCGACGACATCCTGTTTCAGGTAGTGGTCAACCACGAAGAGCAGTATTCGATCTGGCCTGACTACAAGGCTGTGCCTGAAGGCTGGCGAACCGTGGGCAAGAGTGGCATGAAGAAGGAGTGCCTGGCGTATATCGAGGAAGTGTGGACGGATATGCGTCCGTTGAGCTTGCGCCAGAAGATGGACGGCGCCGCCCTCGCCAACTGATTCACTTGGGCCCGACTGTGGGAGGGGGCTTGCTCCCGATAGCGGTGTATCAGTCAGCCAATGTTCAACTGAAACACTGCTATCGGGAGCAAGCCCCCTCCCACATCAAGCATTAGTGCGGGGTGTGGGTGTAGAGGTAATCCGTCGCCAACGACGCCAGCGTCCTCACGCCCACCACCAACGCCGACTCATCCACAAAGAACCCAGGGTTGTGATTCGGCGCCGCCTTGCTCATGTCCTGGTCCCTCGGTGTCACCCCCAGGAAGACAAACAGCCCCGGTGCCTCTTTGGCATAGAACGAGAAGTCTTCGGCGCCACCCACCAACGGGCCTTGCACCACATCACCCTGAGCCGCCCAGCGCAGGCTCGGCAGCATTTTCTCGGTCAGCGCCGGGTTGTTGATGGTGGGGTCATACTTCTCGATGATCGTCACTTCGGCCTTGGCGCCACCGCTTTCGGCGATTTTCTCTACGGTTTGACGCACGTCTGCATGCAGCTTCTGGCGAATGCCGTAGTCGTAGGAGCGAATGGTGCCGCTCATGTCTACCGACTCGGGGATGATGTTGTAGCGGGTACCACCGTTGATGGTGCCGATGCTCACGACAGAGGGGAATGACGAAATATCGGTACGGCGGCTGACCACGGTCTGCAGGCCGACAATGGTTTGCGCGCCAACGGTGATCGGGTCGATACCGTCCCAGGGGCGGCCGGCGTGGGTCTGTTTGCCGAGGATCCTGATGCGCAGGTCGTCGGAGCTGGCCAGGGTCGGGCCTGGGCGGTAGGCGATTTGCCCGGCAGGCACACCGGCCCACACATGCAGGCCGAACACCGCGTCAGGCTTGGGCGCTTTCATCACGCCTTCCTGCACCATCATCTTCGCGCCCCAGGTGTTCTTGCCGTCGGGGATAAAATCGCTGGGGCCTTCTTCGGCCGGTTGGAAATAAAACACCACGGTGCCGGGCAGGCGGTCGCGCATCCCGGTAAGAATCTTCGCAGTGCTCAGCAGGATGGCGGTATGGGCGTCGTGACCGCAGGCGTGCATCACATCGACTTCCTTGCCCAGGTAGGTGCCCTTGGCTTTGGAGGCGAAGGGCAGGTCGGCGACTTCCTTGACCGGCAGCGCATCCATGTCGGCGCGCAGGGCCACGGTCGGGCCGGGCAGCGCGCCTTTCAATATGGCAACGACGCCGGTGCGGGCCACCCCGGTCTTCACCTCAAGGCCGAGTTCGCGCAATTGTTTGGCGACCAACTCGGCGGTGCGGGTTTCGGTATTGCCCAGTTCTGGATGGGCGTGGATGTCGCGGCGGGTTTCCAACAGGCTGGGTTCGAGTATTTTTGCCTGGGAGGCAATGGTTTCCCTGGCACCGTCCTGGCCGCTGCTGGCGGCAATCACTGCACTGCTCGTGACCGCGCAGAGCAAACCCAAAACCCATTGGTGTGTCAGACCGTTCATTCGCATACCAACCTCTGCTTGCTTATTGTTGTGGATCTTTCTCCTGCACGCTGCCTGCTGTCACTACCTGCACGCTCAAGCGCGGCGTTGCCAGGTCGAGGCCGGCTTCATCCAGGTGCCGCTTGAGCGAGAGGTTGAACGCTCGCGAGACTTCCCACTGCTTGATTGGCGCGGTCTTGAAGCGTGCGCGCAGGATCGCGCTGCCGGATTCGAAACTCTCCACGCCCTGGATTTCCAGCGGCGACCAGATATTGCGGCGTTGCAGCGGGTCATTGCGCATGGCGTGGCCGACATCGCGCATCAGCTTGATTGCGTCGTCAATTTCCATGTTGTAGGGGATTGCCACCCGGAAGATCGCGTAGCCGAACTCTCGGGAGTAGTTCTTGATGCTCTTGATCTCGCTGAACGGGATGGTGTGCACGATGCCGTCGATATCGCGCAGGCGCACGGTGCGGATGGTCAGGCCCTCCACCGTACCCAGGTGGCCGCCGACGTCTACGTAGTCGTCGATGGCCAGGGAGTCTTCGATGATGATGAACAAGCCGGTGATCAAGTCCGCTACCAGCGACTGCGCACCAAAGCCGATAGCGATACCGATTACACCCGCACCGGCCAGCAATGGGGTGACATTCATGCCCATGTTCGCCAGCGCCACAATGGCGGCGATGATGAAGATGGTCACGAACAGCACGTTGCGGATCAGCGGCATCATGGTTTGCGCACGCGCGTTGGCCAGGCCTTTGCGTGAGCGGGTCAGGGCGTGGTGGATGGCGGTGTCGCTGAGGATCCAGATCAGCCAGGCAAACAGCAAGGTCCCACCTAGGCCAAACAGCTTCACGGCTATTTCATGGCCGTCACCTTCGGTAAAGCGAATCATCGACAGGCCCCACACCCGCAGCCCCAGCTCGATAAACGCCAGCCACACCACCAGGTGCACCAGGGTGTAGACAAACCCTTTAAGGCGTTCGGAGTACAGCGCATGGCGTTTGTGCCCGCGCTGTGGCTTGAGGGCGTGGCGGCGCACCAGGCCGTTGATCACCATGCACAACACCAGCAGCACCGTGCACAGCAGCGACTGGCGCAGGGCGGTGCTGGTGTCGCCGGCCGACAGGAAGGTCGCGAACAGTGAGATACCTACCAGCAGCAAGGCCGGGATGTACCAGAAGGTACCGATGATCGACAGGGTGTCGGTGAGGGCGCGGCGGGTCAGGCGGCGCGACAGCGGCTGGTTGCGGATCAGGTGTGCAATCGGTCGACGGAAACGCAGGATAAACACGCCGGTGGACAGCGCCGCCATTACATTGGCCACGGTTGCGGCGGTGTGGGCCAGGTGCTGGCCGAGCGCCTCGACCAGGCGCGGATCGCTCAAGGCTTCACCGAAGGCGGCAAAGCTGCCGATCCACCACAGCGGGCGGAACGCCTGATGGCGCAGGATATACAGGGCGCGGTGGCGGTGCGGGCCGTCAAGTACGGAGAAGGCAATTACGCAGATTGCCGAAAAACAGGTGCCGACCACCAAGGCATAGGCCAGCACCATCGCCAGGGATTTGCCCAGGGAGGAAGGCAGGGCGTAGCTCAGGTAAACCGTGATCACCAGGGCGATCAACCAGGGGCCCAGCTTGCGCAGGGCAAAGCGCAGCATGTCCCAGGTGCGCGGGTGTTGCGGTAACTCTTCGGGCAGGCCGAAACGCTCGCGTACCCGGTGGCTGAGCCAGATCAGCGCGGCGGCCAGCAGGCTCCACACTGCCAGGATCACGGCAAAACCAAAGATGATCGGCAGCCATTCGTTGGCCGGCAGCATCAGCGCGCCCAGTTCATCCTTGGCCAGGTCGACTTCATTGGACCAGCGCCCCAATGGGCTGTCGGCGCCGGAAAACTGCTGTTCAAAGCCCGACAGCGTGCTGCCGATCAACCCGAGCACACCTTGCTCTGTAGCGGGTTGGGCCTTTTGCGTGGCGGCGCGCAGCTTTTTCAGGTCGCTCAGCAGCTGGGTGCGCTGTTGGTCGTTTTCGAGGGTCTTGATCACCTCGTCCAGCGACTGCCCCAGGGGCACTTCAGCCTGGGGTTGGGCCTTGCTGGAACCACCCAGCATTCCGGGCAAGCCTACCGCCTGGGCGGATGACAGCGGCAGCAGCGTGAGCAGGGCGATCAGCAGGTAGCAGGGCAGGGCAAACAGACGGGAAAGCACGAGGCGGTCAACCTTCAAAGCAACGAATTGACCGAGTGTACGAGGCCGCTATGCCCAATGCGAGCGCATTTGTCATTGCGCCAGTTTGGCGAGGATCTTGTAGACCACGGTGCCCAGGATCAGCAGCATACCAACCCACATGCCGAACACGCCGAGGGGCTTGTCGCGAAAATTGAAACCGACCGCGAGCATGATCATGCCGATCACGATGGGGATGAGCATGGCGTGGAATGAGGACATTGAAATCATGGGAGCAATAGCCTTGTCGCAGTGGAAGTTTTGACAAGTCTAGGCGCGATTGCAGGAAGTGCAGGTGATACAAGTCAGTTTGGCAGTACATCGAACCAAATGTGGGAGGGAGCAAGCCCCCTCCCACATTTCGATCACATTTTGCCCGTCAAATCAGGGCAGGTCGCGGCTCGCGTAAAACGCCCCCAGCACCTTCACCAGGTGCGCCAGGTCATGGCTGCCGCACAGCTCTCGAATGGAGTGCATGGCAAACGTCGGCAAGCCGATATCCACGGTGCGTACACCCAGGTGGCTGGCGGTGATCGGGCCGATGGTCGAGCCGCAGCCCATGTCACTGCGCACCACAAAGCTTTGTACCGGCACTTCTTCGGCCATGCACAGGTGACGGAAGAACCCGGCGGTTTCGCTGTTGGTGGCGTAGCGCTGGTTGCTGTTGACCTTGATCACCGGCCCGGCATTGAGTTTCGGACCGTGGTTGGCGTCGTGCTTCTCGGCGTAGTTGGGGTGCACGCCGTGGGCGTTGTCCGCCGATACCAGCAGTGACTTCTGAATGGTGCGTACGAACTCATCACCTTCAGGCAACAGGCGGCGCAGGGTCTGCTCCAGCATCGGGCCATCGGCGCCGCAGGCCGAGCAGGAGCCGACTTCTTCGTGATCGTTGCATACCAGCACGCAGGTTTCGTCGGTCTCGCTGGTCAGCAAGGCTTGCAGGCCGGCGTAGCACGACAGCAGGTTGTCCAGGCGCGCACCGGCGATGAAATCGCCATTGAGGCCGATGACCGCCGCGCTTTGGGTGTCGTAGAAGCTCAGCTCGTAGTCGAGCACCACATCAGCGTTCAACCCATGCTCGCGGGCCAACTGTTCGGTGAGCACGGCGCGAAAGTCCACGCGTTCGTCACCGGCAAATTGCGCAAGGATCGGCGGCAGCTCGGTCTGGGCATTGATCGCCCAACCCTGGTTGGCCTCACGGTTCAGGTGAATGGCCAGGTTGGGAATGATGGCGATCGGCAGCTTGAAGTCGATCAATTGGCTTTCGACCTTACCGTCGCGGCGGAAGGTGACGCGGCCAGCCAGGGACAGGTCGCGGTCGAACCACGGCGCGAGCAGCGCACCGCCGTAGACTTCCACGCCCAACTGCCAGAAGCCCTGGCGTTGCAGCTCAGGCTGGGGTTTGACCCGCAGGCACGGGCTGTCGGTGTGGGCGCCGACCAGGCGGATGCCGCCCTGCAACGGCGAGTGGCGGCCGAGCTTGAAGGCGATGATCGAGGAGTCGTTGCGGGTCACGTAGTAGCGACCATTGGCCTCGGTGGTCCAGGTGTCGCGCTCGTCGAGACGCTGGTAACCGGCCGCTTCCAGGCGCTGGGCGAGGGCCGCAGTGGCATGAAAAGGAGTAGGGGAGGCCTTTAGGAAGTCGATCAGGCCTTGATTCAACGCTTCGCGCATAAATAGCTCCAGACAGCAATGCGCGGAGTTTACCGTTCGATGGCCAGAAGTGCACAGAACAAATGTGGGAGGGGGCTTGCTCCCGATTGCGGTGTGTCAGTGAGCAAATACAGTGACTGACACTCCGCCATCGGGGGCAAGCCTCCTCCCACATTTACCTGTGTTCGCAGCTTAAAAGGGGGCAGGGCACTCGAAGCGCAAGCGCTCGCCGCTTTGTGGATGGGTGAAACTGAGCATGCTTGCATGCAGGCACAGCCGCGGCCAGGCAGCCAAGGCTTGTTCATGAGCATACAAACCATCACCCAGCAACGGATGCCCGATGGACAGCATATGCACACGCAACTGGTGCGAACGCCCGGTGATCGGCGTCAGCTCCACGCGGCACCAGTCGCCACAACGCTCCAGCACTTTCCAGAAGGTCAGGGCGTGCTTGCCGAACTCGTGGTCCACCACATGGCGTGGCTTGGTCGGCGGGTCGTAGCGCAGGGGCAGGTCGATGCTGCCGCTGTCCAGTTCCGGCTGGCCCCAGGCCAGGGCGGTGTAGGCTTTTTCTGTTTCGCGGTCGTGAAACTGGCGGGACAGTTCGCGGTGGGTGTCGGCGTCCCGGGCCAGCAGGATGATCCCCGAGGTTTCCCAGTCCAGGCGATGGACGATACGGGCTTCGGGGTAGCCGTTTTCCTGCAGGCGCGTGATCAGGCAGTCCTTGTTGTCGTCGGCGCGACCAGGCACCGAGAGCAGCAGGGTCGGCTTGTTCACCACCAGGACAGCGTCGTCCTGATGCAGGATATGTATATTGGACAGCGGCATTAAACAGCCTCGTAACAAACGCCAACGGCGGCTCGCCCACCTGGTTCCCGAAGGATCAAGGTGATCGAGCCGCCGTGGCGACCGCCCTTTCGATCAACGATCGGGCAGGGTGATATTGAGTTCCAGAATCGAGCAGCTGCCGTCATTTTCCAGAGCGACATGCACGTCATCGTTGCCGATATTGACGTACTTGCGGATCACCTCGACCAGTTCCTTCTGCAAGGCTGGCAGGTAATCCGGCGTGCTGCGTTGGCCGCGTTCGTGCGCCACGATGATCTGTAGACGCTCTTTCGCTACCGACGCGGTACTTGGCTTTTTGTTGGCGCGAAAGAAGTCGAGAAATTTCATTGTTTAGTTGCCTCCAAAGATACGCTCGAAGAATCCCTTCTTCTTAACATCGAGGAAGCGGTGTTCCACGGTCTTGCCCAGCAAGCGATCGACTGCATCGCTGTACGCCTGGCCGGCGTCGCTCTGGTCGTCAAGAATCACCGGCACGCCCTGGTTGGATGCCTTCAGCACGGCCTGGGATTCAGGGATCACGCCCAGCAGGGTCACTGCGAGGATTTCCTTCACGTCTTCAACGCCGAGCATCTCGCCATTGTTGACACGCTCCGGGTTGTAGCGGGTGAGTAACAGGTGCTCCTTGATCGGGTCCTGGCCTTCTTCAGCGCGCTTGGACTTGCTGGCCAAGAGGCCCAGCATACGGTCCGAGTCACGTACCGAGGAGACTTCCGGGTTGGTCACCACGATGGCTTCATCGGCGAAGTACATCGCCAGGTGAGCACCGGTTTCGATACCGGCCGGAGAATCGCACACCACGTATTCGAAGGTTTCCTTGAGCTCGGCGAGAACCTTGCCCACGCCTTCCTTGGTCAGCGCGTCTTTGTCGCGGGTCTGGCTGGCGGCCAGTACATACAGGTTCTCAAGGCGCTTGTCCTTGATCAGGGCCTGTTGCAGGTTGGCTTCGCCGTTCACCACGTTGACGAAGTCGTACACCACGCGGCGTTCGCAGCCCATGATCAGGTCGAGGTTACGCAAACCGACGTCGAAGTCGACGATGACTGTCTTGTGGCCGCGCAGTGCGAGGCCGGTACCGATAGCGGCGCTGGTGGTGGTCTTACCCACACCACCCTTGCCGGATGTAACCACGAGAATCTTGGCCAAGGTGTTTCACCCCTAAGGAAAAAGGACTTTCGGTCCCTGAAAAACATCTCTTGAAACTCGCTGCAGGCGGACAGCCTTTGCAGGAAAAAGAAGGAGTTTCCATGGGGAAACACCAACTTCCAAAAAGTCCTACACAAGTCTTGCCGGTTTCGCTTTGCTATCAGAGTCTAGAGATGCTTGGAAAATGCGGCAGTATCCGTTAAAGCCGGATGATGTTCAACACATCGCCCGACAGGTTGACCTGTACCGAAGCCCCCCACAGCGGATCACGGCGCAAATCTTCGGAAACCTTGTACTGACCCGCGATGGAAACCAGCTCAGCGGTCAACTGCTGGCAGAAAATCCGCGCTCTGGTATCACCCTTGATGCCGGCGAGGGCACGTCCGCGCATCGGGCCGTATACATGGATGTTGCCATCGGCGAGAAGTTCCGCCCCCGGGCTGACCGAGGAGATCACCACCAGGTCGCCGCCCTGGGCGTAAATCTGCTGCCCGCCGCGTACCGGCGAGGTGATGATCTTTGTCGGCTTGATCGCAGGCTCGGGTGGTTTTTCCGGTTTTTTCTTCTCTTCACCGACCAGCGGTTCCAAGGGACGCTCGCGGGCACCGGACGGAGGCAGTACTGGCAGTTCAATGGCGATGGCGGCGGCAATGTCTTCGATGCGGCTGGCACGAATCGCCAGGGTGCGCAGGCCATGGGAGCGGCACACGCGCATCAGCCCGGGCAAATCAATCACGCCCTGGCCGGCCGGCAGCTTGTCCAGCGCCAGCACCAGCGGGGCGTTGTTGAAAAAGTTTGGCGCCAGGGCAACCTTGGCGGCCAGTTGGCGGTCCAGGGCATCAAGGTCATTGCGCGCCAGTTCCAGCACGGTAATGGCGAGCATGCTGCCTTTTAGCTGGAACACGGGATCTTGGTCTAGCGGTTCGGTTTGGCTCATGGTCGGCGAAAGCGGCTTGTCACGAAAAGTGTCGAGACTTATAACGAGAACACTCACCCGCCGCAAGCCGAGTCGAACCGTTGTAGAATGCGCGGCCCTTGTCTTTACCGGAATCTGTAATGGATCGCCCGCGTTTTCGAGCTGTATTTCTTCACCCGCGTTTTTGGCTGCTATGGCTGGGGCTCGGCCTGCTGTGGCTGGTCACCCAGTTGCCGTACCGGGCGTTGTTGACCATTGGTCGCCTGCTGGGTGCGGGGATGTACCGCGTGGCTGGCGATCGCCGCCGTATCGCGGCGCGTAACCTTGAGCTGTGCTTCCCGGAAAAATCCGTGCAGGAGCGCAAACGCCTGCTCAAGGAAAACTTTGCCTCCACCGGTATCGCCTTTTTTGAAATGGCCATGAGCTGGTGGTGGCCCAAGCCGCGCCTGGCGCGACTGGCCCATGTCGAAGGGCTGGAACACCTCAAGCAGGCACACTTGGAAGGCAAGGGCGTGATCCTGATGGCCCTGCACTTCACCACCCTGGAAATCGGCGCGGCGCTGCTGGGGCAGAAACACACCATCGATGGCATGTACCGCGAGCATGGCAACCCGCTGTTCGATTTTATCCAGCGCCGTGGTCGTGAGCGCCATAACCTCGATTCCCTGGCCGTGGAGCGCGACGACGTGCGCGGTATGCTCAAGCTGCTGCGTGCCGGCCGGGCCATCTGGTACGCACCGGACCAGGATTACGGCGCCAAGCAAAGCATCTTCGTGCCGCTGTTCGGTATCCAGGCAGCTACCGTCACCGCTACCAGCAAGTTCGCACGCCTGGGCAAGGCGTTGGTGGTGCCGTTCACCCAGGAGCGCCTGGCCGATGGCAGCGGTTACCGATTGGTGATCCATCCACCGTTGACCGATTTTCCGGGTGAAACCGACGAAATCGACTGCCTGCGCATCAACCAATGGGTCGAAGCCTCGGTACGCGATTGCCCCGAGCAATACCTGTGGACCCATCGCCGTTTCAAGAGCCGGCCGCCGGGTGAGCCCAAACTGTATGAAAAGCGCCGTCGATAACGCTGATTTTTCCCACACGGAGTGACGCAATGCGCCCAGTTGAACCGGTCACAGGCTTGATTCTTTCCGGCGGCGGGGCGCGAGCGGCGTATCAGGTGGGGGTGTTGGCGGCGATTGCCGAGTTGCTGCCACCGGGGGCGCCGAATCCATTTCCGGTGATTGTCGGCACCTCCGCCGGCGCGATCAATGCGGTGAGCCTGGCCAGTGGCGCCACTGACTTTACGGCGGCGATTGAACGGCTGACAGCGTTCTGGCAGGGCTTTCGCAGCTACCAGGTGCTGCGCAGCGACTGGCCTGGGGTAATACGCCAGGCCAGCCGTTTCCTCATCCACAGCCTATTGGGCCTGGGC
Source organism: Pseudomonas sp. W2Aug9 (assembly GCF_023127755.1). Classification (NCBI taxonomy): domain Bacteria; kingdom Pseudomonadati; phylum Pseudomonadota; class Gammaproteobacteria; order Pseudomonadales; family Pseudomonadaceae; genus Pseudomonas; species Pseudomonas sp. W2Aug9. The sequence continues at coordinate 97,354 of NZ_SPKL01000035.1, read as the reverse complement.
GCCCAGGTGCCCGTGGCGCTGCTCAACAGCTCGCCACTGCGCGACTTGCTGCAAGAACGCTTGAACCTGGACGGCATCGACGAGGCTATTCGCCGCAAGCACTTGCAGGCAGTGGCGGTGACGGCGTTTGGCTATGAGTCCGGGCAAGCGGTGACTTTCTACCAGGGCGGCGGCACCATCGATGCATGGCTGCGCCATCGGCGTATCGGCGTGCCGACCCAGCTGACGGTGGAGCACTTGCTGGCGAGTTCGGCGATTCCGCTGTTGTTTGCTCCGGTCAAACTCGACGAAGAGTACTTTGGCGATGGCGCGGTGCGGCAGTCAGCGCCCATCAGCCCGGCTTTGCACCTGGGCGCCAGCCGCGTGTTGGTGGTCGGCGTGAGCGGCAATCCCAGGGGCAATGAAGCGTCGACGCAACGTACCTACACCGGCCAGCAACCGACCCTGGCGCAAATCGGTGGGCATATGCTCAACAGCACCTTCATTGACAGCCTGGAAAGCGATATCGAACTGCTGGAGCGCTTGAACCAGTTTAGTCGGGTTGTCCCTGTCGACGCCGCGGTGCAGGGCCTGGCGCCGGTGGACGTGCTGGTGATTGCGCCCAGCCAGCCTATCGATGAAATCGCGGCGCGACATCGCCAGGAATTACCGGCGGCGTTGCGCTTGTTCTTGCGCGGGCCGGGGGCGACCAAGACCAGCGGGGCGGGGGTGTTGAGTTATTTGCTGTTCGAGGCGGGGTATTGCAGCGAGTTGATCGAGTTGGGGCGCAAGGATGCGCTGGCCAAGCGCGACGAAATCAGCCGATTCCTCGGCCTGACGCCTAACTGAATGTGGGAGGGGGCTTGCCTGCGATAGCGGTATGCCAGCCAACACTGCTGGCACAGACACACCGCGATCGCAGGCAAGCCAGCTCCCACAGGGAACCGCGATCAACCTTTAGAAGTGGTACTTGACCAGGAAGCTTGCGGTGTCCTGAGTCGTCTTGAACGCGCCGCTGTCTTCAATCCCGTACTTGTTCTTCCAGTAGTCGTATTCAAAACCTACATACAACTGCTTGTCGCCCCAGTGCAGCGCCTTGCCCAAGTCGTATTTGACCTGCGGGTTGAAGTGCAGGTTGGCGTGATAAGTGCCACGGGCGTTCTTGTCGTTATCCACCACCCAGTCCATGAAACCGTCGATCAGCACGTCGGAATTGCCCACGGGGATGGTGTACGACCACACCGGAGTGATCTGCCACACACCGTCACCCGGGCGATTGCCCTCGGTCTGGCGCTGGTAGAAATTCAACTGGAAGTAGTCAAAACCGGGGATGTTCAAGTCGAATGCCGGGCCCAGCAGGTAGGACTCGTTATCGCCCTCGCCGAACTCGTAGGTGAAGGCCAGCAGCACGTCCTTGATCGGGCCGAACGACAGGTCCTTGTCGAAAATCTTGCCGAACGACAAACGCGGGCTGAACTCACCGTAGTAAGTGTTCGGGCCGACATTGCCGTCTTCCTTGCCGTTGTAAAAGATACGGTCGAGGAAGAAGAAGTTGTCGCCGTACTTCCATGCGTCGGCATGTTCGAAGGTGACGGTTTGCTGGATCTGCGGGTTGACGGTAAAGCTCTTGCCCCACAGGTAAGTCAGGCTGTTGTTCTGCCACTGCAACAAGTCACCGGCGACGGCCTGGCCACCAGCCAGCAGGGATCCCGCCAGCATCAGGCCTTTGAACATGGGTTTCATTCGGTTGCTCCCGAGTTAAAGTTTTATGGTTTTTTTTCTTCTACGCAGGCGCTCTGGTATGGCGCCTTTTGGTTCGCTGCAAAAATCGTCTGTTCGGTCAGCTTTAATGCTGTTAGCAAGAGCTGCGCCAAGGTGTTTGAAAAGCCAAAAAATCCCCGTCGGCTGCAGCGGATGCAGTCGAATTCAGAGGACTTTTGCGCACTTTGGCAGCCAACATCAGGCCGGGATAAGTTGGCCTTGAAGTCAGCTTTTACATTCGCTGTTTTTTTTTGAGTCGATTCGAGCGGGCGCGGAGAATACTGGCTCCCAGGCCTGGGCTCAAGTGCGCTGTAACAGAGCGCGAGGGGCGAGAATGGGGCGCGGCGTGTGGCCGGCCCCGGTTGAAGGCTGTGCATGTGGCTGTTCCCTGTTTGTTGTTATTTTTGTACTAACAAAGGAATCAATGCGTATGGGCGACTTCGGGGCGTTCAGCGCCGCCGAGGATGTTGAACAGGATGTTCAGCGACAACGCGCTGAGTGTGGCCATGGCGATCCCGCTGTGGGTAATCGGGCTCATCCACAGTGGCAGTTGCGCGAAGAACTCCGGCCGTACCACGGGGATCAGGCCCATGCCGATGCTCACCGCTACCAATAGCTGGTTGCGACGGTCGGCGATGTCGGCTTCCTGCAGGATCTTGATCCCGGTCGCCGCCACCATGCCGAACATGGCTATCGCCGCGCCACCGAGTACTGCCGGCGGAATCGACGCGACCAGATAGGCCGCCTTGGGCAACAGGCTCAGCACAATCAGAAAGGCCCCGGCCATGATCGTGACCGAGCGGCAGCGCACGCCGGTCATTTGTACCAGGCCGATATTCTGCGCGAAGGAGGAGTGGGTAAAGGTGTTGAAGAAACCGGCAAAGAACGACGCGCCGGCGTCACACAGCAGGCCGCGGCGCAGCATTTTCGGGGTGACCTCCTGGCCGGTGATCTTGCCCAGGGCGAGGAACATGCCGGTGGACTCGACAAAGATAATCACCACCACCAGGCACATCGACAGGATCGGCGCCAACTCGAACTTGGGCATACCGAAGTGCAACGGCGTGACCACCTGCACCCAGGGCGCCTGGGCCAGGCCACTGAGGTCGACCATGCCGATAACGCCGCACAACCCGTAACCCAGGCCCATGCCGATCAGCACCGAGATATTCACCCAGAAGCCGCGCATGAAGCGGTTGATCAGCAGGATGGTCGCCAGCACCAGGGCGGCAATCGCCAGATACACCGGCGAGCCGAACGTGGCGGCAGCGCTGCCGCCACCGGCCCAGTTCACGGCCACGGGAAACAGCGAGAGGCCGATGGCGGTAATGACGGTACCGGTTACCAGCGGCGGGAAAAAGCGCACAACCTTGGACATGAATGGCGCGATCAGCATGCCGAAGAACCCGGCGGCGATAGTCGCGCCGAAGATGCCTTGCAAACCGATACCGGGCATACCGGCCATGGCGACCATGCTGCCGACGGCGGCGAAGCTGGCACCCATCATCACCGGCATACGGATACCTACCGGGCCGATGCCGAACGACTGCACCATGGTGGCGATACCGGCCACCAGCAGGTCGGCGTTGATCAGGAAGGCGATTTCTTCACGGCTCAAGCCTGCGGCCTGGCCAATGATCAGGGGGACGGCGACGGCGCCGCCGTACATCAGCAAGACGTGTTGCAAGCCAACCAGAATCAGTTGCAAGAGGGGCAGCCGCACCATGGCGGGTGCGGCAGGAGTCTGCGTTTCTAACTGGGACATGCAACACCTCGAATCTTTTTATTTTTGTGTTGTTTGCAAAGCAATTTTCAAAACACGGCAGATCTCAATTGTGGGAGCTGGCTTGCCTGCGATAGCGCAGGGTCGGCAACTCATCCGGTGACTGACACACTGCTATCGCAGGCAAGCCAGCTCCCACATTGGTCCCGTGTGAAACAGTCAGTTGGTGCGGGCCCCCTGATTGATCCAGGTGCCGATCAGGTCTCTTTCCTGCTGGGTCATCTGGGTAATATTGCCCAACGGCATGATCTGGCTGGCCACGGCCTGCGCTTGAATACGCGCGGCCTGCTGCTGGATCTGTGTCGGTGTGTCGAACATCACCCCAGCCGGAGCGGTGCTGAACAACGGGCTGGTGGGCTTGGCCGAATGGCACACGGTGCAGCGTTGCTCGATCACATGGTGCACCTGGCCGAAGTCGGTCGTGGCCTGGGCCGGTGCCGGTTCAGCGGCGGGGGCGGCAGGCGCTGCGGGTTTCAAGCCACCGCCCAGGGCGGTTTCCGGCAGCGGCTGGTACTCGATCGCAGCAGGTGCCTTGGCAATCGGTTCTGCAGGTTTGGGCCCGGTTACATACGCCAGGCTGATCATCGCCAACGCGCCCACCGGCAAGGTCCACGCATACTTCTGGCTGTCATGCCGGGTGTTGAAGTAGTGCCTTACCAGCACCGCCGCCACTGCGATCCCGGCCAGGATCAGCCAGTTGTATTGGCTGCCGTAGGTACTCGGGAAGTGGTTGCTGATCATGATGAACAGCACCGGCAAGGTGAAGTAGTTGTTGTGGCGTGAACGCAGCAAGCCCTTGGCCGGCAGCGCCGGATCCGGTGTGCGGTTCTCGGCGATGGCTGCCACCAGTGCACGCTGGGCGGGCATGATGATGCGGAACACGTTACCGACCATGATCGTACCGATCACCGCACCCACGTGCAGGTAGGCGCCACGGCCGCTGAACACCTTGCTGAAGCCATACGCCGCCGCAATCAGCAGCACGAACAGGATCAAGCCGAGCAGGGCAGGGCGCTTGCCCAGGGCCGAGTCGCAGAGGAAGGAGTAGATGAACCAGCCGGCGAACAGTGAGCCGATGCCCAGCAATACGCCTTCGGTGCCGCTGAGGCTGCTGCCGGGGGCGAGCAGGTACAGCGTGGGGTTGAGGTAGAACACCACGCAGAGCAGTGCGACGCCCGACATCCAGGTGAAGTAGGCTTCCCATTTGAACCAGTGCAGGTTGTCCGGCATGGTCGGCGGAGCCAGTTTGTATTTTTCCAGGTGGTAGATACCGCCACCGTGGATCGCCCACAAGTCACCGGCCAGGCCGTTCTTGGGGTTGACGCGATTGAGGTTGTTTTCCAGCCAGACAAAGTAGAACGAAGCGCCGATCCAGGCGACGCCAGTGATCATGTGAACCCAGCGCACGCTCAGGTTCAGCCATTCCAACAGATGTGCTTCCACAGTCTTTACCTCTCGCCTGTCACCCTTGTTGTCGGGTGATCCGGCCTTCTCTTATTGGTGGGGGGCGAGGATCAACCGCTCATCCTCTTTGAAAAAATGCTCATCGCAGTTATTGCCTGTGCCACTGCGATCAACCACCAGGAAGTCATCCCGCTTTTCGATCGTCAGCACCGGGTGGTGCCAGACGCCGCGATGGTAATTGATGCCCTGCCTGCCGTTGGTAACGAAGGCGCGGACCAAGCCTGATACAGGTGCATCGCCAAGTGGCGCGACCACGATCAGAAAGGGGTTGCCGAGCAGCGGTATGAACGCCTGGCTGCCCAGCGGGTGTCTCTCCAGCATGCACACGGTCAACGGCATGTCCTGCGCGTCGGCGCGGAAGATGCTGATGATGGCGTGGTCTTCAGGCTGTGCTGTTTCGACCGTTGCCAGTTTGTGAAAGCGCATGGTCGACCCGTTGTTGATCATGAAGTGATCGCTGCCATCGGTTTCGATAACGTCTCCGAAAGGGGCGAAGGCTTCTTTGGTCAGGGGTTCGATCATCAGTGTGCGCATGGCTGTCTCTTATCCGAATACTGTGTTGTTTGGTCTATTGCTATCGCGGGCAAGCCCGCTCCCACATTTGGAATGCATTCCCCTGTGGGAACTGGCTTGCCTGCGATGGCATCACCGCTTATTTCGACACTTTGCCCAGGACGCGCAGGCGACTCACACCGCCATCCGGGAACACATTCAGGCGGATATGGGTAATCGGCCCCAGCGCCTTGATCTGCTCGGCGAAGGTGTGTTCTGCGTGCATTTCCAGTTTCTGCGCCGGCAACAGTTCACGCCAGAACAGCGATTGGGTTTCGATCTGGCTGTCGGTGCCGCCTTTGACGAAGGCGCCCTGGATCGAGCAGGTGTCCGGGTAGTTGCCCTTGAAGTGCAGGGTGTCGACGATGATCTTTTCGATCTCGCCCGGGTGGCCCAACGCGACGATCACCCAGTCATTGCCCGGTGTACGACGACGCGCGGTTTCCCAGCCATCACCCATGTTGATGCCACGGCCCGGGTTGAGGATGTTGCTCATGCGGCCGAAGTGTTCATCGGAGCAGGCCAGGGCACGACCGCCATTGAGCGCGGCAGCCAGGTCGACCTGTTCGTTGTCGCCCACCGAAGACCAATCGCGGAACGGCACGCCATACACACGCAGACGGGCGACGCCGCCATCCGGGTAGATGTTGAAGCGCAGGTGGCTGAACGCCTGGTCGTTGTTGATCTCGTGGTAGTGGTGACTGTTGCCTTGCAGCTCTACCGCCGACAGCACTTCAACCCATTGGGTATTGGCGTCCGGCTCGCCCGAGGCCAGGAAGCAGGCTTCCAGTGAGGCCGACGGCGGGAAGTTGCCGGTGAAGAATGAAGTGTCGATGTCCACGCCTTTGATCGAACCCGGCACGCCCAGGCGGATCACCGCGCTGTCGTAGCCTTCGAAGCGCTTGCGGCGTGACTCCCAGCCGTCCATCCACTTGCCGTTGTCATCGAAAACGCCCTCCTTCCACACGGCCGGGGTCGGCTGGAACAGGCGGTTGGCGTCGGCGAACCAGTCATCGGTCACCGAGATGATCTTGGTGCCCAGGCGGGCGTCGGCCAGGTTGACGAACTTTTCGAAAGGTACGGCGTAAGCTTTCATTCTTCTTGTCTGCCTTGGATAGAGTGGCTGGGGATGGTCGTTTAGAGGGTCAATAAACGGAACAACGCGATCTTGTTGATCTCGTCCAGCGCGCACTTGAACTCGGTGTCTGTCGAGTTATGGATGCGCGTTTCGAACGCGGCGAGAATCTGGTGCCGGTTGCTGCCTTTTACCGCCATGATGAAGGGAAACTTGAACTTGGCCTTGTAGGCGTCATTCAGCTCGGTGAAGCGAGAAAACTCTTCGGCCGTGCATTGGTGAATCCCCGCGCCAGCTTGCTCATCGGTGCTGGCTTGGGTGAGTTGGCCCTGGACGGCGGCTTTACCGGCCAGGTCCGGGTGAGCATTGATCAGGGCCAACTGGCTTTGATGATCAGCGCTCAACAGGATATCGCTCATGCGCTGGTGCAGGGTTTCGATCTGGTCGATCGACGTATCCTGGCCCAGCTCGAAGGCCTTTTCGGCCACCCATGGCGAGTGTTCGTAAATATCGGCAAAGGCTGCGACGAAGGCGTCGCGGCTCAGGGTCGACGGTTGCAAGGTCTGGAACGCAGTCATTTCGCCGCTCCCGTGCAGGGGTGGGTTTGGTGCCAGTGACGGGCGATGTCCACGCGGCGGGTGAACCACACCTGATCATGGCCTTTGACGTATTCAATGAAGCGCTTGAGCGAGGCCAGGCGTGCCGGGCGGCCGATCAGGCGGCAATGCAGGCCGATCGAAAGCATCTTCGGCGCTTCGGCGCCTTCGGCATACAGCACGTCGAAGGCATCCTTGAGGTATTCGAAAAAGTCGTCACCCTTGTTGAAACCCTGCACCTGGGTGAAGCGCATGTCGTTGGTGTCCAGGGTGTAGGGGATCACCAGGTGCGGCTTGCCGTTAGGGGTATTGGGTTCCCAGTAGGGCAGGTCGTCGTCATAGGTGTCGCAGTCATACAGGAAACCGCCTTCCTCCATCACCAGGCGGCGGGTGTTGGGGCCGGTACGACCGGTGTACCAGCCCAGCGGGCGTTCGCCGGTCAGCTCGGTGAGGATGCGGATGGCTTCGAGCATGTGCTCGCGCTCCTGGGCCTCGTCCATGTACTGGTAGTCGATCCAGCGGTAGCCGTGGCTGCAAATCTCGTGGCCGGCGGCGACCATGGCGCGGATCACATCCGGATGACGCTGGGCAGCCATGGCCACGGCGAAGATAGTCAGCGGTATGTCGAATTCTTTGAACAATTTGAGGATGCGCCACACCCCGGCACGGCTGCCGTATTCGTACAGCGACTCCATGCTCATGTTGCGCTCGCCTTGCAGCGGCTGGGCCGAGACCATTTCCGAAAGGAAGGCTTCGGACTCTTTGTCGCCATGCAGGATATTGCGCTCGCCGCCTTCTTCGTAGTTGAGTACGAACGACAGCGCAATGCGTGCGTTGCCCGGCCAGTGGGGGTGAGGAGGGTTACTGCCGTAACCGATCAGGTCGCGTGGGTAGTCAGCGCTCACTGCAGTCTTCCTTCTTGTTCGTGGTAGCTAGGTGTGTGGCGGCCGGGCAGTGAAAAGACTGGGTGGCGTCACAGCGATGAGTGATTGTATACAACTTATCGCAAACTTTGTAAGCCTGCATTTCTGCATTTTTTCTGAACGGTCTGTCTGCAAGAAACTTGCCTAAGTGGTCAGGTTAAAATGAAAAAGCCCACTGCAGAAGCGAGCTTGCTCGCGAAAACCCTGATGGCGCCACTTTTCATTCTGAGAGCCCGCGTCATCGTTGGCGTTTTTCGCGAGCAAGCTCGCTCATACAGGAGGGTGGGAGCGCTGTGAAATTTATTGTGTACAATTTTTTATAAAAGTGTCTTAATCGGCCATCGCCGGCTTTTTCACTGCCCTGAAAGAGTGCGGGTTTCTCTATGACTGACTTCGGGAGGCGCATAAAAGCCATGGGACGTTTGACCACACACGTTTTGGACGCCGCACACGGCTGCCCCGGCAGCGGGATCAAGGTCGAGTTGTATCGCGTCGAAGGCGCGCAGCTTGAACTGGTGGGTAGCGCCGTGACTAATAGCGACGGCCGTTGCGACGCGCCGTTGCTGCAAGGCGATGACTACCGCAGCGGTGTCTACCAATTGCAATTCAGTGCTGGCGACTACTACCGCGCCCGCGATGTGCAACTGCCGGAGCAGGCTTTTCTCGACGTGGTGGTATTGCGTTTCGGCATCAGCGCCGAACAAGACCATTACCATGTGCCACTGCTGATTTCGCCTTACAGCTACTCCACCTATCGCGGTAGCTGAGTCGTCACCTCGCTTCACACCCCCCCAAAAAATGCTCTTCGTTGGTTTCGCCCGCGCACACTGCGGGCTTTTTTTGCGCGTGCTGCGTTCAACTATCTAAAGCCTTAAGTGCCTGTGCGTTGCCTAGGCTCGGTGTTTTCCTCAATCAAGAAAACATCATGGCCTCACTCAACCACATACCCGACCCAGAAGATCCGGAGATCGCTGCTCAAGCAACGCTTCAGGGTATGCGCAGCCAGCTGACCCGGCGAATCAACGCTCACGCCCATCCAAGCCGCCTGATCAATCAGATTGCTTTTGCCGAACTGCGCTGCGTCGAGGTAATAAAGGTGCTTGGAAGGCTGATAGCGCGCGCGCCAAAAGTTTTGTGGGTGATCCGCGACGAGCTACGCAAAGAGTTTGAAATAGACCCGGACACCCTGCTGTTCACCGTGCCCAAACCACCAGCAGAACCCCAGAAAGTCGACAGCCTGACTGATCGGACGCTGCTGTCACTGGCCTTGCCCGCAGTGCCGATCAACCTGAATCAGTTCACTGCCCTGAGCGTCAAGGGTGACCCGACTCGCCAGTTGCCTTATACGCCGTTGCAAGTGCTGCAGCGAGTTATCGCCATGAAGCTGCAAGACAGAATTGCCTGGTCGGCCACGCCTTATTGGGACGCGCTGCAGCCCGGTTCCTCGCAAACACGCAGGGGGTATTGGGCAGAGCTGCACGCCGAACTCTTCGCTGACCGGGCTTTTATGGCGCAGCAATTGGACGAGCTGTCGAGTGCCGGGATGGCTCTGCTTCAGGCCCTGATCGACGCACCCAGTGCTGGGGCGCGCCAGCGAGCAGGGGGCGATTGGGCCACTGTGCGAGCGAGTTCGTTGATGTGGCCGGGTACGCCTGCGGTTGCAATTCCCGGTGCATTGCATATCTACCGTGAAGGCGATCCTGATGGTGCACCGCATGTGATTTACCTGCCGGGTGTGGTGCGCAATTTCTACGAGTACCCGTCCTTCTTCGACCTGCAATGCGGTTTGGTAAAGTTGGCCAGTGAGTCACTGTTCGACGAACTCTGGCAATGCCTGCCGTTAGAGCGCCGACATGAGTTGTGTCGGCCTACGGACCTGACCCCCGCGTTAAGCGTGGATCGCGGTTCGACAATCTCCGGTGATGCGCTGGCGATGAGCGCGCAAGCGTTGCTGGAAGGTCAATGGGAAAACGAGCTGGCCTGTGCGCTGGCGATCAATCACGCACACGTGTTTTCTCCAAAAAAGCCGCGACCTCAACCGCTGACCGCTGTGCCTTTTCTGCGTTTTATCGAGCGTGCAAGGAAGCAACTGGTCGGTAAAGTCCGGCTTGGGACCCTCCTCTATCAATTGCTCAAGTGGGACGAGCAGCGACGACGCGCAGAAATTATCTTTGCCAGCACCGCGCCCGGCCTGGCCCTGCTCACCGCAGAACAGCAGGTCAAACGCTACGAAAAAGGTCTGCTCGCACTATTCAACGCCGATGACCTGAGCGTCGAGACTGCAGCGCTTGAGGAATTTGTGGTGCTTGAGAGCCAACTCAAAGCGCATAAAGAAGCGTTGAATTCGCTGATTAACGGTGCACAGCAGCGGCTCTACGATATGCCTTTTTGGATTGAGCGCCCAACCGGTGCGCACAAACGTTATGCCTTGTTCCTGCGTGCCCATGTCGAGGCCCTGCGCTGTGAGGTTCAGTTGCAACACCGGCTCAAGCTGATACCCACTGCACATCAGGACTTAGTGATGGAGGTCGTGGAGCGGCTGTCGACATCCAAATACGTGGGCGGTAAAGCCCAGGTGTTTTCGGTCTCTGTGGGCAGCGTGCAGGCTGCCTTCTACCCGCTTCATAACGTTTGGGTAGTGGCTCGGGCGACGGCGATGAAGCTCCCGTCCCGTGGAGTTCCGGTCGCGCTGTATGCATTCGGGCAATATGGCGGGCTGAAGGCTTTTTCAGGCCTGGACGCTTTGACCCGCGGTCTGAAAGCCAGCCTCGGGAGCAGTGATGATTCGGTCCTGTGGGGCTGTATAGAGCACGATAAGCGTCACGACTTACGTGACCATGCCCGGCGTGAAACCCTGACGGTGCGCTATGAACCCATTGAGGGGAACCCTGCGACGGTTTCTTTCAAACACTTGATGGCCTACTACTTTCGCTTGAACAAGCGCATTGAGGGTACTGCCGGTCTGTTCAATGAGGTAAAAGATGCCGAGCTGAGCCGTTTGTTGCTATTGGCTGAGCTGGACGCGCACTTGAAGATTCCCGACAGTCCCGCCTTGAACCAGGCTCAGGCCAATATTGATCTTCTGCGCAAGGCTGCGCTTGAGGCAAAAAAACTGCCACAGTGGTTAGCGGGCGCAACACCTGCCCAGCTTAAGCACTTCAAGCGCTTGCAGCGCCGGTACCTGAGCAGCGCCTTTGCCTCTGAAAGCCTGCTTGAACGCGCTCTGAGTGACTTGGAAACGTTCGCCCGCCGCAAGTTGATCGCCCGCTTAACCGAGGATGGTTTCTACCCGGAGCTGGACATCGACAAGCCCCTGATCACGATGCCGGACGATGTCAGAGGCAGCTTCTGCGGTAATCAAAGCCACTGCACGCCGGGTGATCGCGGGCAGGTCCTGACCCCAAGTACTCAAACCACAACCTTCAGCATGTTACAGCTGGCATTGCATAATCTTGATCCGCAAGCACCCTGGGTGCCTTGGCGATTGAATCGAGCACGCTATCTGCAACCGCAGTGGAAGCAACGGCTGAACAAGGAATATCTGATCAAGACAGTCTCTTCGCTGGATATCGGCGGAAACTACGACACGCAGATCAACCATACCTTCTACCCCACGGTTAAAGCCAAACCGAGTCTGGATGCCAGTCGCATTCCTGCGCTGATCAATCGCACGCTGGATGAATGCGCTCACATGCAGCTTTTTTCGGCGGTTCAACAAGGGCTAAGCACCTTTGCACAGAGCCTGTTCAGCACGGCGATGGCGGCGCGAACGCCTGAGGACCTGCTGAAAAACGGGTATGATTTGAAGTTGTACGTCGTTCATCTGGCGGCGCACACGATGCAGCATGATCGCTATATCTCAGGGGTCGTGGTCATGCAGGATCAGGGCAGCGGGCGCTGCGTAGTTTACTGGCCTGCTGCGCCGCACGCCTTGATCATCACCGAGTACATCAGCGTGGCGATGGCGCGGGTAGAACTCAGTCGCGTTGCCGCTTCGGCTGACCTTGTAAAGTTACTGGCGCGGCAGGTAGCGCCCGGTTGGGCATTTGACGCAATCATTCATGACGCCGATGAAGCAGGAGAGCCTGGATGGCTTTCTGTCATGCCGGATGCTTATTATTTCGAAGGTAAGTGGAGGCTCCCTGGTTTTATTCGCTCCTTCAGCATTACACATCTGCAACCGACGCCAGTGCTCGATGAGATCGAAAAACTGATCCGCGAGCAAATTGCCAGTAACCCGTCAAACTGGCTGGCGATCGTTCCCATATCCCACAGTGAACCCAGGGCATTGCTGTATTACGCCAATGTGCTGGATTTGCAACGCCGCACTCAAGCGGCGAGTAATTCCGGCAAGGTGCTGGATGAGTATCGTGTCCGCCGCCTTGCGGAGCAGACTGATAGCAGCCTGCGAGCGCTCATATCTTTTTTCTTTCCGTTATTTGCGCTGGCTAACTCCTTTTATGAATTGCTGATTGTGGCACGACGTTTTCACCGTTTCGCAGACCCCAGTGATGTCGTGGATATTGTGTTTATGACCCAGTATCTGGTGTTCGATTTGTGGCAGACCTTTACCCCCGGCCCCAAGATCAGAGGCGTAGCGGCGGGTATCGTGCGGCGCCCGCTGGGGGCGGTGTTGAATCGGATACATCGTTCGCATTTCAGCCGTGGCCGAGTGCTGCGTCAGGCTGCGCCTTCTGCGGCCGCGTTAAAACCCTTGGACCGTTTCAAAGTCAAGGGCGTGCCTCCGGATGCTGTGGCGCTCAAAGGGCGTGGCAGGGAGGGCGTTTATGTGAAAGACGGTCAGCAATTTGTAACGGATGACACTCACCATTATCCCGTTTACCAACGTGATAGCGAGTCTGCGTTTCGGCTGAGAAACATGCTGAAAAGCGGTGAGGATGAGTTGGTCCTGAATATCCATCAGCCCAAGGAGTGGTTGCTGGAGGCCGATAATCCTCAACCTGGGCCCAGCTCCGGGGTGCATGACCCATGGCGCGCTCCCCGGGCGCCCTCGTCGGATTGGCAACCCCCTCGTGAGCGCATGGCGACTGAGAACCGGATTGTCCAGTCACGTACAACGGACACCCAGTGGTTGAGTTGGCGTGCTCAAGTTCACCCCCGTGACATTGTGGGCTTCCCTGCGCCTGGAGTGTTTGAGGTTGGCTCGGCTCCCAGAGGTTCTTCGCTCAATGCCAGGTTTTTGCGCGTGGCTCCTCCTTATACCGACTTCCAGGATCCGAACAGCGGTTTTTACCGGATGCTCCCGCAGGGCGACCATGCATCGTTGACCGACCTGGTGTTTATCACCCGAAATGAGCCACCGGGGCCATCCGCGCGAGCCGATATCATGCGCTGGACCAGCACTGATATTCGCGACCAGCCCATTCCCGTATCACGCCTGCCTACAGGTGAATGGCAACATCATTCGGCGCTGTTCGACAGTTCGTTGGAGCACTCTGTGGGCAGGGCCTTTCCCTCCATGACGAATGAAGCTCGAAAGTTTACCGTCATGAGAATGATTGAATTGGCAGATCCTTCCCACTCTGCCACGGCAAGCCATTTGCTCGGCATCCGCGCGACGCTGGACGAATGGCTACCCCCGCTCCCTGCGAGGAGCGGCCAAACGGACGATTTACTACGGATGTTGCGGATTAATGAACGGCGCAAGCAATATCTATACGTCGGTTTCGAAGGCAAGGCACCCGGCTTCACGCGCGTTGATTTCACGCCGCCTCATCCGTTAGACCCGAGCCTGCAATATGGTGTCGTCCCGGTCAGGACGCAGAGGCTTGAAGCGGAGCGCGCCGCCGTCAGGACCGTGCTGGAGCAGCAGGGTTACCGCGTCGAGGACTTGTCTGTGCGGCGCGCAGGGATGCGTTTTGGAGAACCCAGTATTGAATCAGTCGTTACTCATCCCCGTTCGAACACCATTTACTACGTGGCCTACCAATGGCTTGAACTGGGGCGAATGACCGTGAGAGGGAAGCTTTCGAACCGTTGGGTTCGGATAGCCATCAACTCACACCCCGACTCTCTTTTATTAAGGGCAGTTGACACCGCGATGCAGGAACAGCGCTTGGTGCGGATTGTGGCCGGCATCCAATGGCCCACAAAGGGGCGTCTCGATCCAACTGTTTATTTCGTCAAATTGACCCCTTAGCATTGATGAGTGCCATCGCACCGGCGCCGCCGAACAGTGCCGCGCTGATGCGGTTGAACCAGCTCTGGCCCGAACCGCTGCGCAAGTAACGCGCTGCGCCATGGGCACCCAGACCGTAGGCCAGCTTGCACAGCAGGTCGAGCACCGTCCAGGTGGCGATCATGATCAGCAATTGCGGCAGGAACGGTTGCTGGCTGCTGAGAAACTGCGGCAGGAAGGCAGCGAAAAACAGGATGTCCTTGGGGTTGCTGGCGCCCAACACAAAGGCTCGCCCAAACAACGCACGAAAGCGCGGTACAGACGGCGTTTGTGGGACTTCGGCGCCTTCGCTCGGCAGACGCGATTGCTGCCAGCTCTGCCAGGCCAGGTAGAACAGGTACAGCGCGCCGACAATTTTCAAGGCACTGAACAGCTGTTCCGAGGCCAGCAACAAGGCCCCCAGACCCAAGGCCGAAGCACTCAACAGGCAGATCGACGCAAACACTCCGCCCAAAAACGCCGGGTACGAGCGGCGCAGGCCGTAGTTGAGACTGTTGCTGATCATCAGCAGCGACAATGGCCCTGGAATCAGGATCACGATCAATGCAGCCCCACTGAACAGCAGCCAGGTATCCAGGTTCATCATTTGCTCCTTTTATAAAAATATGAATTTCGCAATGAAAATCGCGCACAACACCCACAGGCTGACAGAAATCTCGCGGTACTTGCCGGTGCCGGCCTTCAGCGCTACATAGGTGATAAAGCCCAGAGCGATCCCGTCGGCGACCGAGAACGTCAGCGGCATCATGATGGCAGTGACGATCGCCGGAATGCTGTCGGTAGCTTCATCCCAATTGATATGGGCCATGCTCGCCATCATCAGCATCGCTACGTAGATCAGCGCGCCAGCGGTGGCGTAGGCGGGAATCATGCCGGCCAGTGGTGCGAAGAACATCGCCGCCACGAACAGCACACCCACCGTTACAGCGGTCAACCCGGTGCGGCCACCGGCTGCCACACCTGCGGCGCTTTCCACGTAGCTGGTCACTGGCGGCACGCCAACCATGGCGCCGAACACACTGGAAGCACTGTCGGCCTTCAATGCGCGGGACAGGTTGTCGATCTTGCCGTCGGCCTTGACCAGCCCGGCGCGTTGGGCAACGCCCATCAGTGTACCGGCAGTGTCGAACATGTGTACAAAAAGAAAGGCAAATACCACGCTGATCATGCTCACATTGAACACACCCATCACGTCCATCGCCATCCAGGTTGGTGCCAGGCTCGGTGGGGTGGAGAGAATGCCGTTGTAATGCACCAGGCCCAGGCCCCAGCCGGCCAGGGTCACGGCGATGATGCTGATGAGAATTGCACCGAATACACGGTGATAACTG
This sequence comes from Pseudomonas sp. W2Aug9, assembly GCF_023127755.1. Classification (NCBI taxonomy): domain Bacteria; kingdom Pseudomonadati; phylum Pseudomonadota; class Gammaproteobacteria; order Pseudomonadales; family Pseudomonadaceae; genus Pseudomonas; species Pseudomonas sp. W2Aug9. Next base: position 81,691 of record NZ_SPKL01000035.1, on the reverse strand, counting down.
AGGATGGCGATCAGCAGGAAGCACACCGCCGCCAGCAGCGGGGCGGGTTCATGCAGGGAGCCGAGCTTGATCAGGGTGGCCGGGCTGTCGACGATGATGCCGGCGGTTTTCAGGCCGATCACCCCGAGGAACAGGCCCACACCTGCGCCCATGGCATGACGCAGGCTGACCGGAATACTGTTGAGCAGCCATTCTCGGATGCGTGACAGCGTCAGAATCATGAACAGTACGCCCGAGATAAACACCGCGCCGAGGGCGGTTTCCCAGTTGTAGCCCATGGTGCCGACCACGGTGTAAGTGAAAAACGCGTTCAGGCCCATACCCGGCGCCAGGCCCACCGGCCAGTTGGCGTACAGGCCCATCAACAGGCACCCCAGGGCTGCGGCGATGCAGGTGGCGACAAAGGCCGCACCGTGATCAATACCGGCGTCGGCCATGATGTTGGGATTGACGAAGATGATGTAGGCCATGGTGATGAAGGTGGTGAGGCCGGCGATCAGCTCGGTCTTCACTGTGGTGCCATGCAAGCGCAGTTTGAACAGGCGTTCCAGCCAACCGCCTTGCGGCGTGGCCTGGTCCAACGTAGGGGCTTCGGTTTTACGGCTATCCACAGCGAGTACTCCTCAATCGTTTTATTGTTATGTCCAGCGCCGGTCACATGAGTGGGCAACAGCGCTTTGAGGTACTGGCGGGTTTGTTGACCAATAGGTCAGGAACTCGCACGAAGCGAATTATGCTTTTGTATACAAATAAAGCAAATAATGTTTTCGAATGTCTGGGCGAAAGTGGATGAAAGGCGGACTTCCAGGGTGGGCAGGCAGATTTATTCCGCCCGCCGCCTTGAAACATTGCCGCAATACCCGCACTTTGAGGGCGCAAGCATTCGCTCGGAATGCGCAAAGCGGCATAAGGGGAGCCCATGTACAAGGTTTATGGCGATTACAAGTCGGGCAACTGCTACAAGATCAAATTGATGCTTAGCTTGTTGGGGATCCCGTTTCAGTGGATCGATATCGACATCCTCAAGGGCGACACCCAGACCCCTGAGTTCCTGGCGAAGAACCCCAACGGCAAGATCCCGGTGCTGGAACTGGAAGACGGCACCTGCCTATGGGAGTCCAATGCGATTCTCAATTTCCTCGCCGATGGCAGCGAGTTCCTGCCCACGGAACCGCGCCTGCGCACCCAGGTATTGCAGTGGCAGTTTTTCGAGCAGTACAGCCATGAGCCGTATATAGCGGTGGCGCGGTTTATCCAGTTTTACCTGAATATGCCGCAGGACCGTCTTGAGGAATACAAGACCACCCACAAGGGCGGTTACAAGGCATTGAGAGTCATGGAGCGCCAGTTGCAAGCCACGCCGTACCTGGTGGGCGACACCTATTCGATTGCTGATATCGCGCTGTATGCCTACACCCATGTAGCCCATGAAGGCGGCTTTGATTTGGCGCCTTACCCGGCGGTGCAGGCGTGGTTGCAGCGGGTGGCCAGCCATCCCAAGCACGTGGCGATGCTGGATTGAGTTCACATTTAGAGCGATGTGCTTGTAGATAATGTACTGTTGAGCAGTTCAAAGCAGCGCTGCGCCGCCGGGCTCAATGCCATCGCGCTGCGTGTGATCAAGCCGATCTCCCGGTTCACGCCGGGATGATCGATGTCGATTCGCTTCAATCCCTCCAGGCTGTCCGCCGCCGATTCCGGCAGCACGCTGATCCCCAACCCCTGGCGCACCAGCGCCAATACCGTCGACATGTAGTTGGCCTCCATGCCCGCATTCAGCGTCAGCCGTGTCTGGTCGAACAGTGCGTCGACCTGTTCGCGCACGCTGCTGTCACGTCCGGTAAGGATAATTGGCTGGTCGGCCAGTTGCGCCAGGGTCAGTGACCGATAGCGCGTCAGCGCATGATCCAGCGGCACAAACGCGCACAAGCGATCATTGAGCACCGGCTGAAATTGCAGGCCATGGCTCAGGCGCGCCCGTACGCCGATGCCGAAATCCACCTCGCCGTTGCGGACCTGGGCATGAATGCGATGGGCCACCAGGTCATGCAGGCGCACCTCGATCCCGGCAAAGCGCTGGCGAAACAGGCGCAAGGCCGGGGGCAGGGCGCCGGCGCAAACTGACGGCAGGGCGGCGATGGTCACCACGCCGCGACGCAAGGCTGCGAGGTCGCGTGAGCCGGTGACGATGTTGTCCAGGTCCAGCAGCAGTTTTTCCATGGGCCCGCGCGCATCCTGGCCGGCAGCCGTGATGCTCACATGGCGCGGGCTGCGGTCGAGCAGGGCGACGCCGAGCCAGTCTTCCAATTGCTGTACTTGCACGGTCAGGGCCGAAGGCGACAGGTGCAGCTCGTGGGCCGCCTTGGTGAAACTACCGGTGCGGGCCACCGCGAGGAAGGCCTGGATGTGCTGGATCGAGTTCTTCATTTTGTTTTTCCGAACGTGCTAGGCCGAATATTCCAATTTACAAAGACTAACCCGCTTCCAATACTCCGGGAAAACAATAACCGGCCCAAAACGGCCACCCTGGAGTTATCCATGCTCGCAACCCTGGGCGTCATCACCATTCTCAGCCTGCTTGTCGCTGTCATGAGCAAGCGTCTCTCGCCACTGGTGGCCCTGATCGCCTTGCCGATCATCGCCGCGCTGGTCGGTGGGTTCGGCCTGCAAACCAGTGCCTTTATCATCACCGGTATCAAGAACGTCGCCCCTGTGGTCGGCATGTTTGTGTTTGCGATCCTGTTTTTCGGGATCATGACCGATGCCGGGATGCTCGACCCCATCATTGATCGCATCCTGCGCACGGTAGGGACGCGTCCTACACGAATTGTGGTCGGCACCGCGACGCTGGCGTTGCTGGTGCACCTGGACGGCTCTGGCGCGGTGACCTTTCTGGTGACGGTGCCGGCGATGCTGCCGCTGTATACGCGGCTGGGCATTGATAAACGCATCCTCGCCTGCGTGTGTGCGATGGCCGCAGGCGTCAACTTCCTGCCCTGGACCGGCCCGGTGCTGCGTTCGTCGGCGGCGCTGCATGTGCCGGTGGCCGATCTGTTCCAGCCGTTGATCCCGGTGCAGATCGTCGGGCTGATCTTCGTCTTCGCGTGCGCCTGGTGGCTGGGCCATCGTGAAGAAAAGCGCCTCGGCCTGGGCACCGGTTCCGGCGTGGAGGCGGTGCCGCAACGGGTGCTCAGCGACGACGATATCAAGCTGCGCCGCCCACGGTTGTTCTGGGTCAACCTGATCCTGACCGTGCTGGTGATGGTGGTGATGATTGCCGGTTGGGTCGACCCGGTGGTGATGTTCATGCTCGGCACCGTGGTTGCGCTGTGCATCAACTACCCCAACGTGGACGCCCAGCGTGCGCGCATCGACGCCCATGCGAAAACCGCCCTGACCATGGCCAGTATCCTGCTCGCCGCCGGGGTGTTCACCGGCATCATGCAAGGCTCCGGCATGCTCAAGGCTATCGCCGAAGTAGCGGTGGCGCAGATTCCGGCGGGCCACGGCAAGTTGATCCCGGCGGTCGTGGGTTTCCTGTCGATGCCCCTGAGCATGTTGTTTGACCCCGACTCCTACTACTTCGGCGTGATGCCGGTGATCGCCGAAGTCGGCAAGGCGCTGGGCGTCGATCCCCTGCAAGTGGCCCAAGCCTCGTTGCTGGGCGTGCACACCACCGGTTTTCCGGTCAGCCCGCTGACGCCCGCGACCTTCCTGTTGGTGGGCCTGTGCAAGATCGAGTTGGCCGATCACCAGCGATTCACGATTTCTTTTCTGTTTGCCGCCTCGGTGTTGATGACCCTGACGGCGTTGCTCCTGGGAGTGATTTGAGATGAACACCTTGCGCATTGGCTCCGGCGCCGGCTATTCCGGTGACCGTATCGAACCTGCCGTGGAACTGGCCGAACATGGCGACCTGGATTACCTGGTCTTCGAATGCCTGGCCGAACGCACCATTGCCCTGGCACAACAGGCGCGCATCGGCGACCCGCAGGGCGGTTATGACCCGTTGCTCGCTGAGCGTATGCGCCGTGTCTTGCCCTTTGTGGGGCAGCGGGCGGGGCGTCGACGCCTACGGGTGATCACCAACATGGGTGCGGCCAACCCGGTGTCGGCGGCCATTGAAGTGCGGCGCATTGCTGCAGAGCTGGGCCTGGGTCTGAAGGTTGTCGCGGTGGTGGGGGATGATGTGCTGCACGCTTTGCCTGCCGAGCAGGTGCTGGATAACGGCCAGTCTGTTGGCTCCCTTGGCGAGCGGTTGATCTCTGCGAATGCCTACCTGGGTGTTGACGGCATTCTTGAGGCGCTGCGCGCCGACGCCGATGTCGTCATCACCGGGCGGGTGGCCGACCCTTCGTTGTTCCTGGCGCCTCAGATGTTCGAGTTTGGCTGGGCCTTCGATGATTGGCAACGATTGGGCCGGGGCACGTTGGTGGGGCATTTGCTGGAGTGCGCGGGGCAGGTCAGTGGCGGTTACTTCGCTGATCCCGGTTTCAAGGATGTGGAGAATCTGGCGCGCCTGGGCTTTCCCCTGGCCGAGATCGACGCCGACGGCAATGCGGTGATCACCAAGGTGGCAGGCTCCGGTGGGCGGGTCAGTCGCGCGACCTGTGCTGAACAACTGATCTATGAAGTTCACGACCCAGCAGCCTATTTGACCCCGGATGTGACGGCCGACTTTTCCCGGGTGGGGTTTGTCGAGGAGGGCGTGGACCGGGTGCGCGCTGAGGGGGCGAGCGGGCGTGCTCGGCCTGATCAACTGAAGGTCAGCGTCGGTTATCTGGACGGTTGGATCGGTGAAGGGCAGATGTCCTACGGCGGTCCCGGTGCTGTCGCACGGGCCGAGTTGGCGCGGGACGTGGTGCTCAAGCGCCTGGCGTTGATCGGCGTAAACATGCAGGACCTGCGCGCCGAATTGATCGGCATGGATTCATTGCACGGCCCGCGCAGCAGCGTCGAGCCTTGGGAAGTGCGCCTGCGGGTTGCCGCCCGTTGTGACGAGCGCAGCGACGCCGTGCGGGTTGGCAATGAAGTGGAGACCCTCTACACCAACGGCCCGGCCGGCGGCGGTGGGGCGAGCAAGAGCGTGCGTCAGGTGGTGGCGGTGGCATCGTTGCTGTTGCCCCGTGAAGCGGTCAAACCGAGGATTGAAGAATGAAACTGCACAGACTGGCTCATTCCCGCACAGGGGATAAGGGCGACACGTCAAACATCTCGATCATTGCCTATCGCGCGCAAGACTACCCATTGCTGTGCGAACAGCTGACGGCCGAGCGCGTCACGGAATTTTTCAAGGATTTGCTCGAACCGCTTGCGGCCCCGGTTCGGCGTTATGAATTGCCGAATGTGCAGGCGCTGAACTTCGTGTTGCCGGGTATCTTGCGTGGGGGCGTGACCCGCTCACTGGCGCTGGATGCCCACGGCAAGTGCCTGGGCTCGGCATTGCTGGATCTCGACCTGACAACACTGGTCTGATTTCTGTAGGAGCGAGCAAGCTTGCTCCTACATTGACCGTCGCGTGCTTCAGATTGCCGCGAAGCGCTTGTCCAGGTAGTCGATGATCACCTTGGAGTCGTACATCCAGGTGGTCTGGCCGTTCTCTTCGATGCGCAGGCACGGCACCTTGATCTTGCCGCCTTGTTCCAGCAGGGTCTGGCGGTCCTGCTCGTTGTTCTTTGCGTCCTTCAGGGCTACCGGCACGTTCAGGCGATGCAGGGTGCGGCGGGTCTTCACGCAAAACGGGCAGGCGTGGAATTGGTACAGCGTCAGCGCCTTGGCCGCGTCGTTCACCCGCGCCTGTTGTTCGGCGGGGCGCTGCTTTTTGCGTGGGCGGGTCAGGAAATCGCCCGCGATGATGATCTGGCCGAGGCCCACTCGAAGTGCTTTGACGAACATGGCTGTTACCTCTTGCCCATAACTGAGGGGGCGCAGCTTACCTGATTTCTGCAGGCGAAAAAAAACCGGCGATGAACGCCGGTTCTTTCCTACCCAGCCCGTTACTTGATCAGGCTGAGAAATTCGCTGCGAGTGGCCGCGTTATCGCGGAACTCACCGAGCATCACCGAGGTGATCATCGACGAATTCTGTTTTTCCACACCGCGCATCATCATGCACATGTGCTTGGCCTCGATTACCACGGCCACACCCAGGGCGCCGGTCACTTGCAGCACCGCATCAGCGATCTGGCGGCTGAGGTTTTCCTGGATCTGCAGGCGGCGCGCATACATGTCGACGATTCGTGCAACCTTCGACAGGCCCAGCACTTTGCCGCTTGGGATGTAGGCCACATGGGCCTTGCCGATAAACGGCAGCAGATGGTGTTCGCACAACGAGTACAGCTCGATGTCCTTGACCAGCACCATTTCGCTGTTATCGGAGCTGAACAAGGCACCGTTGGTGACTTCTTCGAGCGTCTGTTCATAACCGCGGCAAAGGTACTGCATCGCCTTGGCGGCACGCTTTGGCGTGTCGAGCAGACCCTCGCGGGAGACGTCCTCGCCGAGTTGGCCGAGAATCTCTGTGTAATTCTGTTCCAGGGACATGAAACTACCTGTGGGATTTTCGCAAAGCGCAAGGTTACGGTGGCGGGCACATCGCTGCAAGCCTGACGATGGCACTTTACTCGTCGCGGCCTTCGAGCATGGTGCGCTTGAGCATCACATACACCGCACCGGCACCGCCGTGGCGGGCCTGGCAGGAAGTAAAGCCGAGCACCTGGGCATGTTGACGCAGCCAGGTGTTGACGTGGCTCTTGATCATTGGCCGCTTGCCATCCAGCCGCACAGCCTTGCCGTGGGTGACGCGCACGCAGCGGATTTCGAATTTAGTCGCTTCGGCGAGGAAGGCCCACAGGGTTTCCCGGGCCTTTTCCACGTTCATGCCGTGCAGGTCGAGGCTGCCTTCGAACGGGACCTGGCCGGCCTTGAGCTTGCGCATCTGGCTTTCCTGCACACCATCTCGGGCCCACATCAGCTCGTCTTCGGGGCCGACGTCAATCACGAACTGATCCGACAGGCCATCCACGGTAGTGGCATCGCTGCGCACGGTCGCGGCCTGGCGCAGCTTGGCGATCTGTGCCCGGTCGGTCTTGGGTTTGCCGGTGTCGGCGCGGTCGTGCTTGATCGGCTTGACGCCGCGCAGCTCGTTTTTGAACAGGGAAAAATCGTCGTCTTGCATGTCAGCCTCCGCGAAGGGCGGGCAGTTTACCTAAATCGCGGCGGCCAGGGCGCAGCAAACGCTATCCAAGCGCCATCAGTCGTGCTTTTTCATCAGGTGCGAGGCGATATTCAACGACAAGGGCTGACGCATCCGCCGACGGCTGCGGCGCCATAACCATACGCCCAACCACAGCACCAGCAGGCCGATCCCCAACAGGATCGCCGAGCCGCCCGGGCTGGCATTCAGCTCGCCCAGTGCCGGCGAATGCCCAAACAGGCCGGCGCCACCAGCGCCTGCCAACAACAAGCCTATGATCGCCAGCAACGCGGCAATGCCCGCCATCAGGCGCAGACGCCAGTTGCTCGGGCCCTTGGGGCGCAAGCGACGAGCATCAAAACCATCGGATATCTTCATTCCGACCTTTCCTCCAGGGTATCGGCCCTTCGACCGGACAATACACAGGTTGTTCCGGAGGGAGGGGTAAATGCGCCAAATGAAAGGGCTTTGCGGATGAGCGGAGCAATAAACACGCCGCTCAACGCCAGAATGATCAGATCAGATCTTTAGTCAGTGCGAGGGTGGCGAAGTTGTCGGCCATGATCGCCATTTCGGTGTGCTGCACATGTTCGGCGCTCAGGATGCCGCCCTTGTAGGGCAGGTCGCGAGTGGCGCAGGCGTCTTCCACCAGGGTGCAGCGAAAGCCCAGGTTCTTGGCCGCACGCACGGTGGTGCTGACGCTGGAGTGGCTCATGAAGCCGCAGACGATCAGGTCCAGGGAGCCAAGGTCCTGCAAGTGTTTTTCCAGGCCGGTGCCGTGGAAGGCGCTCGGCAGCAGCTTGCCGATGATGGTTTCGTCACCCTCTGGCTCAAGCCCCGGGATGAATTCGCCGCGCTCGCCCTGTGGATCAAACAGACCGCCTACGGTACCCAAGTGGCGTACATGCACAATCGGGCGCCCGGCATTGCGCGCGGCGCTGACCAGTTGTTTGATATTAGCGACAGCTGCGTCCATGCCCGAGAGGGCGAGCGGGCCGCTGAGGTATTCCTTCTGGGCGTCGATGATCACGAGGGTCGCATGACTGAGGTTGGCTGCTGCGTAACCGCGACCGCTGAGTTGAAACATCGTCTTTGGAACGGACATTCTGGGGCTCCTGTGAGTGGGGCTTTTGCGACATTGTCCACTGGCTGAGCGCTTCTGTGAATCGCTACTATCGTAAGGTACGCCGTTGCTGGCGTGCAGCCATGTCAAGAGGTGGGCTTGTTTAACACAATGCGGGGCAATTGGATGAAATCCGACGTACGGCGCCAGTGTTTTCGTACATCGTCGGTACAGGTGAAGGCTGTTAGAATTGCCAGTCGTTTTTTCCAGGAGCTTGCCCCGTGATCACTTCCCGCCTGCGCACTTTGCGCGACCATATCCGTTGGGCTGTCAGCCGTTTCCATGGGGAAGACCTGTTTTTTGGCCATGGCACCGACAATGCCTGGGACGAAGCCCGGCAATTGGTGCTCGGCGCCTTGCACCTGCCGTGGGAAATTGCTGACAGCTACCTGGATTGCAACCTCGAAGAAGAGGAAATCTCCCATGTGCAGCGTTTACTGCATCGCCGTATTCACGAGCGTGTGCCCACCGCCTACCTGTTGAAAGAGGCGTGGTTCTGCGGCATGTCGTTTATTGTCGATGAGCGCGTGTTGATCCCGCGTTCACCGATTGGCGAACTGATCGAAAACCGCTTCGAACCCTGGTTGGCGCAGCCGCCGGCGCGCATCCTCGACCTGTGCACCGGCTCCGGTTGCATCGGCATTGCGTGTGCGTACGAGTTCCAGGAGGCCGAAGTGGTACTGGGTGACCTGTCTTTCGAAGCCCTTGAAGTGGCAAACCAGAATATCGAGCGCCATGGCGTCGATGAGCGGGTCTATACCGTGCAGGGCGATGGTTTTGACGGCTTGCCCGGCCAGCGATTCGACCTGATCGTGTCAAACCCACCGTATGTGGATGCCGAAGATTTTGCCGACATGCCGGATGAATACCAGCACGAGCCGGAACTGGGCCTGGCCTGTGGTGACGACGGCCTGAACCTGGTACGCCGGATGCTGGCCGAAGCGGCGGACCATCTGACCGAGAAGGGTTTGCTGATTGTCGAAGTGGGCAACAGCCAGGTGCATGTTGACGCGCTGTATCCGGAAGTCGACTTTGCCTGGCTGGACTTCCAGCGGGGTGGGCATGGGGTGTTCATGCTGACGGCTGAGCAGTGTCGCCAACACCAGGCCGTTTTCGCTGCCCGGATATAACTGCAGAAACTCGGTCAATGTGGGAGCTGGCTTGCCTGCGATAGCGGTGGGTCAGCTTGCACTTGTGCTACTGATACATCGCTATCGCAGGCAAGCCAGCTCCCACATTTTGATTGCATTTCAATCTATCAGCGGTGAGTGGCAATCCAGATCAACAACCCTGCCTGAAACACCGTAAACGCCACCAGGCACGTGATGGTAAAGCGCAGCCCGCTGTCCTCGCGCTTGAACTTGATGACTTTTTCCTCTTCCTTGCGCAGCTTCACTTCCTGTTCCGCCAGGTTCTGATCGGCCTGTTGCAGCATCTGCGCGGCTTCGAGGATCTCCACGAACTGCACCTTCTCGGTGTTCCAACTGTCCAGCACGTCGCCAACCTTGCCCGGCTGCACATTGCCTTTGAGGTGCTGCACGTCGGCATAGGCCACATCAAATCCCTGGATACGCAAAAAGTGATCACGACGCAGGCGCGTGGCTTCGTTGAGGGCGTCCTTGTTGGCCAGGTCCACGCCGTCGACGCGGTAGTGGGACCACTTCTTCTTCGCCCAGGCGGCGGCCTGAGCGACCAGGAAACGGCCGATCCCCCGGTTGGCCGGTTCGATTTCCAGGCTGTTGCCTGGGCCGAAATGCACGCGATGTTTATCGTGGTCCACCCAGATATCCAGGTGGTTCTGCTCGCGGCGTACTCGCTGGCCGGGCAGTTGAATAACCATGCGCAACAGGCTGTGGTGCTTGTCGTGGCGCTCGGCATAGCCGAACTGCACAAAGCGCAACGGCCGTGCGCCAGTGGCACGGTCGGTGGTCAGCGGAGCCAGGCGCAGCATCTTGAAGTGTTCGGCGTGGACGTCCGCCCACGGCAGGGCCGCCGCCTCGACGGCCGCGGTTGCAGTCGAGGTGTCGGCGGTAGATTCGGGTGTTGCTTCGGTGGTTGTCATGCGGCGCGATCCTGTCCAAGCCCAGCAAGCCGACAGTCTTTTTACTGTCGACTCTGGACTTATCGGCCGGTTTGCCCAGGACTGGAGGCAAATTGTCGCTTAACGGGGTTGAAGTCCGTCGATAAACGCGACGATACGCTGGCCCAGTTCCGCAGCCAGGGGCAGTTTCGGGTCATTGTAGGACGCCAGTTGCTGCTTCACGTTGTTGGGCACGATGCGCATCACGTGGTTCATGCCTTCGATAACCGTCAACTGCGCGTCGGGCTTGGCGTGTTTCAACTGCTGGGCATCCGCTACGCCGACCTGAATATCGTTGGTGCCCTGGATGATCAACGCCGGCATGTTCAGCCTGGCGAAGGCGGCCGATGGGTCGGCGCGGAACAGGCTGATCAGATAAGGCTGCACGCTTGGTCGGAAGATGCCTTCGAGTGGGCGCGGCACGTCGGCATCCACTTGGCCGGCCTTGAGGTGGTCGAGGATTTCATTGCTGCGCAACAACAGGGCAGGGGGCAAGTGATCGGCCAGTTGCTGGCGAATCACCTGGTCTACCGGGCGGGCGCTGCCCGATAGGGAAATCACCCCGGCCGGCGCCAGTTGCGGCGCGGCGAGGGCGGCTACCAGCGCGCCTTCGCTATGGCCCAGCACAATCAACGGGCCCATGCGCTTGTCGGCCTTGAGCAGCTTGCCCCAGGCCACCGCATCGGACACATAGGCGTCCAGGGTGAGGTTGCGCTCATCCGGCGTGGCGGCCAGGCTGGCGGCGACCCCGCGCTTGTCGTAGCGCACGCTGGCGATGTTATGTCGGGCAAGCACCCAGGCCAGGCGCTTGAGGCTGTCATTGCGGGCGCCGTCGGCGCTGTTGCCATTGCGATCGGTAGGGCCGGAGCCGGCGATGATCAGCACCACCGGCACCGGTTTGTCGGACTGCGGCAACAATAATGAGCCAAACAGTTGGCCGCTGCCGGTGTCCAGGCTGATAGGGCGTTGCAGTACCACAGGGGAGGCGGCCTGGACCGCGGCGGTAAACAGGGTGAGGGTGAACAGCAGAACTCGCAGCATCATCGCGCCATCATCAGTGAGGTGCCGGTTGGACCAATGTCTACCGGTAAGGTTTCGAGGATGAACTAGTCGGTTAGCCTGCGTATACTGGCCGCCTTAAGTTATTACGGTTGACTTGATTCAACTGATTTCACGGAGCGCCCTGCATGTCCGGCAATACCTTCGGCAAGCTGTTCACTGTCACCACCGCGGGCGAAAGCCATGGCCCGGCGTTGGTCGCCATTGTCGACGGCTGCCCACCAGGCCTTGAGCTGTCCCTGGACGACCTGCAGCATGACCTCGACCGCCGCAAGCCCGGCACCAGCCGCCACACCACCCAGCGCCAGGAGCCGGACGAAGTCGAAATCCTTTCCGGGGTGTTCGAGGGCCGCACCACCGGCTGCGCCATTGGCTTGTTGATTCGCAACACCGACCAGAAGTCCAAGGACTACTCGGCAATCAAGGATGTGTTCCGTCCGTCCCATGCCGACTACACCTACCACCATAAATACGGCGAGCGCGACTACCGCGGCGGTGGCCGCAGCTCGGCGCGTGAAACCGCCATGCGCGTGGCCGCCGGTGCCATCGCCAAGAAATACCTGGCCACCCAGGGCATCGTCATCCGTGGCTACATGAGCCAGTTGGGTCCGATTGAGATCCCGTTCAAGAGCTGGGACAGCGTGCAAGACAACGCCTTCTTCTGTCCCGACCCGGACAAGGTGCCGGAGCTGGAGGCCTATATGGACCAGTTGCGCCGCGACCAGGACTCCGTCGGTGCCAAGATCACCGTGGTGGCCGAAGGCGTCAAGCCGGGCCTGGGCGAGCCGATCTTCGACCGCCTCGACGCCGAACTGGCCCACGCGCTGATGAGCATCAACGCGGTCAAAGGCGTGGAAATCGGCGCAGGCTTCGCCTGTGTTGCCCAGCGCGGAACCGAACATCGCGATGAGCTGACGCCTGAAGGTTTCCTCAGCAACAATGCGGGTGGCATCCTTGGCGGTATTTCCTCCGGCCAACCGATTGTTGCGCACCTGGCGCTCAAGGCGACCTCAAGCATTACCACACCGGGCCGTTCGATCGATGTACACGGCAACCCGGTGGACGTGATCACCAAGGGCCGTCATGACCCGTGCGTCGGCATCCGCGCCACACCGATTGCCGAAGCCATGATGGCCATCGTGTTGATGGACCACCTGCTGCGCAACCGTGGGCAAAATGCCGATGTGCGCGTGACCACGCCGGTACTGGGCCAACTGTGATCGCCGCCGGCAAGCGAGCTTGCCAGGGTGAGTGCGCTTGTTGTGGCGAGCGAGCTTGCTCGCGCCGGGCTGCGAAGCAGCCCCAATAAAATGACCCCACCGCTCCCATATTGGCGCCTTTCCAGCTTTTACCTGTTCTACTTCGCCCTGCTCGGGGCGACGGCGCCGTTCCTGGCGTTGTACTTCGATCACCTGGGCTTTTCCAGCGCGCGTATCGGCGAACTGGTGGCCATCCCCATGCTGATGCGCTGCGTGGCGCCTAACCTGTGGGGCTGGATCGGCGACTTCACCGGCCGGCGCCTGGCCATTGTGCGATTTGGCGCGGCCTGTACCCTGGCCAGTTTCTGCCTGATCTTCGTCAGCAAGACCTACGCCTGGCTGGCGATGGTCATGGCCCTGCACGCATTCTTCTGGCACGCGGTGCTGCCGCAGTTTGAGGTCATCACCCTGGCCCATCTGCACAAGCAAACCTCGCGCTACAGCCAGATCCGTCTGTGGGGCTCCATCGGCTTTATCCTCACTGTAGTGATCATGGGGCGGCTGTTCGACTGGCTGAGCCTGGATATCTACCCGGTCGTGGTGGTAGTGATCATGGCCGGCATCATCGGCGCCAGCCTGTGGGTGCCCAATGCCCAGCCTGCCAGCCATGGCAATCGCTTGGCCGGTGACGGTTTCCTCAAGCAATTGCGCAGCCCCGGGGTGCTGGCGTTCTATGCCTGCGTGGCATTGATGCAAATGAGCCATGGCCCGTATTACACCTTCCTCACCCTGCACCTGGAACACTTGGGCTACAGCCGTGGCGTGATCGGGATGTTGTGGGCCCTGGGGGTGGTGGCGGAGGTCCTGATGTTCCTGGCCATGAGCCGTATCCTGGCGCGTTTTTCGGTGCGCCGGGTGCTGCTGGCCAGCTTTGTGCTGGCGGCGCTGCGCTGGTTGCTGCTGGGCTCCTTTGCCGAATTTTTCTGGGTGTTGCTGTTGGCGCAGCTCCTGCACGCAGCCACATTCGGCAGTTTTCACGCGGCGGCGATTGCCTTTGTGCAGCGCAGCTTCGGTGACCGTCAGCAAGGCCAGGGCCAAGCCCTGTACGCTGCCTTGGCCGGTACTGGCGGTGCCCTCGGCGCCCTGTATTCCGGTTATAGCTGGAACCTGCTGGGCCCGACCCTGACGTTCAGTATCGCCAGCGTCGCTGCGCTGGCCGCCGCCATTATCATTGGCCTTCGATTGCAAGAGCCGAATCAAGGAACCGTGCAATGAGTTACGTAGCCGTTTACCACATCGCCACCGCGGACACACCCAACAAGGTGCTGACCCATTTCGACGACATCCAGTCGACCCTGGCCGAACACCGCATAGGCTTTGAACGTTGGCAGCCCAGCGTTATCGAGAAAGGCGCCAGTGACGCGCAAATGATCGCGGCGTACCGTCCACAGATCGATGCGCTCGGCTATGCCACGGCGAAGGTGATCAGCGTGACGGGCGACCATCCCCAGATGCATGAATTGCGTGACCCCTTCCTGGTAGAGCGCACCTGCCGTGAAGATAACGCGTATTTCTTTATCGCCGGCCAAGGCCTGTTCATGCTGCATGTGGGTGATTATGTATACGGCGTGCGCGCCGAGAAAAATGACCTGTTGGTTATCCCGGCGGGTATGTCGCACTGGCTCGACATCGGCGAGAACCCGCACTTGGTGGCGCTGCGTTTGTTCAACACCGCTCAGGGCGAGGTGCCGACGTTCAGCGCAGATAACATTGCCGCGCGTTTTCCAGGGCTGGACGACTAAGCATAAATATCTAAATGTTCAACCCGGGCAAGTTGGAACTTGTTGTGGGAAAACGCCTGAATATTCGTAGGGCGAAGCTGTTTGTTCTGTGTTGTACGCTTTCACTCCGCTGGTTATGTAACTCTCTGTGCGGCGCCAATGTTTATGTCATCTGTCAATAGGAGGAGTCCGAAAGGCGGTGCCGCATCAGCAGATATAAGGAGAGAGCGATGAGCAGCCCAGAGCAGACGTGTGCCCCCATCGATAGCGTGCCGACGGCTATCAGAAAACGCCTGAACTTGTCCGGCAAGCCCCTGACCCCAACGGAGCTGGAAATCCTGCGGTGGGCTTCCGAGGGCAAGACCATCTGGGAGATCAGCCAGATTCGCGGCACCTCCGAAGCGGCGGTGAAGTTTCATCTGCGCAATATCTACGGCAAGCTGGACGTGACCAACCGGGTACAGGCGAAAAACGAAGCCACTCGCCAAGGCTTGTGCTGAAGGCACAAAAAAGGGCCGCGACGCTCAACGGCGTCGCGGCCCTTTTCATGTCTGTCGCTTATGCCGAATGGTAGGTCGGCAGCGCAAAGCGGTTCTGGCTTTGCAGCATGGAAATCTGCGGCAGCTCGCTGGCTTGTTCGGCCAGGTCACGGCGAATGGCGCTGATCACCCAGGTCAATTGATCGGCGGTGTGCAATTGCTGGTACGAGATCGAGCGCTTGACCTGTTTGCCTTCGCTGTTGCGCAGGGTCAACAGGATCCCACCGTCAGGACGTGGCTGGGTGGTGACGTCGTAGTTGGAGAATACCGAAGCGAATTTATCTTGGATCAGGCTCATGTCTATCAGCTCCATTGGCTCAAGTTGGCAAGCATGGAGTGATAGGTGCAGTGATTGTGCCAGTATTGCTTAAAGAAAAAAGTCTTTAAAAATCAGATACTTATAAAATAATCGAATTTTCATTTTCGTGCAATTTGCATGAAAGGCCATCGTGCATCCTGCATTTTGCGTTATTTAGTCGGCGCCTTTGCGAAGGTGTCGGGCTTGCCTTACAGCTATTGACCGCCTTTTTTGCCGGAAAATTCCGTTGCCTGCGGCGACTGCCCTTTGGGATACAAAACTTTTCAAATCCCGCGTGTACAGCCCAAGAAGGGCTGACGTATTTTCCTGTAACGCATTGGCGAGTGCTTACAAGCTCGTCAGGTATCTGGACTCGACCAAAAATAAGAAAAAGGAAGTCCCGCCATGAGCCATCGGCAAAACGACATGATTACCTGGGGCATGATGCTGCGAAAGGTGCCTGCCATCGTTCGGGCGCTCCCGCGTGTGGTACGCGGCATGCGCGCGGCCAATGTCACCGACCCCAGGCAACCCTGCGGCCTGGGCTGGCATTTCGAGCAAGCGACCTTGCGCAATCCTGACGGTGCCGCGCTGCTTTACGCTGACCAGGTGATCAGCTATCGCGACGCCAATCAGCAGGCCAATCGCATCGCCCATCACCTGCATGACCAGGGCATTCGCAAAGGCGACGTGGTAGCGCTGTTAATTGAAAATCGCCCCGAGTTGCTGCTCAACGTGTTGGCCGTGGCCAAGCTGGGCGGCGTCTGCGCCATGCTCAATACGTCGCAAACCCAGGGGACGCTGGTGCACAGCCTGACGCTGGTCGACCCGGTTGCCATTGTGGTGGGGGCAGAGTTGCTGAGCGCCTACGCAGCGGTGCGCGATCAGGTGCAGATCCCGGCCGAGCGCACTTGGTTTGTGGCGGATCAACCCGATGGCGCAGTTCCTGAGGGCTACATCGACCTGATGGCGGCCAGTGCCGGGCACCCGGTGGACAACCTTGCGATCTGCGCGCAGATTTCCTACAACGATCCCTGCTTCTATATCTACACCTCCGGCACCACCGGCTTGCCCAAGGCCGGCATCATGAAGCATGGGCGCTGGACCAAAACCGCTGTGAGCTTCGGCAGGATTGCCCTGGACATGGCACCGCACGACGTTCTCTATTGCACCTTGCCGCTGTACCACGGCACCGGTTTGTGCGTGTGCTGGGGCTCGGCCATTATCGGCGCGTCCGGCTTCGCCATTCGGCGCAAGTTCAGCGCCAGCCAGTTCTGGGAGGATGCGCGCAAGTTCAACGCGACCACCCTCGGCTATGTCGGTGAGTTATGCCGCTATTTGCTCGACCAGCCCCCCAGCGAACAGGATCGCGATAACCGCGTGACCAAGATGGTCGGCAATGGCCTGCGCCCCGGTGTATGGGCGCAGTTCAAACAGCGCTATGAGGTGGAGCATATTTGCGAACTGTATGCGGCCAGTGACGGCAATATCGGTTTTACCAACGTGCTGAATTTTGACAACACCATCGGCTTTTGCCTGCAGCATTGGGCGTTGGTGGATTACGCTCCGGACACAGGGGAACCGTTGCGCGGCAGTGATGGGTTCATGCACAAGGTCTCAACGGGCGGGCAGGGCTTGTTGCTGGCGAAGATCGATGAAAAGTCACCGTTCGATGGCTACACCGACCCGCAAAAAAATCGCAAAGTGGTGATCAGCGACGTGTTCGAGAAGGGCGACCGGTATTTCAATACTGGCGATCTGGTACGCAGCATCGGCTTCGGTCATGCGCAATTTGTCGATCGCCTGGGGGACACCTACCGATGGAAGGGTGAAAACGTCTCGACCACCGAAGTGGAAAACGTGCTGCTGCAACACCCGCAAATCGCCGAAGTGGTGGCTTATGGTGTCGAGATCGCGAACACCAATGGCCGTGCTGGCATGGTCGCCATCACCCCGAGTGAGTCTCTGGCTGCCCTGGACATGCGCGAACTGCTGCAATTTGCCCACGGCCAGTTGCCGCACTATGCGGTGCCGCTGTTCCTGCGGATCAAGGTAAAAATGGAAACCACCGGCACCTTCAAGTACCAGAAAATGAAACTCAAAGAGGAAGCATTCGACCCGGCCAAGGCCGGCAATGACCCGGTGTACGCCTGGCTGCCAGGTTCGCAGAGCTATGTGCCGGTTACCGGGCAATTATTGGCGCAGATCCAGGGCGGGCACTTTCGTTATTGATTCTGGCTATGGCGGCTTTTGACAAAAAAGCCATGACAGGGGGGAACTCCATCGCGACACTGGGCGCCTTATTCAGTTACACAAGCCGCCTCAGCAAGGAGCCCCCATGTCAGATCAGCCTAAACAAATGACCGAAGACGAAGCCGCCGAATTTGCCGAGCAGGTCTTCGACGTGGCCCGCCGCGGCGATGCAGCCATGCTTGCTGCGTTATTGGCCAAGGGCTTGCCGGCCAACTTTCGTAATCACAATGGCGACACCTTATTGATGCTCGCGGCCTACCACGGACACGCCGAGGCGGTAAAAGTACTGCTGGAATTCAAGGCCGACCCCTTGATCGCCAATGACAAGAACCAGTTGCCGATTGCCGGCGCGGCGTTCAAAGGCAACCTGCCGGTGGTTAGGGCCCTGATCGAAGGCGGTACGCCGGTTGAGGCGGCCTCATCGGATGGGCGTACGGCGTTGATGATGGCGGCGATGTTCAACCGCGTTGAAATGGTCGAATACCTGCTCGGTCAAGGCGCCAATCCCAAGGCTACCGACGCTCAAGGTGCCACGGCACTGGCTGCGGCACAGACCATGGGCGCGGTGGATACGGCGGCGCAGTTGCAGAAACTGGTGTAGGCTACGCGCCCTCGAAAACCCGCCCGCTACAGGATCGCCCATGAAAACCGCGCTCGTCGAACTCATCAGCAAAATCAGCGCCGGCGTCATGGCTGAGGACGAGGTGGCACGTATTGCCGACGAAGCGGCGCAAGCCTACGCAGACCCGGCCGCTTTCCTGGCGGCTAACCCGGATATCAACTACGACGACAGCTTCCCGATACCGCTGGGGGAGTGGGTGGTGGTCGGCAGCCTGCCCGACACGGTGTTGTTTCAGGCTGATACCTACGGCGACCTGTTCGCGCAGATCGTCGCCTCGTTTGGTCCGGGCGTGGCGTTCAATCTCAAGCCCAAGCAATTGACCAAGACTGAAGACCTGACCGCGTTGAACCGCATCCAGATTCAGATGAGCGCCTTGAGCCCGGAAGACGGCGGTTATGTGCTGATGAACTTCAGTCAGTTGCTCGATGATGAGATCCAGGCGGTATTGGTGTTCGGCAACGACCTGCCGCGCGTGCTGCAACTGTGCGCTGAAGTCGGCATCAAGGCTGAGCCGTCGCTTGAGGCATTGAAGATCGCCGTGCACGTCTGAAATTAAAACGGAACCCCCGCCAAGGCTGACTATCCTACAAGTGCATGCCCTCACTTAGGAGCGACACCATGGGTTCCACTTTCAACGGCCTGATTGGCCTGATCATCCTCGCGCTGGATATCTGGGCGATCATCAACGTGTTCAAAAGCGGCGCAAGTACGGGCGCCAAAGTGCTGTGGATCCTGTTGATCCTGCTGTTGCCGGTACTGGGTCTGATTATCTGGGCTATCGCCGGGCCACGCGGTAACGTGCGGATCTGAGCGCCTCACTCCTCTTGGAGTCGGCGCAGTCAATGTGGGAGGGGGCTTGCTCCCGATAGCGGTGGATCAGTGACAAATAAGCTCACTGACACACCGCTATCGGGAGCAAGCCCCCTCCCACATTTGTTCGAAAAATTTGTGTATCGAAATATTCGCTGTACAGAATTTTCACATTCCATCCAAGACAATTTGCCGGCTTTATTCGCCTGCCAAGGCTCTATCCCTGGGGCCTTTAAAGACACGACAAGGTTGCACGTTCAGTAATTAATAGCCTTGCCGGCCTTGATCGGGCACCATTTGTGCCACCGCGTAAACCGCTTACCCCAGCCAGCCTGGGCGAGGGCGGACGTCACTGCATTATTTCGCAACTTAAACTTCCAATGGGTCCTAAAACGACATGGCAAACCCGGACGCCCTGAATCAGCAGCGAGCTTCAAATCGCCTGCTGCAACCGACCGTCAAATCCCATCTGGCGTACACGCTGCTCTGCGCACTGGTCATGATGGTGATGTTCTCCCTGCTGCGCCTGGCGTTGCTGGTCTACAACCGCGAGATGATCCTGGACACGCCGGCCTCGACGTTCCTGGAAGCGTTCGCCAATGGCCTGCGCCTGGATATCCGCTTGGTGATGTACCTGCTGATCCCGTTGCTGCTGGCGTTGTTCAGTGTACGGGCCATGGCGGCACGGGGTTTCTTCCGTTTGTGGCTGACCGTCGTGTCCAGCATCGCCTTGTTCCTGGGGCTGATGGAAATGGACTTCTACCGTGAATTCCACCAGCGCCTCAACGGCCTGGTCTTCCAGTATGTGAAGGAAGACCCGAAAACCGTGATGAGCATGCTCTGGTACGGTTTCCCGGTGGTGCGCTACCTGCTGGCCTGGGCCGTGGGCACGCTGATCCTGAGCATGGCCTTCAAGGGCGCCGACCGTGCAACGCGCCCGCGTGGCCCGTTCAGCGGCGGTACGATCAGCACGCGCCAGGTGGCTCCGTGGTACAGCCGCATCGCTGTATTCGTGGTTTGCCTGCTGGTCGCCGTGGTCGCCATTCGCGGCACCCTGCGTCAGGGCCCGCCATTGCGTTGGGGGGATGTCTACACCACCGATTCGAACTTCGCCAACCAGTTGGGCCTCAATGGCACCCTGTCGCTGATCGCGGCGGCCAAGGCGCGGTTCGGTGAAGACCGTGCCAACATCTGGAAAGCCACCCTCGAACAACCGCTGGCCACCCAGACCGTGCGCGACATGCTGGTGTTGCCGAGCGAAAAACTGGTGGATACCGACACCGCTGCCGTGCGCCGTGATTTCACGCCGCCGGCCGAGAAGACTCTGCCGATCAAGAACGTCGTAGTGATCCTGATGGAAAGCTTTGCCGGTCACTCGGTGGGCGCGTTGGGGCGTCCGGGCAATATCACGCCGTACTTCGACAAGCTGACCAAGGAAGGCTTGCTGTTCGACCGCTTCTTCTCCAACGGTACCCACACCCACCAGGGTATGTTCGCCACCATGGCCTGCTTCCCGAACCTGCCGGGCTTCGAATACCTGATGCAGACCCCGGAAGGCAGCCACAAGTTGTCGGGCCTGCCGCAGTTGCTCAGTGCGCGTGATTTCGACGATGTGTATGTCTACAACGGCGATTTCGCCTGGGACAACCAGTCGGGCTTCTTCAGCAACCAGGGCATGACCAACTTCATCGGCCGTAATGACTTTGTCGACCCGGTGTTCTCCGACCCGACATGGGGCGTGTCCGACCAGGACATGTTCAACCGTGGCCTGGAGGAACTCAAAGCCCGTGAAGGCGGCAAGCCGTTCTACGCATTGCTGCAAACCTTGTCCAACCACACCCCGTACGCGTTGCCGACGCCATTGCCGGTTGAAAAAGTCACCGACCGTGGCAGCCTCAACGAGCATTTGACGGCCATGCGCTACTCTGACTGGGCCTTGGGCCAGTTCTTTGAAAAGGCCCGCAAGGAGCCGTACTTCAAGGAAACGCTGTTCGTGATTGTGGGCGACCACGGTTTCGGCAACGAGCAACAGATCACTGAAATGGACCTGGGCCGCTTCAACGTGCCGATGCTGATGATCGCACCTGGCATGCAGGAAAAGTTCGGCGTACGTGACCACACCGTGGGCACCCAGATCGACATCGTGCCGACCATCATGGGCCGCCTGGGTGGCGACACGTTGCACCAGTGCTGGGGGCGTGACCTGTTGAACCTGCCGGAAGGCGACAAGGGCTTCGGCGTGATCAAGCCATCGGGCAGCGACCAGACCGTGGCCTTGCTTACCGCTGACCGCGTACTGGTATTGCCCAAGGAAATGCCACCCAAGTTGTGGGAATACACCCTGGGCGCCGAACCGACTGGCAAGGTGATCCCTGAGTCGCCGGACGAAGCTGCGCTCAAGCAGAAACTTGAGTCGTTCCTGCAGACCGCTACCAAGAGCCTGCTGGATAACACCGCAGGTGTTGTAGATGGTAAGCCGGACTAACTGACCG
This sequence comes from Pseudomonas sp. W2Aug9, assembly GCF_023127755.1. Taxonomy (NCBI): domain Bacteria; kingdom Pseudomonadati; phylum Pseudomonadota; class Gammaproteobacteria; order Pseudomonadales; family Pseudomonadaceae; genus Pseudomonas; species Pseudomonas sp. W2Aug9. The sequence goes on along the minus strand of NZ_SPKL01000035.1, from coordinate 60,241 downwards.
GCAATAAAAAAGAGGCCTCGATCGAGGCCTCTTTTTTTGTCCCGGCTTTTATATCTTGCCGAGCAACAACAGCACCAGCAGGACGACCAGCACCACACCCAGGATACCCGACGGTCCATAACCCCAGTTACGCGAGTGCGGGAACACTGGCAGGCCGCCGACCAACAGAAGGATCAGGATAATGATTAGAATGAGGCTCATGGTTTTATTCCTTATAGGTTCTGTGCAAAAACCGGCTGTTTGACCGTTATCTCGTCCATGTGCATCGGGACGTCTTAACCATTCCGACTCATGCACTTCGCAGAAAATTCATTGTTTTTCTAAAACATTTTGATTAGTTGTTTATTTCTTTTAACCCGTGCGCAACTTGAACTAATCAGTTGAAAAAAATTGAACTTGGGCTATATGCGTGCCTGCGACCCGGCCCACGGTTTGCCTGGGGCATTCATCAATCTGATGGTGCGTGGGTGCGGGAAAAACCTTCGCTACACTGCCGGTCACTTCTTCGGTAAACCACAAGGCTACTTCCTATGCAAAATCGCATGATGATCACTGGCGCCGGGTCCGGCCTGGGTCGTGAAATCGCTCTGCGCTGGGCCAGTGAGGGCTGGCAGTTGGCGTTGTCGGATGTCAGTGAGCCCGGTTTGCAGGAGACCCTCAAACTTGTGCGCGAGGCGGGGGGTGAAGGGTTTATCCAACGCTGCGACGTGCGCGACTACAGCCAGCTCACCGCGTTTGCCCAGGCGTGCGAGGTCAAGCTCGGCGGCATTGATGTGATCGTCAACAACGCAGGCGTGGCCTCGGGTGGGTTCTTCGCCGAACTGTCCCTGGAGGATTGGGACTGGCAGATCGCAATCAATCTGATGGGCGTGGTCAAGGGCTGCAAGGCGTTCCTGCCGCTGTTGGAGAAGAGCAAGGGCCGGATCATCAACATCGCGTCGATGGCTGCATTGATGCAGGGGCCGGCCATGAGCAACTACAACGTGGCCAAGGCCGGCGTAGTGGCGTTGTCGGAAAGCCTGCTGGTCGAGCTCAAGCAGCAGGAAGTGGGCGTGCACGTGGTGTGCCCATCGTTTTTCCAGACCAACCTGCTCGACTCCTTCCGTGGGCCGACCCCGGCCATGAAGGCGCAGGTGGGCAAGTTGCTTGAAAGTTCACCTATTTCGGCGACCGATATCGCCGATTACATCTACCAGCGCGTGGCCGCGGGCGAATTCATGATCCTGCCCCATGAGCAAGGGCGCATGGCCTGGGCCCTGAAGCAGAAAAACCCGCAGTTGCTGTATGACGAAATGACTCTGATGGCCGACAAGATGCGCGCGAAGGCGCAGGTCGTTAAGGGCTGATTTGGATGAAGTCTGTCAGGCAAATTACCTACCTGTGTAGGTAATGCCTGATTTTCCAGCAAGCCATTGCCGGTCCATTTCCAAGGGCGCATGGTCCAGGTCCTGCTACTTGAAAAGGACACACGCCATGCTGGTCTTAAGCCGCACCATAGGCGAAGCCATCGCTATTGGCGATGACATCACCGTCTATATTCTCGAAGTGAACGGCACCCACGTGAAATTCGGTATCGAAGCCCCCGTGGGCGTCAATGTGCACCGCGCCGAGGTTTACCAGAAGATCCGCGAACGCCAGGGGCCCGTCACGCATCCCGTGTCGGTACCCAATCCTTAGGCGGGGTTTTCAGTCGAACAGATGCTTGGGCACATCGTGCTTGAGCATCAGTTGGCATTGCTCGCTCTCGGGGTCGAAGACGATCAGCGCCTGGCCCTTGGTCAGCGCCTGGCGTACGCGCAGCACACGCGTTTCCAGCGGCGTGTCGTCGCCATTGTCGGTGCCGTCGCGGGTGACGAAGTCTTCGATGAGGCGGGTCAGGGTGTCGACTTCAAGTGCATCGTAGGGAATCAGCATACAAGCCTCAGGTGTCAGGTCCCGGCGATGCTACTGCGCCGGGACCTATGTTGCCAGTAGCAGCTGTCGCCAGCGTCAGGACTTGTTTCCGACCAGGCTGTCCACCGACGGCACGCGGGTGTCGCTCTCCATTTGCGTTTCATGCTCGATCTGATGACTGAACCGATCCAGGGAACCCTGGGCCGGTTGCGCATCGCTGGCAAAGACCGGCGGGCTGAGGATATAGGCGCCCAGCAAGCGACTCAGGGCGGCCAGGCTGTCGATATGGGTACGCTCGTAGCCGTGGGTGGCATCGCAACCGAAGGCCAGCAGGGCGGTGCGAATGTCATGGCCGGCGGTAACCGCTGAGTGCGCATCGCTGAAGTAATAGCGGAACAGATCGCGGCGCACCGGCAAGTCGTTATCGGCGGCCAGGCGCAGCAAGTGCCGCGACAGGTGATAGTCGTACGGCCCGCCGGAGTCCTGCATCGCCACGCTCACCGCGTGTTCGCTGGAGTGCTGGCCCGGGGCGACCGGGGCGATGTCGATGCCGACAAACTCGCTGACATCCCAGGGCAGGGCGGCCGCTGCGCCACTGCCGGTTTCCTCGGTGATGGTGAACAGCGGGTGGCAGTCGATCAGCAGCGGTTCGCCACTGTCGACGATTGCCTTGAGCGCGGCGAGCAGGGCGGCGACCCCAGCTTTGTCGTCCAGGTGACGGGCGCTGATATGCCCGCTTTCGGTGAACTCCGGCAGTGGGTCGAACGCTACATAGTCACCGACGCTGATGCCTAGGGAGTCACAGTCGGCACGAGTGGCGCAGTAGGCGTCCAGGCGCAGTTCCACATGGTCCCAGCTCACCGGCATTTCATCCACGGCGGTGTTGAACGCATGCCCGGACGCCATCAACGGCAATACGCTGCCGCGGATGACACCGTTATCGGTGAACAGGCTTACCCGGCTGCCTTCGGCAAAGCGGCTCGACCAGCAGCCCACCGGTGCCAGGGTCAGGCGGCCGTTGTCCTTGATCGCTCGCACGGCGGCGCCGATGGTGTCCAGGTGCGCAGAGACGGCACGGTCAGGGCTGTTTTTCTGGCCCTTGAGGGTGGCGCGAATAGTGCCGCGCCGGGTCATTTCAAACGGGATGCCAAGTTCTTCCAGGCGTTCGGCGACGTAGCGCACGATGGTGTCGGTAAATCCGGTGGGGCTGGGAATGGCGAGCATCTCCAGCAGCACTTTTTGCAGGTAGGCGAGATCGGGTTCTGGGATGGTTCTGGTCATGGAAACTCCTGATGAGTTGAGGGCATCGATGGTTTCGATGATAGGGTTGAGAGATTCGTTGCCAGTGCCGGCCTCATCGGGGGCAAGCCCCCTCCCACCCTTGATGTGTGAACACAGGAAAATGTGGGAGGGGGCTTGCCCCCGATAGCGGTTTCACATTCAACACAAGCCTCAAGCAACACAAGCCTCAAGCGGCCGGTTGACTGTGTGGAAACAACAAATCCACAAACTTCTCTGCAGTCGGTTGCGGTTCATGGTTGGCCAGCCCGGCCCGTTCATTGGCTTCGATAAATACGTACTCCGGCTGGTCGGCCGCCGGTACCATCAGGTCCAGGCCGACCATGGGAATATCCAGGGCGCGGGCGGCGCGCACGGCGGCGTCCACCAGCGTCGGGTGCAGGATGGCGGTGACGTCTTCCAGACAACCGCCGGTATGCAGGTTGGCAGTTCGCCGCACGGCCAGGGTCTGGCCGCGGGGCAGGATGCTGTCGTAGTCGTAGCCGGCGGCCTTGAGCGTGCGCTCGGTCTCGCCGTCCAGGGGGATCTTGCTTTCGCCATCGGTGGCGGCCTGACGACGTCGGCTTTGCGCTTGGATCAATGCACGAATCGAATGCTGACCGTCGCCGATCACTTCGGCGGGGCGGCGAATCGCGGCGGCGACTACGTCGAAACCGATCACCAGGATGCGCAGGTCCAGGCCCTCGTGAAAGCTTTCGAGCAGTACGCGGCTGTCGAACTGGCGTGCCGTTTCGATGGCTTGCTGCACCTCCTCGATCGTTCGCAGGTCCACCGCCACGCCCTGGCCTTGTTCGCCATCCAACGGCTTGACCACCACGCGCTTGTGCTCGTCCAGAAACTCGAGGTTGTCGTCGGCACTGCCTGCCAACTGCTGCGCAGGCAACTTCAGGCTAGCGGCCTTGAGCACCTTGTGGGTCAGGCTCTTGTCCTGGCAAAGGGTCATGCTGATGGCGCTGGTCAAATCGCTCAGCGACTCGCGGCACCGCACGCGGCGCCCGCCGTGGCTGAGGGTGAACAGCCCGGCATCGGCGTCATCCACCTGCACATCGATACCGCGCCGATGGGCTTCTTCGACGATGATTCGCGCATACGGATTGAACCCCGCCTGCGGCCCCGGGCCGAGAAACAGCGGCTGGTTGATGCCGTTCTTGTGCTTGATCGCAAAGGTGGTCAGTGCGCGAAAACCCAGCTTGGCGTAAAGGCTCTTGGCCTGGCGGTTATCGTGCAGCACCGACAGGTCCAGGTAGCTCAAGCCACGGCTCATGAAGTGTTCCACCAGGTGGCGCACCAGCACTTCACCCACGCCGGGGCGGGTGCACTGTGGGTCTACCGCCAGGCACCACAGGCTGCAACCGTTTTCCGGGTCGTGAAAGGCTTTCTGATGGTTGAGGCCCATCACGCTGCCGATCACGGCGCCGCTGTCTTCGTCTTCCGCCAGCCAATACACCGGGCCGCCTTGATGGCGCGGTGTGAGGCGTTCGACGTCGACGGGCAACATGCCGCGGCCCTGATACAGCAAGTTGACGGCGTGCCAGTCGGCTTCGCTCTGTACCCGACGGATCCGAAAACCGCGAAACACACGGGTGGCGGGGCGGTAGTCACTGAACCACAGGCGCAAGGTGTCTGACGGGTCGAGGAATAACTGCTGCGGGTCGATCCCGAGGATTTGCTGGGGCGCGGCCACATACAGAGCGATATCACGTTCGCCGGGCTGTTCGTTGAGCAGCTCCAGGGCAAGGCTGGCAGGGTCGGGAAACGTATGCCCGATCAACAAACGCCCCCAACCGCAATGCACGGCAATCGGTTCGGGACCTTGCGGGCTGCCGTCTTCGGCAAGCCGGGCCTGCAGGCGCTCGTAGGTCGGCGCCTGGCCTTTGATCAAGCGTTGGCTATACGCCGCGGCGTTAGGTTTCATGGATCAGATTCCTTGTTCGCTGAGCCACAGGTTCAGCGCCGCCAGTTGCCACAGCTTGGAGCCGCGCAATGGGGTCAGTTGACCCTGAGGGTCCGTCAGCAGGCGATCGAGCATGGCCGGGTTGAACAGGCCACGGTCCTGGCTCGGGTCCAGCAGCAACTCGCGCACCCAGTTCAGGGTGTCGCCTTGTAAATGCTTGAGGCCGGGGACCGGGAAGTAACCTTTTTTACGGTCGATGACTTCGCTGGGGATCACCCGGCGCGCGGCCTCTTTGAGCACCTGTTTGCCGCCATCGGGCAGTTTGAACTTGCCCGGTACGCGGGCCGAGAGTTCTACCAGGCGGTAGTCGAGGAACGGTGTCCGGGCTTCCAGGCCCCAGGCCATGGTCATGTTGTCGACGCGTTTGACTGGGTCGTCCACCAGCATCACCGTGCTGTCCAGGCGCAGGGCCTTGTCTACGGCGGCTTCCGCGCCCGGCATGGCAAAATGTTCGCGCACAAAGTCGCCGGCAGCGTCGTTGGCGGTCAGCCATTTCGGTGCGACGGTGGCCGCGTAGTCATCGTAGCTGCGGTCGAAAAACGCCTCGCGGTACGCGGCATACGGGTCGCTTGCGCCATCCACCTGCGGGTACCAGTGGTAACCGGCGAACAATTCGTCGGCGCCCTGGCCGCTCTGCACCACCTTGCAATGCTTGGCGACTTCCCGCGACAACAGGTAGAACGCGATGCAGTCATGGCTGACCATCGGCTCGCTCATGGCGCGGAACGCCGCCGGCAGTTGCTCGATGATCTCGCTTTCGGCGATGCGCAGTTGGTGATGGCGAGTTCCGTAATGCTTGGCGATCAGGTCCGAGTACTGGAATTCGTCGCCGCGCTCGCCACCGGCGTCTTCAAAACCGATGGAGAACGTGGACAGGTCCTGCACACCGACTTCACGCAGCAGGCCGACGAGCATGCTCGAGTCGACGCCACCGGAGAGCAGCACGCCCACATCCACGGCGGCGCGTTGGCGGATGGCCACGGCTTCGCGGGTGCTGTCGAGCACGCGGTCGGTCCAGTCTTCCAGCGTCAGGTGTTTTTCGTCCTCATGGGGCCCGTACGGCAGGGTCCACCAGGTTTTCTGTTCGGTCTTGCCGCTTGCGTCGATGCGCATCCAGCTGGCGGGCGGCAGCTTTTCAATGCCCGCCAACAGCGTGCGCGGCGCGGGGACCACGGCGTGGAAATTCAGGTAGTGGTTGAGAGCGACCGGATCGAGGATCGGGTTGATGTCGCCGCCCTTGAGCAACGCCGGTAACGCCGAGGCAAAACGCAGGCGCTGGCCGGTGCGCGACAGGTACAAAGGTTTTACGCCCAAGCGGTCACGGGCGATGAACAGACGTTGGGCGTCACGTTCCCAGATGGCGAAGGCAAACATGCCGTTGAGCTTGGGCAGCAGTGCTTCGCCCCAGGCGTGGTAGCCCTTGAGCAGCACTTCGGTATCACCGCCGGAATAGAAGGCGTAGCCCAGGGCTTCCAGCTCTTCTCGTAGTTCCGGGAAGTTATAGATCGCGCCATTGAACGCCAGGGACAATCCCAGTTGGGCGTCAACCATCGGCTGCGCGGAGCCGTCCGACAGGTCCATGATTTTCAGGCGGCGGTGGCCCAGGGCAATCGGCCCTTGGGCGTGGAAGCCCCATGCGTCGGGGCCACGGGGGGCGAGGTGATGAGTGATGCGTTCTACGGCTGCCAGGTCGGCAGGTTGATGATCAAAGCGTAACTCGCCAGCTAATCCACACATAAGTTCCTTACCGGTTTTTCCGTTGGGGAGGGGTCAATACTCAATGCGCCAAACGGCGCGTACCCAGAAACTGACCCAGTGCTATGCGTGGAGTTTTAGACCGATAAGTTATAAGGCAGATGGCCGCCTAGCCATCAATCCCGCTCTTTACGGGCTGCGGCCTGGCCTCGAACCAGAGCGCGCAGGGTAAACCGGTTGGGGTGGCAAGCCGCGGCCACGCTGGCCGGTACCGGCAGCGGTTCGCCATTCAGCCAGGCGGCCAGGAGTTCGCCGCACAGTGGTGCGGTGATCAGGCCGCGGGAGCCATGGCCACTGTTGAGGTACAGCCCGGGCAGCCAGGGGCACGGCGTATCCGGTACTTGCCGGGCGTCTTTGCCCAGCACGGCATAAGCCTGCTGGAACGCTTCATGGTCGGCCAGCGGCCCGACGATCGGCAGGTAATCGGGGCTGGTGCAGCGAAACGCAGCACGCCCTTCCAACTGTTCGGCCGCCAGGCGGTCGGCGCCCAGGCGCTGCAGCAGGTCTGTGGAGATCTCGCGCAGCATCTCCAGGTTGCCGGTGTGTTCAGCGAGCGTGGGTGTGAGGTCTTGGTTGTTGAAGTCAAAACTGGCGCCCAGGGTATGTTCACCAAGGCGGGCTGGTGCGACGTAACCCTCGGCACAGACCACAGTAGTAAGGGCCTCACTGGCTGGGGTTTGTGCGAGCCGGGTGATCTGCCCGCGAATACGCTTGAGCGGCATGTCTGCGCTCAAGGGGAAACGCTTGATCTCGGCCGCCCCGGCGAGCACCACCACGCTGGCGCTGGCCAGCACGCGATCGCCGGCGCGAGCGTGCCACTGGTCGTCTCGCCGGTCCAGTTCAAGCGCCTCATGGTGGCTGAGCACCTCAATCAGCGGATGCGTCGCCTGCCACTGGCACAGTGCGGGTGGATGCACCCAGCCGCCCTCGGGGAAAAACAGGCCGCCGTGGGCCAGTTGGATTCCAGCCTGTTGTTGCGCCTGCTCGCGGTCGAGCAGGTGCAGCAGGCCCGGTGCGAAGGCGTCGGCGAGTTGGGCCTGGCGCTGGCCTTCCTTGGCGTCGAACGCCAGTTGCAACACACCACAGCCATCCCAATCCACGCCACGGTGCAAGTGCTCCAGCAGGCGGCGGGTGTGGCCGAAACCGCTGAGTATCAGTTGGGACAATGCGGTGCCATGGGCCGACAGCTTGAGGTACAGCACGCCCTGAGGGTTGCCCGAGGCTTCCTGCGCCAGGCCGGCATGGCGTTCCAGCAAGCTGACGCGCCAACCGCGGGCGGCCAGGCTGGCAGCCGTTGCGCAACCGGCCAGGCCACCGCCAATAACCACGGCGTGGCGTTCACCGTCGATGGCTGGGGGGCGAGCGAACCAGGGTTTGCTTTTTGCGGGCGGCGGCGTCTCGTCGGGCCAGCCGAGAAACTCTCCACGCAGAATCTCCCACTTGTGCCCGATGCCCGGCGTGCGCTTCATCTTGAAGCCCGCGGCGTTGATCAGGCGCCGTACCCAGCCGGTGCTGGTAAAGGTGCTGATGGTCGAGCCCGGAGCGGCCAGGCGCGCCAGTTCAGCGAACAGTTCGGCGGTCCACATATCGGGGTTTTTCGCCGGGGCGAAACCGTCCAGAAACCAGGCGTCGATCTGCGCATCCAGTTGCGGCAATTGCTCCAGAGCATCGCCGATCAACAGGGTCAGGACCACGCGGCCGTTATCCAGTACCAGGCGTTGGAAGCCTTGGTGAATGGCGATGTATTGCGCCAAGAGTTGTTCGGCCAAGGGTTGCAGTTCAGGCCAGAGGGCGAGGGCGCGTTGCAGGTCGGCATGGCTCAGCGGATATTTTTCCACGCTGACAAAGTGCAGGCGCGCGCCGGCCGGTGCGTGTTGCTCAAACAATTGCCAGGCGCAGAGAAAATTCAAACCCGTGCCGAAGCCGGTTTCGCCGATCACCAGCCGCCCGCCCGCTGGCAAGCCAGCAAAGCGCTCCTGCAAGCGGTTCTGCTCCAGGAACACATAGCGGGTTTCTGCAAGGCCCGACTGGTCGGAGAAGTACACGTCGTCGAACACCCGCGAATGCGGGCGACCTTGGTCATCCCAGTCGAGCTGGGCGTGGGTGATGGGGGTCATGGGCGGCTCATAGACATACAGCAGGCAAAGACAAGGCGGCCATTCTAGCCGATCGCGGCGCGCAGGGCCGATTCCAGGTGGTAGCCCCATAGGTTTTGCATGGAAATAGCTGCTGCGTCCGGCCTGCAATCCATCAACTATCAGCGTTAATTCTGTGCAAGTTGCTGCGGTATCGTAATAGCTTGATTTATAGGCAATAAAGGACATTGCTGATGCGCCCGCAGGACGATTTGAACAGCAAACTGAACCAATTGACCCAGCGGCAACTGCAATCCGCCTTACTGGAAATGACGGGTGATTTGGACAAGGCCCAGGTGTTGCAAAAGCAACTGCCGGGCTGGATGGTCAACGCACCGCCTGGCGTGTTGGACGCACTGACCAGAGATGCCGCACGGGTTGCAGATGCCCAGGCAGTTGTCGCCGAGCAATTGAAGCCTTTGCAAGCACTGGATGAGTTTTGCAGTGAGCGGCTCAAGGCTTACTGTCAGACCCGATGGCAACTGACCGTGGATCCGAAAAAAGATCTTTTGGTGCGTGCTGTAAACGAGTACGAGAAAGAAGTCTTGCCATTGAAATATGTGAAAACGGTGAGGCTGGTGCAGGACAGTCTCCTGCATGTGGCGATGCAGAATTTTTCCGAGGATGAAGTGCGAGCGCAGCACTTTCCGACGGGCTCGCTGCTGCGCTTGGGGGCTGCCGCTCGCGGGGTCATTGGCATAACCCCCCTGGAGTTTGCACAGGGGTGCCGTGCCCTGGATCTGGGTGGCCTGTATCAGCAGCACATCAGTGAAGTATTCAAGCTGGGGAGTGATCAGCCCAACCTCAATGATGTCGCAACCGATATCGGCCAGATGAAAACCCTGGATATGAAAATCGACGCCCACATTGCCCTGATGCGCGCAGATATTTCCCAAGGTGTCTACGAGGTGTTGTGCAAATTGCTGGACCGCAAGCTGACAGCGTCTCAGGCTCAGGCGGCAGGGATTTTGTTTGAATGGCGCCCCGTCACTTGGCAATGGCTGAATGTACAGGGCAGTTGCCTGTGGAGCATTCTGGTGTTCTCCGGCCGCTCGGTTGCGCAATATCCGCAAGAACCCTGTGTGGTGTACATGCCCAATGAGCCGGAGCGGCCATTGTTCGAGTATTCCTCGTTTGATGACTTTCAGGTCTACCTCAAGCGCAAGCTTGAAGTGCCGGCTTATCGTAGTTTCTTTACCCGGTACCTGAGCCAGGATGACCGGGTCGGCTTCTTCAGCCATTTCGATCAATCCCGTACCTTGGGGGCGCTGGAGGCAACCCCCATTACGGTTAGCCTGGCGGGGCATTTTTTCGCAACTTACGCCGCCAAACTCCAAGCCGACGCGCGGACCCTGGCGGTACCGGTAGCCGACGTGGATGAGGTGGCCCGCGAGCAGCGCTTGCAAGCGTACCTGGATGCCGGTTTGACAGTGCTCAACCTCGCCGGGTTTGTTGTGCCGGAGTTGGGACTATTGATGACTGGCGTGGCGGTGGGCCAGATGCTCGGCGAGCTGTATGAGGGCATTGAGGACTGGCGCCGTGGCGATAAAGAAGAGGCGTTCAAGCAGTTGGCAGCGGTAGCGCAAAACATCACCTCGATGGTGCTGTTCGCGGCGGGGAGCAAGGTTGTCGGTTCGGCGATGAAACGCAGCGGTCTTAACCTGGATAACTTTTTTCGCCAGTTTGAAGTGGTACGCCCCACAGATGGCAATCTGCGGCTGTGGCGGGCAAATGTCACGCCGTACTTCCATGATCAGCGTCTTGTCGACGACGAGGTTGCGGACGCTACGGGAATTTACAAAGTCGGAGGGCATTCATACGTCAAGGTCAATGATTGCGTACATCGGGTTGCGTTTGACTCGAAACTGGATCGATGGCGGGCCAGTCACCCGCTGCGGCAGACGGCTTATCGCCCGCTGTTGCTGCACAACGGCGAAGGACGCTGGCGTTTTGCGTTCGAAACGCCCGACGAATGGGAGGATCAGGAGTATCTCTTTTCACGCCTGAACCCGGCAGGCCCAGGTGCTTCGCTGCATCCCAGGAAGCTTGTGCAGATCAAGGCCATTATGGATATGCCCCATGAATGGGGCGTCTATCAGGCCGAAGAGTGCCTGCCCTTTCCCGCACGTTTTCGTGATTTGTATGAGCGTTTCAAGCTGGACCAGTCCATTCGTGATCTGATCTGGCAGTTGGAAAGCGGTGCGTCCCCCAGTGTAGAAAACTTGACCTTGCAGATGCATGCCCTGCCCTTGTTAGACGGGTGGCCGGTGGGGCGCTATTTTGAGGTGCTGGATGCACAGGGCCGCGTCAAGGCGCGTTACCCCACCGGTGGGCCGTTTGACAATGTAGGCCTGCGTTTGACGCTCACTGAGCAGATGCTTCGTGAGGGCAAAGTGTTTGATGTGCTGTTGTCCGAGCTGGACGAGGCACAAAAAATCGGCCTGCTTGGAGAGGGGGTTGCTGCTGATCAGGAGCGCGGCGTATTGGAGCGTCAGTTGCTCGCACACCTCAAGGCTGACTGCAGGCCGTTGTTCGAGCAGTTGTATCAGGCCCATGACGGACCTGTACCGCCCGAATGGGCGTTGCTCAGGCGTACCTATCCGCAACTGCCCTGTACGCTGATGCGCGAATTGATGGCCCAGACCTCAACGGTGCAGCGCGAGACCCTGCGCGATAATCAACGTATCCCCATGGCATTGGCCGAGTCGGTCCAGCGTGCCCTCGGGGAGCAACGCCTGGACCGCGCCCTGATGGGGTTTGAGCAGCCTGAGCTGGCCAGCCTGGATACGGCGTGTGTGGCGGTTCGGTCGATGCCGCATCTGGCAGGGTGGGGCAGGGAGGTGCGGCTTGAGTTGCGCCAGGGTTCGCCACAGGGTGACTTATTGGCCCTGGGCGCGAGCAATGGCGCCGGTGCGCGACGAATAGTGGTCAGCTCGGACGCTGGGTTTGCAACGTTCGACGACAACGGCCTGAGTCTAGGTGGGCCTTACTCCGGACCGGACGGCTTGTTTCAGGCGATTGAGTGCGCGCTGACCGACAGTCAGCGCGTAGCAATGGGGTTGCCGCTCAACGAGGCCAACAATCTCTGGCGCCTGCGCTACATGAGCGCTTCCCAGGCCAAGGGGGAACGGGAGCTGGCCGCCGAGGCTTTTTCCAGCAGGGGCAGCGAGCCGGTACTGGACGCGATGCCCTGTGAAATGGCTGATTCGCCGACGGGGCCATTGGCGCACCCTCGCGCGCTGGTGCGCAAGGTGAAGCGTTTGTACCCCTTGTTCAGCACTGCACAAGTGTCTTCGCTGCTGATGGCCTTGGGTGCTGACCATCTTTCCCGGGCCAGGGCGGTAAAGCGTTTGAAGGCAGAGCTTACTCATCTGCGAGCGCTGCTCAAACACTGGAAGACCGATACCCAGGGCATGGATAAACAGCCGGGCCTGAGTGACATTCGTACCAGCCGCGAGCAGGTGGCTGAGCGCATTGAAGCCTGTTGGCGGCGTCAAAGCTTTGCTCTGGATGAACATCAGATGTCGGTTGCCAGTTTGAACCTGGACGGAATGCGCGTCGGATCGTTGCCGACGCTGCCTGCCGACATTCGTTTCGACCATGTCCGTCAGGTGTCACTCAAGAACATGCGATTGGGCGATGACGTCGCGTATTTCCTCAAGTGTTTCAAAGGCATTCGGCATCTGGCGCTGGACCGTAACCGCCTGACGCGCTTGCCGGAAATATTCTCGCGGATGCTCGACCTCGAAAGCTTGTCGATGCCCCATAACCGTCTTGCACTGACCGAGTATACCCAGCTGAAACTGGCTGATCTGAATACGCTGCGCCTGCTGGACCTGAGCCATAACCCACTGGATAAGCTGGTGGATGTCAGCAGGATGCGTGACTTGCACACGCTGTTGCTGCGGGACAGCAGACTCGTCGACCTGCCGTCGGGCATCGGGCGGTTGGCCCACTTGGAGCAGGTGGATCTGCGCGATAACCTGATCACCGTGCTGCCCGAGTGGTTGTTCACGGTGCCGCGCATTTTCAGCCAGTCGATCGACTTGGGCGGCAATCCGCTATCCGACACGACAGTAGAGGCACTCGAGCGTTACCGCGCTGACGTGGGTATTGGTATGGGGTATGTAGACGACGATCAGCCTCGTATGAGCGAACTGAAGGCCAGGGCGCGGTGGTTGCCGGACGAGGTGGCTGCCCGCGATGCCAACAAGCGTAGCGTCTGGGCCAACCTGCGGGATGATCCGGAGTCGACAGAGTTGTTCCTGTTGCTGGCTGAATTGACCAGTGCTGCTGACAGTCGCCGTGTGCGCGAGGATATGACGCAACGTGTCTGGGACGTATTGCAGGCGACCCATGACAATGTCGGGCTGCGCGAGCAGGTCTTCCAACTGGCAGCCCATCCGACTGGTTGTGAGGATGGGGCGGCGCAGATGTTCAGCCAGATTGAGGTTCTCAAGGAAGTCGAGAAGGCAACGCTGCAGGCGGGTCGTGCACAGAGCAACTCCGGGGCGCTGTTGAACTTGAGTCGAGGTTTGTTTCGCCTCAGCGAGCTGGAGAAAATTGCGGCGACATACGCGGTTGAAAAAGCCTCCTCGGATCCGCTGGAGATCAACCTGGCATTTCGGATCGGGTTGGCCAAGGACCTGCAACTGCCGGGGCAGCCGAAACATATGGTCTATGACTCGTTTTTCGAGGTGCCCAGCAACGATTTGGCGATGGCGCAAGCCCAGGTGCGAACAGCTGAGCTGTCGCCTGCCTTCTTGCGTTTTATTACCCAGTTGACGTTCTGGAAAACCCATCTCAAACAGCAGTTTCCTGCTGAGTTCCTATCGGTGACTGAGCCCTTCGATACGCAGCAGCAAACACTTTTTGAGAATCGCCAGGACCTTACTGACGGGGAGTATTTCAAACAAATGGAAGCCCTGCGCACACCGCGACGGCAGGCAATAACCGCAGTGATGGAGCGCCTGACACAGCAGATGTTGAAGCATCAGGACCTGGGCCTATGTCACGTTCCTGGGTATTAACCGTAGCCGCAGTGATTGATCCACGGCAAGCCGAGTGAAATTCCTTGCCTGCCGTGGTGCCCAATCCGCTAGTCTTGAGCCATCTTGAAACGGAGCTGCCCATGTTCGAATCCGCCGAAATCGGTCACGCCATCGACAAAGACACCTATGACGCCGAAGTGCCGGCCCTGCGTGAAGCCTTGTTGGAGGTGCAGTACGAGTTGCAGCAGCAGAAGCGCTTCCCGGTGATCATCCTGATCAATGGCATCGAAGGCGCGGGCAAGGGCGAAACCGTCAAGCTGCTCAATGAATGGATGGACCCGCGCCTGATCGAAGTGCGCACCTTCGACCAGCAGACCGACGAAGAACTGGCGCGCCCGCCGGCCTGGCGCTATTGGCGGCAACTGCCGGCCAAGGGTCGCATGGGCATCTTTTTCGGTAACTGGTACAGCCAGATGCTGCAAGGCCGGGTGCATGGGCAGATCAAGGATGCGCGCCTGGACCAGGCCATCGCCGGCGCCGAACGTCTGGAAAAAATGCTCTGCGATGAAGGTGCGCTGATCTTCAAGTTCTGGTTCCACCTGTCCAAAAAACAGATGAAGGCGCGCCTCAAGGCCCTGGCCGACGACCCGCTGCACAGCTGGCGCATCAGCCCGCTGGATTGGCAGCAGTCCGAGACCTACGACAAGTTCGTGCATTTCGGTGAGCGTGTGCTGCGCCGCACCAGCCGCGATTACGCGCCGTGGCATGTGATCGAAGGCGTCGACCCCCATTACCGTGGGCTGACCGTGGGCAAGATCCTGCTGGATGGACTGCAAAGTGCCTTGAAACAGGCCAAGGTCAAGGCCAGCGGCATGAACCCGGCGCCGTTGCTTGCCTCGGTTGACCAGAAGAGCCTGCTCGACAGCCTGGACATGACCCTGCGCCTGGACAAGGACGATTACGAAGAACAGCTGATCACCGAGCAGGCGCGCTTCTCTGGTCTGATGCGCGACAAACGCATGCGCAAACACGCGCTGGTGAGCGTATTCGAAGGCAACGACGCAGCCGGCAAGGGCGGGGCGATCCGTCGTGTGGCGGCAGCACTGGACCCGCGCCAGTACCACATCGTGCCGATTGCCGCGCCCAGTGAAGACGAACGCGCCCAGCCTTATCTATGGCGGTTCTGGCAGAAGATCCCGGCGCGTGGCATGTTCACCGTGTTCGACCGCTCCTGGTACGGCCGCGTGCTGGTGGAACGCATCGAAGGCTTTTGCACCCCGGCGGACTGGATGCGCGCCTATGGCGAGATCAATGACTTCGAAGAGCAATTGCGCGATGCGAGGGTGATCGTGGTCAAGTTCTGGCTGGCCATCGACAAGGACACCCAACTGGAGCGCTTCCAGGCCCGCGAGGAAATCCCGTTCAAGCGCTTCAAGATCACTGAAGATGATTGGCGCAACCGCGACAAATGGGACGACTACCGCGCGGCGGTGGGCGACATGGTTGATCGCACCAGCACCGAGGTGGCGCCCTGGACCCTGGTAGAAGCCAATGACAAGCGCTGGGCGCGGGTCAAGGTGTTGCGCACCATCAACCGGGCGCTGGAGGATGCGTTCGCTAAAACCGATAAGCACGACAAAAAGAAAAAGAAATAGCCTGCACCCGGCTCGGTCCAAATGTGGGAGGGGGCTTGCTCCCGATGGCGGTGAGTCAGTCACAGATGTGCTGACTGACACTCCCTTATCGGGCCACAGCTCACTAGTTGTCTGCTCTAGCTCTTAACTGACTGGCATTGGGGCAAGCCCCCTCCCACATTTAGGATTGTGGCGTATCCCAATCCAGTGACTTGCCCCTAGAATGCGGTTCCACTTCCTCTGGCATCTGGGGCACTCATGCACATCTCCTCCGGCCGCTGGGTCTACGGCTTTTTCCTGACCCTGCTGACCGCGTTTCTGTGGGGCATCCTTCCGGTCAAGCTCAAGCAAGTGCTGCAAGTGATGGACCCGATCACCGTCACCTGGTTTCGCCTCACGGTGGCCGGTACTTGCCTGTTTGTCTATCTGGCTGCCACCAAGCGCTTGCCCAGCCGTAAAGTGCTCGGCCCCAGGGGCGGCTGGCTGGTGGGCATGGCGGTGTGCGGCCTGGTCGGCAACTACGTGCTGTATCTGGTTGGGCTGAAAATGCTCAGCCCAGGCACCGCGCAGCTGGTAGTGCAGATGGGCCCGATCTTTCTGATGGTAGCCAGTGTGTTTGTGTTCAAGGAGCGCTTCAGCCTGGGGCAGGGTGTGGGGCTGGTGGTACTGATTATCGGCTTTGGTTTGTTCTTCAACCAACGCCTGGTGGAGTTGCTGACGTCCATGGGCACCTACACCGCCGGTGTGCTGACGATCCTGCTCGCCACCACCATCTGGGTGTTCTATGCATTGGGGCAGAAGCAGTTGCTGACAGTGTGGAATTCGTTGCAGGTGATGATGGTGATCTACCTGTCGTGCGCGGTGTTGCTCACGCCGTGGGCGCATCCGCTGGAGGCGTTGCAGTTGAGCCCGCTGCAAGGATGGCTGCTGCTGGCGTGTTGCATGAATACGCTGGTGGCCTACGGCGCATTTGCCGAAGCCCTGGCGCATTGGGAAGCCTCGCGGGTCAGTGCGACCCTGGCGTTGACGCCGTTGGTGACCTTTGTGGCGGTGGCCTTGGCGGCCTGGCTGTGGCCTGACTATGTGCAGGCCGAAGAGATCAATGCCTTGGGGTATGTGGGGGCGCTGGTGGTGGTGACGGGGTCGGCGATGGTGGCGTTGGCGCCTTCGCTGCTCGCCGGGCTCAGGGCCCGGCGGCTGCGGATATCGGTTTAAGCGCCGAGCATGTTTTCCGGGCGGACCCACTGGTCGAACTCGGCGTCGGTGAGGTAGCCGAGTTCCAGCGCGGCTTCGCGCAGTGTCAGCCCTTCGGCGTAAGCCTTCTTGGCGATCTCTGCCGACTTGTCGTAGCCGATATGCGGGTTGAGCGCGGTGACCAGCATCAGCCCGCGTTCCAGGTGTTCGGCCATTTGCGCGGCGTCGGGCTCAAGACCCGCGATGCAATGCTCCTGGAAGTTGTTGCAGCCATCGGCCAGCAGGCGGATCGACTCCAGCAGGTTGTGAATGATCACCGGTTTGTACACGTTCAACTGCAAGTGCCCTTGGCTGGCGGCCATGCCGATGGTCACGTCGTTGCCCAATACCTGGCAGGCCAGCATCGACAGCGCTTCGCACTGTGTGGGGTTGACCTTGCCGGGCATGATCGAACTGCCCGGTTCGTTGGCCGGCAACTTCACTTCGGCCAGCCCTGTGCGTGGGCCGGAACCCAGCAGGCGCAGGTCGTTGGCGATTTTCATCAGGGCCACGGCCAGGGTTTTCAGCGCGCCGTGCAAGGTGACCAGCGGTTCATGGCCGGAGAGGGCGGCGAATTTGTTCGGTGCGGTCACGAAGGGCAAGCCCGACAGCGCCGCCAGTTCGGAGGCAATCGCCTCGCCGAAGCCATGGGGTGCGTTGAGCCCGGTGCCGACAGCAGTGCCGCCTTGGGCCAGCTCGCACACGGCGGGCAGGGCGCTGCGGATCGCGCGCTCGGCGTAATCGAGCTGGGCGATAAACGCCGACAGCTCCTGGCCGAAGGTGATCGGCGTGGCGTCCATCATGTGGGTGCGGCCGGTCTTGACCAGCTTCATATGCCGCGCGGCCAGTTCCGCCAGGCCACCGGACAGCGTCGCGATAGCAGGCAGCAGTTGCTGGTGCACCGCTTGCACCGCAGCAATGCTCATGGCGGTTGGGAAGCAGTCGTTGGAGCTTTGGGAGCGGTTCACATGGTCGTTGGGGTGTACCGGGCTTTTACCGCCCCGATTGTTGCCGGCCAGTTCGTTGGCGCGGCCGGCGATCACTTCGTTGGCGTTCATGTTGCTCTGGGTGCCACTGCCGGTCTGCCAGACCACCAGCGGGAACTGGTCGTCATGCTGGCCGTCGAGGATTTCGTCGGCAGCCTGTTCGATCAGCCGGGCGATATCGGCGGGCAGGTCGCCGTTACGGTCATTGACCCGGGCGGCGGCCTTCTTGATCAGGGCCAGGGCATGCAATACCGCCAGCGGCATACGCTGCTCGCCAATCGCAAAATTGACCAGCGAGCGCTGGGTTTGCGCGCCCCAATAGGCATCATCAGGGACCTGTACTTCTCCCAGGCTGTCGGTTTCGATACGGCTCATCGGGCACCCTCCTTATCCAGTCGTGATTGGTCAGTTTAGGCCCTGGCGGCTGCCGTGGGTTCCCTAAATCCGCATTTGTGCCATTGCGCCCCGCAAAACCAGGGCCTGCGTGGGGTGGGGTTGAGCCGCGAGGTTTTTTAGGCGCAGAATGGGCGCCCTTGGGGTCTTACCTCGCCTGCTAGAAAAGGAAACTCGATGACTCGTCTTCGTGCCATCTGTACCGCGGTTGCTCTGGTTTGCGCCAGCGGCCAGGTTTTTGCCGATACCGCCAGCCACAACGCCAGTGCCGAAGCCTTCCTTACCCTGGCCCACGCTGACAAGCTGGGGACCCCGGTGTACATGCAAGTGCAGCAAATGTTCGCCCAGCGTTTCGAACAGACCAAGGCGCCTGCCGCCAAGCAGTCCGTACTGGACAGCTACCAGGCCAAGGCCAACGCGGCCCTGGACCAGGCCATCGGTTGGCCGAAGCTCAAGCCCGATATGGTCAAGCTCTACACCACCAACTTCAGCGAATCCGAGCTCAAGGACCTGGTAGCGTTCTACCAGTCGCCACTGGGCAAGAAAGTCCTGGAAAAAATGCCGCAGCTGACCCAGCAATCGGCCCAGATGACCCAGGCCAAACTGGAAAGCGCCGTACCGGTGGTGAACAAGCTGTTGGAAGACATGACCAATGAGCTGGCGCCAAAAGGTGCCGCACCGGCCAAGAAGAAGTAAGCAGCAATGACCATGCAACAGCGTATCGAAACGGCGCTCGCCGCCCTGGGGCCGGAACACTTGAGTGTGCTGGATGAAAGCCACATGCACAGCCGTGGGTTGCAGACCCACTTCAAGGCCGTGCTGGTCAGCCCGCAGTTCGAAGGGCTCAACCGCGTCAAGCGCCACCAGAAGGTCTACGCCACCCTGGGTGACCTGATGAGCGAATTTCATGCGTTGGCGCTGCATACCTACACGCCTGAGGAATGGGCGAAAATCGACGCAGCCCCGGCCTCGCCGACCTGCGCCGGCGGGCACTGAAAACCTTTGAGGCCAGCAGGTGCCAAGCCTGCTGGTCTCGACAGGTAGTGCCAGAATCTGGTTACACAAGGCTACTTTTTATACCCCTTTATCGAGGCCGGTACCTCTAGGATTTGTTGACCTTAGTGCAAAACAGGTCATGAATTCATGTCTAACGCCCTACATCGAAATACGCCTACCTTGACGGCCATTGACCCTCGCGGGTTAGCCGTGCGCACTGTGCAGTATCATCGTGCAACGCTCGCGGACTCCCCTCAGGCGCGGGTCAATCGCCAGGTGTTGAGTGCCAGTGGTTTTTTGCTTGAACAGTGGGACCCACGTCAGTTCGCCCTTGGCTCGACCGGGGTGGCGGCGCAATCGAACCTTTACAGCCTGTCGGGTGAAACCGTGCGAACCCAGAGTATGGATGCCGGTTGGCGTTTGGTCATGTACGGTGCAGCGCGGCAGCGGTTGCACAGCTGGGACTCGCGCGGCGCCCTTCAAGCGTTTCACTATGACCATTTGCTGCGCCCTGTGGCGGTGTTCGAACAATCTGCAGAGGACCCGTCACCCCGTTGTGTCGAGCGTATGACGTACGCGCCCGCAATCTCGGCCGAGGTCGTCGGCAATCGCTGTGGACGGTTGATTCGCCATGCGGACCCGGCGGGTGTGCTGCTGGTGGAGGCGTACGCGATCGATCAACGCGTCATCAAGCAAACCAGACGGTTTCGCGCCGATATTGCTCTGGTCGACTGGCCAAACAGCGATGAGGCACAGGATCTGCTAACGGAACGCCAGGCCTATACCACCACCTGGCGTTACGATGCGCTGGGTGCAATGCTGGAGCAGATCGATGCCAAGGGCAACCGCCTACAGTGGCGCTATGGGCAACAGGGCTGGGTGTTGGAAATGCTGCTGATCTTCAAGACCGGCGAGCGCCAAGTGTTGATGAATCAGCGGGTATACAACGCCAGCGGCCAAGTCGTGTCCGAGCGGGCGGGCAATAACGTTACCAAAGTCGCCCGTTACGCCGAGCACGACGGTCGTTTGCAGCAACTTGAGGTGTACCGCCAAGGGCAGGCCGGCACGCCGCTGCAGCAGCTGGTATATGAGTACGATCCGGTCGGCAACATCCTCAGCCTCAGCGACCTGGCGCAACCGACTCGATGGCACAGCAACACCCGGATTGATGCGGTTAATCGCTACCAGTACGACACGCTTTATCAGTTGATCCAGGCCAGCGGTCGGGAAAATAGCGCCAATGCCGGGGGCCGGGCTTTGCCAACGCAGGTGCAGTTCGGGGCGACGGATCAGGGGCTCTGGCGCAATTACACCCAGCATTATGCCTATGATGGTGCGGGCAATCTGACGCGCCTTCGACACGTGCCCTCCAGCGGCACAGGCTATACCCGCGAAATGCAAGTGGCGGCGCTCACGAACCGCGCCGTGCCCGTAGCGCAAGGGCGGCAGGTTCAATGGGATGGGGCGTTCGATGCCAATGGCAATCAGTTGTCGCTCGACGGCACACAGCAGGCGGCCTGGAATGTGCGCAATCAATTGACCTACACCACCCAGGTACAGCGTGAGAACGGTGACCCTGACGTGGAGAGTTACCTGTATGACAGTCAAGGCCTGCGCGCACTCAAGGTTCGCAGCCGTGAGGCTCGTGCAAAACCTTACACCCAGGAAACCTATTACCTGCCGGGCCTGCAAGTACACAAGCAAAGGGCACAGCGCTTCAATGTGCTGGACATTGATACGGGCGGTGGGCGAGTCACCGTGGTGCAATGGGAGTCGGGCAAACCCAGCGAGATGAGTACCCACTCACTGCGATTCAGCATTCTGGATCACCTCAAGAGCTGTGCGCTGGAACTGGACGAGCAGGCTCGCTTGTTGAGCCAGGAGCATTACTATCCTTATGGCGCAACGGCGTGGTGGGCAACCAGCAATATCGTTCGGGGGCACCCTAAGATTCGCCGTTACTCCGACAAGGAACGCGACGCCACGGGCCTGTACTACTACGGTGCGCGTTATTACGCACCGTGGTTGCAGCGCTGGATAAGCCCGGACCCGATGGGCGATGTGGACGGCTTGAACCTGTATGCGATGGCCCGGGGCAATCCCGTAGGGTTCAGGGATGCCGATGGCACGCAAACGACGTTTGGCGAGCAATTCCAACCCGGTCGAGGCGATATTCTCTTTGGCTTGGCCGCGACGGTTGCTGCCTACAGGAGTTTCTGGTCGAAGCTGAGCGCGCGCGGGGATGCGATGGTGGCCTATTTTTCAGGCGCGGAACTGCAGCGCTGGACTGCCGGGCTGGCGCCTCCCGTTCGCGCCTTCTCTGCATTTCGCAACGTGAATGCGGAGCTATTCAGCGACTTGACGCAAGATCCACATGACCCAGCGAAAGCTAACGAACTCAAGGCCGAGCTCATTGAGCAGCTTTCGGTCGGCGTCCGGCCGTTTTACGAGGGCATTGTTTCGAAATATTCAGGTTGTACGTCAACTTCCTGCAACCAGCAATTCGCGAGGAGGTTTGTCAGTGATCTTGCCGCAGGCAGGTATTCACTCGAGGCGACGGCTCGCCAACACGTTGGCACAGACCTATTGGCCATTCAGCAAAAAATCGTCACTCGAAGCAGCAAATCGGCTTTGGAAACCTTGACTAGCCCGCAAAGTGCGGCGATGGTCCATTTCGCTCTCGACAATTTGGACATAGGAGCCGTCGTCAGCAAGCAAGGGGTATCTGCCACGGCCTCCGAGCTGCGCTGGCTTTATCGGCATCGTCTGCAACTGGCAGGCCGCGTGACGTTCTATCGACACCAACAACGGGTCGACGCGCCTTGGGAGTCAAACGCGTCCGCTTGGCGTCGCTACAAGCCCAGCCGTCCGAGGGTGTCAGGGCGGGCGGCACGCTGACACGTGAGCGGGTCGGGGCGATGCCAGTAACTGGATACACAAAAGCATCCTCCAGCACCACCTTTCTCATCCCCTCATCCCTAGGCTCTCAGGACTACTTGTTCAGCAATAAGGTCCTGAGGTCATGTCTGATTCCATCCATCGAAACACGCCGTCCCTGGTCGCAGTCGACCCGCGTGGGTTAATTGTTCGTAACATCGATTACCACCGTTCAAGCACAGAGGTTGAACCGCAGATGCGCATTCATCGTCAGGTGTATGGCAGTACGGGCTTGATGATTGAACAGTGGGACCCACGTTTGTTGCAGTTGTCACGCTCACAGCCTGACACCGCGCCCAATCAACGCACGGTCTATAGCCTTGGTGGACAAGCGTTGCGCACCGACAGCGTGGATGCCGGCTGGCGGCTGACGCTGATGGGGGAGGCTGGGCAGTTACTGGAAGAATGGGATGGGCGGGGCGCTCACCAGGCTCATCGCTACGATCAATATCTGCGGCCGGTGGCGGTCTTCGAGCAGGCGGCCAGTGACGGGCAAGCGTTGTGCGTCGAGCGTCTTGCCTATGCTGCATCTTCGAACGAAGAGGCGGCGCGCAACCGCTGCGGCCGGGTGGTTCGCCACGATGACGGCGGCGGCTCGTTGTTCCACGAGCGGTATGGGGTGCACGCAGAAGTTGCTCAGCAGACCCGACGCTTCCGGCAGGCGGATGCCGCGCTGGATTGGCCGCAGCTCGATGCACAACGCGAGCTGCGCCTGGAGCCCGAGAGATTCCAGACATCCATTGGGTTCAACGCGCTGGGTGAGCGCCTGCATCACACGGACGCCAAGGGCAATCGCTTCGACTACGCCTACGGCATTGACGGCCAGCCGGCGAGCATCTTTGTGACGCCCAGGGGCGGCGAGCGTACGCAGGTACTGGGCCAGCGGCACTATAACGCAGCGGGTCAGGTGCTCAGCGAACGCGCCGGCAACGGCGTTGTGCGTGCCATGCACTACCGTGAATTCGATGGTCGCTTGCGGCAAATGACTGCCCATCTGCCCGCGCGACCGGGCGCAGCGCTGCAAGACCTGCGCTACGAGTATGACGGCGTTGGCAACGTCGTGCGGATCGATGACCTTGCCCAGCCGACGCAATGGTCCAGCAACACCCGAATCAGTTCGACCAGCCTTTATGAGTACGACACGTTATCGCAACTGACCAAGGCCACCGGCCGCGAAACCGCCGGCAACACTGGAGGCCCGGCGTTACCAGCGAGTGTGACGTTCGGCTCGACTGACGACAGCGTATGGCGTCGCTACACCCAGCGGTTCAGCTATGACGCCGCCGGAAATATGCTTGAGTTGCAACATGTGCCCAGCAGCGGCACGGGCTTCACGCGGCAGATGAGCGTCGCCGCGGGCAGCAATCATTTTTTGCCGCAGGCCGATGGCAAGACTGCGCCGGGGTTGGGCCAGGGCTTTGACCGCAATGGCAATCTGCAAGCGTCGGCAGGCGATCACAAGATGGGCTGGGATGTGCGCAATCAACTGGTGCGCCTCACGCAGGTGCGGCGCGAGGGCGGCAACGACGATGAAGAACGTTACGCCTACGATGCCACGGGCCAGCGCATCCTCAAGCGCCGGGTCTCCCAGGCCCGGGGCGTGCTGCATAGGGCCGAGGTGCGCTACTTGCCGGGGCTGGAAATACGGCATGACAGCGCAACGGGTGAGCAGCTGAATGTACTCAACCTTGATGCCGGTACGACCACGGTGCGCGTCCTGCTTTGGGATCGCCACCCTTCGGGGGGGCGCCAGGACGCGCAGATCCGTTACGGCTTGTCGGACCACTTGGGCAGCAGCAGCCTGGAACTGGGTGAGCAGGCGCAACTGCTCAGCCAGGAAAGTTATTACCCCTACGGCGGGACTGCCTGGTGGGCGGCGAAGAATGCCAGCGAGGCGAGTTACAGGTTCATCCGTTACTCGGGCAAGGAGCGCGATGCCAGTGGGTTGTCTTACTACGGCTTCAGGTATTACGCACCGTGGTTATGCCGATGGATCAGCCCGGACCCGATTGGCGATGCCGATGGTTTGAATCTGTACGCCATGGTTGGCGGTAATCCGGTTAGCAAGGTCGATGCGCAAGGGCTGGCTGCCACACCGGCTTTGGAGGAGTCGCAGGATAAACAAATACGCAGGCTTTCCATCAGCCGCAGGCTCGCGAATATAGGCAGGGTTATGCGCCCGAGGATACAACCGGCCTCGGCGGCAGCGATTCGCGATGGTTTATCCACCTATATCGCCAATGCAATTGCGACGGGCGTCGATCTGGCGGTCTTCAGTACCGTCCAGCCCACGGCACAACGCAACCAAATCTTGCGCCTTACCGTTGCGGTGCTGGATGCAGTGTCCACGGCACATATGAGCACCGGTATCGCCGGTAACTGGACGCGATATGCGCCACAGATCGGTGCTATTTTTGCAGGTGCCGCGGGTATGGGGTATGCCATGCATGGCGACTCGATAGGTGATCAAGCCGAGCACAGCTGGGACCCGGTGGCGGTCCAGCGGTTGGGCGGACATGTGCGCGCGCTCTCCAGAGAACTGGTGCAGCAGGTCCTTCGTGGGCACGGTACCGGCATCTCCTGGGGCAGCACGCCCCTGCGCGGCAGGGTCACGCGCACCGCCGGAGCGACGGCCGCCTATGCCCTTGCTACCGTGGCCAACGCTGTTTATGGCGGGGAAGTGCCTGCGCTGATGCAACCCAATGTCTCACCTGCAATAGAAGCCTACGATGGGGCGATGGGAACGATGATGCGTGGCGGTCACCGGACCGCCGTCCACGATCCCCATGGCCAAACCGTACAGCTGCCGGATCCTGTCGCGACGGCGCACGGTGGGCTGAGCAGAATGTTCAATCAGGTGTGGACGCACTGGGCCGCGTCCGGTGTCGAGGCATTGGCCGTTGCGCTGACGGGCCTGCCACAGGCCGCTCAAGGCCGGACCACTCGAACAATTGTCATGGCGGCCCGCGGCGTGATTGCATCATTGACCGAATGGCGCGGCTTTTTCGTAACGTTTGCCAGGCGCGGGTATACAACCTTGGCGTCGCGATGGGGCGCAGCCCGGCGATCCTGACAAGAACATGAATGGGTCGTCGCTGCGGCCCATTCAACATCCCAGTCGGCTTCAAGGCTGCCTTTGCAGGCAAGCCACACACACATTTGAACGGCTCACGTTGGAGGGGCCAGACCGCTACAGGTCTGGCGCAGGAGCAAAAGTTCTGTAGATACCCAGGTCTTTAGGGGGTATCAGTCAGTATGTTGTCGGAGTTCAGCTCTGCATAAGTGTCGTTTTCGTCCTCATTGACGGTGTACCAGGCCCAATAGGTGTTACGCCGCATAAATCCTCCTGCGGTCAGTGTCTTTGTCGGGCGCCCGAGAGGGTCGTAGAACTGTTGGTCGCTGTGGCCCAACTCGCGCATGGATTGATCATTGACGTAGGTGTGCTTGTCGGCGAAGTAGGGGCGGTAGACGCGAATGACCAAGCCCTTGTTGTTGTATTCGACACGCTCGCTGATGCGCCAGCGGGGGTCGGCTTGCACTTGGCGCAGCTGTTTCTTCAAAGTGGCGTTTGCATCCGGCAGTTCGTCGACCAACAGGTTGCCCTTGTCGTCGACCGCATGGGCCGGGCCTGGTTCGGTCTTCTGCTTGGTCTGCAATGAGCGGCCGAAGCCATCCCAGCAGGTCAGGGTCATGCGAATCTGTTGTTCGGCATCGCCGGGGTAGCGGTCAGCTTGCAATATGAGCCCATGTACCGGCGTACGGCTGGCCTCATCGATCAACGCCTTGAGTTGTTTTGCACTGTCACTGAGGGGCTGGCGAGCACCACTCAGCCGCGATCGCGCGCTCATGCGGATATGCCCGCCGGGGAGCAGATACCCCTTGGTAATCCACTCGGGCTTGACCAGAGCCAAGTCGATGCTGCCCATCCAACTGAAAGGCGCGTAGCAGTGCGCGCTGGCCATGTCTTGCAGCACGCTTTGCGCCTGTTCGATGGCCAATGCGGGCGTTACATTTTTGCGCGGGCGGTAGCTTTCCAGGGCGGCGAAGCCCACTCTGAGGCTTTGTTCGTGGCCGTAAAAGGTGTTGGCGAGTAACTGCCCAAAACCGTCATAAAGCGCTTCTTGAATAGTGCCATTGGGGTCGACGATTTTTATCGGCAGCAGCAATCGATAGTCGTATTCGGCCTTGGTTACACAATCGTCGGGCATTTTTACGCGCACGGTTTGCAACGTGTAGGGGTCATAGGTGAGCTTTGTTTCGCCATGGGCCTCGGTGGCCCGCAGCGCCCTTATCCGATAAAACTGGGTGGCCTTGCCATAGCGGGGAAAGTGCCGGCGAATCGACCACAGTCGGTTTTCCTTGGGCGGCACCTCGCCCTCGAATAGAAAAAACAACTCCATGGTGTGATAGCCGCTGTCGGTGAGCTTTTGCACCAGGTCCACCTTGGGTTGGTTGGGCATGGCCGGAATGTCGTTGTAGGCACTTATGGCCTGGTCATCCAGCTCGGCGATTTCCAGATAGTCAGTCAATGCCTGGACGGTGGCGACGCCAGGCTCCAGGGTTTTACCGGAGCTACCGGCCTGCCGGTAGTACTGCAGCGACAAGCCGCTCAGGGTGCGGCTGGCCCCTGCGGCCAACGGCCCGACGCTGGTATCGATGAACACCTCATAGGCGATACGCGCAGGGTCCAGCCCGCCAGGCGCCGGCGCCTTGCCGAGCACCAGGGCGTTGTCTCGTTGGCGGTAGGGCAAGGCCAGGCACCACTGCTGTGCGTCGTCCAGATGAATGGGCTGCGCCAGCGTTTCGCTCAGGTAATAGAATTGTTGCGCGTTGTCATGGGTATCGTGCCACCAGCGCTGCTGGTGCTCATCCACCAGCACGGCGGGCGGCGGGCTGTCGGTGGTGGTACGGCGGGCATAATGCAGGGTCACGCTATGCACCAGGTAACCATAGGCATCCCAGCGCAGATTGATCTGGTGCTGGCAGACGGGATCGTTTTCCACGCCTTCATATTGATAGCTGATCGACTCCAGCGCTAATGGCAGCAACCGGGGGTAGGGCGTATGAGCACTGGCGGGGGCCAGTTCACGGACCAGATACCGCTGGTGTTTGACCGAGTAGGGCACGGCGTCTTGCGCCGGGTCTGCTGCCATCACTTCGACCCGCAGCACCGCGCCACTGAGTGCACGGGCCACGTCGCGTGCCAGCGCCGGTGCGGGGTCGCTGATCAAGTCGTCATGATGATCCAGCGGTTGTGCCCCAGCTGTCCCCCTGTAGCGGCTGACCAGCGTGCGGCCGGGAGCCTTGGCGTTCGGGTCGTGAGTGCTCTGGCCGAGGCAGGGCATGTCAAGGGATCGCCCGGTATGAAACCAGGTTTTGCTGAGCACGGGAGCGCTTGAACCCGGCGCGTGAGGGGCGTCTTTGCGGCTGTCGGTGTCGGTTTGCAGCAACAGCCCAAAGCCACGAAACTTGCGGTCCACACGGTCGTAATAAGCCTGACGATAGCTCACGCGCTGGGTCAGCTGGTTGCCGGTAATTTCGTCTCGTTGGGTTTGTTGGCTGGCCAGCAGCAGCGCAAAGGGTAACTGGCTGATAGCGGGCTGGCCCTTGGCATGCAGCTCGCGTTTTTCGTCCAGCCACTCCTGGGCGCTGCTGCGATATTTGATCGCCGCCTGGGCGCCCATGTTGTTGTCGGTGCGTATGAGCAGCCAGGGCTTGTGGCTGAAAAAGTCGTAGCGCCAATGGATGGGGGTCTGGTGGGCGGCGGTCAGGATCAGGCTAGGGCAGCCCCGGCCGCTCACGTCGACGATGTTGACCTGGCAGTGGTCGTCATACTGCACACCCTCTGGCCACGGGACCTTGATCGCCTGCGCCTCGAAACCGTTGCCGCCTTTATTGAGGAAAATCCACAGGTGGGCGGCGCTCAAATACAGCAAGTCCGTAGCGCCACCTCCATTGAGGTCGACGAGCAGTACATTGGCCGGCTTGAACGTTTCATAACGCAGTGGCAACGTAGCCAACACAAACCCTCGGGCAAAGCGGCCTCGACCCAGGTTCGGCCAACATTTCACTTCGTCATGCCGGATACGCACCAGATGCTGTTGGCCCGTGGCGAGTACATCGCTGAACGCCACCAGCTCGTTAGGCGAGGCGGAAACGATCGGCAAGACGTCATCGAGCTTATGAGGCACCTCAATGGCGGGTTCGAAGCCTTTTCTTCGGCGATTGGCATACAGGCGTACGCTACGGGGGCCGATCATGGCAACGTCAGGGCGTCCCGTCCCCATCAAGTCGGCGAGGATGCCCTGGGGGTGGAAGAACTCCGAGGGGAATGCATCGAACGACGTATAGGCTGACCAGTTACGCTGTTCATCCAGGCTGAAAAAGCCATTCATTCCTGGGTGGGCAACCAGCCAGTCCAAACGGCCATCGCCGTCCACATCGGCCAGCGCCTGGTGGATGGGCCGGCTGCTGTCGGCGACCGGCACCCGCGCCAACTCCTGGGCCGCGCCGTAAATCACCTCGTCGCTGGTTTTCGTGTGCTGCGGCCTGAGCGGTTCACGGTAGTACCAACTCTTGTCAGCGCGATACAACACACCCGGTATGCCTTCGCCATACAGATCGACCAGTTGATAGCGATCGCTGTCATGCAGCCCGGGCAGCGAACTGAAGGGCTTATAGCCGCTCTTGTCTACCTTGAGCTGGCTCGATTGGTAAAAACACTCCAGCGGCGGGCGGCTCACACTATTGCCCGAGCTGTCGAAGGCCTGCTCATGGACCCCAATCAACAGGCTGACATGGGTGGGCGCGCGGTATTCCAGCAGCAGACGTTTGACCAGCACCGGGTCGGTGCCCATTTGCGCTTCCTTGGGGAAGTGGTGAAACATCAGAATCTGGTTGCAACAGCGCAGGGTGCGTAGCTCGAAGCCGAACGAAAAATCCGAGCAAGGATCGGGTCGTGTCGGCCACTCCCGGATTTTCTGATACGTCGGCCGCTTATCCAGCTCAAGGTCACGTTCGCCATAGTCAAAGAGCAACTGAAAGTGCCAGCCCATGCCCGGCTCATCGTCGGTCTTCCAAAGGTAGAGTTGTTCCTGCTCCTCGGCGGTGAAGTTGCCGTAGCAGACGCGCTCCAGGTAACGCTGGGCTCGACAGTCCCTCGGGTAGCGTGAGGAGTCAGTTTCTTTTTTGTAGTGATAATAAATGTGTTCGCCGTGGGTATTCAGGCTTTCCTGCAACAACCATTGCGCCACATGGTGCGGGTGGTCCGGATCGGCAATTCGGGCCAATGGGGTCTTCCCGTAAAAGTGCTGACTGCCATCGGCACTTTGTATCAACCAGAAGCCTGCAGCATCGGTTGCCGAGTGCCAGTGCTCGATACGGTCGAAATGGCTCTCGACCCGGGGAAAGTACCGGGTGGCCGTGTAGGCGATGGTCAGTGGCAAACCATTGAAGGAGGTCGCGGCGCGGCTGACGATCGCACCTTCGGCGTCGCGTTCGGGTAGCCATATTTGCGCGTCGGGGCCCACCAGTACGTCGTGCTCCGTGTAGGCCGGCACACCATGGGAGGTACGCCGGCTGACAGCCGGCAGGGGTATCCCCCAACCCAATCCGAAGGGGCCGTTGCCAGCGCCGCTGTGATAGGCCAGCGACATGGCCGGCGCGTAACCGCGCGCGGGAGAGATCGGCAAGGGAATCTCAAAGGTGGCCATACCGCTGGCGCCGACATCGCCCCAGCCTTTGCCGGTGCCTTGAATGGCACCGCCGCCTTTGGGCAGGGCCGGGGTATTGACTTGGAGGTTGGGCGTATCGTCGTTCATACCTTACCCCCGCTGGCAACTGGCACCCTGGCGGTGTAACGCAGGTGAATGACGATATCGTTGATTGATTGGAGTACGGCTTCTTGCCGGCTGTGATTGGGGAATTCCAGGGTCCAGTTGGAGATGGCCCCGGTGTATTCGAAGGGCAAGTAGCGATCGTGGCTCTCGAAGTTGAGGGTGAACAGGCCGTTGTCATCCAGGCCGGTGGACAGTGCGATTTGCTGATGGGCACGCATGTCGCGGCGACGCTCGCCTGCGGGCAATACGATTTCGTTATGGGTTTGGGTCAGTATCGCCTTGATGTCCTCATAGGGGCCTAGCGTCGCGGGCAACGACACGCTGATGCCTTTTATTCGCCGCAGGATGTGGTGGGGGTAATCCTCTTCAAACAGAGCCTCGGGCAACTTGAAGCACAACGTGCCGTTATCGACCAGTTGTCGTTTATGCTCGGCCCATGTGTTTTGTGTACTCGATGATTGAGTGCCGGTTGTGTCTGTTGTGGGTGTGGAGACTTTGCAATCGATCATGCGATGACGCAGGGAGATGGTCTTGACGATCTCCAGGTCCCGCACGTTCTGGTCCACATAGGCCGCATTCATCTTCAACAGCGACAGCTTCAGGGCCTCACCCGCCAGGTAGCCGCGGTAGTTGTTGTTCCAGGCACCGGGCTGGATAAACGTGCTCGCATAGTCTGCGACTTCGTACTGCCAGCACGCTTGCGCGGTGCGGCACAGGGAAAGGCTAAGGTCATAGACTTGGTAGTAGAACTTGCTCAGTTGTACATTGAGCCAGTCATACAGTTGTGCCCTGGTAAAGCGCTTGGCCAGCAATTGATAGTTCGACCAGGCCTGGGCCAGGGAGGTCTCGGCCAGGCGTAATTGCAGGCGCGTGGCTTTTTCCTGCTCGGCATAGGCTTGTAACTGGGCATCGACCTGTGCCAATTCGAGTCGGGCCTGATCCTGGGCATGCGCCCACTCTTGCTCCCGACGGTTGAATTGCTCGGAACGGTCCAGGTCTGCGGCAGTGCCCCGCAACACTGTCGCGACGCCTTGAGCCAAGGCTTGGGCTGCATAAAACGGGCCCTCCCAGCGCGACCCGCCGGTACTCGTACCGAAGATGTTCGGCGCGATCATCGCGATGCCGGCCGCTGCGGCGGCGGCGGAACCTGCGGCCTCGAATCCGCTACTGATCAGGTAGAGTTGGCCTGCGTGTGCTTCTGCGGGGCTGATGCCTTCGGTGAGCAGGCGTTCGTAGTGGCGCATCCGGGATTCGATCATGCTACGACTGGCGCCGAGTGCCTGGCGGTTTTTCTCGTCGAGCAACAATGCCTGGTGTTGTTGGGTGACGACGATATTGGCCAAGTCCCAGGCTTGTTGTTGCTGCAACTCCAGGTATTCAGCCTGTTCCTTGCGCTCAATCAGGCTCAGCACCGTGTTGCCGAATTGAATCACCGCCTCGGTTGCCGTGAGCGCGTGGCCCAGCATGATCTGGAAGCGATAATGGCCGACTTGCGCGTCAATGAACGGCGCCGCGCCTCCTTCGCCGAAGGCACCGCTGCTGCGGCTGGCCAACAGTTTCAGAGGTGAGAGCGGGGTTGCGTACAGCGACAGGCGCAAGGGTTTGCCAGTGATATCGAGATTGTAGCGCAGGTTATGCAGGCGACTTTCGAGCTTGTCCCAGCGCGCCACCAGATCGGTATTGAAGGGTAGGCACAGATTATCGGTGTCCGTGAGCGAAGCCAGTGCGGTGCTTTCGGTCGCAGGGTTGACATTGATTGGTGGGTTTTCTTGCTCCAGTTCTACCAGGGCTTTAGAGCGGCTCGTCGTCAAACTTTCGAGGGTGATTTCATCCCACGGTTCAGTGGTGGTGACGCGGGGGCGTGGCCCGAGAAAGTGATTGGCTCGCGTGTACCAGAGTTTGGCCTGGGTCAGGCTGTCGGGGGTGAGTTGCCGATAGGCTGCATCGCCACGATTGAGCAGTATGTCGAGATAAAGCAGGTAGATTGCTTTGCGAAAATGCACCGGTGAGCGAATCGCCAGTTTATGTGGGTCGTGAGTGACTGAACCGGGGAGCGGACCCGTACGAACGAGCTCGTTGAACCCCCAAAATGCAGGGCGCTCGCTGGCCGTATCGGCCAATCGCCCTGGGTCGAAGATGTGTTTGAGCCAGGCTTGGGCTTCGACATACTGCTGCTCCTGATTCAGGCGGTGGGCAACCAGCCAGGGCACGTACAAGAACAGCTCCCAGAAGTACTTGCCGTGAGCCCCGTTAAAGTCAATGTCCTCTGCTGCTCCACCTGGCGTGAGTGGAGGTTCTTGCCACGTTTTCGGCGTTAACGAAAACAAATGCTCAAGGCTGACATTGGCCGCTTTGACCAGATTGCCGGCAAAACAGGTATTCATGCGAAGGCGGGGGGGCGTGTCGGCAGGCGGGGTTGAGGTGCTCGTTGGGAAATCAATAAATTCGGCGGTGCCGAGTTTTTCCGACGTCTGTCTTTTGATCGTCGGCGCCAGTTGTTGATTGAGCGTTGTGTCAGAGGTGGAAGGGGCCAGCTTCAAGGTGGTCGCTTTCAGGGTATAGCCGAGAATTGTCGAGCCGTCTTCTTTGGCAGGCTCAAGCGTCACCACCCCGTGTATCAGGGTAATGCCCGACGTTATTTCCTCCGTGGTCACTGGAATCCGCGCCGTGACCCGATGGCCGCTGGGTAATTCGGGTTTTGATCCGGTGAGGCTTTCGTGGACAGTGTCCTGATAGTTGATGATTTGATGCGAGTTGGCATTGATTTTTTCGGTGAATGGATAGTCTGTAAAATTGGCTCTCATAATGATGTGCTTATAGGCACGTAAATTAGATGTGCGCACGTTGGGCCTTTTGATGGTCAACGTATTTTGTGCGTGCAGCGACGTCTTTTTGTTTGCGTCTGGGTATTTGCTGTAGCGGTCAAGGGCGACCTGGATGGAGTTTTTTGTACTTGTGTATAAACTGATGAACGCATTCTTGTCGATATAATGATCTTCGAGTGAGACGGTGTTCCCGTCTTTGGACTTGGCGTTAATGAGTAACCCGTTTTTGATATGTACAGCGTTGGGGAACTCGTCATGCGTGGCCGTGTTTTTAAAATAAATAGCGTAAAAATCAGTTTTTAACGCGTCTGTTGGGCCGGTAATTTTAGACTCGCTGGTCAGTTTGAGCTGAGTGGCTTTCGGATCATCCAGTGCGTCGTCTACCATCAGTATGATGCTAATGTCCTTAGGGGCTTCTTTTGTTAATGTGACGCTGTACGATTGCCGGAAATTTTGATTGAGGGTGGAAGTAAATACGAGTTCATTGGTGTTTGAATCAAAAGAGACGTCACTTGTTTCTGGGTTTTTTATTTTTTCTCGATTTTTTCCAAAGTTCCAATGGTTGTTGTCTTCGGTAATCGTTTCTTCCCTGGGGGAAATCGAGTGCTTGTTTGGGGGTGTCACCTTGAACTGCAAGTTACCTTGGTTTTTATGAGCAAAGAACGTGAGGTATTGCCGGGCGGTGTCAGGCAGCAACTCACTGTAGTACCCACTCACGCTTTGATCTTTGCCTTGAACGACAGTCTGCACTTTTGTCTTCTGCGATGGATCGAAGTGTTCCAGGAGTCGGTTTATCTCTTCGTCCACCTGTGAGCCGGTCAGCACGCTGTAGCGCTCGGGGCTGCCACCATCGGCGATGGTGGTGATGTTGAAGGACTGGTCGACGTGGACAGCCTGGAAAAATTTGCCAATAAAGTTCTCCTGCTGTTTGGGGTCTTTACGGCTGGTGGCCAGCACACTTAAAAACAGTACCGGGGGGCCGTTACTGTCGACGATAGCTACCGTCTGCGTAATGGTTTTCAGAAAGGCAGAGGTCAATGTATTGACGTCTTCGGTAGCGCAGTGCTCCTCGATGCAGGCTTTGGGTGCGCTCCAACTGCCATCGTGCTTTTTATAAGAAAAATTGAGGCGAAACTTGACGTAGCGGCTGTTGATCCATTCGGTCAGCTGTTTTTTTTCCTCTGAATCCGTTTGCGCCGGTGGGACGGAACTGGTGGGGGCGGGTTTGATGCATTCGGCCCAGATGAAAAATAACCGGTTATTGAAGTACACCGGCCGGATACTTTGCTCGGCGGTGGCGTCGGAGACCGACAAGTTGATTCTCTCCCAGTCTGACCAGGCGTCCTGAAAAAGTACCGAGCCTGCGCGCTTGGACAGGTCGAGGGAGCGCCAGTAATAGGTGTTTTCGGAACTCGATTTACCGACGAAGTAATAGGTGCCGCTATGCAGCTTGCTCAAGTCGGCGTCGATATAACCGTTGATCGTGCGTATGTTGGCGGTTTCCTCGAACCTGGCCAGGTAATTGTGAACCGCCGTGGTGACGGTATCCGCTTGAATTCGATACTGGCTCAGGTCGTTTTCCAACTGTTCAAAACTGTCGGTCTTGTCACGCCGTAATGTCGGGTCCAAGTAGTTGGCGGGGTGATAGTGCAACTGTTGGTTGGCGTTCCAGAGAGCGTAGGTGTGCAACTGTTCGCGCCATAACGTGTCCTGTTGCGCGGTCATGCCCTGCTTTTCATAGCCCGGTTCCAGGCCGAGTTGGATGCGCGTGATGTACTGCTGCAGGCTGGAGATGGCACAGGCTACCGGGCTGGTCGGTACGGCTTGGCTGACTTGTACGTCGAGCAGCCAGTATTCGTAAAGATCGTCGGCATGGGTGATCTTTTCCTTTAAATCGGTAGGTACCTTGTAGGTCAGGTAGTACGCGAGCATGGCGTCGCGCAGGCTTTCATTGAGCTGTTGATTAAGCGAGTGAGACATGATCAATCCTTGAGCAGGTCGAATGTGAGTAGGGTGTGAATGGGTTATGAATACGCACTTGTGATCGCCTCGCCGACGCTCTTCCAGTCAGCAAATGTAGAGTCGGCTTTCAGTTCGCTGGCTTTGATCAGCATGTTGGCAGGCAGGCCTGTGTCGATGCTGGCTTGGCGGCAGCGCAGCACCCAGTCCAGGCGCATCATTGAGGTAATGCGTGGAGGTCTCAGTTTGTCGCAGAAGACGTCGATTTCACTGGCATTCCAACCTAAAAGTTGAGCGAGACGCTCGTTCGTTTCTTCACTGGTGTTTTGCGTAGCGCCGTTGGGCAAGGTATTGGCGTGTTCGAAGTAGTCGAGCAGTTGCTCTTCCGTCAGGCCGCAGTGGTGTAGGCAATGTTTGAACTGCTGCATGAGGTAGAGGTTGTACGGGGTGAGTTCAAGTAACGAAGACATCTTGTACTTGCTCGCGAGCCAGTGCGGATTGACCAGGAACTGGTGAAGTGCTTGTGGGCTGAGGGGCAGTTGCAGAATATCGGCGGCGTGAGGTAACCGCAGTATCAGATAACTGAGCGTTTGCAGCGGCGAAGCAGCGGGGGCATATAAACGCAGGAAATGGTGGTCATTGTCGTATTTTTGATAGCCGTTGGTATTGCTTGGTTCATGGAGGACGGCTTGGGTGATTTCTTTAAGGCGTAGATATAAAGCCCACAACTCATCACGCACCTTGCCCAGCAGTGTGTTGAGTGTAGATTTCGCTTGGTTGATCAAATGTGTCGTACGTACAGGCATAGTGCTGATTTCAACGGAGGAGAGCACTTGATCGAGCGCCATCTCGATGCTGTTATTGGGACGCATCCGTTGCAGCGCCGCATAGGCCAAGGATTCCCAGTCAACGGCGGGTAAACGAACTGTTTCGTCATCGGGTTGCTGAGGAAGATCAAGCCGGTGCAACGCTTCGGAAAGAGACGCTTGGTCATAGCTGGCGAACTCCTTCAATAGCTGATTGATGATCGGGTCCTGGGCCTGGCGATCCAGCAATAGCTGGCGGCTGAGCAGCGCCAGGCTGCTGCCGTTTTCTTTAAACCAACGGCTGGCCCACTCCAGGTGCATGAGCATGTCGAGGAAGTCAGTCGTGCCCTTCGGTTTGTTGCGTAACGTTGGGTTGCGCAGCTGCATGAGAAAGTTCGCATTCCCGAGCATTTGCACCAACTGTCGGCATTCCACGACCGATAACCCGAACAGGCGAGCGACTCTCGCTTGCCGATAGATCTCGCTGACCGTCTCGATCGTACGGGTTGCAGGTTTGTTGGGGGTGATCAGTAGTTGAAGCGAATCCTGGGTGTCTTGCAGGCCCAACCCAGCGCAGAGCTGTTGCCGGGTGGTACCGTCGAACGTAGCGCTGTCCAGATACAGGGGGGGCAGGGCGGAACCCGTGCGATTGAACACCTGGTCGAACAATGACACGCGGTCGCCTGAGGCATGGACGGGTAACTGATGAAGCAGGGCGGCAAATTCTTCGGCTTGCAACGTGTAGCGTTTGCTCAAATAGCAAAAGACCCCCAGCGACCGGAGGGTGTTATGGGTGATCAGCAGCGTGCTGTTGCGATGGCCTTCGCAGCGCATGGCGCTGACTATCAGGGTGTCCAATTGCGCGAAAGGCAGGCCGAGCCAGCGCTGTAGACGAATCATGCGTTGCAGCCTGTCGAAGCGCTCAAGGCTAACGTGGGTCAGCTTGGCGTTGTCCAGGCTGATAGCGGGTGTGGTCGTGCCGTTGATGTAACACGCACCGTAGGTGAGGCCGGGGTTTTGCTTGCAGTTAGGCGATTGGCGCGGTGACTGAGTCTGTTGTGCAAGCAGCGCCTGAAGTTGGTCGGCATCCAGTTGTGTATGGTTCAGAAAGTCAGTGAGTTCTGCCGGTCCGATCAGATCAGTCTTCCAGTTGTAATAGGCGTGATAGAACCCTTTCGCGCCCGCTTGGGTTACCAAGCTACTTTTCAGCATGTTCTGTTGTTGAGGGCTCAACCCCGATAACTGACACTGGACTTCGTTGTTCTGTTCGCCGACCTGCCCGTAAGTGCTGGTTTCTCCCGCCAGAGGCAATTGGCGACTGATGCGATAGTTCAACTCACCCAACGCCGGCTTGTCGCCCGACAGGCCCTGTTGGCATTGCTGATGGTGCAAATGATAGGGCAGAGAAAACGGATACCAGGTTTCACTCAGCACCTTATAGGTATCTTCTTCTTTGGCCGGCGCGATATTTTTGAGCAAGATCTGGTTGACGATCGACAACATGGGAACCTGGCCCGAAACGCTATGTTGGTTGATCACCTGGTCTTTGAGTTCCGGGCGTCGCTGCGACAGCTTGAGCGCGTTTGCGTCCTTGGTGTTTTCTTCCAGCTGCTGGGCGAACAAATAGAGCGCCCGCAGGTAGGCAGTCGGTGAGTCAACCGCTGCAATCGACGAACTGGAGCAGAACTGGTCCCACTTTTCCTTGAACAAGGCCTGGTAGGTTGCGCTGGTCTCGGGGGGGAGACTGCGTTTATTGCGCGGTGAAGAAGGGGGGGACGAGACTTGCTGTTCGCGAAATAGCGTTTCCAGTTGCGCGGCGGCGCTCTGGGCCTTGAGGTACACCGTGTGTGCATCGTCATCGTTGTACGTTGCCAGTTGCTCGGCAAAGGCGCTTTCGGACAATCGTACGATGTCCAATACCGAGTTGAGGTTGAGGCGCCGCAGGGCGGTCTTGAAATCGTCCCGACCGGGGGCGGGAGGACGTGAGTGATCAATCAGCTTGGCGAGCAAGGGGCTGCTGTCGGTTTGCATATTCATACGTTCCTTCACGCCCGCCGAGGGTGCCGGCGGGCAATGAAAAACGCTATCACGCAGGTTAACGGGGCCAGGTATAGGTATTTACAGGCGTCGTCGGTGCACGCCGGTTGAGGTGCCTATACACCGATACCACCTCTGTGCAAGACATGAGCCCTAGGCTTTTCTGACCATTGTGCAACTCAGGCCATGTGATTATGTCTGCTTCACTTCATCGAAATACGCCCTCGCTTGTAGCATTCGACCCCCGTGGGTTGACGGTCCGCAGTGTCGCTTATCTGCGCGCTACCCCCCAGGCTGCGCCGACGGCCCGTGTCAGGCGTCAAGTCTATGGGGCCAGCGGCCTGATGCTTGAGCAGTGGGACTCTCGCCTGCATACCCTTAAATCACGTGAACCATTGATCGAGGCGAATCAGGTGTCGGTGTACAGCCTGTCCGGGACGCTGATCCGCAACCACGATGTGGACGCCGGCATGCGGCTGATGCTGGTAGCGCCATCCGGGCAACTGTTGCAGGTCTGGGATGGTAGGGGGGGCTATCAGCGCCACGACTACGATGACTTGCAACGTCCGGTGGCGGTGTTCGAACAGGCTGCCGACGAAGAGCGACCCCGGTGTGTTGAACGCCTGGTATATGCCACCCCAACGTCTGAGCACCGCGCCCTTAACCGCGGTGGTCGTCTGGTGTGCCATGCCGACCCGGCTGGCACCCAAGTGTTCGAAGCGTATGGGATGAGCGGGCAAGTGCTTCGGCAGACGCGGCGATTTCGCGAGGCGCCGGGCGATGTTGACTGGCCGCTTGCTCAGGCCGATCAGGACGCGCAGTTGGACGGCGAGCGTTACACCACACGCTGGATATTTGATGCCCTCGGCGGCACGTTGGAACAGGTCGACGCCAAGGGTAATGGTCGGCAGTTTGCCTATGGGTTGGACGGACAGACGAAACATATTCACCTCGCCTTGAAAAGTGGCGCACGCAAAACCGTGATAGACCGCTACGTCTATAATGCCGCCGGTCAGGTGGAGACGGCCCGGTTGGGCAATGGCGTGAGCAGTCTGGCCGCCTATCGGCCCGAGGATGGCCGTATGAACCGGTTGATGGCGTACCGCCAAAATGAGCCGGCGGCGCCATTACAGGATTTGCGCTACGACTATGATCCCGTGGGAAATGTTTCGAAGCTGCGGGATCAGGCGCAACCGGCCCAATGGAGCCACAACACGCAAGTGAATGCCGCCTATTGCTATCAATACGACTCGCTGTACCAACTGACCCAGGCGACAGGCCGGGAAAGTACCGTCGCCGCCATCACCCCAGCACTGCCTGCGCGTATTTCGTTCGGTTCGACCGATGCCGGTTTATGTCGCAACTACACCCAGCATTATGCTTATGACGAGGGGGGCAACCTGACCCGGTTGCGGCATGTGCCGTCCAGTGGCGTCGGTTACACGCGCGACATGCAGGTCGCCAGTGGCAGCAACCGCGCGTTGTCTAGCGAGCATCCGGTTGGCGCGTTGGCGCAGGGTTTTGACGCCAATGGCAATCAGCAACGGCTGGGGCGTGGTGTAGCGATGGCGTGGAATGTGCGTAATCAGTTGTCCAGGGTCACGTCAGTTGTGCGCGACGGAGCTGACTCGGATGAGGAAGCTTATGTGTATGCAGGCGACGGCCAGCGTGTGCTCAAGCTCACTCACCAGCAGGTTGCCGGCAGTCGACAAACGGCGCGTGTCTATTACCTGCCAGGCCTGGAAATTCGCCAGTGGCCATTGCGTCGATTGAATGTGTTGCGCCTTGACGTAGCGCGCTGCGCGGTGGAGGTCTTGCAATGGGAGCTGGGACTTGATGAGGGGGCTGACGATGAAGCCCTGCGTTTCTGCCTGACCGATCAGCAGTCGAGCCATGGGTTGGAGTTGGGCGAAGAGGCCGAGTTATTGAGTCAGGAGAGTTATTTCCCGTATGGGGGGACAGCGTGGTGGGCATCGCGCAACGCGGTGGAGGGCAGTTACAAAACCCGTCGATATTCAGGCAAGGAGCGTGACGGCAGCGGTTTGTATTACTACGGTTTCCGCTATTACGCCCCATGGTTGCAGCGCTGGATAAGCCCCGACCCCGTTGGGGGAGGGACGCAGCTGAATCCTTATCTCATGGCGTTCAACAACCCGGTCACGTTCGTTGATTCAATGGGGTTGCAGCCTACCGACATGGAAAATCCTCAGATACAGGACGAAATCATACTCATCCTGGTTCTGGCCTTGCTGGGCCTGGGGGCGGGAGCGTTGCTGGGCGATGCGAGGGTGGGGGCTGCCGTGGGGGCTCTGGTGGGAGGCGGACTGGTTGGTACCGCCCACTTCATTAGCTATCAACGCATGCAGCCGCAGGCCCTGGCCAGCGCAGCACAACAACAGGAAGAAGATTTCGCCAGGGCCGTTTCGGAGACGGCGATCGCAGCGGCGGAGGATGCGGGGCTGAGTCACGAAGAAACGGAGCGGCTGGTGAATTTTGCCTACGCGCGCCGTCATGGTGAAGAAGGCATTACCCTTATGGTCCATCGGCATCAGGGGACCCTGCGTGGCTACGCGGGACCTGTGGACGAGTCGGGAGACGTCGTACGCGCACTGAGGGAGAGTCGTAACCCGATGCCTGAGTTGAAACGCATGGGCTATGGCGCGATAGTGCTGCGAAGTCCAGGACGTGATGCCGCTGGCGCGAGCGGCCAGCAGGCGGGGCCAAGTGCGTTCGAGGTTGGGGTGACGACACAGGTGGCTGGCTCAAGTCGCGCACGCGGTGGTCGGCAAGCACAGGCGCAGGTGCCGTTGGTGGCGCCGGCGGTAGCGAGAGCCGCTGCCCCGCAGATGGAGTTCGATACCGCGAGGCTTGTAGATACCCAACTATCGGGCCGCGAGCGCCGCAGTATTGCCCTTACCCTCAGCCACTTGCGTGAAGGGCGTTTCGGCGCGATTCATTGGCATGCTCACAGAGACCAACTATGGTCCGCTGATTTGCACGGCTACGCCGCTGCTCGTGGACGCGGTGCCTATCGTTTGATGTTCAGCCATCTCGGCGGCCAGCGTTACCGAGTGGAGGGGGTACGTAACCCACATCGCTGAGGACCTATCAGCGGCTGCGTGCCGATGCGATGGCGCCGCACTTTTGTTAGAATGCGCGCCGCGTCGCCTGACCGACGCCTTTTTGCATCCGGTTCACCCCTTACGAGGGTAGCCACCTGGAGAGAACACCCATGACTCAACCGATTGTTGTGGCGGCACTGTATAAGTTCGTCACCCTCGAAGATTACGTCGCCCTGCGCGAGCCACTGCTGCAGGCGATGGTCGACAACGGCATCAAAGGCACCTTGCTGATCGCCGAAGAAGGCATCAACGGCACCGTTTCCGGCAGCCGCGAAGGTATCGATGGCCTGATGGCCTGGCTGAAAAAAGACCCGCGCATGGTCGACATCGACCACAAGGAATCCTACTGCGACGACCAGCCGTTCTATCGAACCAAGGTCAAGCTCAAGAAAGAGATCGTGACCCTGGGCGTCGAAGGTGTTGACCCGAACAAAAAAGTCGGCACCTACGTCGACCCGCAAGACTGGAACGCGCTGATCAGCGATCCTGAAGTGCTGTTGATCGACACCCGTAACGATTATGAGGTGTCAATCGGTACCTTTGAGGGCGCAATCGACCCAAAGACCACCAGTTTTCGCGAATTTCCTGACTATATCAAAGCCAACTTCGACCCGGCCAAGCACAAGAAAGTCGCCATGTTCTGCACCGGCGGCATTCGCTGCGAGAAGGCGTCGAGCTATATGCTCAGCGAAGGCTTTGATGAGGTTTATCACCTCAAGGGCGGGATCCTGAAGTACCTCGAAGAGGTGCCCCAGGAAGAAACCAAATGGCAGGGCGACTGCTTTGTGTTCGACAATCGCGTGACCGTGCGCCACGACTTGAGCGAAGGCGACTACGATCAATGTCATGCCTGCCGCACACCAGTGAGCGTAGAAGATCGCGCCTCTGAGCATTATGTGGCTGGCATCAGTTGCCCCCATTGCTGGGATAAGCTGCCGGAGAAGACCCGTCGCAGCGCGATCGACCGGCAGAAGCAGATCGAGCTGGCCAAGGCCCGCAACATGCCGCACCCGATTGGTTTCAACTACAAGCAAACTCCTTCCGAGGCCTGAGCCATGTCTGCGCGCCTGCTCTATGTAATGGATCCGATGTGTTCCTGGTGCTGGGGCTTCGCCCCGGTCGCGCAGGCGCTGGTAGAGCAGGCCCAGGCGGCCGGCGTGGACGTGCACCTGGTGGTGGGCGGCTTGCGCACCGGCAGCGGTGCAGCGCTGGAGCCGACCACCCGGCGCTACATTCTTGAACACTGGCAAGCGGTCACCGAGGCCACCGGCCAGCCATTCAAGCGTGAGGGCGCATTGCCTGACGGGTTTGTCTACGACACCGAGCCTGCCTGCCGTGCCATCGTCACCGCGCGCAGCCTGGCGCCGGATTGCGCCTGGAAGCTGCTGGGGCTGATCCAGCGCGCGTTCTATGTCGAGGGACAGGACGTGACCCTCGCCCATGTGCTGGTGGACTTGGCCGAGCAGGCCGGTATTCCGCGTATCGAGTTTGCAGGCGAGTTCGACCGCGCCGAGCAGCATGCCGCCACGGCCGCCGATTTCACCTGGGTGCAGGATCTGGGGATCGCCGGTTTCCCGACGTTGCTCGCAGAGCGCAATGGCCAGTTGGCCTTGCTGACCAATGGTTACCAGCCGCTGTCCGAGCTGTCGCCGTTATTGGGTCGATGGCTGGAGCGAGCTGCCTGTGTATGAGCAACCTCAACGCACTGACCGCCTGACCTGGGCAGAGATTCGCCGTCTGGCGCTGCGCCACAAGAAAGCCCTGTGGATCGCCAATGGCGTGGCCGTGCTGGCGACGCTGTGCAGTGTGCCGATCCCCCTGCTGTTGCCATTGCTGGTGGACGAAGTGCTGCTGGGCCACGGCGATGCCGCGCTCAAGGTGATGAACCACGCGTTGCCCCTGGGTTGGCAGAAAGCCGCCGGCTACATCGGCCTGATGCTATTGGTAACGCTGGCCCTGCGCTGTGGTGCGTTGGTGTTCAACGTGGTGCAGGCGCGGCTGTTTGCGCGTCTGGCCAAGGACATCGTCTATCGCATCCGCGTGCGCCTGATCGAACGCCTCAAGCGGATCTCCCTGGGTGAGTACGAAAGCTTGGGTAGCGGTACGGTCACTACCCACCTGGTCACCGACCTGGACACCCTGGACAAATTCGTCGGCGAAACCCTCAGCCGTTTCCTGGTGGCGATGCTCACCCTGGTCGGCACGTCGGCAATCCTGGTGTGGATGCATTGGCAGCTGGCGCTATTGATCCTGTTGTTCAACCCGTTGGTGATCTACGCCACCGTGCAATTGGGCAAGCGCGTCAAGCATCTGAAGAAGTTGGAGAACGACAGCACCTCGCGCTTTACCCAGGCATTGACCGAAACCCTCGATGCCATCCAGGAAGTGCGCGCCGGCAATCGCCAGGGCTTTTTCCTTGGGCGCCTGGGCCAGCGTGCCCAGGAAGTGCGCGACTATGCGATTCATTCCCAATGGAAAACCGATGCTTCCAGCCGCGCCAGTGGGTTGCTGTTCCAGTTCGGTATCGACATTTTCCGTGCGGCAGCCATGCTTACGGTGCTGTTCTCCGACCTGTCCATCGGCCAGATGCTCGCCGTGTTCAGCTACTTGTGGTTCATGATCGGCCCGGTGGAACAACTGCTGAACCTGCAATACGCCTACTACGCCGCGGGCGGCGCGCTGACGCGGATCAACGAGCTGTTGGCACGCGCCGATGAGCCGCAGTACGCCGGTGGTGCCGACCCGTTTACCGGGCATGAGACTGTCGGTATCGAGGTGCGTGGCCTGGAGTTTGGCTACGGTGAGGACCTGGTGCTCGACCAATTGAACCTGGCGATCGCGCCGGGGGAGAAGGTGGCGATTGTCGGCGCCAGCGGTGGCGGCAAAAGTACCCTGGTGCAGTTGCTGCTGGGGCTCTACACACCACAGGCCGGCAGCATTCGTTTTGGGGGGGCCACCCAGCAGGAGATCGGCCTGGAAACCATTCGTGAAAACGTCGCCGTAGTCCTGCAACACCCGGCGCTGTTCAACGACACCGTGCGCGCCAATTTGACCATGGGCCGCACTCGCTCCGATCAAGCCTGCTGGCAGGCGCTGGAAATCGCCCAGCTGGATGCTACTGTCAGGGCGCTGCCCATGGGCCTGGACAGTGTGGTGGGGCGCTCGGGTGTGCGCTTCTCCGGTGGTCAACGGCAGCGCCTGGCCATCGCCCGCATGGTGCTCGCCGAGCCTAAAGTGGTGATTCTGGACGAAGCCACCTCGGCACTGGATGCGGCGACCGAGTACAACCTGCACCAGGCATTGGCGCGGTTTCTCAGCGGGCGTACTACACTGATCATCGCCCACCGGCTGTCCGCGGTGAAACAGGCTGACCGAGTACTGGTGTTCGATGGCGGGCACATCGCCGAGGATGGTGACCATCAGCAATTGATTGCCGACGGCGGGCTCTACGCCAAACTTTACGGAC
Organism: Pseudomonas sp. W2Aug9; assembly: GCF_023127755.1. Classification (NCBI taxonomy): domain Bacteria; kingdom Pseudomonadati; phylum Pseudomonadota; class Gammaproteobacteria; order Pseudomonadales; family Pseudomonadaceae; genus Pseudomonas; species Pseudomonas sp. W2Aug9. Next base: position 15,982 of record NZ_SPKL01000035.1, on the reverse strand, counting down.
ACCTGCAACAAGTGCGTTGATTTAGCTTAGGCTGTGCTATCGGAAGCGGATTTTCGCGTGCGTATCAAGCTGTGCATGTGTAAGGGACTTCATGAAGCAAAAGCGGACTCTCGGAACGCCACGGTTGTTGGGTATCGTCTGGCCCTTTATTGCCGTTGTCTTGTTCCAGGCATTGTTAGGCTGTGGCAGTCTCTACGTGCTCTCTGCGGTGCGTGGCTATGTGGCTGGCGAAAGCTTGTGGTCCAAGGGCCAGAAGGATGCCATCTATTACCTGACGCTGTATGCCGATAGCCGCGACGACGCCACCTATCTCAAATACCAGCATGCCATTGCCGTACCTCAAGGCGGGCATGAGCTGCGTGTGGCTCTGGATCGGGCCACGCCAAACCTGGCTGCCGCGCGCCTGGGCATCCTCAAGGGTGGCAATCACCCGGACGACGTCCCCAGCCTGATCTGGCTGTACCTCAACTTCCGCCATTTCAGCTACCTGGAAAAAGCCATTGAGCTGTGGACGGTGGGCGATGGCTACCTTGAGCAACTGGATGAACTGGCCCAGCAGATGCACAGCGCCATCAGCACCGATCAGGTCACCGAGCAGGATGTGCGCGCCTGGAAAGCGCGCATCATTGCCATCAACGAGGGTGTAACGCCGGCCGCCAAGGCGTTCAGTGATGCGCTGGGCGAAGGTTCGCGAATGATCCTGCGCCTGTTGTTGATCACCAACCTGGCCACCGCCCTGGGGCTGATCGTCCTGGCGCTGTTGCGTACCCACAAGTTGCTGGCCCAGCGCCACGCCTTCGCTGACGCGCTGCAGGCGGAGAAGGAGCGGGCGCAGATCACGTTGGAGTCGATTGGTGACGGGGTGATCACCACCGACGTCGACGGCGCCATTGCTTATATGAACCCCGCGGCCGAAGCGCTGACCCACTGGAAGTCCGAACAGGCCCAGGGCTTGCCGTTGGCGGCGTTATTCAAGTTGCTGGATGAAAACGCCGAGCCCGACGGCTTTACCTTGATTGAACACATCATCAAGGGCCAACTCAGTGGCGGCAGCGAGCATTCCAAGCTGATCCAGCGCCTGGACGGCAGCACCGTCTCGGTCACGCTGGTGGGCGCGCCGATCCGCAGTGCCGGCAAGGTCAGCGGTGCGGTGTTGGTGCTGCACGACATGACCCAGGAGCGCCAGTACATCGCCAACCTTTCGTGGCAGGCGACCCATGATGCCTTGACTGGCCTGGCCAATCGCCGCGAATTCGAGTTCCGTCTTGAGCAGGTACTGCAACAGGTGGCACGCCAGCAAAATGGGCGACATGCCTTGATGTTTCTCGACCTCGACCAGTTCAAGCTGGTCAACGACACCTGCGGCCATGCGGCAGGCGACGAACTCCTGCGCCACATCTGCGCGCTGTTGCAATCTGACTTGCGCGAGGGCGATACGTTGGCACGCCTGGGGGGGGACGAGTTCGGCATTCTGCTGGAGAACTGCCCGGCGCCGGTGGCGGAAAAGATCGCCGAGAGCTTGCGCCATACGGTGCAAAGCCTGCATTTTGTGTGGAAAGGCCGACCGTTCATGACCACCGTCAGCATCGGCCTTGTGCATATCTCGCAAACCCCAACCACCCTGGAAACCTCCCTGCGGGCGGCCGACATGGCCTGCTACATGGCCAAGGAAAAAGGGCGCAACCGCATACAGGTCTATCACGCCGATGATTCCGAGTTGTCGCTGCGCTTTGGCGAAATGGCCTGGGTGCAGCGCCTGCACATTGCCCTTGAGGAGGATCGGTTTTGCCTCTATGCGCAGGAAATCTCGCCGTTGGGCCACACCGAAGCCGGCAATGGGCACATCGAAATTCTTCTACGCCTGCATGACGAAGCCGGGCGCATCATTTTGCCCGACAGTTTTATCCCGGCAGCCGAACGATACGGTTTGATGACGTCGCTGGATCGTTGGGTGGTTGAAAACGTATTCAAGATCATTGCTCGATGCATGACTGAACGTCCGGGCCGTCCTATGGCCATGTGTGCGATTAATCTGTCAGGAATAACTATCGGTGATGACGATTTTCTAGGTTTTTTACGTGAGAAATTCGGTGCTTACAGCATTCCACCAGAAATGATTTGTTTTGAAATAACTGAAACCAGCGCTATAGCCAATTTGGGTAGTGCCATTCGATTTATTAATGAACTCAAAGCGTTAGGTTGCCATTTCTCACTCGACGACTTTTGCGCCGGAATGTCCTCATTCGCATATTTGAAACATTTACCTGTAGACTTCCTGAAGATCGATGGAAGTTTCGTAAAGGATATGCTGGACGACCCGATTAACCGCGCCATGGTCGAAGTGATCAACCACATCGGCCACGTCATGGGTAAGCGCACAATTGCCGAATTTGTTGAAACACCCCAGATCGAACAAGCGTTGCTTGAGATCGGTGTGGATTACGCTCAGGGCTACCTGATTGAACGCCCGCAATTGTTTACCTTTGATAGCTTGCAGTGTCGACCCGTGCGGCCTCAGCCCTTGGTGTTCAAGGCGCCCGGCACATTCCGCTGAAACATTTGCTGGTCTGTAAAATCACACTTAAAAAGGAGCCCTACAGTGATCGACACATTCAACAGAACCGGGCCGCTTATGGAAGCCTCTAGTTACCCAGCCTGGGCGCAGCAATTGATCCAGGCCTGTAGCGAGAGCAAGCGTCGGGTTGTCGAGCACGAACTGTATCAGCGTATGCGCGACAACGCCCTCAGCGCCAAGACCATGCGCCACTACCTCATTGGTGGTTGGCCGGTGGTGGAACAGTTTGCTTTGTACATGGCGCAAAACCTGACCAAGACCAAGTTCGCCCGCCACCCGGGTGAGGATATGGCGCGACGTTGGCTGATGCGCAACATTCGCGTGGAACTCAACCATGCTGATTATTGGGTGAATTGGGCGCGTGCCCATGGTGTCAGCCTTGAAGAGCTGCAAGCCCAGGACGTGCCGCCGGAACTGCATGCACTGAGTCATTGGTGCTGGCACACCAGCTCGGCGGATTCGTTGATCGTCGCGATTGCCGCCACCAACTATGCGATCGAGGGGGCGACTGGGGAGTGGTCTGCCGTGGTCTGCTCTACCGGTGTGTATGCCGACGCCTTCCCCGAGGAAGATCGCAAGCGGGCGATGAAGTGGCTGAAGATGCACGCCCAGTACGACGACGCCCACCCGTGGGAAGCCCTGGAAATCATCTGCACCCTGGCCGGGAACAACCCTGGCAAGGCCCTGCAGGAAGAGTTGCGCCAGGCAGTATGCAAAAGCTACGACTACATGTACCTGTTCCTGGAAAGCTGCATGCGCCTGGAGAACGTAGAGAAAGACAAAGAGAAGGCGCCAGCCATTCGCGAGCGCCCGGTGCGCGTTGCCAGCGAGGCGTGATGTAAACGTGATGGCGGGGACTTACCCCGCCATCGCCAAGCGGTTGCGGCCTTCGCGCTTGGCCACGTACAGCGCGTTGTCTGCCCGGCGCAGCAGGCTTTCAGCCGATTCGGCCGCCAGCAGCGTCGAGCAACCCAGGCTCACCGTCAATTCGACCCGCGTGCCTTCCACCCAATAGTCCTGGGCTTGTGCCGCCTGGCGCAAACGCTCACCGACCATCTTCGCTGCATCGCGTCCGGTGTTGGACAGCAGGATCAGAAACTCTTCCCCGCCAAACCGAAATACCATGTCGACGTTACGCAACTGGTGTTTGATCGCCCCCGCCACGGTGCGCAGCACGCTATCGCCGGCGGCGTGACCATGGGTGTCATTGATTCTCTTGAAGTGGTCGATGTCCAGCATCAGCACGGATAAGGGGTGCAGATGCCGCCTGGCCATGTCGATTTCCCGTTGCAGCGTCTGATCCATGGCCACGCGGTTACCGGTTTCGGTCAGCGAATCGCGCAGGGCGCTGCGGGTGGCTGCACGGTAGAGCAGGGCGTTACGCATCGGATACAGCAACGTCACCAGCAGGGATTCGAGCTGGCTCAGTTCCTCGTCGATCAACCGTTGGTTGCGGCGAAACACCAGTTCCCCAAGGTGCTCGCCTTCGTGGCTCAAGGTGTAGCTCACCGAATGGTGGCCACGATGACCGAACTCGAGGCGCAGGTCGCTGGCGGCATGGCGATACTGCAACGCGTCCAGCGGCACCAGGCGTTGTATTTCGCGAAAGAACAGGCCGAGGATGCGCTCCGGCTCCAGGCTGGTTTGCAACTGTTGGCTCAGTTGCTGGCACAGTTCGCTCAGGGTTGCGGGGCGGCGTGGACGCAGGGAAGGTTGACCAAATCCCAGGCGCTGCAATTTGGCAGTGTCGAAGTCAATCGCGTTGGTCTGGGTGGGTGTTTTCATAAGCGGGTGGCCTCTAAGCACTTGGCTGTCTTACAGGCGAGATGAGGGCGGCAAGTGCCAGGCGTCTTACTGTTCCTTCAGTTCCGTAAAACATGGGAGCAGTTTAAACCGCTTTGCATTGAGTTATAACCCCGGGGCACGTGCCGCACGTCTTGTCATCACTTAACCTGCTTGGCAAGTGTTACAGCGAGATTCGTGCCAAAGCCGTTTTGTTTTAAAAAGTTCTTATAAATCAAAAGACTGTAATTAAAGCAAAAATTATCTTTTAATTAATGGCGCCAGTTATTTGGCTGGTATGGGCCGGCGTTGCAGCCGACCCGTTCAACTTTAATGTCACGGTGGTTCGCGTTGTTTGTCGCGAACAAACAACGTCTCAAATAAACCTCACATAAATGACACCGCCTTCATCACGGCTGGACCAGCGTCGTGCGGTCGATCTGCGCGATGGAAGTGACTCCGGTCAGCGTCATGGCCACGCGCATTTCCTTGGCGAAGATATCCAGCACGTTCTCTACCCCACGTTGGCCTTCGGCGGCCAGCGCATAGGTGGTCGCGCGCCCCAGCAGGCACGCCTTGGCACCCAGGGCGAGCATACGCACCACGTCGAGCCCGGAACGAATGCCGGAGTCCACCAGCACGGTCAAGTCATCGCCCACCGCGTCGGCAATCGGCGGCAACGCCTTGGCGGTGGACAGCACGCCGTCGAGTTGGCGGCCGCCATGGTTGGACACCACGATACCGTCGGCACCGAAGCTCACCGCATCCCTGGCATCCTGAGGGTCGAGGATGCCCTTGATGATCATCGGGCCTTTCCAGAATTCGCGGATCCACTCCAGGTCTTTCCAACTGATCGACGGGTCGAAGTTGTTGGCAAGCCAGCCAATGTAGTCCTCCAGATGGGTGGGTTTGCCCAGGTACTTGGAGATATTGCCCAAGTCGTGGGGGCGGCCCATCAAGCCCACATCGAATGCCCATTGCGGCTTGGTGACCGCCTGCAGCATGCGCCGCTGCGCCGCGTACGGCCCGGACATGCCCGAGTGCGCATCGCGATAGCGTGCGCCGGGTGTGGGCATATCCACGGTGAACACCAGCGTGGTCACGCCGGCCGCCTGCGCTCGCTCCAGCGCATTGCGCATAAAGCCGCGATCCTTGAGCACATAGAGCTGGAACCAGATCGACTGCGGGCTCTGCGAGGCCACTTCCTCAATTGAACACACCGACACCGTCGACAGGCAGAAGGGGATGTTTTTGTTGGCAGCTGCCTTGGCCGCTTGCACTTCGCCGCGCCGCGCATACATGCCGGTCAGGCCGACCGGGCTAAGAATGACCGGCATCGCCAGTTCCGTGCCGAACAAGTTGGTGCTCAGGCTCAGGCTGTCGACATTGCGCAGGATGCGTTGGCGCAGGCTGATCTCGGCCAGGTCCGAACTGTTGGCGCGCAACGTGTGCTCGGCGTAGGCGCCGCCGTCGATGTAGTCGAACAGAAAGCGCGGCAACTTGCGCTTGGCCGCAGCGCGGTAGTCGGAAGCGGACGAGATGATCATCGACGGTGTCTCCACAGGGCAAAGTGCTACACGATAAGCAAAGTTGTGACATGATAAAAACAACTTTTATCACTGCTATCCAGTCGCAAAAGGAATACTGATGAACCTGCGAACATTGCGTGCGTTTGTCGAAGTGGTGCGCCAGGGCGGGTTCTCCCAGGCGGCCGAGGTGGTAGCGTTGACTCAGTCTACCGTCAGCAAGGCGATCAAGACGTTGGAAGACGAGCTGGGTACGCCGTTGCTCAACCGCCTCGGCCACAAGAACGAGCTGACCGCCGCCGGTGAAATCGCCTACCGCCGCGCCTTGGTGATACTCGCCGAACGCAACGACCTGATGGCTGAAATCAACGACCTGCGCGGTCTTACACGCGGCGTACTACGCATTGGCCTGCCGCCGGTGGGGTGCGGGGTGCTGTTTGCCGCCATGTTCGCCACGTACCGCAGCCGTTACCCGGACATCGACATTGAACTGACCGAGTACGGCAGTAAAAAACTGCGTGAATGCCTGGAAGCCGGGGAGGTCGATCTGGCCGCACTGCTGTTGCCGGTGGACGAAGGCTTTGACTACCAACCGGTACGCAACGAACCCCTGATCGCAGTACTGCCCATCAGCCATCCACTGGCCCGACGCAAGCGCATCGACTTCACGGACCTGGCGGACTCGCCGTTCATCCTGTTCGAAGCCGGTTTCGCCCTCAACGCCAAGATTCTCAGCGCGTGTGAGCGCAAAGGTGTGACCCCGAAAGTCACCGCCCGTAGCGGGCAGATCGACTTTATCGTCGACCTGGTCACCGCCGGCCTGGGCGTTGCCTTCCTGCCGCGAATGCTGGCGCACAAGCACCAACACGCCGGCATCGCCTTGATCCCCCTGGACGAACCCCACACCGACTGGCACATCGCCCTGGCCTGGCGCGCCAGCGCCCACCTGCCACCGGCGGCACGGGCCTGGCTGGATCTGGCGGCGGAACCGGCGTTTTCAAGCGGTCATGGCGGTAATTGAAGCGAATGTAACGCAAAGCTTGACTTCTTCTTTTTAATCAGTAACATACGGCGCATTCCGCGATAGCTCAGTTGGTAGAGCAAATGACTGTTAATCATTGGGTCCCTGGTTCGAGTCCAGGTCGTGGAGCCAGATAGAGAAAAGCCTGCAGAGATGCAGGCTTTTTTTTGCTTTGCGCCCAGCATGGGGCGCAATCTTGTGGGTAAAAGTTCCACCGTAAGCTGATCACAGCGAACGAAGTGAAGCGCAACTGCATGAGGGCGACCGAATGTGGGGAGCAAGCGTGAATCTAAACCGCGAACAGCGGGGGGCGTGGGTCAAGTCATTGCTACAGGGAGCTGACGCGCCGGTTAACCCGCCATACGAAGGTAGCTCCCAATCATTAGCTATCTGCCAACCATGAACGAAAACAATACGTACGCGCCTCAACTAGCGGCTTCTTTACCACTGACAGACTCGGCAGCCACATTGACGACCGGCTTGCCACGCAGCAGACGGCCATTGATTAAGGCGTACGCCATCAGACCAATCAGCAGCCCCCAGAACGCCCCGCCAATCCCGAACAACGTGATATTGGCCGCACTTGCCAGAAAGGTAATCAGCGAGGCTTCACGGGTTTTGGCGTCGGCCATCGCATTGGCCAGGCTGCCGCCAATGGTGCCCAGCAGGGCGAGCCCGGCCAGCGCCGTGATGAAAGCTGGCGGGAAGGCCATGAACACCGCTGCCAGGGTCACGCCGAATATCCCTACAAGGATGTAAAAGAAGCCCGCTGCAATACCGGCGATCCAGCGTTTGGAGGGCTCTTCGTGGGCTTCCTTGCCGGTGCAGATGGCGGCGGTAATCGCGGCGATATTGAATGCGTGGGAACCAAAGGGCGCCATAAGCAAGGAGCCCAACCCGGTAAGGGTCACGATTGGATTGGCACTGGTGCTGAACCCGTCATTGCGCAGCACCAGCATCCCAGGCATGTACTGGCCGGTCAGCGTGATCAGAAACAGCGGCAGCGCGATACTGAGCAAAGCGTTGAGCGAGAACTCTGGCCGGGTGAACACGGGTGCCGCGAGTTGCAGTGTCAGCCCAGACATATCCAGACGTCCCTGAAGCAGCAGCGCAACCACTCCCACTACCAGGATGCCCACTACTGCGTACCGTGCGGTAAAGCGTTTGAGCAGGATATATACGGTAATCAGCAAGCCGACCAGCATGGGATCAAGGCTTATGCCGCCAAACGCGCCGATGCCAAACTGCAGCAGGATACCGGCCAGCAGCCCCGCCGCCACACCCGGCGGTATCAGGCGGATGACTTTTTCGAAGTAGCCCGACAATCCCAGCAGCACAAAGGCGGCGGCCGAGATCATGTATGCGCCCACCGCTTCGGCATAGGGCGCGCTTGCCAGGGCGATCACCAGAAATGCCGCCGCCGGTGTTGACCAGGCGGTGATGATCGGTTCGCGAGAAACCCAACTGAGGAACAATCCGGTAACGCCCACACCAATCGATACGGACCACACCCACGAAGCGGTCAACTCCGGGCTTAACCCGGCGACCCTGGCCGCCTGGAACACCAGAATGAAGGTGCCGCCATAGTTGACGATGACCGAGATCAAACCGGCGAGAATCGGATGAAGCAGATCGCCGAGGCGAACAGATGACATGGATGTTGATGAAGACATGGCTTTACGTTGCTCCCTGCAAATGGCGATGAGCAGAGTCTACGGATAAACTGGCCTGCCTTTTCCGGCCAATTTATTCGCATAGGGCAGACCGCATGGCGAAAACCTTCGAGCTCGACACCTTGAAGATAAGGATCAATGACGCCGAGTTTCAGAAGCTGGACCTGCATCAGCGGATTCAGCGGGCCCTGCGTGCACTTATCCTTGAGGGCACCCTTGGGTCTGGCCTGAAATTACCGGCGACGCGGGTCCTGGCCAAGTCGCTTGGCGTGGCCCGCGACACGGTCGAGAACGCTTATGGGCAACTGCATCGTGATGGTTTCATCGTGCGACGTGAGGGGGCGGGAAGCTATGTCTGCGAAACGGTCGGCGCCCAATTGCGCGGTGCTGCACGTCGCCGTATCAAGGCGCAAGCCACCCGACCCAGTGAGGTGACGCCAGGAGTGGGCTTGAGTCAGCGCGGCATGATGATTTTCAACAGTGGTGGCGTTAACGATCAACAGACGGTTAAGGCCTTTGCTACAGGGCTGCCGGAAACCCGTACCTTCCCCACTGATGTATGGGAGCGCCTGCAACGCCACGTCATGAAGGACTATCGCAGTAACGTTCTTCTGCATGGCGACCCGCAAGGCGCTGAGCCTCTGCGCAAGGCCATCGCCACCTACTTGAACCTTGAACGCGCAGCCAAGTGCTCTGCCGACCAGATTCTGGTGTTGAGCAGTACGCGCCAAGCCCTGTTCCTGTGCGCCCAATTGCTGGTGGATGCGGGTAAACCGATCTTGTTGGAAAACCCCGGCTACTACGGCGCCAGAAAGGCCTTTGAAACGGCCGAGACCAAGGTCGTGCCCATAGAGGTCGATGGCCAAGGCATACGCACGGACTTGCTGCGAGCAGACCGCAGCGGCGCCGATTGCGTCTATGTCACCCCCTCGCATCAATACCCCACCGGAGCGACGTTGCCCCTGGAACGTCGGCTTGAGTTGATCAACTGGGCAGCCGAGCACGGCAAGTGGGTCATCGAGGACGACTACGACAGCGAGTTCCACTACGACGGGCTACCGACCGCCTGCGTGCAGGGCCTGGATAAATATCGGCGCACGATCTACCTCGGCACGTTCAGCAAAACGCTCTATCCGGGGTTGCGGATGGGCTATATGGTGCTGCCTGTCGAACTGGTCAAAGCCTTCACCTATGCGCGCAGCATGATGGACGGCCATACGCCGCAGGTCCTTCAATTGACCCTGGCGCGATTCATGGAGGACGGTCACTACAACGCCCATGTTCGGGCCATGCGCAAACTCTACGCCAGCCGCCGTGCAGTCATGCTCAATGCTATCAGCCAGCATCTGAACGGTATTGCGACGGCCTTGACCACCCAAGGTGGATTGCAGATTCCCTGCCTGCTGGCCGAGGGCTGGTCGGAAGAAAAGACCATCCGCCAAGCTGCCAGTGCGGGCGTGCAACTGCCCGGCCTCAGCCGGCTATACGCCGGCGAACAAAAGAAGCAAGGTTGGCTGTTAGGGTATTCGTCCTTGAGCGCATGTGAAATTGAATCTGCCATGCTGCGTCTGGCCAATGCGCTGAGCAATAAATAGGGCGCGCAAATGCATGGTGCGACAGGCATGAGTCCTGTCTAATCCCGCGCCTGGCCGGCCTCTGTCGATTCACCTTCATCGGCTCTATAACAACTGTCACCGCTGCGCCTGCCATCCGGGTAGACAATAAAGCCCCCGCGACCTTCGGGGCAGGCGTGCAGATACACCGGCGCCAGCTCTCGTTGCTTATCGACGTGGGCATTCAAGCGAGCAATATAGATACCCACCGAAACCGACACGCCAACAATCAGCACCACGCACGCGACCAACTGGGCGGCATAACTGGCGCCAATGTCGTCAGGACGCGCTGGCGACATAACTCGATCCTGTGCGCTCGGCATTCTGGCCAATCGGAAACCAGCCGCTGCCGCCCATGCGCCCCCGCTGAGCGTCCGGCGGCAGGAAACCCACCAGCAGGGCGAGGAAAATCAAGGCTAGCAGGGCACCTTTGATCATCGAAGACAGGTTCATGGCGAGGGCGAGCTCTGGATAAGAGAAGCCTTAGCTTAAGCAGCAGTGGGTTAACGTCAGGTAAACGTCAGCAGAAAGCAGCTCGAGTTCCGTTATCCTGCAAACCTCTGCGCACTCCCTGTTCGAGGTTTTCCCCGTGCATATCCACTTGCTGCTGGTCGAGGACAACCTTGATCTGGCCACCACCGTCATCGAGTATCTGGAGATCAGCGGCATTGTCTGCGACCACGTCAGTAATGGTCAGACCGGGCTTAACCTGGCGCTCAATCAGCATTACGACGTCATCCTCCTGGACATCATGCTGCCGCGACTGAACGGCCAGCAGGTATGCGATCGGTTGCGCCAGCAGGGCATCCAGACGCCGATCCTGATGTTGACCTCGCTGGACGCGTTATCCGACAAGCTCGCCAGTTTCGCTGCCGGAGCCGACGACTACCTGGTCAAGCCGTTCGAGCTGGCCGAGCTGGTCGCCAGGATTCGCGCCCTGAGCCTGCGCCGCAGCGGCCAGACCAGTCGCCTGCAAGTGGATGACCTGGTAATGGAGCTGACCACCCGCAAGGTCAGCCGCGCAGGGCAGGAGCTGCATTTGTCGCCCATCTGCTGGACCTTGTTGGAAAACCTGATGCGCGCAAGCCCACAGCCGGTCTCTCGAGAACGTCTGGAAGCGAAGATCTGGGGCGACGAGCCACCCGACACTGATACGCTCAAGGTGCATATGCATCGGTTGCGCAAGGCCGTGGACAAGCCTTTTGGCCGGCCGCTGATCCATACCCTGGCGGGTGTCGGCATTCAGGTAAAACCCCATGCGTAACGGCCTGAGTCTGAAGTGGGTAATCAGCGGCAGTTTCCTGTGCTTGATTGCGGTGGTGCTGGTGATCTACAGCAAGCTGCTGCCTGAATTTACCGTGCGCGGCCTGTTCTATACCGCCAGCGCGATGATGGAGGAGGAAGCTCAGTATTTTCTCCGGCACTACAAGCAGGACCCGACCACGCCGACGCCGCACAATTACTTCTATACCAGCGTCATCGGCAAGCAGGCATTGCCGCAGGACGTGCGTGAGTTGCTCGATACCCCACCGAGCCTGTCCTTCGGTGCGGTGAATATCTTCGGCGATCTCTATTCCGATGACGACGACGAGCCTTTCCAGATCATCCTCGAACAGCCCCTGGGTGACGGCAAAACCCTCTACATGTACGACATCGATCACGATAAGGAAGCCGGGGGTGAGGTCGAGACGCCGTTGTCTGACGCCTATTTCGATCAGGTCATAGAGAGTGTCAAGTTCATCAGCCTGGCGGTATTCGTGCCGGCGCTGATCATCATCGCCTTGCTGGTCTGGTGGCTGGTTCGGCCGCTGGGGCGTCTGGTGCAATGGTCCGGCACACTCAAAGACCCTGATGCCCTGGCCAGCACACGGCCGGGTTTCAGTTTCAAGGAGTTCAATATGCTGGCCGATGCCCTGGCCAAAAGTGTTGAGCAGGTGCAGGCCGCCAGCCAGCGTGAAGGCCGCCTGTTGCGCTACACCAGCCATGAACTGCGCACGCCACTGGCGGTGCTCAAGGCCAATATCGAATTGTTGGCCCTGCAATCGGGCGGTGTGCTGCCGCCTTCCTTGCAACGTATAGAACGCTCTGTGATGAACATGCAGCTGATTGCCGAGACATTGCTGTGGATGAGCCGCGAGCGTTCCGAATCGCTGCCCGAGCAAGACGTTAATCTGAGCGAGGTAGTCGGCGAACTGATTGAGAAGCACCGCTACCTGATCGGTAACCGCGATATCAAGCTAAGCATCGACATCCACACCGAACCTTGCCGACTGCCCCCTACGGCGTGTCGTATCGTGATCGGCAACTTCCTGCGCAATGCGCTGCAATACGCAGAAGAGGGCACGGTAGACATCAGTTTCGAATACCCGCGGCTGATGATTGCCAATCACGTCCGCGAGGCCAAGCCGCGACAGGAGTCCGACGATTTTGGGTATGGGCTAGGGTTGCAGTTGATGCGGCAATTGTGCGCAAAGCTGGGCTGGCAGATTGAAGTGATCCGTGAGCAACAGAGGTTTACGGTCATTCTTGATTTTACGAGCGTGCGAGCTGTCGAGTCAGAACATTAAAGGCAGATAGCGCTTCACAATAGCGACGGCTGGGTGGGGAGCGGTTTTTATACCCGCGCCTCAGCATCGCAGCGCCAGTGCGTCAGCACTGACACGCAAGAAGGGCGAGGGCGTTACAGCGTCTGCACAATGACCTGGCTTTTCAAGTCGTTGACCATGCCTTCAATCGCCGGTTGCATGGCCGCAAAATCCTCTGGGGTGCAGAGAATCTCTGGCTTGCTAAACACATACTTCGCCAATTCATTGGCTGACGTTCAAGGGTTATGAAGATTTTTTCAGGTTTCTCTCGCACGCAATGGGGGCCGAGATTTTCCTTTGAGTAAGACGTTTTCGAATTATTTTATTTAGCCCTGATTAATCAAAAAGTTAAACGCCTCGATTATGGTCATGGAGCGCAGGCGTGTTCTTTTTGACGGCCAATGATTTTTTCCCTTTCGTTTTATTCCAAACAGGTCTTTTACCGAAAAATCAGGACCATGCTTTATTGGTCGAACCAGGCGGAGGCCTTGGGCAATGCGGTCTTCGAAGCGGCAATCAAGCAACCGTTGTTTGAGTCAGCGGTGTCTTCAAAAGGATCAAACCCCATGGCATTCACCACGCTGATACTCGACGCGCCCGGTCCGCCGCTGCTCTATGAGGAAATCGATCGATTCCTTGAACTGGGCTTGCCGGTCGTCCTTAACCTCTATTATTTCACCGATAAACACAGCATCCAGCAGCACTACGGCGCACGCATCGGGTATGCCGATATCAACGGCCATGATGAGCGGGGTTTTATCGCAGCGGTGTATCAGGCTGGGGGTTACAGCGTGTTCAAGACGCGCTTGAACATCCCGCTGGGCGGCGAACTGATTCGCGCCGCCAGCTCACCCGGGTTGCCCACACCGCTGCGCGCCATCGCCCAGGCCGGGACCGGCCTCAACCATATTGACCGGCAGGCGTGCGAGCAGGCTGGGGTGACGGTCCTGCATACGCCGGGTTCCAACGCGACCGCTGTCGCTGAATACGTGTTGGCCCAGGCGTTGTTTCTGTCTCGGGATCTGGACCACTACAACGCGCAAACCCACCAAGGCCACTGGTCAAAAGGCACCTTGGCACCTGCTGCTGAATACGCCGAACTCACCCTCGGGCTGGTGGGCACCGGCAGCATTGCCCAGCAGGTGGCGTGCAAAGCCAGCGCCTTGGGGATCAAGGTGATTGCCACCGGGTCCGAGCGCTTTACCGAGCAGGAGGCGCGCCGCCTCGGGCTGCAACGCAGGCAAACCCTGGAACAGTTGCTGGATGAGGCCAATATCGTTTCGATCCATGTGCCGCTCACCCCGCAGACTCGCGGCTTATTCGGCAGCGCCGATTTCAAGCGGATGCGCCAGGGTTCGATACTGATCAATACCGCTCGCGGTGGCATCGTCGACGAGCAGCAACTGGCCGCCTTCATGATCCGGTTTCCCCGGCATATCAAGGCGGTCGCCATTGACACCTTCGCCCTGGAAAAAGGCCGTTTCAGCTCGCCGTTGGCGGGCATTGCCGGTGCGCAATTGACGCCGCATATCGCCGGCAATACCTCCACCGCAATCCGCACCGCTTCGCGGCGCATCGTCGACCACATCCACGCGTTCAGTCACGCCTTGCAGATGCCGTGTCGCTGATACCGCCTGTGCCGGCTGAGGGGCTAAGCGAGCTTCACATTCATGGTGATGTGGGCAGTGAAGACCTTGACGCCGCCCGCATCGAAGATCTCTACCGGCACGATCTTGTCGCCCGCGGTCTGCCAATCGATAGCGCTGCCATCGGCGACGGCGCGGATATCGGTTTTCGCCTTGGCCAGGTATTCCACGCTCATGCCCTTGGGAATCCAGCGTGCGCCAGCGGGGATCGACGCATCGGTCATCATGCCGCCGGCCAGTTCGGCGGCGTTGCACAGCGCAATGGCATGCACCGAAGCCAGGTGGTTGGTGATTTCCTTGCGAAACGGCACGGTGACCACTGCATGGTTGGGCTTGAGTTCCGCGATCTCGGGAGTGATGGTGCTGAAGTAGGGTGCCATCTGGCACGCCAGGTTGCTGAATGCGGCAGGGCCTACGCTATTGAACATGCTCAGTGCTTGGCTCATACGAATATCCTCAAGGCTTAGTTGCGGAATAATATTCCGTAACAGAACAATATTCTGTAGATTCCGTGCCTGTCAACCCGAGCTTTCTCTGGCGGTCGCTCAGCCTATAAACTGTTTTGATTTGGCGTTCCCCCCATGCACTCCATCGATCTCATCGAGCGCACCTTCCCCGGCAGGCGCAGCGACCTCAAGCGCACCATCCTGCGTGAGGCGCTGGCCTGTTTTAACGAGGCAGGCATCGAGGCGACCAACATCGAGACCATCCGTGCGCGCTGCGACACCAGCGTGGGCGCTATCTATCACCACTTCGGCAACAAGGAAGGGCTGGTCGCCGCGCTGTTCTTTGCTGCGCTGGAAGACCAGGCCAGCCTGCGTGACCACTACCTGCAAGCGGCGGATACGGCCCACGCCGGTGTGGTCGGCCTGGTGTACAGCTACGTTGAATGGGTCACCGCCCAGCCGGACTGGGCGCGGTTTGTTTTCCAAAGCCGTTTTGCCGTGTCCAACGGCCCGTTCAAGGACGAGTTGATTGCGCGCAACAAGCAGCGCAACCAGCAGTTGAAGGAGTGGATGGGCGGGGAAGGGCGCAAGGAACACTTCAGCCATTTGCCCGCAGAACTTATCCCTTCGTTGATCATTGGCGCGGCGGAAAGCTACTCCCGTGCGTGGCTGTCGGCGAAGGTCAAAAAGAGCCCCTTTGAGTACCGTGAGCTGCTGGCTGAAGCGGCGTGGAGCTCGATCAGCCAGCGTTAGTCATTCCTCCTCATC
>NZ_SPKL01000035.1:0-337 GCF_023127755.1 Pseudomonas sp. W2Aug9 | reverse complement strand
GCACTGCCAATCCCCTGTGGGAGCTGTCGAGCTTTGGCGAGGCTGCGATAGCGATGGTTCAGGCGATGAAGATGTTGACTGCGTCGCCGCCATCGCAGCCTCGCCGGGGCTCGACAGCTCTCACATTAGGGCGGTGCTGTTGTCGGGAGTTGTGTTTGTCGCAATGGCCCTGCCAACCGAGATCACCCCAGCACTGCCAATCCCCTGTGGGAGCTGTCGAGCTTTGGCGAGGCTGCGATAGCGATGGTTCAGGCTATGAAGGGTTGACTGTGCCGCCGCCTTCGCAGCCTCGCTGGGGCTCGACAGCTCCCACATTAGGGCGGTGCTGTTGTCGGGA
>NZ_SPKL01000034.1:0-98850 GCF_023127755.1 Pseudomonas sp. W2Aug9 | reverse complement strand
GTGAATGTTTGCAAGCGGGATGTGAATGCGGTTTAGAGGGCTTTGCCCATTGGCAAATGATACGTACCGGTGCGATTGGCACCATGCCCGAAACCCCAGGCTTCATTTGCCATCGTCCAAAGCGGGGCCGACCTAACTCATCGGGGGTAACAACCGTGGGTTATCGTCAACGGCTGGCCGACTACCTAGACTTGAGCCAATTCTTCACGGGCTTATCGAGAGTAAAAACATGCGCTTACGAGACCTGGGCATCACCATTGGCACGGGCACACCCGGGGCGTTCAACGCCATCACCGACGTGCCCGGCGTTCGCGTCGGCCATCACACCCTCAATGCCGAAAGCACCGACGGCTCGATGCATACCGGTGTGACCATCATCGAGCCGCGGCCGGTCGCAGCTCATCTGGCGCCGTGTTTCGCCGGCGTTCACGTGCTCAACGGCAACGGCGACGCCACCGGTCTGGAGTGGATTCGCGAAGCAGGCTTGCTGACCACACCCATTGCCTACACCAATACCCACAGCGTCGGCGTGGTACGTGATGCACTGGTGGCCGCCGAACGTGAAATGGGCAAGCAACACACCTATTGGTGCATGCCGGTGGTGCTGGAAACCTACGATGGCATTTTGAGCGATATCTGGGACCAGCACGTCACCGCCGAGCATGTGCACGCCGCATTGGCGGATGCACACAGCGGCCCGGTGCAGGAAGGCTGCGTGGGCGGCGGTAACGGGATGATCTGCCATGAATTCAAAGGTGGGATTGGTACGTCGTCTCGCGTGCTGAGCGCCGAAGAGGGCGGCTGGACCGTGGGCGCACTGGTGCAGGCCAACTACGGCGTACGCAGCGCCTTGCGCGTGGCGGGTTACCCGGTGGGCAGCGTATTGCAGGACACGCCTTCGCCTTATGACGGGCCGGTGAACGTCGGCGTGCCTGGCATGGGGTCTATCGTGATCACCATCGCCACCGACGCGCCCTTGCTGCCCCATCAATGCACACGCCTGGCACAGCGCGCGAGTATCGGCTTGGCGCGGGTCGGTGGCGGCACCGAAGACGACAGCGGCGACATCTTCATCGCGTTCTCTGTAGGCAATACTGGCTTGCCGGTTGCTAATCTCGGGCAACCCGGCCCGCCGACCACGGCCTTACAGATGGTCAATAACGACTACATCTCCGCGTTGTTTGTGGCCGCTGCGGACGCCGTCGAGGAAGCAATTCTCAATGCTCTGTTGGCCGCCAACGACCTGCAGGGCCGTGGCCGACAAGCACTGGCGCTCAAACCTGAACAATTGCTGGCGGCGATGACGAAGGTGGGTTGGACGGCTGCTGTTCACTCCTGAGCCTGAAGGAACAATAGGAACAGCTCGGACTGGGATTTGATCCCCAGCTTGTTGTACATGTGCTTGCGATGCACCTTGACCGTTTCGGCAGAGATCGCCAGCTTGCGGGCGATCTCTTTGTTCGAGCAGCCACTGAGCATCAACTGCGCTACCTCGGCTTCACGGCTCGACAACGCCGAGCTGATCTGCAGCGTCGGTGACAGCAGGCGCTCTTGCCAGTCCGTTGACGGCTCTGCTGACGGCGCGCTGTTCGAAGCCTGTTCAAACACGCAGCGCTGACGCATCAGGCCGGCCACCCAGGGCTGGATCAACCGCAGCAGTGCCAGTTGCTCCTGGCTGAAGCGGCAACGGCTGCCCAACGACAGGCTCAGAGTGCGCTGGGGATCGAGTTGCACATTGAGATGTATCTCATCGGCGACCACGTTCAGGCGGAAGTAGCGCTGGTAATAATCGGTCTGCTCAAAACACTCGGGGGCAACGTCGTCCAGTTGAAACAGCCCACTTCGCGGTGATTCGCGATTGGCCAGGTAAAACGGATCGAGCAGGTAAAGCCCCTTGAGGTAGTCCTGGAACAGCGAGTCGGTGCCGCCTTCCTCCGTAGGCGATTCAGCCAGTACCAGTGGCCTGCCAGGGTTGAAGATCAGTACCACCCAGCTGTCCACCGGCACATAGCGCCCGAGCAAACGCGTCATGGATACCCAGAAGTGCGGTTGGTCGAGGTTTTCGATCAGCCGCCCGACCGCGTCATGCCAGGCCACATCCTGCAAGGTCAGATTGGTTTGACTACCCATTGCGGGGTACCCCATTGAAGTAATTTTTTCCCATTGCGCTGCACCCCATACTCATTTGAAGGCCCGGGTAAATTCGGGTTTCCACTTTGCCCAAGGACCTGCCATGAACATCGAACTCTTGCAGTTAGCCGGCCGCGACGGTGATACCGCTTATAACCTGGGACGCACCTTGGAGACCATCGCCAACTGCAACGCGGATACCGACTTGCTGGTATTTCCGGAAACCCATTTGATGGGCTTCGTCGGTGGCGAACAACTGGCCAAGGTCGCCGAGCCTCTGGACGGCCCGACGCTGCAAACCGTGCAGCAGGCGGTGCGCCAACGCAATGTGTCGGTTGTGATTGGCTTGGTCGAACGTGATGCGGACGCCTATTACAACACCTCGGTATTGATCACACCCGAGGGTATTGCCCTGCGCTATCGCAAAACCCATCTGTGGCCCTCCGAGCGCGCCGACATCACGCCAGGCGATCGCTTCGTCACTACGCTGTGGAACGGCGTGCGTGTCGGCCTGCTGATCTGCTACGACATCGAGCTGCCGGAAACGGCGCGGGCGCTGGCGCAACTGGGTGCTGAATTGATCATCGTCACCAACGGCAACATGGACCCCTACGGCCCGGTGCATCGCACCGCGATCATGGCCAGGGCCCAGGAAAACCAGCTGTTCAGCGTGATGGTCAACCGCGCAGGGCAGGGCGATGACGGCTTGGTGTTTGCTGGCGGAAGCGCCGTGGTCGACCCGTTTGGTCGCCTGTTGTACGAAGCCGGGCGCGAAGAAACCCGTCATGCGATCAGTCTGGACCTTGCTCAAATCAAGGCGGCTCGCAGGGATTATCACTACCTCAATGATCGTCGGTTGCTGCTGCAAGGCGAGGCTGTCGAGCATCCCAATGGCCGCCGTGAACTGCTGATTCGCTGACCGCGTTTGTACCCTCCATAACAATAATCAGCTGGCGCGCAGGTGCCGGCCCAGGAGTTCGTGATGATCGCTATTCGATGTATGCAATGGGGACTGGCTGCCGTGATCAGCGGCGTAATGGCTTGCGCTCAGGCGGCGGAGCCGAAGGTCAATATCTATAACTGGTATGACTTCATCGCGCCCACTACGCTGAAGGATTTCCAGGCGCAGACCGGCATTCAATCGGCCTACGACGTGTTCGACAACAGCGAGGTCATGCAAAGCAAACTTATGGCCGGGCGTAGCGGCTATGACGTGGTAGTCGCTACCGGCGACCTGTTGCCGAACCTGATCAAGGCCGGTGTACTCAAGGAACTGGATCGCTCGCAACTGACCAACCTGTCACATCTGGATCCGGATATCCTGGCCAAGGTCAGCAGCAACGACCCCGGTAATCGTTTTGCCGTGCCTTATCTGTGGGGCACCACCGGCATTGGTTACGACGTCGCCAAAGTCCACGCGCTCCTGGGTGACAACGCACCGGTAGATTCCTGGGACCTGATTTTCAAAGAAGAAAACCTCGCCAGGCTGGGCGAGTGCGGCGTGGCGATGCTGGATGCGCCCGCTGAAATCATCCCGATCGCCTTGCACTATCTGGGGTTGCCCTATAACAGCCAGAACCCGGAAGACTACCTCAAGGCCCAGGCCCTGTTGTTGAAACTGCGCCCGCACATTCGCTACTTCGACTCCTCGCGCTTTATCACCGATCTGGCCAACGGTGATATCTGCGCCGTCGTCGGCTGGGCGGGCGGCGTGATGGACGCTCGCAAAGCTGCCGATGCCGCCGGCAATGGTCGCCGGATCCAGTACAGCATTCCCAAGGAAGGCGCGCCGATCTGGGTGGAAAACCTGGTGCTGCTCAACGATGCACCGAATCCCCAGCAGGGCCTGGCGTTCATCGACTACATGCTGCGCCCGCCGGTGATTGCCGCGTCGTCCAATTACCTCAGCTATGCCAATGCCAACAAGGACGCCAAAGGGCTGGTTGATGCGAAGGTGCGCGATAATCCTGGGGTTTATCCTTCCAAGGCAGTGCTGGATACGCTGTTTGCGCTGGAGCCGCTGCCGTTGAAACTGGAGCGGGTGCGTACGCGGGTCTGGAGCAAGGTCAAGAGTGGGACCTGAGCTTGCGTAGCCAGGTGCTTATGGCTTCAACGAGTTCGACCTTGCATTCCACCGGCAACCAATGCCCGCCGGGTAGGCTTGCCACGGTGAGATCTACGCAGGCCGCCCGCATTGGATCGCCCAGCTGATTACCTTTGATGGTGTTCATTTGATCGTAGTCGCCGTTCACAAACAGTACGGGCAATGACAAGAGGCCGCCATTTAACGCCCGGTGCGCATATTCAATGTTGGCATCGTCGTTTAAATACCAGGCGCAGGGAGCGCGGAAACCATGCGCCTGGAAACTGCGCACCAATTGCGCGAAGTCTGCCTGCGGCCAGAGCGCAAGGTCTGGCTGGGTGAGGGGGGCCCGGTGCGCTTGGCCGAACCGCCCGCCCTTGCGGGTCACTTCGGCATTCGCTGCAATCTTGCCGATATTCGCCGGGTCGCCTCGGCGATAAATCGACGCCAGCGATGCGGCTTTATCCGCATCAAGGTCAGCGACAGCGCACGCAAAGTGTGTGTTGTAGTAGCGGTAATAATCCCATTGACCGTCCGGATACGTGTCCGCCGGGTAGATCGAGCGATCAACCAGTGGGACGAGCGTTGGCAGCGCGTTAGTGGTGGGGAAGTACGGGACCGAAATCAATACAACACCGCAACTGCGCTGAGGCTCATGAGCGACCAGTTCACCCGCCACGACGCTGCCCCAATCGTGGCCTACCCAAATGGCGGGCCTGCCACCGAGATGGTCGTGAAGCTCTGCCATGTCGGCCACGATGTTTTCAAGGGTGTACGCCTGCGTGGGCGCGGGTGCAGAAGAACGACCATAACCGCGCATGTCGGGTGCAACGCAGTGCCAGCCTTGTGCCGCGAATGCTTGGATCTGTGCGCGCCAGATCAGGCTGAGCTCCGGCCAACCGTGCAGGAACAGCATCAATGGCCCATCGGCCGGTCCCATCTCTACATAGTGCGTCGTATGGCGCGGGGTATTGAGGACACGCGAGGTCAGCTTGGAAGTGGACACAGTCTCTCCTCATGCTACGTCGGCTGATAAACTCGAAGCGGCAACACTATACTGAGCGGTAGGCTTCATGTTTCGTTCCCATTCGGCGCTTCCAGCGCCCGAGGCAAAGTCTTGCGTGTGAATGAAATTTATCCAAGGTGGAATGCTTTCTCGGTACATACACTCAGGGAAGAGCGAAAGGCGGCAATAGCAGTCGCGTTTTTCAACACAGGTGCATTGAGGATCAAGTATGTTGAATGTTGACCAGCCCCCCACAACCACACGCGAACCCAGTGAATACGAGAGCCTGGTCGCGATGGGGACTCACTTGCTCGATGTGATTCCGGGGGCAATTTACCTCTGTGACCGCCACGGGTGGCTCGTCAGGTTCAACAGCGAAGCGGTTAGTTTGTGGGGACGAACACCAGCCCTCGGTAAGCATGGCGACCGCTATTGCGGCTCATATCGACTTTATACGACGGACGGCGCGCCATTGGCGGTCGACGAATGTCCGATGGCTTCCACGCTCAACGCTGGCCTGTGTGCGCGTAATCAGGAAGTCTTGATCGAGCGCCCTGACGGATCTCGCTTCGTAGCGCTCATGAATGTCCGCACGCTTAGCGATCGCCATGGACGAATCCAGGGCGCGATCAATTGCTTTCAGGACGTCTCGGCGCACCACGCAATAGCCGAGGAGCTGCGACGCAAAAGTTCCGACCTCGAAGACTTTTTCGAAAACAGCGCCGTGGGCCTGCATATTGTCAGCGGCGAAGGCATTATCCTGCGCGCCAATAAAGCCGAGTTATCGCTGCTGGGCTATTGCGCGGACGAATACATCGGCCGTCACATCACTGAATTTCATGTGGATGAACCGGTCATCGGCGACATCCTCCATAAACTCGGCAGCGGCGATTGCCTGAACAGTTACCCGGCGCGCCTGCGGGCCAAGGACGGCAGCATCAGGCACGTAGCGATTACCTCGAATGGGCGATTCGAAGACGGCAAGTTCTTCAACACACGTTGCTTCACGATTGACGTGACCCGCGTGCACGACGCCGAAACCGGGCGCCAGGAGAGCGATGACCGGCTGGCGGCGACCTACGAGGCGGCGACCATCGGCATTGCCGAGGCTGGCGAGGACGGTCGCCTGCTGCGGGTCAACGATGCCCTTTGCACCATGCTCGGGCGCCCTCGTGAGCAATTGCTGGCGATGACCTTCCTGGACTACACCCACCCAGACACTGTCGAGCAGGACGCGGCGTTATACGCACGACAGGTGGCGGGTGAACTGGACAACTACGTGTTGCGCAAACGCGCGTTCAAGCTCGATGGCCAGGCGCTTTATCTGGATGTTCATAGCTCGTCGGTCAGGGCGCCGGATGGCCGGTTCCGCTATGGTGTGCGGGTCATTCAGGACGTCACGCTGGCCCGAAAAATGGAAAACCGGGTGCGTGAAAGCGAGCGGCACATGCGCGATCTGCTCGAGGCGCTGCCGGCAGCGGTCTACACCACCGACGCCGAAGGGCGTATCACTTTTTATAATCGTGCGGCCGTCGAGTTGTCGGGGCGCACGCCGCAACTGGGCGACCTGTGGTGTGTCACCTGGAAACTGTTCAACACTGACGGCTCTTTTCTGCCTCACGACCAATGCCCGATGGCCGTGGCACTCAAGGAAAACCGCGCCATACGCGGCGTCGAGGCCGTCGCCGAGCGCCCGGATGGCACCCGCGTGTCTTTCACGCCGTATCCAACCCCGCTGCACGACGCCGATGGCAATCTGATCGGCGCGATCAACATGCTTGTGGATATCACCGAGCGAAAGCAGGCCGAAGACCGACAAAAGAACTTGATCGATGAACTCAATCATCGGGTCAAGAACACTCTGGCCACGGTCCAGTCCCTGGCGTCCCAGACCGCGCGTAACGCGCAGGATGCCAAGGACGGCTACACCCGGTTCGAAGCCCGATTGCTCGCCTTGTCGCGTGCCCATGACCTGCTGACGAAGCGGCATTGGGGCCTTACGCCGCTGGGAGTGCTGGCCCAGGAAGTGTTGGTGCCGGTGTTTGGCCATGATTCCGGTCGCGTGGTGATTGCCGGTGATGCCATCGAGGTCGACACCCGCGTCGCCCTGAACCTGACCATGACACTTAACGAACTGGCGATCAACGCCCTCAAATACGGAGCGATGTCCACCGACACCGGGACACTCTCGGTGAGCTGGAGCGTGCGACCCCAGCCCAGCGGCGCGCTGCTCACCGTGGACTGGCGCGAACAAGGCGGGCCTTCGGTATCCACGCCGGAGCGCGAAGGCTTGGGGTCGCGGTTGATGAAGCGCTGTATCGAGCGTGATCTAGGCGGTTCGTTCGAACTCGACTTCGCCCCTGAGGGCGTTCACTGCCGCTTCTCGTTTATGCTCGCTGAGAACCAGACATGACCACGTTCCCAGGCACCAGAGTGCTTCTGGTTGAAGACGAGGGCACCATCGCCATGTTGATCGAGGAAATGCTCGAAGAGCTGGAGTGCACCGTAGTCGCCTCCGTGGCCCAACTCGCCAAGGCGATACACGTGGCAGGGGTGGTGGATGTCGACTTGGCGATCCTCGACGTGAACCTGGCTGGAGAATACGTCTTCCCAGTGGCGCGGATTCTGCGCGCACGCCACATTCCGTTTTTGTTCAGTACGGGCTACGGCGGCAGTGGCCTGCCGGAAGAGTTCAGGGGCTGTCCGGTCTTGCATAAGCCATTTGCGGAAAAGGATCTGCGGTTGAAAATTGCGCTGACGCTGGAGTCTTAGGTAAGACCCACGGTGTTGCGCAGGTAACGGGCCGGTGAGGTGCCCAGGGTTTTACGAAACATCGTGATGAACGAGCTGACTGACTCATAGCCGAGCGCTTCAGCGGTTCTCTGCACTGATTGCCCTTCGGCCAGGCTTTGCAGGGCGACGATGATCTGCCATTGCTTGCGCCATTGTCCGAAGGTCAGGCCGGTTTCGGCTTTTACCAGGCGGGCCAGCGAGCGTTCGCTCATGGCCACGTGGCGTGCCCAGTTTGCCATGGTGGCGCGGTTGGCGGGATCTTGCGCCAGGGCCCGGGCGATGGTACGCAACGGGTTCGAGGCGGGTAGAGGCAGGTAGAGTTGTTCGGTGGGGGCCAGTTCAAGCGCTTCGAGCAGTACGTGGGCCAATCGAGCAGTGCGTGAATCGGCCGGGTAATCCTGAGCCTGGCCGCTCAGGTGCAGGATCAGCTCAAGGATCAATGGCGACAGCGCCAAGGTACAGCAGCGATCCGGCAGCGATGCAGCGCCGGGCTCCACGAACAGAAAACACACCTGCCCGTTGGCTGTCACGCGGTTGCTATGGGCGACGCCCCCCGGGATCCACACGCCGAACCCTGACGGCACCATCCACACGCCATATTCCACCGTACACACAATGCCACCGCAACACGCCACCACCAGTTGCCCCTTGCGGTGCTTGTGTACGGCAGACTCGCTGTCGTTGCGCTGGGGTTCCAGCATCAGCGCTACGGCGGGCTGGGAAAGGGTGTCGTACTCAAACTGATCGACTTGGATCTGTGTCATGCAAGGTCATCCAGGGTTGTCCGGATTTGATTATATTTTGGCAGTGTACTCAATATCGGCAGTGGCAGTAATTCCCTAGCATCACCTACAAGCCTTGCCTTCCTTGGGCGGGCGACTGCTAGAACCTTCCGAATCCCGGTGCTTGCCATGCTTAGCGAAATCTCGATTGCCAACCTCTACTTTCCGCCCTTGTTGATCTACCTCGGTGCGTCCCTCCTGGCCTACCGGCTGATCGAACGTCTGGCCGGTCGCTGGCTGGACCGAGCGTGGCACCCGGCGCTGGCGCGTTTTTTTGTCTCGCTCATCGTCGTGTCGACGATGGTCGTCCATTGCTGAGCGAGGCCGCGCATGTCTATCGTCAAACTGCTTAAAACTGCCGCCACCGTGGGGCTTGGCGTGCTGGCCCTGGTGTTTTGCCTGCAACTCTGGCGGGCTTACGTGCTGGCGCCCTGGACGCGGGATGGGCGGGTGAGTGCGCAGGTGATCCGCATTGCGCCCGAGGTGTCCGGCCAAATCGATCAGTTATGGGT
The DNA here is from genome assembly GCF_023127755.1 of Pseudomonas sp. W2Aug9. Taxonomy (NCBI): domain Bacteria; kingdom Pseudomonadati; phylum Pseudomonadota; class Gammaproteobacteria; order Pseudomonadales; family Pseudomonadaceae; genus Pseudomonas; species Pseudomonas sp. W2Aug9. The sequence goes on along the minus strand of NZ_SPKL01000034.1, from coordinate 89,544 downwards.
CAGTGACAACCAATGGGTGGCAAAGGGGGCTTTGCTCTATCGGATTGATACGCGTGCTTATCGATTGACCCAGCAGCAGCGCGCAGCGCAATTCGCAGAAGCGCGGAGTGTGTTCGAGCAGCGCAGTGCGCAGTTCAAGCGGCGCGCGCAACTGGGCGGCGCCATCGCCCGGGAAGAGATCGACAACGCGGCGCGTGACTTGGCCGTGGCCCAAGCACGTTTGGACGCGGCACGCAGCCAGTTGGCCCAGGCCCAGCTCGACCTTGACCGCACGACTGTGCGTTCGCCAGTGGACGGCTACGTCACGCAACTGCGGTTGCAGCCCGGTGACTATGCGCAGGCGGGTGCTACCAACCTGTTCGTGGTCGACGCTCATAGTTTCTGGATCACGGGCTATTTTGAAGAGACCAAGCTGCCGGGTGTACTCATCGGCGCACCGGTGTCGATCAAGCTGATGGGCTTTGACCCGCTGCTGGAAGGCCACGTGGCAAGCCTGGGCAGAGGCATTGCCGACACCAATGAGTTGCGCAACGACAGCGGCTTGCCCCAGGTGAGCCCGACCTTCAGTTGGATTCGTCTGGCCCAGCGAGTGCCCGTGCGCATCGAGTTGGACAAGGTGCCGGATGGGGTGGAGTTGGCGGCGGGCATGACCGCCAGTGTCGAAGTGACGCAGCCGGGCGCCGCAGCGCGCTGGCGACTCACCCAATGGCTGCAGGCGTTCATGTGATGACTGGCCTGGCGACACGCTTGTTCGCGGCGATCCCTCGGCCCTGGACATCCGCCACGCTTGCCTACGTGCTGCGTAGTCTATTGGCGGCAAGCCTGGCACTCTGGCTTGGTTTCCAACTGCATCTGGATTCGCCATTCTCGGGTGCGTCCACGGTGTTGTTGCTGGTGCAGCCCATCCAAGGGGCAGTGCGAGGCAAGGGTGTGTACCGGATGCTGGGCACCCTGGTCGGCATGGTCGCAGCCTTTGTGCTGATGGGGCTGTTCGCGCAACAGATGCTGTTGTTCATACTGGGCGTCGGTATATGGCTGGGCCTGTGCGTCGGTGCAATGACGGTTTTGCGTCATTACCAGGCCACCGCGGCAGTGGTGGCGGGCTATACGGTGTGTTTGGCGCTGGGCCCTGCCATCGTCGCCCCGGAACAGGGCTTCGACCACATCATCACTCGTGGCACGGCGGTAGCGCTCGGCGTGCTCAGCTTGAGCCTGGTAGCGACGCTGTTCAGCGCCAAGACCATGGCGCATAAAGTTCGAAGCTCGCTGATCGACGCCTGTGCGCGCAGCGCCCGGCTGCTCGCGGCAAGCCTTGTGGGTGAAGAGCCTGCGCAGCTGGCGATGCAACGGCACCAGCTCGCGATCGATATCAGCAAGGTGGACGACCAGCTTGGGCTCGGCCGTGGCGAATCGTCGCTGATCCGCTCGCGGCAGCTGGCGATTCAGGCCGGCCTGGCGCATCTGCAGTCGGCTGTGCTCGACGTGCACCCGGACGACCCCGACCCCGCAATCGACCCCGCGTTGCGCGCCCGCATAAGCACAGGCTTGCAGCAACTGAGTGAATGCCTGGCGCAGTCTCGCTGCGACTTTCGCGCCGCGGCCGCGACACTGGAGCAACTGCGTCGCTGGGTGGATGATTGCGCCCACTCAAGCCCACACCTGCGGTTGCGCAGCGAACGCTTGGACGACCAACTGGCGGACTTGGGCGAGGCCCTGTTGAACTTCGCCAGCCTCGACCAGGCTCGCCGCGCACCGGTACGCGCCGTGGGGTATCACCGCCATTACGCGGATGCGGCGCGAAACGGCATCCGGGCACTGCTCGCCATACTGAGTGTGGGTGCGATCTGGTATTTCAGCGGCTGGGATCAAGGGCCCACATTACTGGCGGTGCTGGGGCCGTACTGCACCCTGGTGGCGACAGCTGCCGCGCCAGCCCAAGGTATCAACGGTTTTATCCGCGGCACGCTCTACGCGATTGTGGCGGCGGCGCTGTGCAAATTCCTGTTGATGCCACAGATCAACGGCTTCCCTCTGTTGTTGCTGGTCATGGCAGGCTTCTGGTCGTTCGGCATCCATGCCACGAGCCAGCCGCGCCATGCCCTGCAAGGGGTTGCCTACCTGATCGGCTTCAACACCCTGGTGAGCACCGGTATGACCGCCACCTACGATTTCGTCGGTTTCGCCAACCAGGCGCTGGCCTGGATCGTAGCGATGATTGTGTGCCTCTTGGCGTTTCAGATCCTGCCCAAAGATCCAGCCAGGCAGGTACGCGCATTGACACGTGCGCTGCACCGGCACACACGCCTGCTGCTACGCCAGGCAAATACAATCGATCATGCTCAATGGCAAGCGGAGCAACAACACCGGTTAGTTACGTTGAAGAGTTTGCTTGGCGCTGATCACCCGCACGCTGACCCGGCGGGCTACTTGTCGCTGCAACTGAGCAAGCAATTGAATCGGCTACAGCGCAAAGCCAGCGGTGTTGATCCGGCATCTCCCGTGGCCCGATGCGTGCAAAGCGGTGCGCGGCGGGTTGCACGATATGCCCATCATCCCGCGATCGGCGCCGCACAGGCGCGGCGCACATCCCGGTCGTTGAGCAGGCTTGGTGCGCCTCATCTGGCGAGCGGATATCAGCACTTGGCGCGGCTGCTGGAGCAATACGCGAACCTGGTGCTTTAGGGCTAACATGAGTCAATGCTCATGCTCAGCGCTTACTGCTAACTCGCCGGACACCCTATCTATGAGAGATCTGCCGCCCACCGCGACCTTGCGCGCCTTCGAAGCCGCCACTCGCCACCCGACCTTTACCGCGGCCGCGCAGGAGTTGCATGTTACTCAGAGCGCGGTCAGCCACCAGCTCAAACACCTGGAAGCGCTTTGGGGCCTGGCGTTGTTCGAGCGTGGCCAGTCGTTACGCCTGACCCCGGCGGGGGCTACCCTGGCGCCCATCGTGCGCGAATTCTTCATGAGCCTGGAGGCGACCCTGGCCGACCTGCGCGAGCAAAAGGGCAGGGTACGGCTCAAGGTCAGCACCACTTATTCCTTTGCCTTGAAATGGCTGCTGCCACGCTTGCCGAACCTCGCTCGCCAGCACCCCGAGCTGCTGGTTGCGCTGGACACCACGGACGACGTCATCCACTTTTCCGACGCCCAAGCGGATGTCGCGGTCCGGCTGGGCAAGGGGAATTACCCGGGCCTGTATTCGGAGTTTTTGTTCGGCGAGCAGGTGTTTCCCGTGGCCAGCCCCGAACTGTTGCGGCGCCTTGGCACCCCGGGCAGCCCCGCCCATTTATTGGACTTCCCGCTGCTGGCCCGCGATGGCGCCGAGCTGGCACCGAAATGGGAGGTCTGGTTTCAAGCGGTGGGGCTGGCTTTTACGCCGCTCAGGGAAAGCGTCAGGTTTGGCGATACCAACATGACCGTCGAGGCGGCCCTGCTCGGCCATGGCATCGCGTTGGTGCGCAGCGGGCATGTGGAGCAGGAAATAAGTGACGGTCGCCTGGTGCGCCTGTTCGATGTGCCGTTCCCGTCACCGCTTGCCTACTATTTTGTGTGCCCCAAGGGCATCGAAACCCAGCCGCATATCTTCAGCTTTCGTCAATGGCTGATGAGCGAGGCGCTGAAAGTACAACGGGCGGATCAATGAGGTATGAGTATCTGTTCATGCTGTGATGAGCAGACTTCGCTGTAAGGCGGGGCCTTGGCTTGCCTAAGATGGCGCATGCCTACTCATATCATCTTCCTGGTGCTGTTCGCCGCCCTGCTTCATGCCAGCTGGAACGCGCTATTGCGTGGTGGTGCCGACCGGCTGTGGTCAATGACTGTCATGTGCATGGCCATTGCCTTCACCAGTCTCATCGCCGCTACGTTCATGGTGACGCCGGCGATTGAGAGCTGGGGCTATGGGGTGCTTTCGGCGTTGCTGCATGTTGGTTACAACCTGTTCCTGGTGCGCAGCTACCGGGTGGGCGACCTGGGGCAGATCTATCCGATTTCCCGGGGCTCGTCGCCGGCGCTGATCACCCTGGGGGCTGCGGTATTTGCCGGGGAACGCATTGCGCCCGTCGAGTTGCTGGGGATTGCACTGGTGTCAGGGGCGATTATTTCCCTGGCTTTCAGCGGGCGTCGGTTGTCGGTTCCCAGCCTGCCTTATGCGCTGGGAACGGGCTGTTTCATCGCGGCCTACAGCGTTGTCGACGGTATCGGCGCCAGGCTCTCCGGCGCGCCGCTGGCCTATACCGTATGGATGTGCGCGTTGTGGGGCGTGATGATGCCAGCGGTGTACATCGGCCTGCGCGATGCCCGCAGTTTATTAAGCCTGCGCCCCGGTACCTTGGCCGCAGTGGTCGGCGGGCTGGTGTCTTTGCTGGCCTATGCAATTGTGATCTACGCGATGAACGAAGCGCCGTTGGGCGCGGTATCGGCATTGCGCGAAACCAGCGTGTTGTTCGCGATGTTGATTGGCTACTTTTTTCTTGGCGAAACCCTTACCGCGCGCAGGGTCCTGGCGTGCGTGGTGATCGCCGGCGGCACCCTCATCATCGGCTGATACAGCCATCATCCAAGGAGGTATTTTCAATGGTTGACGTCTCGCAGGCACCGCTGATCCTGATCACCGGTGGCAGTCGCGGAGTGGGTGCCGCGACCGCCCGGCCATCGACCGCAGGTTCGGGCGCCTCGACGTACTGGTCAATAATACCGGCGTGCTGACGACTCAGTCGCGTCTGGAGGACCTGAGCCTGGAGCGCATGCAGCGCATCTTCGCGGTCAACGCCATCGGCCCGATGCCCGTGTGGTTAAAGGTGAGCACTGGTAGAACGGTGCCGGGCCCTGGAGGTTGCTTGCACTGGCCCTGAAGCATCGGTTGTTTCACTTGAGGCGAGTGTGGCAGAGGTTGAAGGCGCGATAGATGATCTTGAGCAGGCGCTGTTGAGTTTTCAGCAGGGTGGGGCGTGAGCCGTATGGTCCGGTTCAAGCCGAGGCGAGGCTGTTGGTGTAGGAAATTTCTGTGGGTGCTATTGCTGCAGTGCAAGCAGAGTGCTTGTATGCTTGCGCCCATAAACCGGTGGCCTCTGTAAGTGCCGACGTTCGAATGATGGCTGGACTGGAAACCGGACTTCCTTAAGGTGCCGACGTGAAGCGCGATACCCGCCTTGTGATGCTTTTGCTGTTGGTGATTGGTTGCTCCCTGACCTCGTTGACGATCTGGAAGGTTCTGTCTTCGCGTGAGCGCGCGCTGGCGGAAGTGGATGTGCATGGTTTGAACCTGACCCAGGCACTCAATACCTATACCGAAGGTATCGTCCGGCAAAGCGCGCTGTTGTTGCTGGGCCTGGTCGAGCGCCTCGAAACCGAAGGCAGTGGCCCGGCGCAAATCGAGCGTATCCATGCGTTGATCAACCGCCAGCAGCCGCTGATGCCGCAGCTCAGTGGCATCACGGTGTATGACCGTCAGGGCGGCTGGTTGATGTCCTCCAACCGGCGGATTCCAGAGGGGGCCAATAGCAGCGATCGCGCCTATTTCATTCATCATCGTGACGATCCGAGCCCCGAGCCGTTCATTGGCCCACCGGTTCAGAGCCGTGCCAATCAGGAATGGGTGGTTACCGTCAGCCGCCGATTCAATGATGCATCGGGCAATTTTGCCGGGGTGGTCGCGGTGACGCTGGGGGTGGAAAACTTTCTGCGCGTGTTCGGCAAGCTTGACGTTGGCCAGGAGGGTGCCATCGGCTTGTCCTACACCGACGGCACGTTGCTGGTGCGCTATCCCTTCCGTGAACAGGACATGGGGCGCAATTTTTCCAAGTCGCCTATTTACGCCAAGTATTTCGATCAGCCTTTCGGCACCACCGCGCATACCTCCAGCCTGGATGGTGTGGAGCGGTTGTATGCCTTTCGCAAAAGCGAAACGCTGCCGCTGATTACCACCGTCGCGCTGGGCAAGCATGAAGCCCTCGCGGCGTGGCGCATCGAGGCGGCACTGTCGGCAGTCGTGGTGGCGGGCTTGTTGGGGCTGACCGGGCTGATCGGCTGGTTCCTGATTCTGGATATTCGCCGGCGAACCGCGGCGGAAGAGGCGCTGCGCGTCGCCCAGCAACAGTTGCTCGATTCCAATCGTCAATTGGCGTTCCTGGCGATGAAGGACGCGTTGACCGGTTTGGCGAACCGCCGTTGTTTCGATGAAACACTGGCCCTGGAAGCACGCCGGGCGCAGCGTGAAGGTACGTCGCTGGCGTTGTTGATGATCGATATCGACCATTTCAAACGCTACAACGATGCCTTCGGTCACGTGGTCGGCGACACTTGCTTGCAGAGGGTCAGCAGGCTATTGGAACGATGCGCGCGACGACCGTCAGACCTGGTGGCGCGTTATGGCGGTGAGGAAATGGCGATCATCATGCCCGGCACCGACAGCCAAGGCGCGGCGGTGGTCGCGCAACGGATCCTTGACTCGCTGCAGCACGAAAACATCACGCACCCAGGCAGCCCGTTCGGTTACGTCAGTGTGAGTATCGGCATTGCCACGGGCACGGGTTCGCGTCTGGAACCGCCGCTCGGATTGATCGAGGCGGCTGATCAGGCGCTTTACTCGGCGAAGGCTGCGGGACGCAATGGATTTTCCCTGCACGCCACGGGGCATTGATTGTCTGCTCTAACCTCACATCCCCAGCGTCGGAATCATCACTTCACCACACTCCATGAGTTGGCCCGCCGTCACTTCCAACTGCGCAGTGGGCTTGGCCGCATAGCCAGCGATGAAGCCGGCGCTTAGCAGTAAAAGGCACAGGCAGGCTTTTCTCAGAATCATGCGCGTAGTTCTCAAATTAGGTCGCAAGGGAGATGCACAGATTGTGTATTCAAGAAAAGGTTCCTGAACAAGGCGTCACACCGTTAGCTGATCGCCAATAGGCAAGCGCCGAACACGCATGCCGGTGGCCGCCGCAAGGGCATTTCAACTCCTCGCCGATGCGCCGGGTTGGAGTAATCAGGGCAGTGGGTCAAATAATCCATCAGGCGCCCAGCCCATCACTGTTTCAAGGTGACCTGTGTGTTCGTCCCGTTGCTCTCTGAATACGGTAAAACCGTGCTTCTTGTAGAAGTGAAGGCTGGGAACATTCTGCGAATACACGCTCAGTTGAAGTGAGGTTCTGGCTGCCTGCGCGTCCTTGAGCAATTGTGTACCGATACCACTGCCCTGATGCTCAGGCGCGACAAACAGCGCCGCCAGGGTGTCTTCATATACGCAACTGAAGCCCAGCACTTTCCCGTCGGCTTCAAACACACGGGTCACGGCGCTGGGCAGGTAGACCTCGCGCATGGCGCCCAGTTGGTCATGCCAGAAGGCGGGGTCGATAAAGTGGTGGGCCAGGATGGACGCGTGCAGCCAAATATCCAGGACGGGTTCCAGGTCGGCAGGTTGAAAGTGGCGAATCATAGTGCCTCAGTGTTTGAGTGAGCAGGCCGAACCCTGGCGAGACCGGCGCTGCCGCGCTTGAAGGTTCCTGCTGCTGCGATGGTGAGTAGGCGGCGAAAAGTCGGGCATTGTGCGTGGTTGGGGGTAGGGCAGGCGGCCGCATGGCGCAAGCCCCGGCTCATCGCCTGCAGGTGTTTGACCGTGGCATCAATCTCGTCGGCCTTGGCCAGCAGTACCGCTCTATCCACATTGGCCTGGCCATTGGGTGACAGCATGGCGTGTATCTCGTCCAGCGACAGGCCACCCGCCTGCCCGAGGGCGATGACCGCCAACTGCTCAACGACCGCTGCTGCGAAATGACGGCGAGCACCGGGCGGGCTGGTCGATGTAATCAACCCCTTCTTTTCATAAAAACGCAGCGTATGGGCAGGAATGCCCGTGCGTTTGACGACCTCGGTGATATCCATTGGCAGACCATTGACTTGAAGTTGACTTCAACTTCTATGATGCCTGCGCAGGTCGAATGGGTCCATGACTAAGAGGTAGGTATGACAGCGCTGGAAGGGGGTGCACAGGTGGTGTTGTTGGGGGCAGGGGCTACCGTGGTGATGGATATGTGGATGCTGCTGATGAAGGTGCTTGGCGTTCCGACCCTGAATTTTGCGTTCGTTGGGCGTTGGGTCGGCCATGCGTGCCGGGGGCGATTTGCGCATTCAAGCATTGGGCAAGCGCTTCCCGTTCGAGGTGAAGTAGCCCTGGGTTGGATCGCGCATTACGTCACCGGAGTGGTGTTCGCGTGGGTGCTGGTGTGGATTGAAGGCGATGCCTGGTTGCTGGCGCCGACCTTTGTACCTGCACTGGCGTGGGGTGTTGTGACAGTGGCCGTTCCGCTGTTTGTGATACAGCCGGCCATGGGGGCCGGGTTTGCATCGTCCAGGACGCCGACGCCAGGCAAGAACCGACTGCGCAGCCTGATCAACCACGGCGTGTTTGGTGTGGGCCTTTACCTGGCGGCGTGGGTGATCGCCTGGGCCTGGGCCTGATGCAGATCAGCGCAGGAATTTGACGTACACACACTCGGGGTCGTCTTCGTCGAGGTTCTCGATCTGCCCGCTGGGTATGAATCCGGCCTTTGTCATCAATGCCTGGGACGCGCGATTGGAGGCGTTGGTGGAGGCGAACAACTTCGGCGTCTTGCAGGCCGCCTCGGCCGCCGCCAGCAGGCGCAGGGCCACACCCTGGCGCTGGCAGGTCGGTGATACCACCACAAGGGCAATAAAGCCGTGATCGAAAAAGTCGTGGGTGAGCACCAGGTACCCGGCGCACGTGTGGTCGCTGACTGCCACCAGGCATTGCTGGTTAACCACGGCATCGTGGATAAACACGCGGCGGTGGGCATGGGCAGCCGCGTAGGCGTCCAGTTCAACCAGGGCGTGTACGTCGTCGGGTTGGGCCTGGCGGATCAGCCACTCTGCGGCGGTGGGGGAGCGGTGTTCAGTCATGGGCGTTCTGGTTTTTTCTTCCACGTGGCGAGTGCCGGCTTCACGTTCATGTATGAGTCCCTAGCGCATAGGGATAGCACATTTTTATTACGCAACGGTAGGCGCGAGCTTGCTCGTGAAAAACTCTCAGGCGCCGTGTTCATTCAGAAAGTACACGTCAGCGTTGATGATTTTCGCGAACAAGCTCGCTCCTACAACAAAAAGGGAAATCTGTCGGCAACGGTTATCCGATTTTATGAAAATTGCTCTGAACTATCGCGCTCGGCACGCCCTCGCAACAGTATCCATACACAGGAGGGAATCCGATGAACCACTACCCAACACCACCCTTCAATCCCCAGCAGCAGCCCGTTCCGGGCGACCAGCGCAAGATGGACCCGGTGCCGGATTGCGGTGAGCAAAGCTACAAAGGCTCGGGGCGCCTGGCCAACAAGATTGCGTTGATCACCGGCGCCGACAGCGGTATCGGGCGTGCGGTGGCGATTGCCTTTGCTCGCGAAGGCGCGGACGTCGCGGTGTCGTATCTGGACGAGCATGAGGACGCCAAGGAGACCGCTCGCTGGGTCGAAGCGGCAGGGCGCCAGTGCCTGTTGCTGCCCGGCGACCTGGGCGACGCGGCGCAGTGCACGGCGATCGTCAATGACACCGTCGAGAAATTCGGCCGTATCGATGTGCTGGTCAATAACGCTGCATTCCAGATGACCTATAAGTCTCTGGAGGACATTCCCGACGAGGATTGGGTGAAAACCTTCAACGTCAATATCACGGCGATGTTTCGCATCTGCAAGGCGGCGTTGCCGCATATGGCGCAAGGCAGTTCGATCATCAACACCTCGTCGGTCAATTCCGATATGCCCAACCCGACCCTGTTGCCCTATGCGGCCACCAAGGGTGCCATTGCCAACTTCACCGCCGGCCTGGCGCAGATGCTGGGCGAGCGTGGCATTCGGGTGAACAGCGTAGCGCCGGGGCCGATCTGGACGCCGTTGATCGTGTCGACCATGCCTGAGGAGTCGGTGAAGCATTTCGGTGGCAACACGCCACTGGGCCGCCCAGGCCAGCCGGTGGAAGTGGCGCCCATCTATGTGTTGCTGGCGTCGGATGAAGGCAGTTACATCTCTGGCGAGCGCTATGGCGTGACGGGGGGCAAGCCGATTCTTTGAACAGGCACATAACCCTGATTCAAGCAGCTCTAAAATGTGGGAGGGGGCTTGCCCCCGATAGCCATGGGTATCTACACAACTTCGTAGCAGCCACCAGTAACCACGATGCGAAGCGAGCCGCTCTTGATCTTGATCTGCTTTTGATCTTGATCTTAGGCGCCCCGTTAAACCACGCTGGCCGGAATTCGCCAGGGATTTGGGGGGTAAACCGGCAGGGATGCCGGTTTAGCCGCCCCGCGCCATGGATGGCGCGTGGCGGCGGCCCCCCAAATCCATGGCGGATTACGGGCACACCGAGCCTAAGCGAGGTGCCGAGTGGTGGGGCAAGAGCGCTTTGGTTACTTTCGCGCTTTTCGAAAGTGACCCGCTGTAAAAGCGGAACCAATAGCAGCCGTGACTCAAATAACGGATATGTACTCGGTCAAAGTCCAGCATCCTGGTCGGCTCTTAGGCCGCCATCGGGGGCAAGCCCCCTCCCACAGGTCCGGCGTCACACCAAAGGTGTGTAGACACCCATGCCCCGATAGCGACAAACCAGTCCACGCTTTGTTGACTGACACGCCCCGGACGGGGCGTGTCTTTTTTGTAGGAGCAAGCTTGCTCGCGAAAGGCTCACAAGCGCCGCGTCCCTTCAGGTTTACGCATTATCGTTGACATTTTTCGCGAGCAAGCTCGCTCCTACGTTCTCATAGCCCGCCGTATACGCATCCACTCTCGATAAGCCGCAGTCCGCTGCGCATCCGCAAGCTTCTTCGCCTCCGTGAAGCGCGCCCAGGTCGTTGCATCGCCGCTGTAGTGTTCGATGATGTTATACGCCTGCGCATCCAGTCGATCCGCTTCGAAAAACATCTGGGTGTTCTGCGCAATCTCCTCATCCCACCTTTGACTGATTGTGTAATCCAGCACCTGACTGTTCATTGTGTGACACCCTCCGCCCACTGAATTTCTTCCGCCCCGCACCAGCGCACATCGGTAATGCCGTATTTTTCCGCCATCGGCTTGGACACGCGCTTGAGGTTGTTTTGACCGAACCTGGGGATGACCGCCACGCCGGCATCGCAACTGGCCCAGTGCCATGCTTCAGCATTGTTCATGCGTGCCGTACGCACGATAAAGGACCTCGGCTCGCCGTGAAGTTGATACTTGATGGTAAATAGCTCGTTGGTTTTCATGAGGCCTCCCTATGCTCATGAACTACAGATAATTGACGTCAAAAAAAATTCAAAGAACTTGTCGGGCAATTCGATGGGGGGCTGTCAGCGCTGCGGCAGTCAGTCATCCACGGTAAATTCTACCCACCCGGCTTTGTCAGCGGGCCGCTCTATCTGGGCGATTACACCGCCGACGGAGGTACCGTCTGGCAAGTTCACCATGACGAAATTGGGATGGCCGGGCCACTGCAGTGGAGTGTCAAAGACCAGGCGAATCAGGGTAGGTTTACCGCTACCTGTCAGATTTACGTCAACGTGTTCGTTGAGGCGTTCATCTGCTTGGGTTCCGAGGTGACGCGAAGCCGTGATGATGCTGGCGGAGCCTTGATAATCGTAAGACATGTTGCAATACCTCATGCAAAGGGCGGCGGATGCAGCCGTGTTCTTGTGTGGCAAGCGCGGGTCAATGATTGTTCAATCCAGATGACCCGGCGTCGCCGTCAGTGCCGGTGGGGCGTTGCGGTAGGGTCGTCGATCTGGATGATCGTGCCGTGGCGCCAGGCATCCGCCCCGGGTGCAATGGCCGGTGGGGCTATATCGGCGCGAGAGCGCTTCTTCTCGGTGCTGTCGATACCCAGGCGTTGATCGCGCTCGGCGACCATCCTCGGATCGGCCTGGCCGTCAGCGGTAAACCCCATCATCAGTTGAGGCACACCCAATGGCAGGCGCTTGTGCAGGTCGGTATGCCAGGTATGCCAGGTCTTGCCGTAGGTGTGCACCAGCTTTTCCATCAGCGCGTGCTCGGCCACCGCGGGAATGCCGGGCGCGACCAGCTGGCCGGACTTCACCTCATGCACATGGCTGTGCCACAAGGCTTTCTCCGGTGCCGGCAGGCTGTTGAACAACTGCTCGCTGATGATGTATTCCACGCCCATCAACTTGGCGTCCTTGCGGTTGCCGTCGTAAATCACGCACTGGATCACCTCCTCATTGAGGATGGCGCAGTAGTGGTGCGCTTCCATCTGCACGTCGGGGTGGCCGTTGTAGAAGTGAAAGCCGTCCAGGTAGGCATTGAGCGCGTCGATGGGCGGACGTGACTGCAGCAGGGCGGCACCGGTATCGAGTGCTCGCGTGCCTGGCGATTTGGCATCACCCGGCGCCACCACGTTTGAGGCTGAGTCGTTGCCCGCGCACGCTGTCAACGAGGCGACGCAAATTGCCAGGCACAGCGATGGCAGTGCAGGTTGCAGGCGGTGAATGTTCATCGGGGATTCCCTCCATGGGCAGTTGTCGAGAACATCTAGAAAGCCTGCCGAGGAGGGTGTTCAACCGGATAGGGGGGGCGCATGGTTTGCGAAGATTTGTGGAACAAGCGTTCAGCGTACCGGGTCCTTTTTCACAAGCGTGCAGTTCGGTGCAAATAGCAGTCGCCACCACCGGTTTGCTGGGGCCTGACGGCAAGGGCGGCATTCCGGCCGGGACCATCTGTAGCGAGTCCCTAGCCCTGGAGTTTGATGGTCACCAGCAGTTCATTGGCGTTGTTCTTGCCGGCATCAACGACAACGCCGTGATAGGTGCGGCCTTCGGTTTTGATCTGAACCGTATGGGCCTTCAATAGTTGTTCCGGCCACGGCGGCAGGATTTGCAGCGACACGCCCGCACCCGCTTCCATGACCTTCGCCATGCACTCGCAAGACAGGGGGTTCACGCCGAGCAGCGTGTCTTGAAGGTAGTCGATTTTGACGCGTTGCAAGGGGGTAGCAGCACCAGCGTGCATGGCAAGCCTCGTTGTTTTTTGCGTTTACTCCACGGAGGAGAGGCGGGACGATTGTCGCGAAACCACCATGTCTTCCAGGATTTCCCGAACGAGCCGATTGATCCCTGGCTCGCCGTGATACTGGGCACGGTTGATGTTGGCGATGGTGAACTGGTTGGCATCGGGCGCGAGCACCGTCACCGACAGGCTGTTATCCGGATTGATCGTGCAGGAGACACGGCAGTTGCACAGCCGCCTCGCAAGCGCGCGCTGGATTTGCGCTTTGGTCAATGTGTCCACGGGGTCACCGGATAGCAGGCCTTAACGGATCAAGGGTAGCTCAAATTGGTCGTGCGTAAAGGCTAGCGAGTTGATGGCAAGCCACTCGTCAGTCGCTGAGGCTGCGCGTTGAACATATGGGCGGTTGCGCCAGCCTGATACAGCATAGGATCACCCAAACATCGCTAGGGGAATCTCATGAAGAAGTTATATATGTGCCTGGGCTTGTGCAGTGTGTTCATGCTGCACGGTTGTTTTGACAGTTCCGATAACACCACCAAAGACAACACCAGCGGCAGCAAGTCTTCGGTGCAGATGCAGGAAGGCAAGGCGGACGAAAGCAAATAGAGGTCCCCGGGCCAAATGTGAGAGGGGGCCTGCTGCCGATATAGGTGTGTCAGTCTATGCAACTGTGACTGAACCACCGCAATCGGGAGCAAGTCCCCTCCCACGGTTCATACATCACTCAGCGCATATGCAGGATGATCGGGCTGCTGCTCGCCGGGTCAGTATGCCCGCGCAACTTGCTCACCGCCTTCGCCTCGACCGCGCCACCGCTGTTGCCCCAGGTGCTGCGCACGTAGCTCAGCACGTCGGCGATTTCCTGATCGGACAGCTGCTCACGAAACGCCGGCATCCGGTAGGCGTCCGGCATCCCGGCCGCCACCACGCGCTGCGAGCCGTTGAGGGTGATGTTGATCGCCGAGGCGCTTTCCTTGGCCAGTGCCGACGTGGCGCCGGCCAGGGGCGGCATCCATTCGGGCTGGCCTTTGCCGTCGAGGCCGTGGCAGGAGGCGCAGCGGGTCGCATAAGTGTGGGCGCCGGGCACATCCTGGTTTGCTGTCACCGCCTGATACTGCCAGGGGCTGCCATCACGCTGCGGGTCACCGGGCAGTGATTTGAGATAGCGGGCGATAGCGGCCAGGTCCTCGTCCTGCATGAACTGCGTGGAGTTGTTGAAGGCTTCGGTCATCGAGCCGTAGACCACGGCATGGGCATTGCGCCCCGTCTTGAGGAACTGCACGATCTGCGCTTCGCTCCAGCGGCCCAGCCCGGTGTTGGGATCCTGGCGCAGGCTGGGTGCGTACCAGCCGTCAAGCAGCGCTCCAGCGAGGAACGGCGCGCCGGATTCGTCCAGGGCTTTCTCGTTGAAGGCCAGGCCACGCGGTGTGTGGCAACTGCCGCAGTGGCCGGGGCCCTGGACAATGTAGGCGCCACGGTTCCACAGCGCGTCCTGGTCGGGCTTGGCGGCGTAAGTGGCGGTGGGCGCAAACACGCCATTCCACAGGGCGATGGGCCAGCGCAGGTTGAGCGGCCAGGGAATATCGCTGGGGATATTCGGCTGGTTGGCCGGTTGCACGCCCTTCATGAAAAACGCATACAGCGCCTTCACATCGTCGTCGCTGAGCTTGACGTAAGACGGGTAGGGCATGGCCGGGTACAGCCGACGGCCGCCCGGTGCGACACCCTGGCGTACGGCGCGATCAAAGTCGGCCAGGCTATAGGCGCCGATGCCATGCTCGCGGTCGGGGGTGATGTTGGTGGCGTGGATCGCCCCCAGGGGCGTGGCCATTTCCAGGCCACCGGCGAAGGGCTGCTTGCCGGCCAGGCTGTGGCAAGCCACACAGTCACTCACCCGCGCGACGTATTCGCCGCGACTGACCAATGCAGGGTCGAAACTGGTGGCCTGTTGTTGTTCAAACGGCGAGGCGGGCTCGCGGGTGACGTACCAGGCCAGCAGGCCTGCGGCGACCAGGCAGGGCAGCGCCAGCCAGCCTGCGGTTCTTGCGAATCGGCGGTTGTTCATGGGCGTTCCCTGTGGGTTAACTGAAGGTGTGGCGGCTCAACGGCAAGCTGCGGATGCGCTGGCCGGTCAACTGTGCCACCGCATTGATTACCGCTGGTGCCACGGCGGGCAATGGCGGTTCACCGATGCCTCCCATCTTTTCGCCGCTCTCGACGATCTTCACGTGGACCTGCGCCATACGCGAGGGCGGCAGGATCGGATACAGGTCGTAGTTACGCGCCCGTGGCATACCGTCCACGTACACCGCTTCCTCCAGCAACGTTTGCGAGAGCCCCAGGGCTACCGCGCCGCTGACCTGGGCTTGAATGATCGCCGGGTTGACGATGCTGCCCGGGTCGATGGCCTCCCAGATATGGTGAACCTTGACCTGGCCGTTCTCGATCGACACTTCGGCGACTACCGCCGCGTGAGAGCCAAAGGGCGAAGCCATGGCCACCCCGCGTGCACGGCGCGTGCCGTCTTCGGCGGTGTAGGGGCCACGCTTCCAGCCACCGGACAGCTCGCCCACCGCTTGCAGCAAGGTGGTCAGCCGCGGGTTGTCGCGCAGCAGGTGCAGGCGCAACTCATACGGGTCGTGGCCGCCCTTGTCCGCCAGCTCATCCAGGAATGATTCGTAGAAAAAATCGTTAAGGGAATTACCCACTGAACGCCAGTAGCCGAGCATGGGCGCGCCCTTGACGTAGATCTGCGCGATGCGCTTGTTGGGGATCGCATAACTCTTGCCCGACAGGCCTTCCAGGGCAGTGGGGTCGATCTGCTCGCCCTGTTTGCCACTGAGGGCTTCGGTAGGGCCTTCGGTGGCACTCACCGCTTCGATGGCCACCGGCAGGCCCTTGTCGTCCAGGGCGGCACGAAACTTCACCACGGCGAGCGGGCGCAACACATCGCGCAGGAACTCTTCTTCACGGCTCCAGATCAGCTTGATCGGGCGGCCGACGGCCTTGGCCAGCGCGATAGCCTGCGGGTACGGATTAGCCGAGTCATACAGGAAATGCCGACCAAAAAAGCCCCCCAGCAGCGGGGAGTGCAGGGTGATTTGCTCGGTGGCGAGGCCGGTGCGCTTGGCAATGTCGGCGCGGAACATGTCCGGCGCCTGGTTGGGCAGCCACACCTCAAGCGTGCCGTCGGGGTTGAAGCGCGCCAAGGCTGAAGGCGGTTCCAGTTGGGCGTGGTTGAGGTATTGGTTATGGTAGGTGGCTTCGACCCGAGTCTTGGCGCCAGCCAGGGCGCCGGCGACATCGCCCTGGTTTTCGTCATCGCGGGCCGGGCCCTGCTGGGCGGCGAGGAAGTCGAGGTATTTGTCGCTGGAAAAATCCGCCGGCATCGCCCGTACGGTCGAGTCGGCAGAGGCTTCCTGCCATTCAACCTGGATGGCCTCCACCGCACGCTTGGCGTGCCACCAGCGTTCGGCCACCACCGCCACGGCGCCTGGCAAGGTATGAACCGAATGCACCCCCGGCATGGCCTCGACCTGGGCCTGGTTGCGCAGGCTGCCCACGCTCATGCCCAGGCGCGGCGCGTGCTGGACGGCGGCGTGGAGCATGTTGTCGAGTTTAAGGTCGATGGTGTAAAGCGCCTTGCCGGTGGATTTGTCATAGGCATCCAGGCGTTTGACCGGCTTGCCGATCCAACGGAACTGGCTAGGGTCGCGCAGGGTGATGGTAGCGGGGTCGGGCACCTGCATATCGAGGGCACGACCGGCCAGTTCACCGTAGCCCACGGAGCGGCCGGAAGCGGCGTGTACCACGCGGCCAGGCTGGGTGGTCAGCTCGCTGAGCGGCACGCGCAGTTGCTCGGCGCCGGCCTGCATCAGCATGGCGCGGGCGAGGGCGCCGAGGCGGCGCATGGTCGGGTAGCTCATGCGCACCGACATGCTGCCGCCGGTGATGCGCAGGCCGTTTTCCATTACCACGTAGGCTTCACCCGGTGGGGCGGCTTCGACGATGAAGGTAGCGGGGTCGGCATCCAGTTCCTCGCCGATGATCTGTGCCATGGCGGTATGGGTGCCCTGGCCGCCTTCCATGAAGGGGCTGAGCAGGCGCACGCTACCGTCCGGGCGAATTTCCAGGAACGCCGGCACTTGGGTGCCGCGTTCAGCAGCGCCGGTGGCGGCCAGCACCCGCGACGAGCCCAGGGGCAAGCCAAAGCCGATGACCAGCGCACCTACGGCGGTACTGGCGAGAAAGCGCCGACGCGACAGGTTGATCGGCTCGTCCAATTTAACGCCGGGCAGGATCTCGGACATATTCATCAGGCGGTCTCCTTCCCGGCGGCCAAGCCATCCATGGCAGCATGGATGGCGTTGTAAGTGCCGCAGCGGCACAGGTTGACCATTGCCGCATCGATCTGCGCTTTCGACGGAGCGGGGGTGTGCTTGAGCAGCGCGGTGGCCGCCATCACTTGCCCGGACTGGCAGTAGCCGCACTGCGCCACCTGGTGCTCGACCCAGGCAGAGACCACGCGTTTGCCCACCTCGTCGGCCTCGATGGCTTCGATGGTGGTGATCTCGCGACCGACTACCCCGGCTACGGGCGTCACGCACGAGCGCACCACATTGCCGTCCACCAGCACCGAACAGGCGCCGCACTGGGCCAGGCCGCAGCCGTACTTGGTGCCGGTCAGGCCCAGGTTGTCGCGGATCACCCACAACAACGGCGTGTCTGCCTCGGCCTCGACTTGATAGGCCTTTTGGTTAATACGTAATTCCATGGCTGGCTCACCTGCTGATCATCGGTTGGTGCTGCAAAATTCTTATAGGAACGGTGCGACTGTACGTCGCCCATCGTCGAACTCTAGACCACCGCGCAACAGCTATCTATGCAATCGACTTCAAGTTCAGAGGATCAGGCAAGAATTCAACAGGATTGGGTCACTGTCCTCTGTAGGAGCGAGCCTTCATCAGCTGCCAGTGAATTGAAACCCGCCTGACAGTTTTTCCTTCAAATACCCCACCAGCACCGTCACGGACCTGGGCACATGGGGCGAGTAGGGCCGAATCAGATAAATTTCATCGGCAAACGCGCCCTTGAGCGTCCAGCCCTTCAACACCTGCACCAGCTTGCCGCTGGCCAGGGCGGCATGGGCGCTGAAGTCCGGCAGCAAGGCAACGCCCAAGTGATTGAGCGCCGCGTCGCGCAAGGCCTCGCTGTTGTTGGTCGAAAAGCTGCCGGCGATGGGCACGGTGGTGCGCTCGATATTTTTGCTGCCGCGCTCGAAGGTCCAGGCCGGTTGGTCGCTGCCCCGTGGGTAGTAAAGGCAGTTGTGGGCGCCCAGGTCTGCCGGGGTTCGCGGTTCACCGTGGCGTTGCAGGTAGTCCTGGGTAGCCACCAGCACTGAGGTGGTATCGCACAGCTTCCACGCCACATGCGTCTCCGGCACCTGGAAACCGTGGCGCACCGCCAGGTCGTAGCCTTCGGCCGCCAGTGAGCTCAAGGCGTCGGACACGTCTAGCTGGATGCGCACTTGCGGGTACTGCTGCAAAAAACCGGAAAGGTGCGGCACCAGTTGTTGCCGGGCAAACGCCACGGGGGCGGTCAGGCGCACCAGGCCGCGAATTTCGCCGACGGAGTCGCGCACCGACGAGAAGCTGCGGGCAATCTGCGCATAGGCGCTGCGCACTTCGCGGGTCAAAGACAGCCCGGCTTCGGTCAATCGCACGCTGCGGGTGGTGCGGGTCACCAGGCGCGTACCGGTGGCTTTCTCCAGATCGGAGATGCGCTGGCTGACCGCCGATTTGCTCACCCCCAACCGTGCCGCGGCGGCGGTGTAGGTGCCTTGTTCTTCCAGCACCGACAGCCAGTGGATATGGGTCCACAGCCCTTCGATCTCAGCCTTTTCCATGAGTGTATTGTTCGCATAAAAGGACAATAAGTTCTGGATTCTGCTCTGGTTTGGAACAAATCGAAAGCCTATCGTGTGTCCCAACGCTACCTACCTGGGATCCATTGCCATGACCACGACCATTGAGCACTACATCAACGACCAGCGCGTGAGCCGCGATGATCGCTATCAGGACGTCTATAACCCGGCCACCGGTGACGTCACCGCGCGCGTGGCCCTGGCCAGCCGCCAGACCGTAGGCGAAGCCGTCGCTGCCGCCCAGGCTGCATTCGCCGGCTGGGCCGACACCCCGCCGATCCGCCGCGCCCGCGTGTTGTTTGAATACCTGCACCTGCTGCGTGAGCGCAAGGATGACTTGGCGCGCATCATTGTCGCCGAGCACGGCAAGGTCTTCACTGACGCCCAGGGCGAAGTCGACCGTGGCATCGACATTCTCGAATTTGCCTGCGGCATTCCCAACCTGCTCAAGGGCGAGCATTCCGACCAGGTCTCCCGTGGCATGGACAACTGGACCATGCGCCAGCCGCTGGGCGTGGTGGCCGGCGTGACGCCATTCAACTTCCCGGTGATGGTGCCGATGTGGATGTACCCGATCGCCATCGCGGCGGGCAACACCTTCATCCTCAAGCCAAGCCCCACCGACCCGAGCGCTTCGTTGTTCATGGCCGAGCTGCTGCGTGAAGCGGGCTTGCCCAAAGGCGTGTTCAACGTGGTGCAGGGCGACAAGGAATCGGTGGATGCGCTGATCGAACACCCGGACGTCAAGGCCGTGAGCTTTGTCGGTTCTACGCCGATTGCCCAGTACATCTATGAGAGCGGCGCCCGCAACGGCAAGCGCGTACAAGGCCTGGGCGGGGCGAAAAACCACATGGTGGTGATGCCCGACGCCGATATCGAGCGCACCGTCGATGCACTGATGGGCGCTGCCTACGGTAGCGCCGGCGAGCGCTGCATGGCCATTTCGGTGGCGGTGCTGGTGGGGGATGTGGGGGATAAGGTCATCGCTGCCTTGAGCGAGCGCGCCAAGACGCTGCGCATTACCGACGGCCGCGACTTGAAAGCCGAGATGGGCCCGATCGTTTCGCGGGCCGCCCTGGAGCGCATCAGCGGCTATATCGAGCAGGGCGTACAGGCCGGCGCGCAATTGTTGCTCGACGGTCGTGACTACGTGCCAACCGAACCCGGCCTGGAAAACGGCTTCTGGCTTGGCGCCACGCTGTTCGACCACGTGACCCAAGACATGAGCATCTACCGCGAAGAAATCTTCGGCCCGGTGCTGGCCTGCGTGCGCGTCAACGATTTCGCCGAAGCGGTGAAGCTGGTCAACGACCACGAGTTTGGCAACGGCGTCAGCTGCTTCACCCGCGACGGCAACATCGCCCGCGAATTCGCCCGGCGCATTGAAGTGGGCATGGTTGGCATCAACGTGCCGATCCCTGTACCGATGGCCTGGCATGGTTTTGGCGGCTGGAAGAAGAGCCTGTTTGGCGACATGCATGCCTACGGCACTGAGGGGGTGCGTTTCTACACCAAGCAGAAGTCGATCATGCAGCGTTGGTCGGAGAGTATTGAACAGGGTGCGGAGTTTGCGATGCCGGTGTCGAAGTAAGGTCTCACGAGCACTGTAAGTCCAAGTGTGGGAGGGGGCTTGCTCCCGATAGCAGAGTGTCAGTCAGTCTCTATGTGACTGAAACACCTCTATCGGGAGCAAGCCCCCTCCCACATTTCGTACGCGTTTGTTCTGAATTGACGCGATGAGCATAAAAGTCCAGTATGGAATTATAAGTACAAAACAGCTGCTGTCCGTTTTTCTTCACTCTTGCCAAACCAACAACAACCCGCGAGAACCCGATCATGAAGAAACGCCACCTTATTCCCGCCCTGGCCCTGAGTCTGTTCGCTGCCAGCCACCTGCTGGCCGCCGAGAAAACCCTGCGCATCGGCATCGAGGCCGCTTACCCACCGTTTGCGTCCAAGACCGGCGACGGCAAGATCGTCGGCTTCGACTACGACATCGGCAACGCCCTGTGCGCGCAAATGAAGGTCAAGTGCGTGTGGGTTGAAGGTGAGTTCGATGGTTTGATCCCGTCCCTCAAGGTCAAGAAAATCGACCTGGCGCTGTCGTCCATGACCATCAACGAGGACCGCAAGAAGTCGGTGGATTTCACCCACAAATACTACTTCACCTCCTCACGCCTGGTGATGAAGGACGGCGCAGTGGTGGATGACCAGTACGCCAGCCTCAAGGGCAAGAACGTCGGCGTACAGCGCGCCACCACCACCGACCGTTATGCCACCGAGGTGTTCGAACCCAAGGGCATCAACGTCAAGCGCTACAGCAATAACGAAGAGATCTACATGGACCTGGCCGCAGGGCGCCTGGACGCGATTTTTGCTGACACCATCCCCTTGAGTGACTTCCTCTCGATGCCACGCGGCCAGGGTTACGCGTTTGTGGGACCGGAACTCAAGGATCCGAAATACGTGGGCGAGGGCGCGGGGATTGCGGTGCGCAAGGGCAATGGCGAGTTGGTCAGCGAATTGAATGCGGCCATCGACGGCATTCGTGCCAGTGGTGAATACCAGAAGATTTCACAGCAGTACTTCAAGGCTGATATCTACGGCGACTGATCCAGGGAAATACGCGGTCAATGTGGGAGCTGTCGAGCTCCCACAGGGGGGCGGCGCTGTCTTCAGAAAGGGCTCAACCCTTGAGTTCCTTCAAATGCTTGTAGACCGTCGCCCGCCCCATGCCCAGTACGTTGGCGATATAGTTGGACGCGCTCTTGCCCTTGAACGCGCCTTCGGCGTGTAACGCCAACACCAGTTCACGTTTGTGGTCGCGGGTCAGCAGGTTCAGGCTCAACTGACGCTCACGCAGCCAGCCATGCAGAAAGGTGTTGATGCGCTCCTGCCAATCATCGCGAAACAGCGCGTCCGGCTGGGCGATCAGCTTGCTCGGCGACAGGAACAGATCCAGCGCGGCCTTGGCGTTTTCCAGCAGTGAGATATTCAGGTTGATGCACAGCACGGCCAGCCGGCGTCCGTTGTGGTCGTGCAGCACGGTGCTCAGGCTGCGGATTTTCTGACCGTCCCAGTTAAGCTTCTCATAAGGGCCGATATTCACTTCGCTGACGTCGCCGTCGAGCATGTCCTCCAGCGACGAGTCGTCACCCAGGCTGCGTTTGGACAGATTGTTGGCGATGTAGTCGACGGTTTGCGTGCGCAGGTCATGCAGGACCACCTCCGCATGGGGAAAGAACAGCGTGGCGATCGCATCGGCAATCGCACGAAAGTTCTGCATGACGTTGTCGTGTTCAGCGGTGTTCATCAAAGGGGCTCCAGGCGGACGGGGGAGAGCATACCAGCGTCCAGCCCGAACTGTGCGAGGTGCTCGGGCAGCGGCTCGCCGCGCACCAGTGCAGCGCTGGCCTGGCCCATGGCCGGTGAGGTCTGGATGCCGTAACCGCCCTGTGCCGCCACCCAGAACAGCCCCGGTACCTGTGGGTCAAAACCGCTGAGCAAATCCCCATCGGCCACAAAACTGCGCAGGCCGGCCCAGGTGCGCGTCGGGCGACGGATGGTCAGGGTGGTGGCTTCCTCGATCTGGTAGATGCCCATGGCGATATCCAGCTCTTCGGGTTGCACGTCCTGGGCCTGGACCGGGTCGGCGTTGGCCGGCGAGCCGAGGAACATGCCCGCGTCGGGCTTCATGTAGAAGGCTTCGTCAAGGGCCACCAGCATCGGCCAGTCATGGGCATCGACGCCGTCCGGGCCGGCGAAGATAAATGCGGAGCGACGTTTGGGTTGCAAACCGATGGAGGCCGCGCCTGCCAGGCCGCCGATATGGTCGGCCCAGGCGCCGGCAGCATTGATGATGACCGGCGCGGTGAAGGTCCCATCCTGGGTACGCACGTGCCACAGGCCGTCGATGTCGCGGCTCAAGCCCAGCACATGGCTGTCGGTGCGCACTTGGCCATTGTTGCGACGGATGCCGCGCAGGTAGCCCTGGTGCAGGGCGTCGGTATCGATGTCGCACGCCGTTGGGTCATAGATTGCGCCGTGGACTTTTTCCCGGCGCAGGATCGGCAAGCGTTTACAGGCCTCGTCGGCGCTCAAGCGTTGTACCTGTGCCACGGTGGCTTTGGCGCTCAGGTATTGACTATCGAGTTCGGCCGGGTCGCCGGTGAAATCGACGGTCATTTCGCCCCGCGGAGTGAGCAGTGGGTGTTCGCAGAAACCTGCTGGCGGCTGGTCGAAAAACGCCCGGCTGGCCAGGGTCAGCGCGCGCACTTGCGGGGTGCCGTATGCAGCGGTGTAGAGCGCCGCCGAGCGCCCCGTGGAGTGATAAGCCGGATGGTTTTCGCGCTCCAGCACCAGCACCTTGGCGTGCTGCGACAACCAGAAGCCGGTGGACGCGCCGGCAATGCCGCCGCCGATGATGATGAAGTCTGCGTGGTGCATGTGAATCTCCTGATTAGCGCTGGCGTTGGTACAGGGCATTGGCCAATGCAATATCTTCCAGGCCCAGGCCGATAGAGCGGAAAAACACATGGCGCTGAGGGTCCGGGCGCTGCGCCATATCGCTGAGCAGTTCGGGCAGGTCGCCGAGCACCGCACGTTTATCCCAGCCGTGCTGTTCGCTGGCAATCAGCATGTCGCCCGCCGCATCCGGGGTGGTCTGGCGATAATCGCAGTACACCTGCATCTGTTCCAGGCACACGGGAGGCACTTCGTGGGCACGCGGTGCGTTGGTGCTGATGGAGGTGATCAACGCGGGCTTGCTCAGGCGCATCGGGTCGATCACTGGGCCTGCCGATGAGGTGCAGAGCAGAATCACATCGGCATCTTGCAGCGCGGCATCGCAGCTGGCGGCGAGGCTCAGGCGCGGGTCCAGCGCGTTGAGTTGCGCGTGCGTTTCGGCGCTGGCACTGCCAAGGCTTGGGGAATACAGGCGGATGTGCTGCCAGTCACGCAGGTTTTGCACATAGCGCAGGTGTGCCTGGGCGACCTTGCCGCTGCCGATAATCGCCAGGCGCTGCGCCGACAGCGGCGCCAGCGCGTCGACTGCCAATGCGGTGGTGGCGGCCGTGCGTGCGGTGGTCAATTCAGCGGCATCGCACAACAGCAGCGGCTGGCCGCTGTGCATCGACATCAGCAGGGTCCACGCCGTCACCAGCGGGCCCTGTTCACGCACGATGTAGGGCGAGGTCTTGACGCCATACACGCCATCTTCTGCCAGCACTCCCAGGTAATTGATGAAATCTCCCGCGCCTTGGGGAAACTCCACCCACTGCTGCGCCGGCTGCACCGCCTGCCCGGCGGCGAGCTCGCGAAACAGCTTGCGCAGGATAGCGGGCACGTCGATTTGAGCCAGCAAGGTACGGGCCTGGGCCTGGTCGATGATGAGGGGGGGATTGGACATGGACGCCTCTGAATAAACTTATTTGTCCATTATGGACTTTTAGTTTGCGTTCGCAATAACCCATGGAAAAAATCAGATCAATGTGGGAGGGGCGGTGCGACGATTCGACTTGCCCCCGATGGCGGCGGGTCAGTCACAGATGTGCTTCTGACACTCCCTCATCGGGAGCAAGCCCCCTCCCACAGTTTTAACCATGGCGCGCCCAAAGGCGCCACTAACCAATGTGCAATATCGACAGTGAGCAATAGCGAAAACGGCATGTAACACGTGCCACGCTTATTGGAGGAACCTATTCGCTTGGAGGTGCGACTCATCTGACGGCTGATGTAGTTACGAGGGGCGCGCGATCTGTGTACGCAAACTCCACCAGCGCAGCCTGCCCCCTATGATGCAGTCAGGTGGGGTAATCGCAATTGTCTGGAAAAGGTACCTCATCAATGTTCTTGGATGATTTTTCTTCACTGAGCCCCGATTGCTATTTGCCCGGTGATCCCTCGTATTCAGAGATCACGGGCGCACTGGATTTCCCCAGCAACAATACAGCTGACCCTCTCAGCGAAACATCGAGCATTCTGGCCCGACCTCTGTCCCAAGAGGCGCTTTACACTACGATCATCCATGGACCTTTCACGAGCTCTTTGCGCAATACCCTGGAAGAACAGCTGCAGTGTATCGATGCGTATGCCCTCCGGGTTACCGCGCTGATCGATAGCATAGAACGGGGGAACGAAGGTGAGCGCAATATCCGGTTCCAACAGACTCGTCAGTTCCTGGAACCTGCAGGTTACTTTAGCGCCGGATTGTTGGCCGCTGGGTACGACCCCCATGAAAAAATCAGCGTGACATTCAACACTTACGTAGGGAAATGGACGCCGGAGGTGAAAACCAACACGGACACACGCACCTACTTTGCTTGGGAAATAGCAGCTGGCGCGCTAAAGCACGACCGGACATCGGAAGGTGGCCTGGTCAATTTCCGAACAACCCACATCGAGCCACAAGACCGCAGCAGGATCAGTGATCTGGAGGCGTTGGGAGCGCGACTCCAGGGCCATTGGGAAGCTGAGGTAGCCAAGCCAATGAGCGATGAGTCAGGGCCACTGGCCGAGCGCTCGGGCAAAGCGGA
Source organism: Pseudomonas sp. W2Aug9 (assembly GCF_023127755.1). NCBI lineage: Bacteria > Pseudomonadati > Pseudomonadota > Gammaproteobacteria > Pseudomonadales > Pseudomonadaceae > Pseudomonas > Pseudomonas sp. W2Aug9. The sequence continues at coordinate 64,078 of NZ_SPKL01000034.1, read as the reverse complement.
TGTCTATGTGCTGCGCGGCACCTTGCAAAGCCTGTTAAACGATAAGACTGGCTTCGAAAAGTTAAGCGTTGAAACACAAGAGGCGATCCATCGAACGTTATATTGGAACGGCCAAGTCATTATTCCCAATCTCTATGGTTACCCATTGGCAGGCTATGCCTTTATTCCTGACTTGCCCTTTGATGGGAATGTCGAGCATCGACCCAATAAGGGGTTGATGATTGATTTGAAGAGCGGCAAGGCCAGTGAAATATCGGGCGATAGAGGGTTTTCCGAGTGGGCCAAAGAAAATCGCCATAGCATCGTCAGTCGATTCAATGCCAGCGACAGACAAGGCGGTAAAGACGCGCATTGGCCCAAAGCTGGCGAGGTACTTGATCATTACATTGCGGGCAATCTTGCTACCTATCCGGGGCGTCAAAACATAGTCAAAGACAAGGCTGTGCCGGTGTGGGAAACATTCAATTATACGAAGTCGCGAGGCAGTGATTATTTTTTGAAGCACGGTAGCCTCAGCTCCGGTATTGCCGCAGCGTACCAAGGGTTAAATGCCAATAATGCGGTGTGGAATGACCAGACACAGGTATTTGGCGCCTCGCAGCAACGATGGAAGGCAATAAAAGAAGTATGGGGCAGTACCTTTGGTTATGCGCCCGTCGTTGGCAATCTGGGCCAGATCGTTTTCGGAGTGCACGACTCCATTTATGGCATGACGGCTAATGATCGCGTGGCAGGCAATGCCGCAGCGGCCATTTCAGCTTTGCAGCTGGCGCACGAGCTGTCGCCAGTCGGGCCAGAGGCGCAGGAGCCGCCGCTCATACCGTTTAACGCCAGCGCCAATGATCGTTACCAATGGCACCCTGCATCGCAGCCTAACGAAGTTGAACTGACGCGAATATCCAATGCGCCGGCCACTACGCCGTCCACCCCAGCGCCAACCTTTGCTGGAATGCGCGAGGTGGAGTTCAGGGGCAAGAAGTATTTTGTTGCTGACAAACCCGATGTGGCAGATGGTGAACATTACAAGTTGCGAGTACCCGACGCGCAAGACCCCTCAAAATTGGCATATAGCGGCATTGCCGCCAAGCCGGATGAGGCGGGAGTGTGGACAAGAATGGGCGTCCCGGGTGGGGGGCTGAAAGAATATTTTTCCCGTAAATACAGACAGGCACGGGAAACGTTGGACGCCGTTGCTCAACAACATGCCGACATGGCGCTCCCCGTCAAAGAACACGAGGTAGAGCAGTTTACAAAGACGCTGGTTACACTTATGGGCGAGAGTAATGCGGGTGAGTTCGAATGGATTGAAACCTACACTCACGCGGATTCCGACTTTGTCAACGGACCACTGAGAGCGGGTAAGACCACGCCTGAGCTTGAAGCGTTTCTCGGCGAGTTCAATCAATTGAATCCTTATGAAGGCAAAGCTTATCGCTCGGCTTTTGTTACGGATGAAGGCGCGAAAAGGCTTAAAGATGGTGTTGGGAAAGTGTTCCAGGACCCGGGGGTACAATCTGCTTCGGCGACGGTGCGTAATTCTGCCGAATGGGAAGGATGGGCCAAAGGCGCGGCGAAGCAGCGAACCCATGCCACCCAGCAGGTGGTGTATGTATTTGATGAGTCAGTGCCGAAAATGAATATGTCGACGGACTTTTTGAAGGACCATGTTGCCATAGGTGCTGGAAAGGTTTTGCAGGTGCTGGCTTTCAAAGAGCAGGGCCAAAAGTTGTTTGTGTACCTCGCTTCGCCCTCCAAAATACCGAAGCATGTTTACAATCTATTTGATGGGAAGATCATTTACTGATTGCCTGAGCCCCTCAGTCGGCTGGATGGCGGCATGACTATGTGCGCCACGCCGCCGTTTTGAGGGACTGGCGAATCAGCGCCGTCCTGCCCGCGTACTCACATCCACCCACACCGCCACTACCAAAATGCTGCCCTTGACGATCATCTGCCAGTAACTGTCCACGTCGAGCATCGACATGCCGTTATCCAGGCTGGTAATCACCAATGCTCCGAGCAACGCGCCATACACCGTGCCCGAGCCACCGCGCATCGAGGTGCCGCCAATAAAACATGCGGCGATGGCGTCGAGTTCGCCCATGTTGCCCGCCGACGGTGACCCGGCGGCGAGGCGGGCGGTGTTGACCAGACCGGCGAGGGCGCACATCACGCCCATGATGCCGAAGATCCACAGTTTCACCGCTTGCACATTGATGCCCGACAGGCGCGTGGCTTCCATATTGCTGCCCACCGCATAGACGCGGCGGCCGAACACGGTCTGGCGAGTGACGTAGCTGAAAACGCCGAGCAGCACCAGTAACAACAGCACCGGTACCGGAATGCCGTCGTAGCGGTTCAGCGTGGTGACAAACCCGGCGAGCACCGCACCGATCAGCACCACGCGCAATCCATCACGCACCGGCGAGTGCGCGGCCAAACCATGCAGCGCGCGGTTGCGCCGTTGTTTCCAGGTGAGGAATACCGTCAGGGCAAACAGCAACACCCCGAGCCCGATACCGACGGTGTGGGGCAAATACCCCTGGCCCACATACACCAGCGACGGCGACACCGGTGCAATGGTGGTGCCGCCGGTAATCCCCAGCAAAATCCCGCGAAACGCCAGCATCCCGCCCAGGCCGACGATAAACGAGGGGATGCGCAGATAGGCGGTCATGTAACCGTTGGCCAGGCCGATCATCAACCCGCACAGCGCCACCAGGCTGAGGTTGGCCAGCAGCGGTACGTGATAGACCACGTCCAGAATCGCCGCCAGCCCGCCCAACAGTCCGAGCAACGAACCTACCGACAAATCGATCTCGCCGCTGATAATCACCAGCACCATACCGCACGCCAATATGCCGGTGATCGACATCTGCCGCAGCAGGTTGGACAAGTTGCGCGGCGTGACGAAGCCGCCCTCGGTCTGCCAACTGAAAAACAGCCAGATGAACGCCACGGCGATCACCAGGGCGAGCATTTTGTAGCGGGTGAAAAGCTGTTTGACCTGATTCATCTACGCGGTCTTCCGATTATTAGGGTGTTGGCTGAGCGCAGCGGCGAGCACCTGTTCCTGGGTAAGCCCCTCGTTGATGAAGTCACCGCGCAGTTGGCCGTCGCCGATTACCAGCACGCGGTTGGATACGCCGAGCACTTCGGCCAGCTCCGAGGAAACCATGATGATCGACACACCTTCGGCCGCCAGCGCGCCCATCAGTTTGTAGATCTCATACTTGGCGCCCACATCCACCCCACGTGTGGGTTCGTCGAGGATCAGCACCTTGGGCTTGGCCATCAGCATTTTCGCGAGCACGGCCTTTTGCTGATTGCCGCCGGACAGGCTGGTGATCGGCAGCAACGGGCTGGCGGTCTTGAGGTGCATACGTGCGATTTGCTGGTCGATGCTGCCCAGTTCGGCCTCAGCGTCGATGCGGCTCAGGTGCGCATAGGTGTCGAGCACAGCCAGGGTGATGTTATGGCCGACGCCCAGGTCGGGAATGATGCCTTGGCGCTTGCGGTCTTCGGGCACCATGCACAACCCTGCGCGGATCGATTTGAGCGGTGTGCGCGTATCGACGATTTGGCCGTCCAGCCACACCTGCGCGCTGTAGCGTCCGGGGTAGGCGCCGAACAGCGCCGACACCAGTTCGGTGCGCCCGGCGCCCACGAGCCCTGCAATGCCGAGGATTTCGCCGCGCTTGAGCACAAACGAAATATCGTCGACGCGCTTGCGCTTGGGGTTGTCGACGTCGTAGCAGGTGACGTTGCGCGCTTCAAAAATCACCTCGCCCACTGCATGTGGCTCGGTGGGGTAGAGGTTGCTCATTTCGCGGCCGACCATTTGGGTGATGATCTGTGCAATGTCCATGTCCGCCATGGCGGTGGTCGCGATGTGCTTGCCGTCGCGGATCACTGCGATGGTGTCGCACACCGCCGCCACTTCATCGAGCTTGTGCGAGATATACACGCAGGCCACGCCCTTGGCCTTGAGGCCCTGGATGATGTCCAGCAGCACTTCGATTTCCGAGCGGGTCAGGGCTGAGGACGGCTCGTCAAGGATCAACAGGCGCGCTTGCTTGTTGAGGGCCTTGGCGATTTCCACCAGTTGCTGGTAGCCGCCGCCGTACTGCGACACTGGCAGCGCCACGTTCATGTCCGGCACCTTGAGGTCGCGCATCAAGGCTTCGGCCCGTTGCAGCATCGCCGGGTAGTTCATGCGCCCGCCGGGCAGGGTCAGCTCGTGGCCCATGAAGATGTTTTCGGCTACCGACAGGTCGGGCACCAGGGTCAGCTCCTGGTGAATGATGACGATGCCGGCGGCCTCGGTTTCGCGAATGGACTGGGCCTTGAGCGGTTGCCCGTCCCAGAGGATTTCGCCCTCCCAGGTGCCGTAGGGGTAGACCGCCGACAGCACCTTCATCAAGGTGGATTTACCGGCACCGTTCTCACCGCACAGCCCGACGCATTCTCCCGGGCGTACCTTGATATCGATGCCATTGAGGGCGTTGATACCGCCAAAGCTTTTGACGATGCCGTTCATTTGCAGCAGATAGTCGGCGGCCATGGCGGTCATTGCCCGCCGATCTGCTCTTTGGTGTAGAACCCCTCCTTCTCCAGTACGTCGATATTGGCTTTGGTCAGCGGCGTTGGGGTGAGCAGGATGGTGTCGACTTTCTTGCTGCCGTTGTCGTACTGCGAGCTGTAGGTCGGCTTTTCGCTGCGCGCCAGTTGCACCGAGAGTTTGGCGGCTTCGGTGGCGATCAGCTTGAGCGGCTTGTAGACGGTCATGGTCTGGGTGCCGTCGATCACGCGCTTGATCGCCGCGAGGTCAGCGTCCTGGCCGGAGATCGGCACCTTGCCCGCCAGCTTCTGTGCGGCCAGGGCCTGGATCGCGCCGCCGGCGGTGGCGTCGTTGGAGGCAACGATGGCATCGATCTTGTTGTCATTACGGGTCAGGGCGTTTTCGACAATGCTCAAGGCTTCGGTAGGGTTCCACTCCTTGACCCACTGCTGGCCGACAATCTTGATGTCGCCCTTGTCGATAGCCGGTTGCAGCACCTTCATCTGGCCTTCGCGCAGCACCTTGGCGTTGTTGTCCGTCGGTGCGCCGCCGAGCAGGAAGTAATTGCCCTTGGGCGCCGCTTGCAGCACGCCGTTGGCCTGCATCTCACCGACTTTTTCGTTATCAAACGAGATGTACGCGTCGATGTCTGCGTTGAGGATCAGGCGGTCGTAAGACACCACTTTGATCCCGGCCTTCTTGGCTTCGGCTACGGCGTTGGTCAGCACCGTGGCGTTGAACGGCACGATCACGATCACATCGACGCCACGGGAGATCAGGTTTTCGATTTGCGAGATTTGCTTTTGCTCGTTGGCATCAGCGGACTGCACGAAGACCTTGGCATCAAGTTTTTCCGCGGCGGCGACGAAGTAATCGCGGTCGCGGGACCAGCGCTCCAGGCGCAAGTCATCGATGGAAAAACCGATTTTCGGATGGGCCGGATCGGCCATCACCGGCAAGGCGAGCAGGGCCAGGGCAGTGGCGAGCAGGGTGCGTTTGAATGACTTCATGGTGGTGCGTCCTTTTATTGTTGTTGGAAAGACACTAGGTGAAGACTCTCATTGTGGCGAGAAAGCTTGCTCCCTCGCCACAGGACACTCAGGTGTAGATAAACCGATTCACAACCCCCTCAAGCATCTCCTGTCGACCACTCACGGCCTGCGGATTCAGTTCGTGGGCAAACGCATGTTCAGCCAATGATTCCAGGCTGAACTGACCTGCCAGCACCGCCTGGCCCAATGGCTGCTCCCACCCGGCGTAACGCTGGTCCTTGAATTGCTGCAACGTGTCGTTCTGCACCATCGCCGCCGCACGTTCCAGGGCCAGCGCCAGCACATCCATGGCTGCCACATGCCCGTGGAACAGGTCCACCTCGTCCAGGCTCTGGCGGCGCACCTTGGAATCGAAATTGTAGCCACCGTTCTTGAAGCCTCCGGCCTTGAGGATTTCATAGGTGGCCAGGGTCATTTCTTCGACGCTGTTGGGGAACTGGTCGGTGTCCCAGCCGTTCTGCGGGTCGCCGCGGTTGGCGTCGATGCTGCCGAATATCCCCAGTGACACGGCCGTGGCAATTTCATGATGAAAACTGTGCCCGGCCAACGTCGCGTGGTTGGCCTCGATGTTCACCTTGATTTCGTTCTCCAGGCCGTATTCATGCAGGAAGCCGAACACCGTGGCACTGTCGTAGTCGTACTGGTGCTTGGTAGGCTCCTGGGGTTTTGGCTCGATCAACAGGTCACCCGTAAAGCCGATCTTGTGCTTGTGCTCCACCACCATGCGCATAAACCGGCCGAGCTGCTCACGCTCACGCTTGAGGTCGGTGTTGAGCAGGGTTTCATAACCTTCACGGCCGCCCCACAACACATAGTTGGCGCCCTTGAGACGCAGCGTGGCATTCATCGCACTGAACACCTGCGCGGCGGCGAAGGCGAACACTTCCGGGTCGGGATTACTCGCGGCCCCGGCGGCAAAGCGCGGGTTGCTGAAGCAATTGGCGGTGCCCCACAGCAGCTTGATGCCGGTCTGTTCCTGATGGCGCTCCAGGTGATCGACCATCTGTGCGAAATGGTTGCGGTACTCCTTGAGCGAGCTGCCTTCCGGCGCTACGTCGGTGTCGTGAAAGCTGTAGTAGTCGATGCCCAATTTGGAGAAAAACTCAAAGGCCGCCTCCGCTTTGCCGATTGCCACCTCCATCGGATCGCCATTGCGCTGCCATGGGCGTTTGAACGTACCCATGCCAAACATATCCGCTCCCGGCCACACAAAGGTATGCCAGTAACAAGCGGCCATGCGCAGGTGCTCACGCATGGGTTTGCCGAGGATCAGCTTGTTGGCGTCGTAATGGCGAAAGGCGAGGGGGGATGCGCTGGCAGGGCCTTCGAAGCGAACCTTCTCGACACCGGGGAAGTACGGCATGGCGGTTTCCTTATTGTTCTGGGCGGTGTCTGGATACTAGCAACGGCGCCCTGGCCGCTGATTATGAAAATCACCAAGGTGTAGTGCGATTTTGCACAGCGAGGTCTAGTCTGCACCTACCGGCCCCAAGGACAAAAACAATGAAAACCCTACCGCCCGTGCACCGCATCGCTTTGCTCTTCAACGGCAGCAAAATCTACGACCGCGGCATCATCACCGGTATCGGCAATTACCTGAGCAGCACCCGCGCGTCCTGGGACTTGTTCCTGGAAGAGGATTTTCTCTGCCGTCTGCGCGGTATCGAGCGTTGGCAGGGAGACGGCATCATTGCCGACTTCGATGACCCGTTGATCGGCGAGGCGCTGGCCGGGAGTCGGATACCGGTGGTGGCGGTGGGGGGATCTTACGAGGATGTCAGCGCGTACCCCAAGGGCATTCCCTATGTCGCGACCGATAACCACGCCTTGATGAAGCTGGCCTACGAACACTTGATCGAGGCCGGGCTGACGCGCTTTGCCTGTTTCAGCCTGCCCGAAGCCCAGGCCAATCGTTGGGCGCAGGAGCGTGAGAAAGCCTTTCGCGGCTTGGTGCAACGCGATGGCTTGCCGGTGGAGATCTATCGTGGCCTGGGCACCAGTGCGCCGTTGTGGGACAGCGCGGTGGAGCAGCAGATTGCCTGGCTGCACAGCCTGCCCAAGCCCATCGGTATTATCGCGGTCACCGATGCTCGCGCCCGGCAGTTGTTGCAAGCTTGCCTGACGGCGGGCATTGCGGTGCCGGAGGAGGTGGCGTTGATTGGTATCGACAACGACCCGCTGACTCGCACCCTGACGCGGGTGCCGCTGAGTTCGGTGATCCAGGGCACCGAGACCATGGGCCGTACTGCCGCGGCCTTGCTGCATCAGATGCTGCACGGCAAGCCCTGCACCGGCACGCAGGTGCTGGTACCGCCGGATGCGATCAACGTGCAAGCCTCCAGCCTGCATCAGCCCTTGGGCAACCCTTATGTGATGCAGGCATTGCTGTTTATCCGCCAGTACGCGTGCCAGGGGATCAAGACCGACCAGGTCGCCGCCTATGTCGGGGTCTCACGCTCGTCATTGGAGGCGCACTTTCGCAAGGTGCGCGGGTGCAGCGTGCATGACGAAATCCTGCGCTTCAAACTCGCGGCCGCCGCCAAGGGCCTGGAGAACCAGGACCTGGCCATCGCCGACATCGCCGCCCGCTGCGGCTTCACCTCTGCGCAGTACTTGCATACGGTGTTTCGCCGCGAGTTTGGCTGTACGCCACGTCAGTATCAGCAGGGCATGCCAGTTGCAGCGCCTGTTGCATGCTTGCCAGCTTGATCTGGGTTTCTTCGTACTCATTGGCTGGCAGCGAGCCCTCGACAATCCCGCAGCCAGCAAACGCATGGCAGTGCCTGGGGGTGATCAGCGCCGAGCGCAGGGCCACGAGAAAATCGCCATTGCCCTCGGCGTCCAGCCAGCCCACTGGCGCGGCATACCAGCCGCGATCAAAGCCTTCGTGTTCACGGATAAAATCCAGCGCAGGCGTGCGCGGTAGGCCGCCGACCGCGGGGGTAGGGTGCAAGGCTTGGATACCGTCCAGCAGGCGCTTGCCGGTGTTGAGCCTCGCGGTGATGGGCGTGCTCAAATGCTGCACGGTGGCAAGTTTCAGCAAGTTGGGGTGTGGCGCGGCGTGCAGGTCGCTGACCTTGTCACCCAAGGCTTGGGTAATGGTCTGTACCACCAGTCGATGCTCGTGCTGCTCTTTCGGATCGGCCAATAAACGTTCCCCCAGCGCCTGATCTTCATTGGGCTTTAACCCACGACGGGTGCTGCCTGCCAGGGCGTGGGTGGTGAGACGGCCCGCCTCGCAACTGAGCAACCGCTCGGGTGTGGCGCCCATGAAGCAGTGTTCGCCCCGGTGAATCGCGAACAAGTGCGAGGCGTTACGCCGAGCGTGCAGGCGGCCCATCACCGCGCCAGTGTCGAGCGCGGCGTCCAGGTGGTGGTCGATATGCCGCGCCAGCACCACCTTGCTCAAGTCACCCCGGGCGATGACGTTCAAGGCGGTGTCGACCTTGGCCTGCCATTGATCCCGCGGCAGTGCGACGCGTTCCACTACATGGGGGGCGGGGGCAACGTGGGTGGCTGGGTTGAGCAGTTGTTCAAGGGCGGCCAGGCTTGCTTGCACCAAGGTCGCAGGATCGCTGCCGGGCTCGACCACACGCTGGCAGCGCAGCCAGCGCCCGTGGCTGTCCTCGCTGAGCAACCAGTGGGCAAGGTGGAAACTGGCATCGGCAAACGGCGCCCAATGGGATGCGCAGGGCTGCTGCTCATCAAAGCGCATACCGCCCAGCAGCAAGGGCGGATGCGGGCCGTCCACCAGCGCATCGGCGCACAGTGCGAACCATTGGCGATCCACTTCGGCCATGCGCTGGGGCCCCGAGGCTTCGATCTGCCAGGTGCAGCCGAGGCCGAACAAACTTAAGTCCGGCGAGTGCGCACACCAGAAGAAACCCTGGCGATGGGCCTTGTACACTACCAGGGGCGCCAGCGTCGGCGCGGGGTAGGCGCTGACGGCAATAACGGGGCGCTGGTACGCCACCGCCCGTTGGTGCGCGGCCTGGAAGGTCTTGAGCAAATCGGCCGCGTTCATACGCACTGGCTCTTTTTCTGTAGCCAGAAGGCCGTCTGCTCGGCGATGTACCAGTGGATGATCTGGTTGAACAGGCCCTCGACAAACTCGCCATCCAGCCCGACCTCCTGCGCCCACTGCCGGCGCTGGGGCAACATCGCCGCAACGCGATCGGGTGCGGCAATGCTGGCCTGGTCGGGTTTGAATGCGGAGGCGGCCTTGACGTATTGCATGCGCAGGCCGAGGGCGTCGATGATCTGCTTGTCGAGGCTGTCGATGGCATGGCGAATGTCGTGAAGGCCAGTGCAGTGTTCCGGGGTTTTCATCGTGCGTCTCCCTGAAGGTAGGCGGTGCGCTGCAACAGGTGGTCGATCACCGGTCGCGGCTGATGTTTGAGGTAAAAGTGGTCGCCGTCGAACAGGCGGATGTCCGGGGTATGGCGGCTCAGGTCGGCCCAGGCGCGAGCCTGCTCCAGGCTGACTTCGGCGTCATCGCGGGCCAGCAGCACGTCCAGCGGTGCCATTAACGGCTGCAGGTTCGCGGGGCGCCAGGTTTCGATGGCCTGGTAGTCGCTGCGCAACGCCGGCAGAAACAGCGTGCGTAACTGCGGGTTGGCCCACAGGTCTGCGGCCTGGGCGTCCTGGCGCAGGATGTCGGCAATCAACGCGCTGTCGTCCTGGCGATGCAGGTCGCTGGACGGTTGCCGGTGCGGCGGTGCGTGGGCCGAAACAAACACGTGGTCAGGGCCGACACCGTCGGCCTCCAGCAGTGCGCCCACGGCATAGGCAAGCGCCGCGCCCATGCTGTGGCCGAACAGCCACAGGGGCCGCGCAGGCAAGGTCAGCAACGCCTGGCTGATGTGCTCGGCGAGGGTCGCCAGGCATGGGATATGCGCTTCGTTGAAGCGCTCTTCGCGCCCGGGGTACTGCACTGCCAACAGGTCAATGTCACCCGGCAAATGCGCCAGCCACGGCCGAAAAAAGCTCGCGCTGCCACCGGCGTGGGGCAGGCACACCAGGCGTGCGCGGGGCTGTTGCCCCTCACGCAATACACGTAGCCACGGGCTCATAAGGCCAGCACCTGTTCCGCCAGGGCCTTGCGGTTGACCTTGCCCAGGCGCGTCAGCGGAAACTCGCGCAGCACTTGCAAGCGGTCTGGCAACTTGTAGGCCGCCAGCCCACGCTCGCGCAGCCAGGCGTTGATCGACGCCAGGTCCAATGGCGCGCCGTGGGCCAGTACGCAGGCGCAACTGCGCTCACCCAGCAACTCGTCGGCCAGCGCCACCAACGCCACATCGCGGATCAGCGGATGGCCGAGCAGCAGGTTCTCGATCTCTTCCACCGGAATCTTTTCGCCGCCCCGGTTGATCACATCCTTGCTGCGCCCCTCGACGATCAAATGCCCTTCGGGCAGGCGCCGTACCAGGTCGCCGCTGCGATAAAAGCCATCGGCGGTAAAGGCGCGCTGGTTGTGCTCGCGAGCGTTGTAGTAACCGCGAATGGTGTAGGGCCCGCGCACCAGCAATTCACCGACGGCGCCGGGAGCCACCGGCACATCGTCGGCATCGACGATACGGATCTCGTCTGCGCCGGTCAGCGGCAGGCCCTGGGTGTCGAAGACCAGCGCCTGCGGGTCATCCAGCCTGGTAAAACACAGCAATCCTTCGGCCATGCCGTACACCTGTTGCAGGCCACAGCCCAGGGTGGGGCGGATGCGTGCGGCGATCTCGGCCTTGAGGCGTGCGCCACCGACTTGCAGCCATTGCAAGCTGCTGAGGTCGTTGTCGGACCATTGCGCCACTTCCAGCCACAGCAACACCAATGGCGGAATCAACGCCGTGTGGGTAATGCGTTCGCGCTCGATCAGTTCGAAGGCGGTGTCGGGGCTTGGTTCCGGCGCCAGTACCAGGGTGGCGCCGACACTGAACACCCCGAGTGCCCCCGGCGAGGCCAGCGGGAAGTTATGTGCCACCGGCAGCGCCGCCAGGTAACGGGTGTGGCGGTCGAAACCGCAGGCTTGCGCCGCCAGCCGGGCATTGCACGCATAGTCGTCATGGGTGCGCGGGATCAGCTTGGGCAGGCCAGTGGTGCCGCCGGACAGCAATAGCACCGCCACATCGCGAGCGTCCGGCGCAGGGAACGGGTGGGGGGTGGCGACGCAGTCGGCCAGGGCCACGAATTCCTCGGCCGCGCCTACCACCCACACCTGTTGCAGGCTCGACACCTGGCTACGCAACGTGCGCGCCAGGGGCCGATAATCGAAGCCCAAGTGCTGGTCGATAATCACATAGGCCACCGCTTGGCTAAGGTGCGCCAAGTGGGCCAATTCATGTTCGCGGTGGGCCGGCAACGCAAACACCGGGATCGCTCCCAGGCGCAACAGAGCGAAGGTCAGGCTGAAAAACTCGGCGATATTGGGCAGTTGCACCAGCACTCGCTGGCCGGCGACCAGCCCGCGCGCGGCGAGGCCGGCGGCCAGGCGGTCGGCGTGTTGGTCCAGCTCGGCGTAGCTCCAGCGTCGGTTGCCGTCCACCAGCGCCTCTTGCTGCGGCGTACGCTGGGCTTGCTCACGCAGCAGTTGGCCCAGTGGCACGCCTTGCCAGTAGCCTTGCTCGCGGTAGCGGCGGATAAAATTTTCGGGCCAGTCTGTGAATCCATCAAGCATGGCTATCTCCATGTGCAGTCGGGCAGCTCAGCAATTGCGCGCCGTGTAACGTCAATGGTTGCGCCAGGCCGGCGACTTGCACCGCCTGTACGCCGGTAAATTCGGCGGGTTGCAGGTGCAACATCGGGTCATCGCCCGCGAGCAGGTTGAGGGCGCTGTGATCGGCGGGGCTTACGCCCAGGTGAATGGCCGCCAGCCCCGTGGCGCCGTTGGGATGGATCAGTCGCTGCGGGTGCTGGGAGGGTGAATAGGGCGTGACCAGAAACGGCAGGCGCTCATGCCGTGGGTAAACAAACCGAAAGCGCGTCTGGCTGCCGTCCGCACAGGTGCGTTGCCACTTCACCACACGGCCCATGGCCACGCCGCCGGCCGCCAGGTTTGTCAGACGGGGTGCCAGGGCCAGGTCATCGCAGAGCAGCGCGAGGTCGCAAAACCCCTCACCCTGGGCAGCCCAGCGCAACATGCGCCGCCCGGCGCCACGCCCGGCCAGGCAGTCGATGGGCCACTTGAACAACCAGGCATGACGCGGGGTGGTGAGCAGCTCGATGATCGGCCCGCGGCTGAACCAGATATGCGCATGTTGCGCGCGGGCCTCGGCGGTGGCGTAGATGACCTCGAAACCGGCGGCGCGAAAGTTCGCCACCGCCTGGTGCAGGTCGCGAACCCACAGCAGCACATGGCTGCAGGACGAACGGGATTGGGCAGTGTTCAAAAGGGCAGGGCTCCCACGAGTTGCGCGCTGGGGTCAGCGCCAGGCGGCTGTACGGCGTCGGCGCAGCGATGCAGTTCGGTCATCGGCAGCGCACGGGGAATCGGCGGTTCAATCAGTTCCGGCATGCCGATCAGGCTGTTCATTTCACGCCAGGCCATCGACACCTCGGTGGCCCACATGCCGCTGCGCAGGCGCTGCGCCGGTTCGGCGATGTCGGCGCACAGCGCATCCAGGGCGAGGCTGACCGCATCGGGCCAGAGCTGGTTGAACACCTGGTGATAGCTGGCGGGTATGTGCGGGTCGAGCACCACCATGCTCGGCCCGGCCAATCGTTCACTGCCTTTGCCTGCCATGATCAGGCGGTCGGTGTCGTCCCGTGGTGCGTGCAGGCGTGGGTTCCACAGCACCGGGCCGTGGGTGTCGCACAGGCTCAGCACCCCGCCTTCACAGCCGACTTCAAGGCGATGCAGCAGGAACGAGTGGTTATCCGGGTCCTGGGGATGTACCTGGTTTTGCACGCGCAGGCTGATCGGCACGCCATTGAAGCTGGCGTTCAACCGCGTGAAGGGCTGCGCACCGACACTGGCGGCCGGCGCCGCAAATACCCAGGGCCGCAAACCACCGGCCAGGCGCCCGAGAATATCCAGCAACGGGTAGGCCACCTGGCTGTTACAGGCCGCGTCGATATAGGCCAGCCCTTGTTGCTCACGCAGGTACGCGGCTACCGCCAGAAAACGCCGGATCGCAAGGATATTCGGGTACAGCGTATTGACCGCATAGGCCGCCTGGCCCTGACGCGCCGCCTGCATGCACGCGGCGATTTCGCGGTGATGCACCGGGTGTTCCTGCAATACGTGAATGCCACGGCGCAAGAACTGCTGGGCCAGTTCGCTGCCCACGCCACCGGTGGCGCCGGAACGCACCACCACGCAGGCAATGTCGACGCTATCGGGCACCTGCTCGACGGCCTCGTACAGCGCCACCCCGAAGTGATCGGCGCAGGCCTTCGAATAGGCATTGCCACGCGACAGGATACCGACCAATTCATAGCGCTCATGGGCACGAGCCAAGGCTTGCAGGTAGATGCGGCCGAACGCGGTGCCGGCGACGATCACGCGTGGACGAGCGCGGCTCATGACCAGGTCACCGGCAGGCAGTGGGCACCGCGAAAGAACGTCGCCGTTTTCCACTGCACCTGCCCGCAGCGTTGCAGGTTGGGCAGGCGTTCTACCAAGGCTTGCAACGCCTCTTGCAACTCCACCCGCGCCAGCGCCGAGCCGATGCAGTGATGCAGGCCGTGGCCGAAGCCGAAATGGCCGCCGGCATCGCGTTGCAGGTTGAGGGTGTGCGGGTCGGCAAAGCGCGCCGGGTCATGGTTGGCCGCACCGATGGACGCGAAAACGGCTTCGCCCTGGCGAACCAGGGTTTCACCCACCTGGATATCTTCGAGGGCGTAATGCACAAACATCGCCGCTGACGCCAGCGGGATATAGCGCAGCAGCTCTTCCACCGCCTGGGGAATCTGCTCGGGATGGGCCTTGAGTTGTTGCCACTGTTCGGGGTTGTCCAGCAACACCAGAATGAAATTGGGGATCTGCGAAGCACTGCCTTCGTAGCCGGCGACGAGGATGGCGATGCACAACAGCAGCAGTTGGTCTTCGCTCAGGCGCTCGCCTTGGTCATCGGCCTGGGCCAGGGCGGTCATGAAATCGTCCTGAGGCTGACGGCGCCGCTCGGCGACCAGGCCCTTGATGTACTCGGCCAGTTCACCCAAGTGCTGTTGGGTCAACGCGGCGTCTTCGGCGCGGGTCGACAGCAATGAGTCGTTCCATACCTTAAAGCGTTCACGGTCTTGCAGCGGTACGCCCAGCAGCTCGCAAATCAACGCCAGGGGCAACGGTAAGGCATAGTCGCTAACCAAGTCGGCGGGCGGGCCGGCGGCGAGCATACGGTCGATCAACTCATGGGCGTAGGCCCGGGCATGGGGGCGCAGTGCTTCGACGCGCCGCCGGGTAAACGCCTGGGCGGCGCGGGAGCGGATCCGAGTGAGTTGCGGCGGGTCCATCATCACGATGCCGCCGGCAATTCGCGGGAATGCTCGCGGGGCATCGTCGCGGCGAAATGCTTCGCTGCGGCTGAAGCGCCGGTCGCCCAGCACCAGGCGCACATCGTCATAGCGGGTGGCGAGCCAGGCGGGCGCGCCGATGGGCATCTGGATACGCAGCAGGCCCGGTGCTTGCTGGGCATGGCGGTAAGGCTCGGCGAGCTCCAGGTCGGTGAAGGCATTGAAAGGGTAGGCCAGCGGGGTCATGGCAAGTCCTTGGCGGTAGGCAGGTCGGGCAAACGGTCGAGCAGTTCCAGGTGCAGGTCTGGGTGTTCCAGGTGCGCGGCCAGCGCGGCGCGGCTCAAGCGTTGGCAGGGCACTTGGGCGACGAATACACGATGGCCGAGCGGCGCCAGCGGGTGGTCGGCGGCGGGCAGGCTGCGATTGCCCTGGAACCCGGCGCGGGCCAGGGCGGTTTGCCATTGGTTGAGGTCCAGGAAGGTACTGCTGCTCAGCGCGCGCTCATCGCTGGCCTGGTTGAGCATGAAAGCCTGGGAGGCCATCACCCAGAACTCCTCCTGGGTCGGCTCGCTGAACACCAGCCAGCCGCCGGGTTTGAGCAAGGCGAGCAGGGTGGCCAGGGAGCGCTCGGTGTCGCGGGCGGCATTCAGCACGCCCCCGGCGACGATCAGGTCCCAACTCTGGGTGCGATAGCCTTGGGCAGGGGCGGGGCGGTCGATATCAAACACCCCGTGGCGCACCCACGGCCAAGCGTGCAGACGCTCGGCGGCTTGCTCGCTGAAGTAGCGCGACACGTCGGTGCACAGATAGTCCACCGTGACCTTGGCCAGGGCCGGCACTACGGCCTGGGTGGTGGAACCGGTGCCGGCACCGACTTCCAGCACCCGCAAGGGCTCGGTGCCGCTCTGGCGCGCAGCCCAGGCGCCAATCCAGTGAGCCACGGCGCGATGCTGGTACTGCGCCGCCAGGCTTTCGCGGTACAACGCTGCCGCACGTTCGGTGCGGCCTTCGGGAAACAGCAGGTGCACCGCTGCGCACTCACCGCGCATCAACGCCGGCAACTGGCGAGCGTTGTCGCGCGCGTAATCGAGGGTGGCGCTGCCGCCGGTGTTGCGCGCCCAGTCCAGGCTCAACTGTGCCCAGATGCCCTCCAGGCTGGCGTCGCTCCAGGTGCTGGCGTCGAGGTTGGGATGCAGGTGGTCGCCTTGGCGGCGCAGCAAATCCTCGGCTTGGAGCACGTCGAGCCAGCGTGCGATGAGCGGGCGGTGGCCGGGGGCGATGCCGGCATTGGCGAGGCTGTGCGCCACATCGTTGAGCGGTGCGGGCAGCAGGCCGCACTGCTCCAGGCCATTGAGCATCGACAGCAAGGCGGCGTAGCTCAAGCGCTGGTTCAACTGTACGGCGTCGGTCAGTTGCGTGACGCTGAACTGCTGATCGACGGCGGCTGCGGTCGCGTCCAACTGATCGTCCACTGTCGCCGGTTCGCACGGCTGGGGCACCGCGAACAGCGTCGTGCCGTGCAGCGCCACCGCATTCACCTGGGGATGTTCCAGTGCCCGCTGGCACCAGCGCTGGTGCTCACGCTTGACGCTGACCAGGTCGCGCCCGTCATCGGTAAAACCCTCTACGTGGCAATCGAGCTGCGCCGCTGCCCGTTCCGCCAACTGCCAGTCGCCCGGTCGGAGGCTGATGAACAACAGTTGTTGCAGATGGCTCAGATCACTCAGGGCCAGGGCGGGAAAGTCCAGCAGACGCTCCAGTTGTTCGGCGCTCATCATTACCACCGCCGGACGCTGGCGTTCGAGCACTGCCAGCAAACGGGCCGGGGCCTGTTGATGCAGGCCAAGGTCGGTAAAGACCGGCAAGCGCCAGGGGTGCTTGCCGGCGGGCAGGTCGATCAGCAAGGTGTCGATATTCATGCTCAAACTCCTCTGGCCTGGAACAAGCGCTGCCCCGCAGCAGCGAGCGGTTCGCCCGCGTCAGGCCACACCTCCAGCAACTCAAAACCTGCAACCTGCAAGGCCTGGCGCCACGCGTCGACGGCCATGAAGGCTTCATCGCCAGCACGCAGCGGCGCATCGGCCGGCGGCGACAGCAACAGGTGCATGAAGGTCAGCATCGCCGGGTTGTCGGCGATGGATTCACTAAACAGCAAGGCGCCCCCATCGCGCAGTCTGGTGCGGATCTGGCCGAGGCAGTCGGGCAGGTCGCGGGCGTTGTGCAGCGCGTTGCCGGCAATCACCAGGTCTTGGCTGCGAGGCGCTATGCCCTGGTCGCTGAAGCGGCGATTGAGATCGAGCAGGCCGAACTGCATCCCCGGCTCAAGACGAAACTGACGCTGGGCCGCACTGGTGAACAGCGAGCTGATGTCGGTAAAGCGATAATCCTTCTCGCGTTCTTGCAGCGCCGTCAGCACCGTAGCGGTGGTGCAACCGGCGCCGCCGCCCAGCTCCAGCACCTGCAGCGGCCCGGCAGCGGCGCTGACTTGCCGCGCCCGGGTGCCCAAAGCGTGATTGACCGCCGCAGTGAAGTGGTTGTGCTGGTAGGCGCCCATCACCTTCACCGGGTCCCCGCCAAGCATCAGCAAGTGGGTGAGGGTGAATTGATCGCGCAGCAGGTCGGGCAGGCATTCGATCACTTGGGTATGCAGGCGCGCCATGCTGGCTGGAAAGCCCAATGCGGCATACAGGCGCGGCAGTTCACCCACTTGCGGGTCATCGGGGGGCACTTGCCAACCCAGGCGTTTACCTTCCTCGTGCAGCAGGCCGGCACGGGTCAACGCGGCCAGCCAGCGGCGTACCACCCAGGCATGACGGGCCGCCGTGCCCAGGGCCTGGTTGATGTGCTCGGCAGTGCGCCACGCCTGCAACGGCAACGCCTGGCTGTGCAGTAACACCTGGGCCATCACGCCCAGGCTCAAGTGTTCCAGCTCGTTCAGGGCGGTGTTCATAGGCAACCTTCTTGGGCGACATGCAGTTGATCGAGCGGGCCGTGCAACAGGTTCAAGCTAAGAATCGCCGAGGTGCACAGCAGGCGCTCCAGGCTGGCGGCGGGCGGCAGGGCCTGGGCCGCTTCATGGCAGCCGGCGCTGATCTCACCCTCCACCACGCTGATCACCGTGATCGCGGCCATGGCTGCGGTGAGCGCCGCATTGCCTGCGCCACTGAGCACCAGGCTGCGGGTCCGGACCTCGCTATCGTGCAGGCCCTCCAGTTGCAGCAGCAGGGTGACGAAGGGCGCCTGGCCGCTGAGATCCAGGCGGCTGGCTTCGCACAAGCGCTGCACCGCTTCTGCCCTTGGCAAGCCGTGAGCCTGGTCAAACGCCTTGAGCACGTAGCCGTCGGTGATCACGTTGAACCACTGGCCGACGTCCAGGTTCAGGTCCATGGCCAGACGTTCACCCTCAAGGTTCAGGTAGGGCAGCAGGTGAACCGAGCCGGGAAAGCACGGCACCGACACTTCGCGCCGGCGCCGCAGTGCGCGGCTGCGACGCCCGTGTTGCCAGGCCGCCAACGGCTCGCTGCTGCCGTCCACCGCACCGTGCAAAAAGTCGTCGGCAGCCACGGCGGTAAAGTGATCGCGCAAGCCGAAATAGCTGGTCAGGCTGCGCACCTGGGTGAATTCCTGCTCGGCCAGCCAGCGCGGCAGCAGGCCGGTGAACCCCGGTTGCAGGCCTGCGCCCAATATCGCGCAGCGGCCACGCCATTGGGCGGGGTCGAGGTGCATATGACCGGCGGCGTCGACGTAATGGGCGTCGGCCTGCAACGCTGCCAGCGCGGCACGGTCCTGCACGCGCCACGAGGGGCCCGCGCAGTTGAGCAGCACATCGCAACCGCGGGCGAAGGTGGCCAAAGCCTGGGCACCGTTGAAGTCCACTTCGGCCCATTGCAAACGGGCTTGGGGCCATTGCTGCTGGAGAACCTGCACGCAGTGCGCGCCCTTGGCGGCATCGCGCCCACCCAGGCGCAGCTCGTTCACTCCCAGCGTCAACAACGCCTTGGCGCTGGCCAGCCCCACGTCGCCACTGGCGCCCAACACCCCGATCAGCATGGCTGCGCCTCGGCTTTCAAGCGCCAGCCGCCGGCGCGCTGGCGGTCATGCCAGAACCCGGCGTAGCGACCGTTTTGGGCAAGTAATTGTGCGTGCGTCCCCGATTCCACCAATCGGCCTTCATCCAGCACCAGTATCTGGTCGGCGGCCATGATGGTGGGCAGGCGGTGGGCGATCACCAGCACTGTGGCATTTTTCATCAGGGCGTGAATCGCCGTCTGCACGAAGGCTTCGTTGTGCGGGTCCAGGGCCGCCGTGGCTTCATCCAGCAGTACGATGGGCGCCCGCTTGAGCAGGGCCCGGGCCAGGGATACCCGTTGGCGTTCGCCGCCGGACAGCGCCGCGCCACCTTCGCCTACCGGGGTGTTCCAGCCCTGGGGCAGGCGCGCGACGATTTCATCCACACCGGCCAATCGCGCCGCTTCGGCCACTTGCTCGGCGCTGGCGTCCGGGTTGCCGACGCGAATGTTGGCCTCCAGGCTGTCGTCGAACAGGTAGACGTCCTGCATCACCAGAGATAACTGCGCCATCAGCGCTGCGTTGGACAGCTCGCGTACGTCTACACCGCCAACCCTGACGCTGCCCTCGCTGGCATCGAAAAAGCGCATCAACAAGCGGGTGACAGTGGTTTTGCCCGAGCCCGAGGCGCCGACAATCGCGGTCATCGAATGCGCCGGTGCGCTGAAGGTCAGGTTATGCAGCACCTTTGGCCCGCTGGGGTACCCGAAGCTGACCTTGTCGAAGGCCAGGGTGCCGGGTGCCGTCAGCGGTTGGCTCACCGCGGGTTCCGGCAGCGGCGGCTCGCGCAGGATGCCCACCAGTTGCTCCAGGTCGTTAGCGGCCATGCGTAACAGACCACTGCGCGCCGCCGCTTCGGCCAGCGGCCCGACAAAACGTGCCGCCAGCGCGAGCAAGGCGACCAACTGGATGGCGTCGATTTCGCCATGGGCGGCCAGGGCGATGCCCACGCCCACCAGCAACGCAAACGCCAGTTG
This sequence comes from Pseudomonas sp. W2Aug9, assembly GCF_023127755.1. NCBI lineage: Bacteria > Pseudomonadati > Pseudomonadota > Gammaproteobacteria > Pseudomonadales > Pseudomonadaceae > Pseudomonas > Pseudomonas sp. W2Aug9. The sequence continues at coordinate 43,976 of NZ_SPKL01000034.1, read as the reverse complement.
TACGGTCAGGCCACCGGCCAGCAACTTGGGAAAGGTCTGCGACAGCATCGAGCCGCCCGCGTGTTTTTGCGCCAGGTTGGCGGCCTGCAACGGCGCGTAGCCGTCCTGGGTGCGACCAAAGGCGCGCAGCACTGGCTGGTAGCGGGCGAATTCGACCACGCGGTTACCGGCCAGAGTCGCGGCGGCTTCCACGCGCGCATCATTGCTGCCGATGGCGGCGGCCGACCAGTGATGGGTGAAGTAGATCAGCGGCGCGCACAATGCGGCGGTCAGGCCCAGGCGCCAGTCGAACACGAACAGGGTCAGCGCCACGGTAGCCGGCACTACCACGCCAGACACCACCGGCCCCAGGTAATGGGCAAACAAGCCGGTGACCATCAGCGTGCCGCTGGTGGCACTGCGCGACAGACGCCCGACCTTCTCCGAGTTGAACCAGCCCAGGGGTAAGGTCACCAGGTGCTGGCCAAGGCGGTCATGCAAGGTGGTCAACACCAGCAGCGCCAGGGCAAAGCCCTTCATGGCCTGCTGGTAATGGGCGATGCAGGTCAGCACCACCATCGCCGCCAGGCCAGCCAGCCAGAGGGACGCGCTGTGCAGGTCAGCGGCAAACAGCGCGTGCAGGATCGGCACCAGCAACGCCACGGCCAGCCCTTGCAACACGGCACTGGTCACCAGCCAGGCGAGGTAGCGGTACAGGCGTGCGGCGTGGGCCGGGCCCAATAAAGTCACGAGGCTGCGGATCACAAGGACATCTCCAGGTCGGGGGCGGTGGTTTCGGTGCCGGCGCGCCACAGGCGGGCATAGGTGCCGTTCGCTGCCAGCAATTGCTCGTGAGTACCGTTTTCCAGCACGCGGCCCTGGTCGAGCACCACGATCTGGTCGACGCCGCAGATACTCGCCAGACGGTGGGCAATCACCAGTACCGTGCGGCCGCGGGCCAGGGCAGAGAGGGCATCCTGGATCAGCGCTTCGGATTCAGGGTCGGCGTGGGAGGTGGCTTCATCGAGGATCAGCACCGGCGTATCGGCCAGCAGCGTGCGAGCGATGGACAAGCGCTGGGCTTCACCGCCGGAAAAAATCGCGTCTTCGCCGATCACCGACTGATAGCCGCGGGGCAGGGCGCGGATGCGTTGATGAATCTGCGCGGAGCGTGCCGCGGCCTCGACGTCGGCATCGCTGGCCTCGGGGCGGCCCAAGCGTAGATTGTCGGCGACGGTGCCGTGCACCAGTTGCGCGTCCTGCAACACAAAGCCCACGTGTTGATACAGCTGGCGCGGGTCAATCTCGCGCACATCCACACCACCCACGCAGACCCGCCCGGCGTTGACGTCGTGAAAGCGCGGCACCAACTTGGCCAGGGTCGATTTGCCCGCGCCGGAGGCACCCACCAGCGCAGTGACGCTGCCGGCCGGGCAGTACAGGTCGACGCCATTGAGGATCAGGTGCTCGGGGTCATAGCCGAACTGCACCTGTTCAAAGCGAATATCACTGCCCTGGGGCATCCTGCACACCTTGGGCGTGGGCAGTTCCTCAACCTCAAGCAGCGCCTCGATGCGGTCGGCGGCCGCGAGGGCAGTGCGCTGGGCGGTGAGGCTCTGGTTGATCACCAGCAACGACTGCGGAATCACCACGGCTACCAGGGTTTCGGCGAACAACTCCAGCGCTGTAATCCAGCCCTGGGCCAGCAACAGGCTGCCCACCCCCAGGCTCACCAACAGAATTACCGGCACGCTCAGGGCCATCGATGAAAACGCTTCCAGGCGCAGCAGCGGCCGCACCCAGCCAGCGTATTGCGTGCTGAACTGGTCGACCGCCTGCTGATAGCTGCGATGGGCCTGGCCCACCTGGCCGAACGCCTTGACCACGGCAATACCGTGGACAAACTCGACAATCGCCGCGCTGACCCGGCTCATGCTCTTGTCGAGCAACTGCATCTTGGCGCCGAAGCCGCGCATCATCAGGCTGTAGGCCACCGCGTAGATCGGCAGGGTCAGCACCGCCAGCAGCGCCAGGCGCCAGTTCAATGTGGCCAACCAGATCAGCCCTGCCAGCGGGGTGACTATCGCCGCCGTCACTTCCACTGCGTGATGGGCAACCAGGTGGTGCAGGTCTTCCAGGTCGTCCTGCACCACTTTGCGCACCGCGCCGGAGGTGGTGTCGGTGTACCAGCCCAGCGGCACGCGCCCCAGCTTGCGCACCATGGCTTCGCGCAAGCTCGATTGCAGGCGGTGGTCGGCCAGGTGGGTCAGCCACAGCGCGACGCCGCTGGCCATCCAGCCAAGGCTCAGGGCGACCACTACCAGCGCCGCCCACAGCCACAACGTGTGGCTGTGGGCATTGCCGGCCAGCAGCAAGCGGCCCAGTTCGGTCAGGCCGATAAAGGGCACCAGGTTGACCAGTGCGCCGACGGCGGCGAATACCACACCGAGGCGGATCAGGCGGTTGACCGGGCGTTTGAGGGTATCGAGTGCGGTGCTCATGAGTTTTTCCGAAGGGCCTCAAGCAGGTGCGCGGTGACGGTGTGCACGTGGGGTGGCTCGATGACGCTGAAATGGTTGCCCGGCACGTCGATCAGGTTGAATTGCCCCAGGCACGCGTCCTCCCAGAACGGCGCCGCCAGATGGCCGACGCCGCCGGTGATCCCGAACGATTGCTGCTCCAGACAGCGCAGGTAGGTCATGTTGCCGAGGAACGGCGGCGGATCGAACCGTGCCGCCCGCATACTGTGGCGGCATACGCGGAACAGCGTGGGCACCAGCTCCGGGCCGATGGGCACCCCGGCCTGGCCGGACGCCAGGCGCGCATACTCGGCCAGGCGTTCTTCCTGGCTGCGCGCCGACTGTTGCTGCACCGCCAATGCCAGCGCGTCCAGGCCCGGGTCACCGCCCAAGGCAGCCATGGCCCCGGCGGGGACGCGGCGGTTGTCGCGGGCCATCAGCAGGTCGATGGCGCGGTACACGTCGTAGTCTTCGATATGCGCGCCGAACACGGTCTTTACCGGGTCCAGGTTGAGGTTGGGCACGAAGATCGCCTCATAGGCCAGCTCTTCGTCGGTGTCGATAAACATCGGGATACTGTCGATTAGGCTCAGGTCCACCACCTCCATGCCACGTTCCAGCAGGCGCCGGGCGACTTCGGTGGCGAGCAGGCCGCCCAGGCAGTAGCCGATCAACTGGAAGCGCTGATGGCCGTCGGCGATCAAGCGTTCGGCGTAGTCCTGGGCCACGCTTTCAATCAGGCGCTTGGGTTCCAGGGCCAGGTACTGCGCGGTGTCGGCCACCGCGAAACCGATCACCGGGCCGGCCTGCTGAGCGGCGAGTGAGCGGCCCAGGTGCTGGAAATAATCCAGGGTGCCGAGGGCCGCGTGGAACATCACCCGCACCGGGCCGACGTCGCCGCCGCCAAAGGGCACCACCAACGCATTGCTGTTGGATGAACGCTGGGATTGGCCGGGATTGACCGCAGACGGTGCGCTTTCACCATGGCTGAGCAGGCGCGCCAGTGCGCTGACAGTCGGCTCGTTGAGCATCTGCCGCAACAGGGTGTCGTAGCTCAGGCGTTGCGCCTGGGGCAGTTGTTCGCGCAACTGGCCGGCGACCCGGGCGAGGATCAGCGAGTCGGCGCCTTTTTCGTAGAAGCTGTCGTCGGCACCGATCTGCGCCAGGCCCAGGGCCTCGGCCCACACTTGGCAAAGCTGCGCGGTGAGTGGGTCACTGGGTACCTGCTCGCTGCTGGCGGCTTGGGTATCCACGGCGGGGCGCCAGTTGGCCAGAGTCTTGCGGTCGACCTTGCCGTTGGCGGTCAAGGGCAGGCGGTCGAGTACTTGTACGTGCGCCGGCAGCATGTAGTCCGGCAGGCGTTGCGCGAGAGCGCGGCGCAGGCTGTCGACGCTCAGACGCTGGAACCCGGCCTTGAAGCGTGCGGCGAATACTTGCATACCCAGGGCCGCCAGCGGGTGGTCGGCGTGGGGCAGGGCCGGCAGGCTTTCGCCGCCGAATGCCTGGATACGCTCACGCCAGGTGTCGGCGCTGCACAAGCCGCTGCGGCCTTGGTCGTGATCGCCGCCTGACGGCGTCATCATGAAGCCCTGGGTCAGCAGAATCGGCGGCCATTCGCCGGTCGGCTCGCTGAACACCAGCCAGCCACCCGGGCTGAGCAGTTCGGTGATCTGGCCGAGGGCGTTGTCGATGTCCTTGACGCTGTTGAGCATGCCCGCGCACAGCACGATATCCACGCTGTTGCTGGCCAGGCCCTGGGGGCGGATGGGCTGATCGATGTCCAGCACGCCATAACGCACCCAGGCGTGGTCGGCAAAGCGTTGCCTGGCCGCCGGCAGGAAAAACGCGGTCATGTCGGTGAACAGGTAATCCACTTCGAGCCCATCGAGCAGGCTGATCACCGGCGCACTGGTAGCGCCGGTGCCCGCGCCGATTTCGAGGATGCGCAGCGGGCCGTCGCCTTCGTGGTGGGTAGCAAGGCGGTTGATCAGCGCAGCGATGCTGTGGTTGTTGTAGCGCGACACGGCATCCCCGCCATACAGCTGCAATGCCAGGTTTTGCTCGCCCTGAGGGAACAACAGGTCGAACGGATTGACCTCGCCGCGCAGCAGTTTCTGCAGTTGCCCGACGTGATTGAGCTGGTAGTCGAGCAGCGTCTGGCTGCACAGCCCCGACGCGACCGCCTGTTCCACCCGGCCCCATGCCAGCGCCGGGTTTGGCGCGCTGTCGAGCAGGCGATAGCGGGACTGTTCACCGTGCAACAGGCCCGCGTCACACAAGGCCGCGAGCCAGCGCCGCACCAGCCAGTGATGGCGGGGCTGCGCTTGCAGGGCCTGCAGGATGGTCGGTGCATCCGGCTCGGCCCACGCGCCGCTGAATAGATTGGCCTTGAGCATCACGTCCAGCATCGAACTCAACGCTGCGCCACTGAGGTCCGCCTGATAGTCGCGTACCTGTTGGGGGTCAAAGCTGCCGACCTGGCTGTCGGCGTAGCGCTGCACCGCCGTCAGCAACGGCGCGCCGGGTAGCGGTTCGGGTTCGGCCCGCGCAGGCGTGACGAAGGCCAGCAGTTCGTCGCTGAACAGGCTGACCGCGCTGTCCACGCCCGGGGTGGAGAGCAGTGCGGCGTCGATTTCGCCCAGTTCCACCCGATGTCCACGGATCTTGACCTGGCCGTCGTTACGGCCGAGGAACTCCAGTTCACCCCCCGGCAGATAGCGGCCACGGTCACCGGTGCGGTACAGGCGCTGCCCGTCGAGCGGGTGTGCAAAGAAGCGTGCCTCAGTCAACGCCGGGTCGCCCAGGTAACCCTGGGCCAGGCCGACGCCGGTGATGTACAGGTCACCCGGCACCCAGGTCGGCGCGTCGCGCCATTGGTTGTCCAGCACGCGAAAGCCCTGGTTGGCCAGCGGCAAGCCGTAGGGAATGCTGCGCCACGCGGGGTCAATTGCGCCGATGGGATGCAGGTTGGACCAGATCGAGGCTTCGGTGGCACCGCCCAGGGCCACCAGGGCCAGGCCTGGCAACAGCGCGCGCAGTTGCGGCGCCAGGTTCAGCGCGATCCAGTCACCCGACAACAACGCCAGGCGCAGGCTGTCGAGGGGGCGCGGCTCGGCTTGCAGGTAGTGGGCCAGCATCTGCAATTGCGCCGGTACCGAGTTCCACAGCGTCACCTGATGGCGCTGCACCAGCTCGGCCCAGTGCGACGGGTCGGCGCCGCGTGCCGGGTCGGGCAGCACCAGGGTGCCGCCCACCGCGAGGGGGCCGAACAGGTCATACACCGACAAATCGAAACTCAGTTGCGCCAGGCCCAACACGCGGTCGGCGGCGTTGACCGCAAAGCGCCGGTTGATGTCCTGCACGGTATTGAGCGCAGCGCGATGGCTGATCATCACGCCCTTGGGTTCACCGGTGGAGCCGGAGGTGTAGATCACATAAGCGAGATCGTCGGGGCTGCCGTGCGGTGCCGGGAAGTCCGAAGTGGTCGGCGCCAGTTGATCCACGGCATGCCAGTGCAGGCCCTCCGGCAGTGGCGTGTGGGGCAGGGCCTGGGACTGGCCGAGCACGTGGCGCACCTTGGCGCTGTGCAGCACGCGGTCGCGGCGGGCGGCCGGGGCATGGCTGTCCAGAGGCAGGTAGGCGGCGCCGGCCAGGAGCACGCCGTAGGCCGCCACCACTTGGTCACGGCCCTTGGGCATCAGGATCGCCACTGGTTCCTGGGCGCGGCAACCGGCGGCGCTGAGGGCAGCAGCGACTGCCAAGGCACGCTCCATCAGGGCGGCGTAGGTCAGGCTGCCGTGGGCATCGATCACTGCCAGGGCCTGCGGCTGTTCCCAGGCCATGCTCAGCAGGCTGTCATGCAGGCGGCCGGTGGGCAGCGGCGCGGCGGTGGCATTGGCGGCCAGGCGCTCACGTTGTTGCCAGGCCGGCAACGGCACTTGCATGGGGTGGTCCCAGGCGGCCGGGTCGAGGGCCAGTAACTGTAACTCGGCGACGAATGCCTGCTGCATGTCTTCGATCAGGCCGTCGGGGAACACGCCTTGGCGCACATCCCAGTGGATGTGCAAACCCTGCGCGTCGTCCATCACCTGGCAGTCGAGGGTCACCTGCGGAGTTTGGGTGATGCCGTGGCCGACCTGTCGCTGGCTGGCGGGAGGTGGTTCGATCGCCAGGCCGATAGCACTGGTGAACACCACCGGCATGGACGCCGCTTCACGCCCGCGCCGGCGACCGATTTCGCGCATCACCTGGATGCCGGAAAACAGCCGGTGCTCTAGGTCGGCAAACAGTTGATTGCCCAGTTGGCGTGCCTGGCTGGTGAAATCCTGGCCCTGGGGATCATTGACCTGCAACAGGCTGACCGAGGTGAAATCCCCAACCAGTTGACCCACTTGCGGATGCAGTGGCAAGCGGTTGAGCAGTGTCAGATTGAGGCTGAAGGTGGGTTGCTGGCTCCAGCGTTGCAAGGTGCCCACGTAGGCGCTGAGCACCACGATGGACGGGGTGAGGCCGAGGGCGCCGGCGGCGCTTTTCAAGGCTGCCCATGGTTGCGCGTCGAGTTGCGCGCAGTGGCGCTGGAAGCGTGGCACGCTGGTGTCTTCGCCGCTCAGGGGCGCCGGCAGTTGCGGGGCGGGGGGCAGTTCATCGATACGCGCCATCCAGTAGTCACGGTCGCGTTGGTGGCGGCTGCCTTCGAGCAGGCCCCGTTCGGCCAGCAGGTAGTCGCGAAAGGTGATGTCCAGGCTGGGCAAGCTGGCCTGGGGGTCGTGCAGTAGCTGTTCCAGTTCATTGAACAGCAGTTGCGCGCTGGCCCAGTCGGCGATCAATGAGTCCATGGAGAAGTGCAGGGTGTCGCCGCTGTCACTGCGGCTCAGGCGCAATTCGAACAGCGGCCAGATATCGGTAGGGTAGAGCTTCTGCTCCATGGCCTCACGTATCTGCTGCACGGCGTGCTGGTGCTGTTCACGAGTGGCGCCGCGCAGGTCGGCGACTTCCACCGGGTAATGGGCGACTTCGGCCAGCACGCGCTGGGAGCCTTCGCTGGCGATCACCGCGCGCAGCATGTCGTGCCGGGCAATCAGGCGGTTCCAGGCGTGTTCGACCTGCTGCGGGTCGAGGCTCGGCCAGCTCAGTTCGAGGTAACCGTGGCAGGCCACGTTGCCGTAGCCGAATGATGACTGGCGGCCGAGCAGGTAGGCGTTCTGCACATCGGTGAGCGGGAACGGCGCGTGACGCTGTGCCGGGTCGGCCATTACCTGGGGCCGTTCCTGGGTTTGCAGCAGGTGCAGGATCTGCTGCTTGTGCTCGCGCAGTTGCGCCAGGCGCTCGGCGTCGAGCAGGCCCTGGGGCGCGCGGAATTTGAGTTGGCCATCCTGGGGCCAGAGTTCGACGCCCAGGGACTTGAGTTCGCTTAACAGTTTGGCGGCGGGCATGGGGGCAGCTCCTGGGATAAGGGCAGGTTGCGCGGGCATCAGATGACGCCCTCTTCAACGGTGTGCGGGGTGGGTTGGCGCTCTACCGCGTGGGCCACTTCCATCAGGCTGGCGGCGCCGAACAACTGGCCCATGGGCAATTCCAGGCCAACACGGCTGCGCAGCATTTCGAGAAACCGCGTGGCCAGCAGGCTGTCGCCGCCCAGGCGGAAAAAATTGTCGTGGCGCGACACGCTGGGCACGTTGAGCAACTGCTGCCACAGCTCGGCGACCAGTTGTTCTGCGGCGCTCAGCGGGGCTTCATCCACGACGCAGTGGGACCGGGCAGCTGCCGCCAATGGCGCAAGCAAGGCACGGCGATCCACCTTGCCATTGCTGCTCAGGGGAAGGCGTTCCAGCACCAGGATCTGTTCCGGGCGCATATAGGCGGGCAGGCATTGCACCAGGTGCTTGGCCAGCACCTCGGCGCAGGTGCTGGCGGTGACAGCAGCCAGCAGGCGCTGATCCTCGACCAGCACCACGGCACGGTTCACGCAGGGATGACGGGCCAGCGCGGCTTCGATTTCCCCCAGCTCGATACGATGGCCGTGAATCTTCACCTGGGTGTCGGCACGCCCGAGAAACTCCAGCAACCCACCCGGGTGGTAGCGGCCCAGGTCGCCGGTGCGGTACCAACCCTCGACAAAGCGCTCGGCATTCAATTGCGGCGCATGGCGATAGCCGCGTGCGACGCCGGCGCCGCCAATCCACAACTCGCCCGTGACCCAGTCCGGGCAGTCGCGGCCAAGGGCGTCGACCACGCGGTAAGCCTGGTTCGCCAGCGGCACGCCGTAGGGGATCGAGCGCCAGCCCGGCAACAGTTGCCGTACCTCATAATGGTTGGACCAGATCGCCGCTTCGGTGGCGCCGCCCAAGGCAATAAAGCGGCAATCCTGGGCTTGTTGGCGCAGGCGTTGCGGCAGGTCGAGGCCGATCCAGTCGCCCGACAGCAGGGCCACCTTCAGCGCCAGGGGTTGGCGCTCAAGGGCGTTGGCTTCCAGCAGCATGTCGAGCAGCGCCGGTACGCTGTTCCACAGGCTCACGCGGTGGTGTCGCAGGGCCTTGAGCCAGGCGCGGGCGTCGCGGCGCTGGTCTTCGTCGATCAACACCAGGGCGGCGCCCACCGAGAGCAGGCCGAACACGTCATACACCGACAGGTCGAAGTCCAGCGCCGACAGCGCCAGGCCGCGGTCCGACGCGTCGATGCCGTAGCAGCGGTTGATCTCGGCCACGGTGTTCATGGCAGCGCGGTGGGTGATTTCCACGCCCTTGGGCTGGCCGGTGGAGCCGGAGGTGTAAATCACGTAGGCCAGTTGGTTGGCGCACACGGCCAGCGGTGCCGATAGCGGTTCGGCGCTTTGCGCCTGGGACGGCTTGAGATGCTTGACGCCTGGCAGCTGTGGGTCGTGCTCGGCGAGGATCAGGCTGACGCCGGCCTGTTGCAGAATGCGTTGGCAACGCTGCAACGGCTGGTCGACACCCACTGGCAGGTAGGCGGCGCCGGCGGCCAGCACGCCCAATACACTCGCGATCTGTTGCGGGCCCTTGGCCAGGGACACCGCCACCAGGTCACCGGCTGTCACCCCTGCGTCCATCAGGCTACGGGCGATGCGCAACGCCCGTTCTGCCAGTTCGCCGTAGCTCAGGCTGTCATGCTCACCCCACAACAGCGCAGGGCGATGCGGGGCGTGGTGCGCGTGCTGGAAAAAGCCCTGATGCAAGGTCGGATCACCCGGCACGCCGGGGCCGGGAGCATTCAGGCGGGCGCGCAGTTGCGCCTGGGCCAGGGGCAGCAAGTCTGGCGGCGCGTCGTCCCAGGCGTGTTCGGCCAGCCAGTGGAGGCTGCCCAGGTAGGCGTCGAACATGGCTTCGACCAGCCCTTCGGGGAACAGGCCGACCACGCGGTCCCAGTTCAGGGCGATGCCGCCGTCGGCTTCCACCACCTGATGATCGAGCCATACCTGTGGGGTTTGGGTCAGGCCGAATACCTGCCGGGCGAACGGCCCGTCTACCGGTGCGGCGGTGCCATCCGGCACCCCCAGGGCACTGGTGAAGACCACCGGCATGTTGACCTGCTGTTCGCCGCGTTGCCGCGCCAGTTGACGCAGCAAGTTCACCGAACCGATGCAGCGGTGTTCCAGCGCATCGCCGAGTTGCTGCTGGGTGCGCCGTGCGCGGTCGATCCAGCGTTCGCCGACCTTGGGCGCATAGCCGAGCAGGGTCAGGGAGGTGAAATCGCCCATGACCTGATCGATCTGCGGATGCACCGGCCGGCGGTCAAACAGGGTCAGGTTGAGACTCAGGTCTGGGCGCGCACTCCAGCGCCCGAGGGTTTCGGCAAACGCGCAGAGCAGTACCGCCGAAGCAGTCAGGCCGTATTGCTGGGCCTTGGCCAGGATCGCTTGCCAGGCATCGGCCTTGACCTGCCCTTGCAGGCGCTCGAAGCGCGGTTGGCCCACGTTGGCGGGGTCGGTTGCCAGGGGCAGTTGCGGGTGCGGCGGCAACGTGGGCAGGCGTTCCTGCCAGAACTGTTGCGCGGCGTGCAATTCGTCAGGTTCCACATGGGATTGCACTTGATAGTCGCGAAATGAAAGCTGCAGCGGTGCCAGGGCCAGCGTCGGCTCGCGGTACAACGCGTCGAGTTCGGCATAGAAACGCAGGATGCTCAGGGCATCAAGAATCAGGTTGTCCAGGCTGATCGCCAGCCGCGTGTGCCGGCCCTGGGTCACCGCCTGCACATCGAACAGCGGCCATTGGGCGGGATCGAACACGCGGTGGGCACAGTGTTCGCGCAGGTCTTCAAGGCAGGCGTAGCGCTGGCCGATCACGAAGGTGGGCACCTGGGGGAGGATGCGTGCCTGGCCTGTGTGGTCGAACACCGTGCGCAGCGTTTCGTGGCGTTCGATCAGGCGTGCCAATGCGTGTTGCAGGCGTGGCAGGTCGAGGTCTTCGACGTCGTATTCGCGGTAGAAGTGGCAGCTCACGCCGCCCAATACCAGGCTGGGGTCGCGGCCCAGCCAGTAGGCTTGCTGCACCTCGGTCATGGGGAAGGGCGCGTGACGTTGGTCGAGGTCCGGTACCACGGTGCGTTGTGTTTCGGCCTGGGCCTGTTGATGCAGGCCTGTGCAGAACTGCGCCAGCACCGGCTTGGCAAACACCTGGGCGATCCGTGCGCCCCCCAGCCCTTGTTCGGCCAGCAGGCGCACCAGGCGCGTGGCGCTCAGGGAGTCGCCACCGAGGGCAAAGAAGTTGTGCTCACGGCAGACCTCGCCACAGCCGAGCAATTGCTGCCAGGCGCGGGCCACCTGTTGTTCGATGGCTCCGCAGGGCGGCGACAGCTGGGCAGGGACGGCGCTGCCGTGGTCGGCCAGCCAGCCGTTGAGTGCGTTGCGATCCACCTTGCCATTGCTTGTCAGGGGCCACTGCGCGCAGCCGAGAATCAGGCTGGGAATCATATAGGCCGGCAGGCGCTCGGCCAGGTCCGGCAGCTCCAGCACTGTGGGCTGCTCCGGGCCATTTGCAAGGCGCACCGCCGCTGCCAGGTGCTGGCCGACCAGCAGCGCCACCGCCTGTTCGACGCCGGGGCACGCCAGCAGCGCCTGTTCTACTTCACCGGCTTCGATGCGGTAGCCATGCAATTTGAGTTGGAAGTCTGTGCGCCCCAGAAACTCGACCGTGCCGTCGGGGTGGTAGCGCGCACTGTCGCCGGTGCGGTACCAACGCAGGCCCTGGTGCTGCACAAATCGTTCGGCGCTGCGTACCGGGTCGCCACGGTAACCCTCGGCCACCCCGGCGCCACCGATCCACAGTTCACCGGCCACCCAATCCGGGCAGTCATGGCCATGCCGGTCGACGATGCGCAGGCTGACGTTATCCAGCGGCTTGCCGTAGGGCAGGCAATGCCAGTGCAGTGCCTGGCCGGGGGCGACTTCGAACAGCGTCGAGTGAATCGCCGCTTCCGTTGCGCCGCCCAGGGCCATGAAGCGGCAACCGGGCGCCTGGGCCCACAGACGTGGCGCCAACTGCGGCGCGACCTTGTCACCACCGAGCAATACAGCGCGCAGGGGCAGTGGGGCGTCGGCGCAACTCAGCAACATGTCGAGTAGCGCCGGCACGCAATTGAGCACAGTGGCGCGGTGCTGCACGGCCAGTTCACGCCAGCGTGGGGCGTCGCGTTGCAATTGGGGCTCGATGAGGATCACCGCCGCGCCGTTGGCCAGCGCGGCAAACAGGTCAAACACCGACAGGTCGAATTCCAGCGCGGAGAGCGCCAGGATTCGGTCTTCGCCATTGAGCTGCAAACGCCGTTGCAGGTCTTCCAGGGTGTTGGCGGCGGCCAGGTGGCTGACCTCTACGCCCTTGGGCTCACCAGTGGAACCGGAGGTATATAGAACATAGGCCAGGTCGCTGATCGCACCGGGGCGCGGCGCTTGCAACGCGGTGTCGGCGTGCGGCAAGCGGCTGAGCAGCAAGCGTGCGCCGGACGACTGGCAGATCTTGCGGCAACGCGCCTCGGGCTGGTCAGCGCCGATGGGCAGGTAGGTGGCGCTGCACGCCAGGATGCCCAGCACAGCGATCACCTGCTCGGGGCCTTTGGGCAGTTGCAACGCCACGATGTCACCGCGCAGCACGCCCTGGCCTTCGAGGTAGGCCGCTACGGCGAGGGCTCGCTCGGCCAGCTCGCCGTAGCTGATGATGTGGTTGCCGTGCAGCAGTGCGGGCCGGGCGGGCGTCAACTGCGCCTGGGTGAAAAAACCTTCGTGCAGGCGTGTTACCGGTAATGCTGTGCGCTGGCCCTGGGTGGCGCGGCGTACGTCAAGCTGGCTGGCGGGAACCAGCGCCGGCACCGTCTGATCCCAGGCCGCAGCGTCATGGCACAGGCGCTGCAACAGGCCGGTATAGGCATCGAACAGGCCATCGAGCACGCCCTCGGCGAACAACCCTTCGCGGGCGTCGAGGTTGACCAGAATGCCGCCGTCCAGCTCGGTGACCTGGGCGTCCAGCCACACCTGCGGGCCCTGGGAAATGATCCAGGCCGGCTGGCCGAAACTCTCCTGCACGCCCTCGGCGAACAGTTCCCCCAGGCCCAGCGCGCTGGTGTACACCACCGGCGCCAGCACTTGCTCGCCGCGATGGCGGGACAGTTCACGCAACACCTCAAGGCCGGAAAACGCACTGTGTGCGGCATCGCCATGAAAGCGTCGTTGCAGCGCCGTGGCTCGGGCGGCGAAGGTGCCGGTCATGCGGCCGTCCCAGGCCAGCAGGATCGAGGAGGTGAAGTCACCGACCAGGCGCTCGACATCGGTATGCAAAGGCACACGGTTGAACAGCGGCAGGTTGAGCAGCAGCTCAGGCGTCTCGCACCAGGCGCCAAGGGCTTCGCAAAACACCGCGGCCAGGGCCATGGCCGGGGTCAGGGCGTGCTCGCGGGCGTGGCGTTCGAACGCCTGGCGTTGGGACGCCGACAACCAGTGGTGACGGCGGCGCACCTGGCGCTCATCGCCCTGGCTCTTGATGGGCAAGCGTGGGGCGCCGGGCAAGGCGTCCAGGCGCTGCAACCAGTAGTCGCGGGCGTGTCGATGGCGCTCGCGGTGCTCGGGGCTGGCGTGCTCCAGGCGCAGGTCGGCCAGGTAACGGGGGAAGCTGTAATCCAGCGCGGGCAGCGGCTGTAGGCGGTACAACTGCACCAGGTCGCCGAGCAGGGTACGCAGGCTCAAGGCGTCGGCGGCGAGCATGTCGAGGTTCAGGTGCAGGCGCGTGCCCTGGGGCAACAGTGATAACTGGATGTCCAGCACCTGGCCGTGTTCCACGGCCAACTGGCGATGGGAAAGTTCGGCGCGCAAGGCGTGCAGATGGTGTTGCCGCTGTGCGGCATCGGCCTGGCGCAGGTCATGCACTTTGAGTCCCGGCCATGGACTGCGGGGCAGGATCTGCTGGCGGCCATCGTCGAGGAATTGCGCCCGCAACATGGGGTGGCGGGCCAACAAGGCGTGCACGGCGGCTTCCAGGCGGGCCGGGTCAACGTCGTGACCGTCGAATTCGTTATAGAAGTGTGCAGCCACACCACCCAGTGCCTGGCCAGGGGCACGGCCGATCCAGTACGCATGTTGCATTGGGGCCAGTTCGAAGGGTTGGCCATCGTCGGCGCTGTGATTGACGGGCGCGGCAGGAGCCGGCGCGGTGTCGAGCAGGGCCAGCCAGGCGCACAGGCGCGGGTCGGCCACCAGCTCGGCGAAACGTGCGGCCAGACCCTGACGCCGCCATTGGCCTGCCAGGCGGATCAGGGTGACCGAATCCAGGCCCCATTCGATCAGGTTGGCCTCCAGAGGGATCTGCTCGGCAGGCTGTCCCAGGGCTTCGGACAGGGAACGGCGCAGCAGGGTTAGGGTTGAGGTGCTGGGAGTGGCCATGGCTCAACGTCTTCTCATCGCTAGGGCCCGGACCGGCGTTGGCCCAGGCGCTGAGGGGCAGGTAATTGCGTGGAAGGAGATGCTAGTCATTCTCATTGTCTCGACTACCCGGATCGAATCGTTTTTGCCCCGTATCCGTTTCCCTTGCGCGGTTTCGGGCGTGTGAGGGGTGGGGCATAACGCCGATCAGCGTGCGGGATACGGTTGGAAAATGACTTGAATCGGGTAGAGCCGCGCCGCCGCCCTTGACTACCGTCGCTCGCCGCCCTTTTGCAGGGCTTGTCCTTGAGGGAGTTGTGGATGTCAGTCGATTCGGGTTTGCAGGTGCGCGGTTTGTGCAAGCGCTACAACAATGGCGTTGAGGCGCTGCGCGGCGTTGACCTGAATGTGGGGCCGGGCATGTACGGTTTGCTCGGCCCCAATGGCGCGGGCAAAAGCAGCCTGATGCGCACCCTGGCGACCTTGCAGCAGCCGGACGCCGGCAGCATCCACCTGGATGGTGTGGATGTGTTGGCCGATGCCGAGCATTTGCGTCGTCGCCTGGGTTACTTGCCACAGCAGCTGGGGGCGTATCCGGGGGTGAGTGCGCGGGATTTGCTTGATCGGTTTGCCTGGCTCAAGGGGCGTACCGACACTCGCCAGCGCCGCGAGGAAGTCGAGGGCTTGCTGGCCAAGGTCAACCTGCAGGAAGCCGCGCACCGGGCGCTGGCCACGTATTCGGGCGGCATGTTGCGTCGCTTCGGCATCGCCATGGCCCTGATCGGCTCGCCGCGCTTGCTGATCGTCGATGAGCCGACCGCCGGGCTCGACCCGGCCGAGCGCAACCGTTTTCACCGAGTGTTGGCGGATGTGGCGGCCGAGTCCATCGTGTTGCTCTCGACCCATATCGTTGAAGACGTCGAGAACCTGTGCAGCCGCCTGGCGGTGCTGGCCGCTGGGCAGATTATTGTCGAAGGGCGCCCGGCGGATTTGCTCGATGCTGAGCAGGGCCGTTTATGGGAGGCGTCGTTCGGTCGTGGTGAGTCGCTGCCCGACGCCTTGCATGTGGCGGCGAGCCCCGACGGCAGCCGCGTGATCGTGCACGGCGAACGTCCGGCTGATCCGCGCTTCAGGCCCCACGCGCCGCGCCTGGAAGACATCTATTACCTGGCGCTGGCCCAGGCTGGCGAGGCAGTCGCGGCATGAATACCTTTGCTCTCTTGATGCGCGAGGCCTGGGTGCAAGTGCGCGCCGGACTGCGCAGCGGCATTCCACTCCTGGTCTTCCTGGGCCTCACCGGCTATTTGCTGATGTCCCTGACCAATGCCGACTATGTGCAGAAAATGGGCGCCAGCGACATCGCACGCAATGCGCCGAGCCTGATCTACCTGATGTCGTGCGGTTGCATGTTTTTCCTGTTTTTCGCCTGGGCCTGGGTGTTCGCCCAACCGGCACTGCGCGACCGCGAGGCGCAATTGGAAGAGGTGCTGCTGGCCTTGCCGCTGTCGCTGCCGGCGCTGCTGTGGGGGCGCTTTATCGGCGCGGCGCTGGTGGGTGGCTTGCTCGCCAGTTCGCTGATCGTGGGCTTTCTGGTCAGCCCGGTACTGGGCTGGCTCGGCTGGGTGCCGGCCGCGAGTATCGGTGCACCGATGTGGTCGGCGCTGGGGTTTGCCTGGGTTGCGTTGCTGTTGCCGGTCAGCACCGGGGTTGGGGCCTTGTATTACCTGCTGGCCTTGCGCAGTCGTGGCCTGGCGGCACCGTTTGGGTTGGCGACGGTGTTGATGCTGCTGTGGATGTTTGCCGTGGTGGTGCTCAAGGGGGGGCATATAAACCCGCTGTTGGCTGCTAGCCTGGACCCGTCGCTGTTCACCTTTGCCCAGGCCCAGGTCGAGACCTGGAGCGCCGCGCAGAAATCCCAATCGCTGTTGGCCTTGACCCCGGGGTTCTGGCTTAACCGGCTGTTGTGGTGCGTTGTGCCGCTGCTGTTATTGGCCGCTGTATTGGCGCGCACCACGCGCCAGGGCTTGATGGGCAAACGCAGCGGGGCAGTGCTGGCGGAGCCGCCGATGTTACTGGCAGGCGCAGTGACCTTGCCTGGCCCGCTGACCCATAGCCAATGGTCGCGCGCCCTGTGGTATGAGGCACGTTGGCAGGTACGCCAGCTGTTTGCCCGGCGCCTCTGGTGGGTGGCGCTCGGCTTGCTGTTGGTGATGGGTGTGCTCAGTGGCTTTGTCCACGGCGTGTGGCATGCGCGAGGACCGATGGTGCCCCGGGCGGACCTGACCCTGCCGTTGTTGTCGAGTGCGTTGTTCCTGGTGATGGCCTTTATGGTTGCGGCGCTGGTTGGGCTGGTGTGCCGACGCGATGACGTCGAAGGGTTTGGCGCTATGTTGCAGGCAACTGCGGCCCCGGCGTGGTTGCGATTGCTGGGGCGGGTGGCTTGTGTGCTGCTGGCGACCCTGACGCTTGCGCTGGTGCCGGGCCTGGCCAGCTTGCTGATCAGTGCGATTGCCGCGCCCGACAGCCTGGCGCCGGGCTTTGTGCTGGTGTATCAGGCGTTGGTGTTCGCGCCTCCATTGGTGGAGCTGGCGATGCTCACAGTGCTGGTGCATGCGCTGATCCGCCGATCCGGGCTGGCGTATGCCGCCTCGATGCTGCTGACGTTTTTCCTGGTACTCAACCATGAGTTGGGCCTGGTCACCTATCCGGCCTATGCCATGGCGATTCCTGCGCATGTGAGCGTGTCGCTGCTGACCGGCTGGGCGCCGTGGCTGGCGTTTCTGACGACCTTGGCCGGTTGGAAACTGGCCGGTTGCCTGGTCATGCTCGCGATCGCGGCACTGGCCTTGCCCCGTGGGCCGGAGCGTCGTCGATTGAGCGACGTGCGCCGCGGTTTGCTCGGCTTGCCCGGTGTGTTGCTGGCTCTGGGTGCTGTCGGCTTGCTTGGCAGCGGCGTGTTGTTGCAGCGGCATTTGGTGGAGCAGGGCGATTACCAGTCTGTCGCCGAGCAACGCGTCGAACGCGCCGACTGGGAACGGCGCTGGCTGCCCGGGGCGAGTGCCTGGCAGGTGGCGGGCGGGCAGTTGCAGGTGCAGGTCGATTCGGCCGCCCGGCAGGTGGTGGGCCAGTGGACGTTGGATGGGGTGCTCACTACCGGCCTCGATGCCGAGTTGCCACCGGGTATGCAGGTGACCGCGGTCAGCGTGATGGGGCGCCCCGTTGTGTTTGAACACGCCACCGAGCACCTGCGGGTGCCGTTGGAGGGGTGCGCAGCGAGCGGTTGTCAGGTGGTGTTGAACTGGACGGTGAGTGCTGACGGCTGGCCTGCCGAGGGTGAAGCATTCTGGCTTGGGCCTCAGGGTGTGTGGCTGCAAGCGCACCGTGTGGTGCCACGCTTGGGCCTGGACAGCGAGCGGTTGTTGCGTGCACCGGCCCAGCGCAGCGAAGCCGGGTTGCCGACAGCGGTGCCCCGGTTGCCGACGGGCGCTGCGGTGACGGTGGATGCCGTTGCACCGGCCGGGCACTGGCAATGGCAGCTTGAGGTCGATGGCCAGGCCATTACCGGCAGCAGTGAGGGGCCGCTGGACTTTGCCTATGCCACGTCGGCTCAGAAGGATATCAGCCGCGAGAACACCGCCCGTGAAGTGCAGGAGGACCTGGACGCGATGAGCGCCTGTGTGGCGCGGCGTCTGGGCAGCCGTCCCAGCGTCGAACAACTGAGTCAGTGGCCTGTCGGCATGGGTGCCAGCCGTCTGAGTCATGGCCATTTACTGCTTGGCCAGTCACCCAATTGGGACGTGGCGCCGACAGGCGTTGGGCGCTGGACGCGCCGTGCCCATATCGCCGAACTGCTTGCCCGCCAATCGCTGGTCGAGGCGAGCAACCTGCGCCAAACCCCCGGCTACCTGTGGCTCAGCCAGGGTGTGGCAGGTGCGCTGGGCCTGCTGTGTGTGGAGGACATCGACGGTGCTGATGCCCGTGCAGCGCTGGTCAAGCTGATGGCCGACGACCTGACCCGTGCCCTGGGCAATGACGGTGAGCCCGTCGGCACCCTGGCCGATGCCCGCGAACAGGGGTGGGCCGCCAGTTATGCCGCACTGGTCAGCCTTGACTGGGTCGCTGGGCAAACTCCCGAACAGCTCACGGCGCTGACCGCCGATGTCCGTAACGGCCAGGGATGGCCAACCGCGATCCAGGGCCTGCTGGGCGCGCCCTCCGATCCTGTGATTGCCGCCGCGCTCAAGCGCTGGGGGCCTGTGCAATGAAGTTGAATCATCCCTGTCTTTTGGAGCTTTGCCATGTCATCTGAACTGTCTATCCAGCCGCTGCGTCGTCCTTTCGGTTGGCGCGCCAACGTATTGACCCAAGCCATGGCGCTGACCTTGTCCAGCCAGATGTGCACGGCCTATGCCGCTGACTATCAACCCGCCGCCAGTAGCGAGACCATCGAGTTGGCGCCGGTGACGGTCAGTGCGCGGTTGAACCAGGAAAGTGCCAAGGACATTCCATTCGGTCTCTCGGTGCTTGATGGGAAAACGCTTGAGACCCGGCGGTTACGCACCCTGGAAGATGCCTTGCGCACCACGCCGGGGGTGGATGTGAACTCCTGGGGCGGCGCCAACGACGCCAACGTGCGCATCCGCGGGGTCGGCTCGCTGAACCAAATGAGCATGGATGACGGCTCGGTGGTGCTGAACGTGGACGGCGTGCCGATGTCGGTGCGCAACGCGGCAATGGCCACCCTCGACGTGCAGCAAGTGGAAGTGCTCAAGGGGCCGCAAGGCACGTTGTTCGGACGTAACAGCGAGGCCGGCGCGATTAACGTCACCACCCGCAAACCCACTCGTGAGCTGGAAGGCTATGTGCGCGGCGAGGTGGGCAACCAGGGCCAGTTCATGACCGAGGGCGCAGTGGGCGGGCCGCTGACCGAGTCCCTGGCCGGGCGACTTGCCGTGCGGCGCAGCGGCTTTGATAACTGGGTCGATGACCAGCAGGATGGCGACCCCCTGACCAAGCCCCGCGACCTGGCATTGCGCGGCAGCCTGTTGTGGGACAACGATGAAGGGACCACCGGCCTGCTGACCGTCGAACGCCAGCGCGCCGATCATTATGCCGGCTCGGAGATCCTGCGCCCGTTCGGCAATCGCCCGAGTCTCGATTACACCCCGGGTACGTTCAATGGCAACAAGAAGACCAACGAGCGTTATTCCTTCGAGCTCAACCATGACCTGGCCCAGGCCCGGATCACCTCGATCAGCGCCTACACCAGCACCGACTTCAATGCGGTCAAGGGTTATGACCGCAACATCACCCAGGCGCTGTATGGTCAACCGTTTGAATACCTGATCGAAGACTCGGCCCACGAGCGGGTCTGGAGCCAGGACCTGCGACTGGGCTCGTTGGCGGATGCCGAGGTGTTCTGGGTGACCGGGGTGAACCTGTCGCGCTCCGAGCGCAGCTTTGACTCCAACAACTTCACCAACGGCGCGAAGCAGTTGCGCGACTTCACCACCAACAGTTATGCCGCCTACGGCGAAGTCACCTTCCCGATTGCCGAAGACTGGAAATTCACTACTGGCCTGCGCCACACCTGGGACCGCAAGACCTACGGCGCCGACTACAGCGGTGGCGGCAAGCTGGTCAGCGACAGCCGACGCTTGCAGGACGATTACAACACCGGGCGCGTGGCCCTGAACTACGCGTGGACGCCGCAGACCAATGTGTATGCGGTGTTGTCGCGGGGCTATAAGTCGGCCGGGTTCAACGACTACGCCACCTCGATCAAGGACAGCGAACCCTACAAGGCGGCCAAGGTGAACTCCGCCGAGGTCGGCTTCAAGCATGAAAGCGAAGGCGGTGCACTGAGCCTGGAAGGCGCGTTGTTCATTACGCGTGTGCAGGATGATCACTTGCTGGGTTATGACTTCACATCCCTGGCAGTCAGCGCAGTGAATGCTGATACCCGCAGCAAAGGCGCCGAGTTGTCGAGCACCTGGCATGTCACCGATGCACTGACCTTGGGCAGTGCCATCAGCTACACCAATGCGGTAGTGACCTCGGACGCACCGGGTGTGTCCGGTGGTGATGTGGCCAAGGGCAGCCGTGTGCCGGATGTGCCGTTGTGGAGTGGCAACTTCAGTGTGGCCTGGAAGAAGCCTTTGGGTGAACTGCTGGGCTTGCCCGCACCGCGCTTGAACACCTTGCTCAACTACCGCGTACAGAAAAACCGCCCGGCTGATCCGCAGAATCACTACGATCTCAAGGGCTATGCCAAGCTGGACTTGCACCTTGGAGTAGAGAGTGGGGGGTCGGAGGTATATCTGTGGGGCGATAACTTGTTGGATGCGCGGTATGACCTGTATGGCGCGTATTCCACTGATACGGTGCTGACCGGGATGCCGGGGCGCGGGCGTTCGGCGGGGGTGGGGTATAGCTATCAGTTCTGAGGCAGCCACTGGGTGCAATGTGGGAGGGGCTTGCTCCCGCTGGCGACCTGACAGCCTATAGCTATCTAACTGATGCCCTACGATCCAAATGTGGGAGGGGGCTTGCCCCCGATGGCGACCTGACAGTTGACCAGGATGTTGGATCAGACCGAGTACATATCCGTTATTTAGGTAACGGCTGCTATTGGTTCCGCTTTTACAGCGGGTCACTTTGAAAAGCGCAAAGTAACCAAACGCTCTTGCCCCACCACTCGGCACCTCGCTTAGGCTCGGTGTGCCCGTAATCCGCCATGGATTTGGGGGGCCGCCGCCACGCGCCATCCATGGCGCGGGGCGGCTAAACCGGCATCCCTGCCGGTTTACCCCCCAAATCCCTGTCGAATTCCGGCCAGCGTGGTTTAACGGGGCGCCTGAGATCAAAAGCAGATCAAGATCAAGATCAAGATCAAGATCAAGATCGGCTCGCTGCGCATCGTGGTTACCGTCGGCTGCTACACAGCTGTGTAGATACCCATGCCCCGATGGGGGAGTGTCAGTCAGGACATCTGTGACTGATCCACCGCCATCGGGAGCAAGCCCCCTCCCACATTTGAACTCAGGACAGCCGGCCGAATCGCGTCGGTTCAGAATTGATAGGTATAGCCCACGCCTAACGTACGCCGACGCGACGGCCCACCATAGGCCACCGGGTCACTGTAGAAACCATAGGTGTCATACGTCTGGTTCAACAGATTGTCGGCAAACGCATACACCTCGCCAAACTTGCTCTCCAGGCCCGCCCGCAGGTCGAGTTTCTCGTAGTTGTCCAGGTTGAAGTGGTTCTGCGGGTCAGCCGCGCGTTCACCAACCAGGTGGTAGTTGAGGCTGGTGTTGAGGCTGGTCTGGCCAAGGCTGGCGAAGTTGCCCAGGGGGTGTTTCCAGCTGGCGTTAAAGTTGCCGCTCCAACGTGGTACATCCGGGGTACGGTTGCCGGCGGCGACGTCGCCAGCCTGGATGCCTTGCACACCGCTGGTGATCTTGGCATCGAGGTAGGTGGCGCTGGCGGCCAGGGTCAGGCCGTAGTCGAAGCGCCAGCTACCTTCCAGTTCGGCGCCGCGGGTGCGGGTGTCGGCGTTGAAGGCGTTGGTGGCGAAGGTCGCCGCGTCGTAGCCAAGCAAGTGATCATCGTGCACGCGCGTGTAGAACAACGCACCGTTGAGGCTGCCGCGACGGTCGTCGGTCTCGCTCTTGAAGCCCAGTTCGGCGGCCCTGCTGACGGCGGCCTTGTAGGGTTCGCTATCGCTGACCTGGGAGGCATAATCATTGAACCCGCCGGATTTATACCCTCTTGCCAATTGCACGTAGACGTTGGTCTGTGGGGTGATCGCATAACTCAGGGCGACGCGGCCGGTGCCGTAGTGGTCGGTGAGTGTGCGCGAGTCGTCCACGGCGCTCGAACCTGCGAAGTATTGGCCGTCGTAGGTCTTGCGGTCCCAGGAATGGCGGTAGCCGGTAGTGAGTTTCAGGCGTTCGGTGAGCGGGACAGTCACTTCGCCGTAGCCTGCGTAGGTGGTGGTAGTGAAGTCGCGGAACTTGGCGCCGGAGGTGCCGTAGGTGTTGCGTGGGGTGTCGTAGCTGCGTTCATTGCGGCTGGCGGCGACGCCGGCGACCCAGAACACGTCGGAATCGGGCAATGAGCCCAGGTGTATATCCTGGCTCCAGCTGCGCTCGAAGGATTTGTCCACCACCCAGAACTCACCGGGCGTGCCATAGAGGGCGCCCATCAGCTTGCTGTCGTAGGCGATCAAGCCGGTGAAGTCGGCAGTGCCAGTGGCGGTGGTGGAGGTCAGCCGACTGTTGGCGAAGTCGTGGTCGACCTTGATCGTGTAGCGCTCGGTGGTCTTTTCGTTGTCGTCGAACAGGCCAGGCGTCAGGTCCAGGCTCGGGTGGCTGCCGTAGGGGCGCAGTACCAGGGAATTGGTGGCGCGTTCGGTCTGCTGGCGTTCGGCGCTGAACAGCACGTGGGTGTCATCGTTGAGGTCCCACAACAAGCTGGCGCGATAGGCTTCGTTGCGCGGTTTGGTAATGGGGTTATGGGTCTGGTCGTTGTCGATCCAGCTGTCGTAGCCGGCACGTCGCACCGCCAGGCGGCCGCTGAGGCTGTCACTGAGCGGCCCGCCAATGGCGCCTTCGGTGAGGAACTGGCCTTTCTGGCCGACTTCACCACGCACGTAACCTTCGAGTTCCCGGCTGGGTTGGCGAGTGGTGATATTCACGGCACCGGCCTGGCCGATTGCGCCGGACAGTGTGCCCTGCGGCCCCTTGAGCACTTCGATGCGGTCGACGTCGAGGGTGCCGAACCCCAGGCTGCGCGACGACACAGGTACGCCGTCGATATTGAATGCGACCGAACTGTCGTCCATGGACATCTGGTAAAGCGAACCGACACCGCGGATCAACACGTTGAAGTCGTTGGGCCCGCCGGAAGAATTGACGCTGACCCCTGAGGTATTGCGCAGTGCGCTTTCCAGGGTATCGAGGCGTTGGGTACGCAGTTGTTCGCCATCGACCACACTGACACTGATCGGTACTTCCTTGGAATCTTCCTGGGCCAAGCGCGCCGTTACCGTGGAGGCGGGCAGTTGCAGAGGTTCGCCGAGGGTGGCGGCGAAGGCGGTAGGGGTCAGTGTCAAAGCAATCGCTATTGTTATACTATTACGTTTGTAGCAAGATTGACGGGTAGCCGCCGTGTTGCATCGTGCAGACATGATGGGACCTTGACTGAGAGTTCTGATCGGCGTGCGTTGCTCAGGGGCAGCAGCAATCTGGCTTGGCACGTGCGGTGCGCCAAATGCTAATAATTATCAATTGCAGAGTTCTACCCCGATGTGGTCTGATTCGAGCCGTATCCGGTCAGCCAGGAGATTTACGATGTCAGCCGTTCAGGGAGGCGCAGGAGAACCGATGCCGGTCTCGCGAATCATTACGGGAGGGTTTGGTAGCGATCTCGGGCCGGGAGCGCATTGCCGGGTCACGCGTATGACCCTGCAGGAGGGCCTAGACATCGTGCGTTGGCAGAGTACCTTTGAGCAGCCGGTAGAGTTGCCCTTGCAAGACGACAGCGAGTGCATTCACTTCAGCTTCACCAACCTGTTAAAGGGCAAGGCCGCGTGCAGCTTTCGCGATGGGCGCCGGCAACGTCGCTATGTGATTGATGAAGGCGCGGGCAGCATCAGCTTTGGCCGTTGCCGCCATGGCCTATATCATCAGCACGGCGAGATCGACAACATCACCGTCATGATCCGCCCCGAGTTGCTGGCCCAGTGGGAATTGAAGCTCGACCCGCTGCTGAACAAGGCATTGGCCTGCGAACATTGCTTCCTCGACGGCCATCGCAGCGGTGAAATGAGTGCTACCGCGCACATGCTCGGCCTGGCCATGGACCACGGCGCCAGCCTGCCATCGGCCCCGCCGCGCAGCAGCCTGTGGCTGTACGGGCAAAGTGTCACGCTGGTCAGTCTGTTCCTCGAAGCGCGCCAGGATGGCGAATGCACCTGCCGCGTCAGCCACACCGACCGCCAGCGCCTGGTGCGGGCTCGCGATCGTTTGCTGAAAGACCTGGGCAAGGCGCCAAGCCTGTCGGAGTTGGCCCGTGAGTCCGGCTTGAGCCAGCCCAAGCTCACCCGCGGGTTTCGCCAACTGTTCTCCAACAGCGTCTATGGCGTGTTCCAGCAGACGCGCATGATCCAGGCGCGCAGCCGATTGATGAGCGGCAATGAATCGGTGATGCGCATCGCCTCGGACCTCGGTTATGCCAACGCCAGCCATTTCGCCACGGCGTTCCGCAAGCAGTTCGGGATCAATCCGTCGATGTTGAAAAATGGCGGGCGCGGCAGAGCCCTGGATGCCGGCTGACTAGAAGGTCGCTTTCACCTGCAGTCCCAGCACCAGCGCGTTGTCGATGTTCTGTGCGGAAAACGCCCCCGGCTCGATGATGTATTGCACGTCCGGGCGCAAGGTCAGCCACGGTGTGGCCTGGTAGCCGTAGCTGAGTTCGATCAGCTGTTCAGCGTTGTCCAGGTTGGCGTAGGCCGCATCCGCGTTATCCCGGCTGCGCGGGTTGGGCACTGCACGGCCATAACCGAGGGCGACGGTATCCCGGGGGCGACTGTCGAACGGTTTGTACAGCACCAGCCCCGCGCCATACCACTTGGTGAACGGCGAAGCCGCTTCGCTGGCCGCAGAGTATTGGCCGAAGGCGTGCAAGCTGCGGCCTTGGGAGGATTGGGAGGCCCACACCGCTTGGTCGATCAACAGGTAGTGACCGCCGCGCCCGCTGACGTCCTTGTTGCTGCCAATGCGTTTTACATCGGAACTGTCGTAGTAATAACCGAGCTTGTATTCACCCGGCAGGCTGCCCGCGTGCTTGTAGATCAGCTCGATGGGCACCACGGTGCCGGTGGTGTGCTTGGGCCCCAGGTGCCAGGCGCGGCTGGAGTTGCCATTGCTGGAAGGGTCGACGTTGAACGCCGCCACCCGCAGTTGCCAGTTTGGCGAAAAGTCATATTTCACCCGCGCGCCCAGGTGCGCATTCGGGTAATTGGCCCAGCCACTGCCGCCGGACATGTTCAGCGGATGCCCGCAGAAACCGGCGTTCATGAAATTGCACAGAATGCCGCTGTCCAGGCCGCCGAGGTCATTGCCCATGGCCATGTAGCCGAGCTTGACGTTGAGTGCGGGGGTGAACAGCGTGCGCTCGTAGCTCAACTCGGTGAGGCGCGTGTAGAGGCCGCCGTAGTTTTCCTGGATCGGCAGGCGGTTGCCCACCAGGTCTTCGGAAGCGCTGTTGCCGCGCCGGTCGTTGATGGTCAGCTGGATGCGGTCGCCGTTGTTGAAACCGTAAAGCTTGCCCAGGTCGAACTGCACGCCGAGCTTGAGGTTTTGCGAATAGCGCGCCGAGCGATGCTGGCCGCCGTGGGCGTTGTAAGCGGTTTCGCCGCTGTAGTCGCCGGTAAAGCGGATGCCTTGTGCGTCGAGCTCACGGCGCAGGCCGCCCCAGTCGCCGGTCAGGGTGGTGTCGTCGGCTTGAACGGGCAGGGCAGCAGTCAACGCCAGGCCGAGCACCAGGCGCCCAAGGGAGGTATGAGAAGTAGGGTTCATGCGGAGTTCCAAACGCAAAGCGCGGTGCGGGAGCACCGCGCGAACAGAGAGGGGTTACGGCAGGGCGTAGGCGATCACGTAGTCGCCGCGGTCGGTGGACTGGCGCGCGCCGCCGGCGGTGACGACGATGTACTGCTTGCCGGTTTTTGGCGACACGTAGGTCATCGGGCCACCCTGGCTGCCGACCGGCAAACGGGCTTTCCAGATTTCGTCACCGTTGCCACTGTTGAAGGCGCGCAGGTAGAAGTCCTGGGTGCCGGCGATAAAGATCAGGCCGCCTTGGGTGGACAACGTGCCGCCCAGTGTCGGCAGGCCGACTTTGATTGGCAGGTGCATGCGGATGCCTAGGGGGCCGGTGTCTTCAACCGTGCCCACCGGCACTTGCCAGGCAACTTTTTGCGTCTTCATGTCGATGGCGGTCAAGGTGCCGAATGGCGGTGCCTGGCAGGGAATGCCGGCCACCGACAGGAAGCGGTTCTTGTTGACCGCGTAAGGCGTGCCCTTGAGCGGCACGGCGCCCATACCGGTGTTCAGTGCTTCACCACCGGAAGAGGCCTGGGCCTTGTTTTGCGACGGCACCATCTGGATCCACAGCCCCAGGCGCATGTCGTTGACGAAGATAAAACCGTGTACCGGATCGGTGGAGATGCTGCCCCAGTTCATGCCGCCGAGCGAACCCGGAAAGCTCAGGGATTTATCGGTGCCCGGCGCGGTGTACAGGCCGTCGTAGCGCATGCCTTTGAAGTCGATACGGCACAGCAACTGGTCGTACGGGGTGGCACCCCACATGTCCGATTCGGTCAGGGTCTGCGCGCCAATCTGCGGCATACCCACCGATTTTGGCTGGGTCGGGGAGTATGGTTCGTTGGGAATGTTCGCGGCCTTGACCGGCACTTCCTGCACGTCGGTCAGCGGTTTGCCGGTGGCGCGGTCGAGCACGTAGATCTGCCCGGCCTTGGTGCCGATCACCACAGCCGGTACCGTTTTGTCGCTGCCTGGCGGGGTGAAGTCGATCAGGCTCGGCTGCATTGGCAGGTCGAAGTCCCAGAGGTCATTGTGGACGGTCTGGTAGACCCACTTTTCGGCACCGGTGGACGCGTCGAGCGCCAGCACGGAGGCGCCATATTTGTGGTTCAGCTGGGTGCGTTCCACGCCGTAAATGTCGGTGGAGGAGCTGCCCATCGGCAGGAAAACGGTGTTCATCAGCGGGTCGTAGGACATCGGCGCCCAGCTGTTCGGCGTGCTGCGCACATAGGTGCTGCCCGCGGCCGGCGCTTGCTTGTCTTCAGGGTTGCCTGGGTCGAACGCCCAACGCATCTGGCCGCTGATCACATCAAAACCACGGATCACGCCGCCTGGCATATCGGTCTGCACGTTGTCGGCGACACGGCCACCGACAACGACGGTGGTGCCGGCGATCAAAGGCGCCGAGGACAGTTGGTAGTAGCTGTCCGGCACATTACCCAGGCCGGCTTTCAAGTCCACTTGACCATGGGTGCCGAAGTCTTCGCAGAACTTGCCGGTGTCGGCGTCCACGGCGATCAGGCGCGCATCAATGGTGTTGGTCAGCAGGCGACGCTGGCACTGCGCACCGGCAGGCACGCTGGCGGCAATGATCGGCGAGCTGTTGGGCTGGGTCGGCTGGGCAATCGGCGCAGTGGCGTCGAAGTAGGCCATGCCACGGCAACGCTGCCACACCGCTGACTGGGCGTTGACCTCGTTCTTCCACAGCTCTTTGCCGGTGTCGGCGTCCAGAGCGATCAAGTTGTTGTGCGGGGTGCAGATGAAGACTTTGTTGCCGATCTGCAAGGGCGTCAGCTGGTCTTCGGCGCCGTTGCCGTCGCTGATGGCCACGTCACCGGTGTGGTAGGTCCAGGCGACTTTGAGTTTGTCGATGTTGTCGCGATTGATCTGGTCCAGCGCGGCGAAGCGGCTGCCGCCCTCGGTGTTGCCGTAGTGCGCCCAGTCTTTCTGTGCATCGGCTTCGGCTACCGGGGTGATGCCAGGGCCGGCACCGGTCGGCGCCACGCTTGGGTGAGCGACGAACATATTGCCTGCCGCCACCGCCACGCCGACTGCCAACAAAGCCGCGACCGCATAAGCGCCACGCGCCGGTTTGCCGGCCAGCAATGGATACACCAGCGCCACCACCACGCCGATCACCGCGAACATGAACAGCCGCGAGAACAGCGGCCAGTACACCAGGCCCACGTCGGCCACTGCCCATACGGCCGTACCGACGAGGAACGCGGCAAACCACCACGCCCCGGCAGGCTTGCGCCGAGCGATCAGCAGCCCGGAGACGGCCATGGCCACGCCACCTGCCAGGAAGTACCAGGAACCTCCCAGGCTGACCAGTTTGGCGCCGCCCACGGCAAGCGCAAGGCCGAGCAGGGCGATGACAACGCCCAGGCCCAGGAGTAGAAATCTAGAGACGCCAGCGGCGCGCGATGCTCGTTTCATATCGAATAGACTCGAGTGAGAGAGGGCAAAGACGCGATTTTAGCAAGATAAGTAACTGGTTAGTACATTGTGCCTCGTAATAGTCTTTTACAACTACGGCGACGATGCCTTGGCTCAGGCCAACGCATCGCGCTGCATCGATTGCAGGTTCTTCTCAATGGTTTCGCAAATCGCCTCCATCTGGATCTGATGCTCGCTGGAGTGAAACGGGCTTTGCAGGTCGGTGCCGATACGCTCGATGGCCAGCAGCATAAAACCCACTACCGTGGAAGCCAGCGGGGTAAACCAGCCGAGGGATTCCACCAGGCCCACCGGTACGATCAGGCAGAACAGCGAGATGAACAGCCGCGGGAAATACACGTAGGGGTAGGGCAATGGTGTATTGGCGATGCGCTCCATGCCGCCTTGGGCATTGGACAGGTCGACCAGGGTCGACTCCAGCCGCGCCAGGCGAATACTGTCCAGGTGGCCGGCTTTGTATTCCTTGGCCAGCAACGCCGCTGACCCGGTCAGGATGTCATTGGCAAAATTGTTGGTCGCGCCATTGCGGGCAAATTCCTCGGCGGGGATAAACGCTCGCACTTCATCCGGGCAGGGTTCGCCCTTGAGGTGGGCGGCCAGGCAATTCACATACGCCACATGGCGGCGCAGCAATGTGGATTTGATCGGATTCACTTCGCCGTCGGGGTCATCCAGCAGCGTCAGCACCTGGCGCGCAAAGCTGCGTGAATTGTTGACCATCGCCCCCCATAACGTGCGCGCTTCCCACCAGCGGTTATAGGCGCTGCTGTTGCGAAAACTGATCAACACCACCAGCGCCGAACCCAGCAATGTCAGTGGCATCAGCGGCAGGTTGATCTTGGTGGTGAGAAACAACATGAAGTCCACGGTTACTGCCACATCCCACAGCAATAGCCAGAACAGGGCCCAGCCCACATAGCCCATGGTCTTGATGATCAGGCGGTATTTCTTCAGGACGGCAGCTTTCAAACGAGAACCTCGCGGCGGGCGGTTGGCAACAATGCTCTGTTACGACGCCACGCAAGGGAGAAAGGTTCGCCGGTTGCTGAATCGATTCGTCGACCAGTCACTCGCTTCGGAGGATGTAACGAGAAGTTACGCGCAGGTGTGCGCAGAGGGTCCACTTGAATCTGGAACAACTTTGGTACTGATGACGTCTTGTCCGGCAATCGCTGTACATTGCGTTCGAGGCAAAAAGCCATTAACCGTAGGGTTTACCACGTGATTTGTTTTGGGGCCGGGCTGCAGGGATTTCGTAGCTGAGATCAGTGGAATCAAGTTGGATGATCAGGGCTCTTTCATGCATGTCAGTTCGTTGAAGTCGGCTATGTGTAATACC
Organism: Pseudomonas sp. W2Aug9; assembly: GCF_023127755.1. NCBI lineage: Bacteria > Pseudomonadati > Pseudomonadota > Gammaproteobacteria > Pseudomonadales > Pseudomonadaceae > Pseudomonas > Pseudomonas sp. W2Aug9. The sequence goes on along the minus strand of NZ_SPKL01000034.1, from coordinate 14,210 downwards.
GCGCAAGCGCTCGAACGTCATAAGGATTTTGAATCGTGCCTGAGAGCGCATTACCACGTGCTGCTCGTGCCCTATTCCCGAAGACCGTTTTTCTACAAGAGTGCACTTAAATACAGCCGTTTGATGGTGTCGTTTGCCTTATTGAGTGAATACTTCGCCACACCCTTACCGTTATTGTCGGAAGTTAAGACCCTGTGTGTGACGCGCAGGTATTGTTCAAAAAACAGCCTGGAATCAATGTTCCTGTTATTGCGGGCGCTGGGCTTCATGGACGTCGCGCCGCACCCCGAAGACAGTCGCTTCAGGGTCTACGCGCCGTCGGATGAGGCCTGTCGCGAAGCGCGTTTGATGTTGACCTCGCTCACCGAGTCATTGGCGCGGCTTTACCCTGAGCGGGCGATTTTCCGGCAAATGCGCGAGTTGGATGACCGGGGCTTCCTGTCCCTTTATTTCAAGGGCTTTGCCATTATCCTCGACGCCGATCTCACGGTGGATGTACTGCTTCCCGAGTGTTACTGGTTGGTGAAACGAGACGCCGGGCATCTGTTGATGTTGGCGATTTATAACGATGCCTTCGCGCCGGAAAATGATCGGGCCACGTTCCGGTCATCGTCTTATCTGGCCTTGGCCAAGCAACTTTCCGTGTCCAAGACCCACATTATTCGAATGGTCCAGGAGGGTGTCGAGAAGGGGTATTTCAAAGCTCACTCCAAGACCCGGCTGGAAGTGCTGCCGCCTTTTGTCAGCCTGGTAAAACGCTTTATGGCCTTTTCTTTTGCGCTGGGCCTGCATGCTATTGAGATGGGAGCGTAAGGATGCCTGCTAACTTGAAGTTAAGGCCCAGGATGCGCAGGTTGTTGTCGCCTGCGGTGACCCAAGCGGAATGGATCGGGATCATTGCCTGGGTCGGTATCTGGCTGATTCATCCGGCCATGCAGTTCGACCTGTCCATGTTGGGGGTCACCATTGGCCTGTTGCTGGTATGCCGGTTTCACTCCAAAACCGCCAACTTTCTACTGTGGCGGATGCTGGGAGTGGCCTATATCGTGATGTTGTCCGTGGGGTTTGCCTATGTCATTGGCCTTAATCAGGAGTTGCGTATCTACGGCTTGCCCCTGGCCGTTACCCTGGTGGTCGGCAGCGCTATCTTGTTTATCAGTGTTCAGGATTATCTGGTCGGCGCCCTGTTGGTCTGGTTCATATTATGGTCGCCGATGCAGGCCGATATATATGCAGGAACACAGGCTTATCTGCTGATATTTTGCGCATCTTCGGTCTCCATCGGTTTTATCCTGAGTTATTCGTATTTGAAGAACCTGCGTTCGGTGTTGTTGGTGGAAAGCGAGTTTCGCGCCTTGGCCGAAACCGATTATTTGACCTCGATCCTTAACCGTCGCGCTTTTATGCAAAGCTTCGAACAGTTGCTCGACAGCGGCCAGGCTGGCTACTTCATCATGTTGGATATCGACAGCTTCAAGGCAAAAAATGATCTGTACGGTCACGATGTCGGTGACAAGATCCTGCGGGCCATGGCCGTGTGCCTGAAAAACGCCAAAGGCAGCCACAGCTTTGGAAGAATCGGCGGGGAGGAGTTCGGCGTGTTGTTGCAGGACGATGACCCGGTCTTCGCCCGTGAGTTCGTGCTGGGTTTGTTGCAGGCCATACGCTCAAGTGTTGCCGCGCCTCACAACTACACCTGCAGTGCGGGCATGGCACGCTTCGCGCCAGGTGACGAGTTATCGGCGGTGCTCAAGATGGCGGACAAAAATCTTTACGGCGCCAAACGCAATGGCAAGGACTGCGTTCACCTTAATGGCGTGTTGCTGCAGCCTGTTGCGTCCTGAGGGGCAAAACGCCCGCTAGGATTGCGCAAGAACACTCGCCAGCAACCCGGGAAAGCGGCTCTCAAGCTCTTCACGGCGCAACGAATTCATATGGGTGGTGCCCACATTGCGCGTGTGTACCAGGCCCGCATCACGTAACACCCTGAAGTGGTGAGACATGCTGGACTTGGGCCGCCCGCCGTCCAGTTCACCGCAGGTGGCTTCGGCCACGCCGGCCAGGCAGCGCACGATGTCCAGGCGCACGGGGTCGCTGAGGGCGTACAGCACGCGCTCAAGCGTCAATTCTTGCAGGGTAGGGTGTTTGAAGGCTCGCATGGGGCGGATCATAACAGGGGGGTAGCGTTCAATACCATAGTTCGATTACCATCGAACTATCGAATCACACACGCTTCTCTCGGAGTATCTGATGTCCGCATTGTTCGAACCGTTCAAACTCAAAGACGTTACCTTGCGCAATCGCATTGCCATCCCGCCGATGTGCCAATACATGGCCGACGACGGCATGGTCAACGACTGGCACCATGTGCACCTGGCCGGCATGGCCCGGGGCGGTGCCGGCCTGCTGGTAGTCGAGGCCACAGCAGTCGCACCGGAGGGGCGTATCACCCCAGGCTGCGCCGGTATCTGGAGCGATGCCCATGCCCAGGCGTTCGTGCCGATGGTCAAGGCCATCAAGGCCGCAGGTTCGGTACCGGGCATCCAGATCGCCCACGCGGGCCGCAAAGCCAGCGCCAACCGCCCATGGGAGGGCGATGACCACATCCCGGCTTCCGATGCCCGCAGTTGGGAAACCATCGCGCCGTCGGCCATTGCATTCGGCGCCAATTTGCCCAACGTGCCGCGTGCCATGACCCTGGAAGACATCGCCCGCGTCCAGCAAGACTTCGTCGATGCCGCCCGTCGCGCCCGCGATGCCGGTTTTGAATGGATCGAACTGCACTTCGCCCACGGTTACCTGGGCCAAAGCTTTTTCTCCGAGCACTCCAACCAGCGCACCGATGCCTACGGCGGCAGCTTCGATAACCGCAGCCGTTTTCTCCTGGAAACCCTGGCCGCCGTACGCGAAGTCTGGCCGGAAAACCTGCCACTGACCGCACGCTTTGGCGTGATCGAATATGACGGCCGCGACGAGCAGACGCTTACCGAATCCATCGAGTTGGCGCGCCGCTTCAAGGCCGGTGGCCTGGATCTGTTGAGCGTCAGTGTCGGTTTCACGATTCCTGACACCAACATCCCGTGGGGTCCGGCGTTCATGGGGCCAATTGCTGAACGTGTACGTCGTGAAGCCGGTATCCCGGTGACATCGGCGTGGGGCTTTGGTACTCCGCAACTGGCCGAAGGCGCGCTGCAGGCCGGTCATCTGGACTTGGTTTCGGTAGGGCGTGCGCATTTGGCCGATCCGCACTGGGCGTACTTTGCCGCCAAGGAGTTGGGCGTGGACAAGTCCTCCTGGACCTTGCCGGCGCCTTACGCACATTGGTTGGAACGCTACCGTTGAGGCCAGCCAGCCGGTGATATGAGCCACTCGATTGAGTGGCTTTTTTTCGCCCGTGGTTTTTGCAGTACCCGCTCGATACAACGCCGATACTTGAAAAATAACAAATGAGAATTGATATCAAACGAGAATATGCTGAGATATGATGCGCGGCGAATTATTGGCAGGTTTGCCGCCCCATCTGGCTCATTCACTAGGTTTACATCCATGCGTCGTACCCTGATTTCAATCTGTGTGCTCCAGGCGTTTTCCCCTTTGACCTGGGCAGAGGATGCCCCTGCTGAAAAAGCCAGTATCGAGCTGCAAGCCACCAATGTGACTGCTACTGCAGATTTCGAATCGGCGCAGGGCCCGGTTCAGGGCTACCACGCCACCCGTTCAGCCAGTGCGACACGCACCGACACCTCGATTCATGAAACCCCACAGTCCATCAGCGTTGTCTCCAAAGACGTGGTCGAGGATATCGGCGCAACCCGCCTGCAGGATGCCCTCGACTACGCCGGCGGCGTCGGCCGCGCCAACAACTTTGGCGGCCAGGGCCTGACCACCTTCACCGTACGTGGCTTCACCACCGGTGAGTTCTACCGCAATGGGTTCCCGATCAACCGGGGCTACCCGAACATGCCGGATGCCAACACCATCGAACGCCTTGAGGTGTTGCGCGGCCCCGCAACCATGCTCTACGGCCGTGGCGACCCCGGTGGTACGTTCAACGTGGTGTCCAAGCAACCCTTGGCCGAACGCACGGTCACCCTGGGCAGCCAGGTGAATGACCAGGGCATGAAGCGCGGCACCCTGGATGCCTCCGGCCCTCTGGACGAAGAGGGCCGTCTGGCGTATCGCCTCAACGTGGTGGGCGAGGGTGGCGATACCTTCCGCGATCATGTCGAGACCGAGCGCTACGGCGTGACGCCGGTGATCACCTGGCAGGCCACCGACGCCACCAAGGTGACCTTCGAAGGCGACTTCATGCGCAACAACCACCCGCTGGACCGTGGCCTGACGCGTTTCCCCAACCAGCGCGGCACGCCATCGCGCGATACGTTCTGGGGCGACAAGGATGCCGGCAAGCTGCACAACGACAACAACATGGCCCAGTTGCGTTTCGAGCACGCGCTCAACGACAACTGGACCCTGGGCGGCGGTTTCCAATGGTTGGACGGCAGCTTGAAAGGTAACGCCATTGAAGCCAATGGACCGAGCAGCCTGGGCGCCGATGGCCGTACCCTGCAACGCAACTTCAACTACCGCAAGCTGGAATGGACCGACAAGGATTACCAGCTCAACCTGACGGGCCACTTCTCCACGGGCGGGTTCGAGCACACCTTGCTCACCGGTATCGAGTACGAGGATTACGACTACAAGTCGATCATTCAGCGTTCCAGTGCGGCCCTGGGCACTTACCCGATCGACATCTTCAATCCGGTGTACGGCCAAACGCGACCGGCGCTGACTCGCACGCCCACCCACGATAAAGAAAACCTCAAGACCTACGCCGCCTTCGTGCAGGACCAGGTGGCACTGACCGAGCGTCTGAAAGTCTTGGCAGGTGCGCGTTTCGAGCGTTTTGAACATGACTACCAAAGTTATGTGGCGGGAGTAAAACCGTGGACCGCCGCCGACAACGCCGTCACCCCGCGTGTGGGCGTGATCTACGACCTCACCGACACCGTCGCGGTCTATGCCGACGCCGCCCGTTCGTTCAAACCCAACACCGGCGCCAGCCGCGAAGGCGGTGGTTTCGCGCCGGAGAAAGGCAAGTCCTACGAGATGGGCATCAAGTGGGAAGCGCTTGATCGTCAACTGAGCGTCGACGCGGCGATCTACCAGATCGAAAAGAAAAACGTGCTGGCCACCGACCCTTTGGACAATACCCTGAGTGTCGCGACCGGCCAGGTACGCAGCCGCGGATTTGACCTCAACGTGGCAGGCAACCTCACCCCCGAGTGGCGTGTGATCGGCGGCTACGCCTACGTGGACGCCGAAGTCACCCGCGACACCACCCTGCGCGCCGGCACCCGCTTGATGAACATCCCGCGCAACAGCTTCAGCCTGCTCAACGTCTACGAGTTCCAGGACGGCGCACTCAAAGGGCTGGGCCTGGGGGCCGGTGGCAAGTACGTCGACCAGCGCGCCGGCCAGACCGCCAATACGGCCTTCTCGATGGACGCCTACACCGTGGTCGACCTGCTGGGTTACTACAAGGTCAACGAGCAGGTGCGCCTGAATCTGGACGTGAAAAACCTGTTCAACCGCGAGTATGAGGAAGGCGCGTTCGGCAATATCTACGCTTACCCAGGCGCACCACGCACCGTGCAGGTCGGAATCTCCTACACCCTATAAGGCTATACACAGTACTCAATGTGGGAGGGGGCTTGCTCCCGATAGCGGTGAGTCAGTCTCAATGTTTTTGACTGATACACCACTATCGGGAGCAAACCCCCTCCCACATTTGCAGCTGCGTTACTGTCAGGTTTGACAGTAGACAGTGAAGGGCGATGGAGGGATGTTTGCCGTTAACGTGTCAGCGTAGTGGTCGGCGCTTATTATTTTTCCAAGCCACGCTTAATAGGGATATTAAAAATGGAACAGGAACTCATAAATGAAGTTGAAGAACTGATTAAAAAAACCAACGATGCGGAGCGTCTGTTCACCCGGTACGCCACCAAGTGCTACACGTCAGCCTTGCAAAAATACGCCAAGGAAATCAGCGAGACCTCATACACGTATCTGTTGGCCGAGCTTGCCGAAAGTTCGTTGAGCTCCGAAATCCTCGGCCGGCCAGGTGCCAATATCAGCCTGGTCAGGATCGAGATAGAGGAGGTTATGCTCGAAGCCGACGTGATCAAGAAATTGAAACGGGCCGAAACCCACTATCTGGAAACGTTGGAATCGGTGCGTAAGTTCGAAGACCTTAAACGCTTTGAAAAGATGCAGGACACGTCCGATATCGTGCGCTCGATAAAACTGGGTGTGTCACGTTTCAATATCCTGTTTGTCATCCTGCTGATCGGCGGCTTGACGTGGGCGGCGATCAATCTGCCTAAAGAAGCCCTGGCGCTTATATCTGCCGCTATCGGCGGGGCTATCACCCACTTGTTGTCCGAGCGCCAGGCGGTGCTGGCGCTGAAAAAAGAGGGCGATAACACCTGCCCCAGAGCCAACAATAACACTCAGGAGTGAGTGCGACGGGGTGGGGTTACAACGGCGTCAATACATTCATCACCGTATCCAGCGCCACCCGCGTGTCATCCAGTTGTACCAGCGAGGCATGCCTTGCGCCCAGTGCATCGCGGTTCTGGATCGCGGTGAGGATTGCCTTGTGCCGGGGCAGGCTCAGGCCCTGGATATCCGGGCGGCGGTTGGTGATATTGATCGACTCGCGCAGCGGCAATGAGAGCATGTTGCACATATAGGCGAGCAGGTCGTTGCGGGTGGCGTCGGCAATCGCGCGGTGGAAGTCCAGGTCGGCCTGCAACAGGTCCTCGTGGGTCTTGGCGGTTTCCATGCCCTGATACGCTTGTTCGATGATGGCGATGTCTTCATCGGTGGCGGTGGTCGCGGCCATGGCAGCGATTTCCGGTTCGAGGATGCGGCGTACCCCGGCCAGCGTATTGAAGAACTCACTGTGGGGCGTGGACTGCATCAACCAGGACAGCACATCCGGGTCGAGCAGGTGCCATTTCAAGCGTGGCCGTACCACCGCACCCACCCGTGGCTTGGAATACACCAGGCCCTTGGCGCTGAGCACCCGCGTCGCCTCGCGCAACACCGAACGGCTGACCTGGTATTCCTCGCACAGCGTGGCTTCCATGGGCAACCGTTCTTCGGGCTTGAAGCGACCGGAAACGATGTGCATGCCCAGGTCCTGAACGATCTGGGCATGCTGGCTCTTGCGCGGCTTGGGCGGCTGGTGATCCATAACGACGGGCAGGCTCTGGCTTGAATTCGCCGCATCATAGCATCCCAATTAGTGGGAATGCCGTGGGACTTCCGCTCCGCGACAGCCCACCAGGAAGTCAAAGTCGCAGCCCTGGTCGGCTTGCAGCACATGGTCGATGTACAGTTGGCGATAGCCACCGACGATCAGCTTTTGCGGTGGCGCCAGATCAGCCATGCGCGCCGCCAGCTCGGCGTCGGGGATGTCCAGGTGCAGGCGGCCATTGGCGCAGTCGAGTTCAATCCAGTCACCTTCCTTCACGGCCGCCAACGGCCCGCCGGCAGCGGCTTCCGGTGCCACGTGCAAGACCACCGTGCCGTAGGCGGTGCCGCTCATGCGCGCATCGGAAATGCGCACCATGTCAGTCACGCCCTGGGCCAGCAGTTTGGCCGGCAGTCCCATGTTGCCGACCTCGGCCATGCCTGGGTAACCCTTGGGGCCGCAGTTCTTCATGACCAGGATCGAGTTGGCGTCCACGTCCAGCTCCGGATCGTTGATGCGCGCCTTGTACATGTCGAAGTTTTCGAACACCACCGCACGGCCACGGTGTTGCATCAGTTCGGTGCTGGCGGCAGACGGCTTGAGCACCGCACCCAACGGCGCCAGATTGCCGCGCAGCACGCAGATGCCGCCGTCGGCGCGAATTGGGTTGTCGAGGGTGCGGATCACTTCGTCCTGGCCGTAGATCGGCGAGTCCTTGGTGTTCTCGCCCAGGGACTTGCCGTTGACGGTCAAGGCGTTCGGGTGGGGGATCAGGTTGGCCTCACCCAGGCGACGCAACACGGCAGGCAGGCCGCCAGCGTAGTAGAACTCTTCCATCAGGAAGCGCCCTGAGGGTTGCAGGTCGACGATGGTCGGCATGCCGCGCCCGATGCGGGTCCAGTCATCGAGGTCCAGCTCCACGCCGATGCGCCCGGCGATGGCTTTAAGGTGAATCACCGCGTTGGTCGAACCGCCGATGGCCGCGTTCACGCGAATCGCGTTTTCAAACGCTTCTTTGGTGAGGATCTTCGACAGCTTCAAGTCTTCGCGCACCATCTCGACCGCACGCATACCGGACATGTGCGCCAGCACATAACGCCGCGCATCCACCGCTGGGATCGCCGCGTTGTGGGGCAGGGACGTGCCCAGTGCCTCGGCCATGCACGCCATGGTCGAGGCGGTGCCCATGGTGTTGCAGGTGCCTGCCGAGCGCGACATGCCGCCTTCGGCCGCGAGGAAGTCATCCAGGGTGATGGTGCCGGCCTTGACTTGTTCGCTGAGCTGCCACACCACCGTGCCCGAGCCGATGTCCTGGCCCTTGTGTTTACCATTGAGCATCGGCCCGCCGGTGACCACGATAGCCGGGACATCACAACTGGCGGCGCCCATCAGCAGCGCCGGGGTGGTTTTGTCGCAGCCGGTCAGCAGCACCACACCGTCAATCGGGTTACCGCGAATCGCTTCTTCCACATCCATGCTTGCCAGGTTGCGGGTCAGCATCGCGGTAGGGCGCAGGTTGGATTCGCCGTTGGAGAACACCGGGAACTCCACCGGGAAGCCACCGGCCTCGATCACGCCGCGCTTGACGTGCTCGGCGATCTGGCGGAAATGCGCGTTGCACGGGGTCAGCTCCGACCAGGTGTTACAGATGCCGATGATCGGCTTGCCATGGAACTGGTGGTCGGCAATGCCCTGGTTCTTCATCCAGCTGCGGTACATGAAGCCGTTTTTGTCGGCGGTACCAAACCACTGGGCGGAGCGTAGGCCGGGCTTTTTGTCAGGCATGATCGATTCTCTTATTGTATGACTATATGTTCTATGCGTGCTTAAACATAAGCGCAAAATCGCTGCTTTGGAAGTGTTGTTTTGTAAATAGTCCTACTATATAGTCTTTATCAACTGAGGTATGACCCTGGCGGATTTCGCGAGAGGCGTCCCCCGAGCTTCTATAAAAACAACAATCGGAGATCGACCCCATGAGCCAGGAATTGCGGCTTATTCGGCGCATCACGCTGAAACTGATTCCCTTCCTGATCCTGCTGTACCTGATCGCCTACGTAGACCGTTCCGCCGTAGGGTTCGCCAAGCTGCACATGGGCGCCGACGTAGGTATCGGTGACGCTGCCTATGGTTTGGGCGCAGGGTTGTTCTTCATCGGCTACTTCCTGTTCGAGATCCCCAGCAACCTGATGCTCGACCGCTTCGGCGCGCGGCGCTGGTTTGCGCGCATCATGATTACCTGGGGCGCCATCACCATCGGCATGGCCTTTGTGCAGGGGCCGCACAGTTTCTATGTGATGCGCTTTCTGCTGGGCGCGGCGGAAGCCGGGTTCTTCCCCGGCGTGCTGTACTACATCACCCAGTGGTTCCCGGTGCGCCATCGCGGCAAGATCCTCGGGCTGTTCATTCTCTCCCAACCCATTGCAATGATGATCACCGGGCCCGTGTCCGGTGGTTTGCTCGGCATGGACGGCATTCTTGGCCTGCACGGTTGGCAGTGGCTGTTTATCGTGATCGGCACCCCGGCGATCCTGCTGACCTGGCCGGTGCTGCGCTACCTGCCGGACGGTCCCAGGCAGGTCAGCTGGATGAGCGAGCAAGAGAAAACCTGGCTTACCGGCGAGCTGGAAAAAGACCTGCAAGCCTACGGCCAGACCCGTCACGGCAACCCGCTGCACGCGCTCAAAGACAAACGCGTGCTGTTGCTGGCGCTGTTCTACCTGCCGGTGACCCTGAGCATCTACGGCCTGGGCCTGTGGTTACCGACCTTGATCAAGCAGTTCGGTGGCAGTGACCTCACCACCGGCTTCATCTCGGCCGTGCCGTATATCTTCGGCATCATCGGCCTGCTGATCATCCCGCGCAGTTCCGATCGATTGAACGATCGCTATGGCCATCTCGCCGTGCTCTATGTGCTCGGCGCCATTGGCCTGTTCTGCAGTGCCTGGCTGAGTGTGCCGGTGCTGCAGATGGCCGCGCTGTGCCTGGCAGCTTTCGCGATGTTTTCCTGCACGGCGGTGTTCTGGACCTTGCCGGGACGGTTTTTTGCCGGTGCCAGCGCGGCGGCCGGCATCGCCTTGATCAACTCGGTGGGCAACCTTGGCGGCTATATCGGCCCGTTCGTGATCGGGGCGCTCAAGGAGTACACCGGCAACCTCGCCTCGGGCCTGTATTTCCTATCCGGCGTGATGCTGTTCGGGTTGCTGCTGACCCTCGTGGTCTACCGCTTGCTGGAGCGCAAGCACGTACTGCCCGTCGATCAATTTGCCGCCAGCGCCCGTGGCGCCACACGTACTTAAATCCAGGAGAACCTGCATGCGTTTAGTTCAGTTCGAGTTGAGCAACGGTGAGCGCCGCGTCGGCGTGGTGGAAGGCGACACCCTGCGGGAAGTGCAGGGCGCGCACAGCGTGCGCGAATTGGCCCTGGCCGCCATCGAAGCCGGGGTCAAATTGCAGCAACAGGTACAGAGCCTGGGCCTGGGTGCCAGTCATGACTACGCGGCGCTGCTGGCCGAACTTAAAATCCTGCCACCGCTGGACCACCCGGACCCGGCCCATATGCTGATCAGCGGCACCGGCCTGACCCACCTGGGCAGTGCCTCGGCCCGCGACAAGATGCACCAGCAGGCCGGTGATGACAGCGCGATGACCGACACCATGCGCATCTTCAAATGGGGCGTGGAGGGCGGCAAACCCGCTGCCGGCCAGGCCGGTGTGCAGCCGGAGTGGTTCTACAAGGGCGACGGCAGCATTGTCGTGCGTCCAGGCGCCGCCTTCCCGGTGCCGCCGTTTGCCGAAGACGCCGGCGAAGAGCCGGAAATCGGCGGCCTGTATGTGATCGGTCACGACCGCAAGCCTTATCGCCTGGGCTTCGCGGTGGGCAACGAGTTCTCCGACCATGTGATGGAACGCAAGAACTACCTGTACCTGGCCCATTCCAAACTGCGCAGTTGCAGCTATGGCCCGGAGTTGCGCGTGGGCGAGTTGCCCGCGCATCTGGCCGGTACCAGCCGCATCCTGCGTAACGGCGAGGTGATCTGGCAGAGCGAATTTCTCAGCGGCGAAGCCAACATGTGCCACAGCCTGGAAAATCTTGAATACCACCACTTCAAATACAGTCAGTTTCTCAAACCGGGCGATGTGCATATTCACTTCTTCGGCACCGCCACCCTGTCATTCGCCGACGGTATACGTACTCAACCGGGCGATGTGTTCCAGATCAGCCAGGCTGAGTTCGGCGCGCCATTGATCAACGGCATCGGCATGGTCGACGCGGTATTCGAACCCGGCCACGTCATCACCCTTTAAGGAGACCTACATGACCCAGTTCCTCGGCCACAACTACATCGGCGGCCAGCGCAGCGCCAACGGCAGCGTCAAGCTGCAGAGTATCGATGCCACCACCGGCGAAGCCTTGCCCCAGGATTTCTACCAGGCCACCCCGCAAGAGGTGGATGCCGCCGCCAAAGCCGCGGCGGCCGCTTACCCGGCCTACCGCGCCTTGAGCGCCGCACGGCGTGCGCGGTTTCTGGACGCGGTGGCCGATGAGCTGGACGCGCTGGGCGATGATTTCGTCGAGTTGGTCTGCCGCGAAACTGCGTTGCCTGCTGCCCGTATCAAAGGCGAGCGCGGGCGTACCAGTGGCCAGATGCGCTTGTTCGCCACCGTGCTGCGCCGTGGTGATTTCTACGGGGCGCGTATCGACAAAGCCCAGCCCGACCGCCAGCCGTTGCCGCGTCCGGACCTGCGTCAATACCGTATCGGCCTGGGCCCGGTGGCTGTGTTCGGTGCCAGCAACTTCCCCCTGGCGTTTTCCACCGCCGGTGGCGACACCGCCGCTGCGCTGGCCGCCGGTTGCCCGGTGGTGTTCAAGGCGCACAGCGGGCACATGGCGACCGCCGAGCGCGTGGCCGATGCGATCATTCGCGCCGCCGAGGCCAGCGAGATGCCGGCGGGCGTGTTCAACATGATCTTCGGCGGCGGTGTCGGTGAAGCGCTGGTCAAGCACCCGGCAATCCAGGCGGTGGGCTTCACCGGTTCGCTCAAGGGTGGTCGCGCCCTGTGCGATATGGCGGCCGCACGCCCGCAACCGATCCCGGTATTTGCCGAAATGTCGAGCATCAACCCGGTCATCGTGCTGCCCCAGGCCCTGCAAACGCGCGCCGAGAGTGTCGCCCGCGACCTGACCGCCTCGGTGGTACAAGGCTGCGGCCAGTTCTGCACCAACCCCGGACTGGTGATTGGCATCGCTTCGCCTGCGTTCACCGCGTTCACGCAACAGGTCGCGCAATTGATCGGTGAGCAACCGGCGCAAACCATGCTCAACACCGGCACCCTGGACAGCTACGGCAAGGGCCTGGAAAAACTCCTGTCTCACCCGGGCATCCAGCATCTGGCAGGCAGCGCGCAAGCGGGCAACCAGGCTCAACCGCAACTGTTCAAGGCGGATGTACGCTTGCTGATCGACGGCGACGAAGTGCTGCAGGAAGAAGTGTTCGGCCCCACCACGGTGTTTGTCGAGGTCGTCGACCAGGCTCAACTCAGCGCCGCCCTGCATGGGCTGCACGGCCAGTTGACCGCCACGATCATCGGCGAACCGGCTGACCTGCAACAGTTCGCCGAGTTGACGCCACTGCTGGAGCAGAAGGTCGGGCGCATCCTGCTCAACGGTTACCCCACGGGGGTGGAAGTCTGCGATTCGATGGTGCACGGCGGGCCGTATCCGGCGACCTCCGACGCCCGCGGCACCTCGGTCGGCACCCTGGCCATCGACCGTTTCCTGCGGCCCGTGTGCTTCCAGAATTACCCTGATAGCCTGCTGCCCGACGCGTTGAAAAACGCCAACCCGTTGCGTATCCAGCGCTTGGTGGATGGCGCACCGTCTCGAGAATCGCTGTAAGTCATCAGGAGGCTTCATGTCGTTGAGCGCAGTCACCCCACACCGTGCCCGGTTGGGCGAAGGGCCGTTCTGGGATGTTCGATCCCAGGCGCTTTACTGGGTGGATATCGCCGCCAAACAGGCACTGCGCTGGATGGACGGGCAGTTGCAGGTGTGGCAGTTGCCCGAGCATGTCTCGGCGTTCATTCCGTGTGAAAGCGGCGATGCGCTGGTGACCTTGAGCAGCGGTGTGTATCGCCTCGACCTGGCTACCCAGGCGCTGACCCTGCTGTGCGTGGCCGACCCGCAACCGGGCAACCGTGGCAACGAAGCGCGCTGCGATGCCCAGGGCCGGCTGTGGCTGGGCACCATGCAGAACAATATCGGTGAGCAGGGCGAAGACCTGCCCATCACCCGGCGCTCCGGCGGCCTGTTCCGTGTCGATGCCGATGCGCGGGTCACGCCGTTGCTGACCGGACTGGGCATTCCCAACACGTTGCTTTGGAACGAGGAGGGTAGCCAGGTGCATTTCGGCGACAGCATGGACGGCACGCTGTATCAGCATTCGATCCAGTCCGACGGCCAGCTCGAACCCGCCCAGGTATGGTTTGCACCCCATGAGCGCGGTGGGCCGGACGGCTCGGCCATGGACAGCGAGGGCTACATCTGGAATGCCCGTTGGGACGGCAGTTGCCTGCTGCGCCTGACGCCCGCAGGTGAGGTCGATCGCATCATCGAGCTGCCGGTCAGTCGTCCCACCAGTTGCGTGTTCGGTGGGCCCGACCTCACTACCTTGTATATCACCAGTGCCGCGAGTCCCTTGGATCACCCTTTGGACGGTGCGCTGTTGGCCATTGAAGTCGATATCCCTGGCAAGCCTTGCCATCGTTTCGCCGGTTAAACCCAAGACTCAAAAACAACAACAAGAGGTGTCGTTCATGAAAAAGGTTCTACGCGTTCTGGCTGCCGCTGTTGCGTTAAGCAGCCTCAGCAGCATCGTATCCGCCGAAGAAGTGAAGATCGGCTTCCTGGTCAAGCAGGCCGAAGAGCCGTGGTTCCAGACTGAATGGG
>NZ_SPKL01000033.1:2539-5073 GCF_023127755.1 Pseudomonas sp. W2Aug9 | reverse complement strand
CCATGGCCACGCCTGGGTTGGGGATCGCCTGGAAGATCGCCGAATTGAGCTGGTCGAACTGGGTCAATTGATTGGGCTCGACCCCGGTCGAGACGCTGACCAGATTAGACAGCGGCACTTGCCCACCGCTGGCGCTGGTCACATAAAAGCGCGACAGTGCTTCGGGCGTCAGCCGTTCACCACGCAGGCTCTGCGGGATCACATCATAGGAGCGACCGTCCATGGCGAAGCGGTTGACGTAGTTTTCGCCCACCAGCACCGCCAGGGTGTCACCCAGATCCTTCATGGTCACGCCCAGGCTGTTGGCCTTGGTGCGGTCGACTTTGATCTTGATCACCGAGTTGTTGTAGTCCAGGTCGCTGTCGACCACCATGAACAAGCCGCTTTCACGTGCAGCGTGCTTGAGTGCTTCCATCGCCTCATAGACCACGCTGTAGTCACCGGCGCTCTTGATCACCATCTGTACCGGCAGGCCACCGGTCGAGCCTGGCAGTGAAGGCAACTGGAAGGCAAAGACGTTGCTGCCCTCGATGGTGTTGGCGCGGTTCTGCATATCGCCCTGAATCTGGTCAGCGTTGCGCTCGCGTTTTTCCCAATCGACGAAGTTGACCCCGCCGATGCTGTTGGATACGCCGTTGCTGCCGTTGACCAGCCACAGGTTGCTCTGCTCCGGCAATGTCCCCATGGCTTCGTTCCACTGTTTGCCGAACTTCTCGACGTAGTCGATGTTGGCGTTTTGTGGAGACTTGATGGCAGTTAACACCGTGGACTGGTCCTCGGTGGGCGCCAGTTCGGTCTGGGCACGGCTGTATAGCCAGGGCACGCTGATCAGCACGATGACCGCAATCGTAAACGTGACCCAACGGTGGTGCAGCGACAGATCCAGCACCCGGCCATACGCGCTGCCGAGACGGTGAAAGAATCTCTCGGCCTTGCGGGCCATCCAGCCTTCGTTCATCTGGCTGTTGAGCAGCAGTGAGCTCATGACCGGCGACAGCGTAAGCGCGATGATGCCGGAGACCACCACAGAGCCGGCCAAGGTGAAGGCGAACTCCTTGAACAGCGAGCCGGTCAGCCCGCCCATGAGGCCTATGGGCGCATACACGGCCGCCAGCGTCAGGGTCATCGCAATCACCGGCGCTGCCACCTCACGTGCGCCCAGCAGGGCTGCATATGTGGGAGACTTGCCTTCTTCGATATGACGGTGAACGTTCTCCACCACAATGATCGCGTCATCCACCACCAGGCCGATAGCCAATACCATCGCCAGCAAGGTCAGCAAGTTAATGCTGAACCCGAACATCGACATGAACGCGGCCGCACCCAACATCGACAAGGGAATGGTGACCACCGGAATGATCACTGCCCGCGCCGAACCCAGGCTCAAGAAAATCACCAGTACCACGATGGCAATGGCTTCGCCCAGCGTACCGAGTACTTCATCAATCGATGCGCTGATAAAACGTGCCAGCTCAAACGGCACAGCGACTTTCACGTCCGGCGGCAGGTTGGCGCGGATCCCCGGCAGCAATTCATTTACCTTCTTGACGATCACCAGCGGGTTGGCATTGGGCGCGGCATTCAGGCCGAAAAACACTGCTTGAACTCCGTCCATGGTGGCGCTGGTGTCGGTGGACGCGGCGCCCAGTTCCACGGTAGCGATATCATTCAGGTGCACCACACCGGCAGCGCTGGACTTGACCACCAACTGTCGAAACTCGGCGACATCGACCAGGTCGGTGTTGATCTGGATATCCGACACCACATACAAACCCTTGGCCTGGCCGGGCGCAGCCTGCACGTTGTTATTCAACAGGGCCTGGGCCACATCGCTGCCGGAAATGCCATGGGCGGCCATGCGATTGGCATCCAGCCAGATACGCATGGCCATTGTCTGCCCGCCGCTGAGGTTGATGCTGCCGACCCCTTCGATGGAAGACAGTTGCGGTTGCACCACGCGCTGCAAGTAGTCCGAGAGTGCGGCGGTGGACAGGGTCGGGCTGGAAAAACCCACATAGGCCACGGCTGTGGCCTCACCGGAGGACTTCACAATCACCGGATCGTAAGCCTGCTCCGGCAAGCGGTATTTGACCTCGTTGACCTTGGCCATCACCTGGGTCATGGCCTTGTTGGAGTCGGCGTTGAGCTTCATGCGCACGGTGATCACGCTTTTGCCCTGGGTCGACGTCGAGCTCATGTAGTCGACGTCTTCCACGGTGGCGACCGATTGCGCGATGGCCTGGGTGACGAAACCCTGCATCAATTGCGGTGAAGCACCGGGGTACTGGGTGGTGATCGTCAGCGTGGAGCTTTCCGTCAGGGGGTACTGACGAATCGGCAGGTTATTTATGGCCAGCAGCCCCATCAATAAAATCAGGGTGCTGACCACCAGCGCCAACACCGGGCGCCGCACGAACAAGTCGGTGAATTTCATTTTCAGATCCTTGGTGTATCAGCGGCTTGCGGCTTGGTCGAGCCCTACGGTGTCCTTGAGCGCAATGCGTACCAGGGCGCCGCTGCTCAAGCGCAACTGA
>NZ_SPKL01000033.1:514-2529 GCF_023127755.1 Pseudomonas sp. W2Aug9 | reverse complement strand
TCAGGGTGCTGACCACCAGCGCCAACACCGGGCGCCGCACGAACAAGTCGGTGAATTTCATTTTTCAGATCCTTGGTGTATCAGCGGCTTGCAGCCTGATCGAGCCCGACGGTGTCCTTGAGCGCGATGCGTACCAGGGCGCCGCTGCTCAAGCGCAACTGGCCGGAGGTGACCACGCGATCACCGGCCTTTACGCCGTCAAGCAGCACGACCCGGCCATCCGAGCGTTCGCCGGTCTTCACGTAGACTTGGCGTACCGTGTTGGTCAGTTGGGTATCAGCGCCCTCGACGACGTAGACAAAGTCACCGTAGGCGCTGTAGCTCACGGCTGTTTCAGGCACGCTGATCACGTCTTTTTTGGCTGGCAGATGGACTTCGCCATTGGCGTACATGCCGGGTGACAGCAGGTTGTCCGGATTCGGAACCGTGGCCTGGACCAGCACCGTGCGGGTGCCGGGGTCGATACGTGGTTCGAGGGTACTGACGTGGCCCTTGAACAAGCGCTGGGGGTACGCGTCTACGCTGACGCTCATCTCCTGGCCCGTTTTGAGCTGTGCCAGGGCACGTTCGGGCAGGGTGATGTTGGCGTACAGCGTCTGTGCGTCGGTCAGCGACACCATGGCATCTCCGGCCTGCACGAACTGGCCCAGGTTGACCTTGCGTACACCCAGCACGCCGGTGAAAGGGGCCTTGATGCGTTTCTGATCGATCAGCGCCTTGATCCGCACGATATCGGCCAGCGCCTGGGAGTAGGCGGACTGCACCTGATCCAGTTCCTCTTGCGTCGCCGCCTGTTGGGGCAGCAAGCGTTGGGTTCGTTGCAACTTGGCCTTGGCGTTGGCGGCCTGGGCCTGAAGCCTGGCCAGTTCGCCTTGCTCCGGCGCATCGTTGAGTCGCACCAGAGTTTGCCCGGCTTTCACCCGCTCGCCGGGTTGGAATGCAATGGCACGTACCAGGCCACCGCTTTCGGCGGTGACCATGACTTGGTGGGTGGCTTCCAGTTCACCGATACCCGCCAACGTGTTAGGCATATCGGCTTGCGTGGCGGTGGCGACGGCTACCTGGATGGCCGGCGCAGCCGTTCCGGCCGTCGTTTGGGTAGGTTGCGCAGAGGTGGACTGCCGGTACAAGCCGACGGCGCCGCCAATGGCGAGCACCGCAGCAATCGTGACGCACACTTTAAGTTTTTTATGCATGATTCCGGTACTGACGTAAGGCAAAAAATTAAGAGCCCTGATGGCTCAACGGTGACGAGCGCTCAACTGGACTGTTGATGCGCATGAGGGAGTCGGACCCGTGCAGCGAGAATCGCCAGCACGGCACCGAGCCCCAGAAAAAAGACCAAGGCGGCGAGCACGCTGGGGGCAAGCCCCATCGCGTCCACCAGCAGCCCAAGTGGAATGGGCACAGCGTTGAACAGGTAGATGGTCATATAGAAATACGCCACCAACTTGGCGTGGCAGTTGGCGGGAGCCAGCTGATTGATCAGCCGCGCACTGCCGACAAAAATGGCGCCATAAGCGTAGCCGCCGATTACCAGGGCCAGCGCCGCGAGCGTCAGCGAATGGACCGAGAAGGCCGTCAGCAGGAGCAGGAAGGCGGCACACTGGGCGAGCAATCCAGAACGCAATGCACGCGCTGCATCCAGGCGTTTGCAATACAGCTGGCTGGCCCCGGCGATCAACAGGTACACCGCCATGCTGTAGCCAAACATCCCACGGTCACTCAAGCCCAGTTGCTGTTCGGCAGCGCCGGGGCCAATCACGAAGACGCAGGCCGTGAACGACCAGCTGAAAAACACCGACCACGCGCACAAGTGGAAGGGCCGACCAATACCCCGCAGGCCTTCACGTAACGACGCTTGTGCAGTGTGAGCGGCGGTGTGGGCCTGGAGGGCGTGGCGGGGCCAGAGCGCCAGTACGCCGAGGGCGGCGACAGCGACCAGGGCCATGATCGACCAGAAGGGCAGGCTGGCCGGGTACAGGTTCAGTTGCAGTGCCACGCCGCTGAGCACT
>NZ_SPKL01000033.1:0-504 GCF_023127755.1 Pseudomonas sp. W2Aug9 | reverse complement strand
TCAAGCCCAGTTGCTGTTCGGCAGCGCCGGGGCCAATCACGAAGACGCAGGCCGTGAACGACCAACTGAAAAACACCGACCATGCGCACAAGTGGAAGGGCCGACCAATACCGCGCAGCCCTTCACGTAACGACGCTTGTGCAGTGTGAGCGGCGGTGTGGGTCTGGAGGGCGCGGCGCGGCCAGAGCGCCAGTACGCCGAGGGCGGCGATGGTGACCAGGGCCATGATCGACCAGAAGGGCAGGCTGGCCGGGTACAGGTTCAGTTGCAGTGCCATGCCACTGAGTACCGGGCCGAAAGCCAACCCCAGGATCATTGCCAAGGTGGCCAGCGTCGCCGCCAACTTGCCGTTGTCGAGTGGGCCGAACCGTACCAGCGTTACGTTCACGGCAGTGGTCATGATTCCCGCACCAAGCCCCGAGATGGCGCGGGCTGCACACAGGGCCCACAACGAATCGCATTCGGCGCACAACCAGGCGCCGATCAGCACCAGTGCAATGGCTG
>NZ_SPKL01000032.1:124906-144831 GCF_023127755.1 Pseudomonas sp. W2Aug9 | reverse complement strand
GGGTATGAATGCCCTTTGATTTCGAGGCCCATGGCATGTCGATACAGATCGCAGTGATAGATGATTGGCAGAACGTCGCCAGTGACGTGGTGGATTGGTCGGCGCTGGACGGCGTGGGTCAGGTACATTTCTCCACGACTACCCCGCTGATACGGCGACAATGGTTGAACGCTTGAAGGGCTTCGAGGTGATTTGCGTCATGCGCGAACGCTCCACCTTCGACAAGGCCTTGCTGCAAGGGCTGCCCAAGCTAAAATTGCTGGTCACCGGCGGTATGCGCAATGCTGCCATCGATATTGCCGCCGCCAAGGCCCTGGGTATCCAGGTGTGCGGCACCGACAGCTATAAACATGCGGCGCCGGAACTGACCTGGGCGCTGATCATGGCCTCTACGCGCAATCTGCTGGCCGAAGCCAACTCGCTGCGCGCAGGCGGATGGCAGATGGGCCTGGGCGGTGACCTGCATGGCAAGACCCTGGGCGTGCTCGGCCTGGGCAGTATCGGCCAGAAAGAGTCCATACATAGGAGCGAGCTTGCTCGCTCCTACACTGATCGGCATTAGACGTGATTATCCGATTTGATCACGGCATTTTCACAAGGCCTTCACTTTTCGACCTATAAGGTCAGGCCTACCTACTCCAGTGAATCACTTGGCCCGCCCTCTCCTCGCGGGCCTTTTTTTTGCGTGCGCAAACCTTTATCAGCCATCACGCCTGATCGCTGTCATGGTAAAGCACAGGGGCAGTTGCGCGGCCTGATGCTCATATTGATCGTAGAGTTCTTCCCGGTTGGAATGCGGGTATTCCTGCAAATGAGCGATCTGCAACTGCGCTGCGATAGCCGCGCTGACCACACTGCCCAGGGTATGTACATACCAATAGGAGGTCGGCCCGGGCCGCTCGTCCTTCCCTTCATAGACAATTGCCTCCTGCAGCACAAAGGGTTCACGCTGGAAGTAAGAACTGGCAGGCAGCATCGGGTTGGCCCCACAGGGGTCAAACACCTCAAGAAAGGGATGGGTTTCGTACATGACCAACGTACCGCCGGGCTTCAGCACACGGGCAACCTGGCGCATGAACAACGCCACATCCGGCATCCAACCCAGTACGCCAATGGTCACCAGGGCAATATCGAACCGTGCCTGCAAACGCTCCGGCAAATGGTGGATATCGGTCTCAATGAAATCAGGGCTGTGTGGCGAGACCTCGGCCAATTCCCGCGCCTGTTCAAGAAACGCCCGGGATTGATCAACCCCCACCACCGAACGGGCCCCCAAGCCATACAACGAAAGGCTTTCGCGTCCGTTGTTGCAGCACAATTGCACCACGTCCTTGCCCACCACACCTATCTCATGCAGCAACGCGGTGATAGTGGGGTCAAGGCAGGAAAAGTCAGGTTCGGCCACCGAGGCCAGTAGCTCCCTCCAGGTCGCCGTGTCTTTGTGCAACCGGGCCGATTCGTCCCAAGCGTTTTTATTGCTGGCAATCGCCTCTTGCGCTGAGGGCATGTCCATTGCGTCTCCAGAAAGTCAATACAGCGGGCTTAGGAACATAAGCCAAATATCTGCCAGATAAAACCCGCAGCCCCAGCGAAACTTATGGCCAAGCCTACCGGTCATTAAGCCATCGCGTTTTCAGCCCTTGAACGCCGCTCTTGAAGGTCGCACTGTGGCCCATCATTCAGATCTGCGTACCGCCCTTTCCCTGGACAGCCTGAACTTCTTCCTCGCGGATGTTCGCGACGGTCTCGGGCCGTACCTGGCGATCTACCTGCTGGCGGTCCATAAATGGGACCCGGCCAGTATCGGCGTAGTCATGACCCTGGCCGGTATCGCCGCCTTGATCACCCAGGGCCCGGCGGGTGCGCTGATCGACCGAACCCGCAGCAAGCGTGCAGTCATCGCGATTGCCGCGCTGCTGGTCACCGGCAGTTGCCTGATACTGCCCTTCGTCAGTTCATTTGGCTGGGTGGCGCTGACCCAAGCCGCCAGCGCCGTTGCCGCATCGGTATTCGCCCCGGCCATTTCTGCCATCTCCCTTGGTATTACCGGCCCCCGTGCTTTCACTCGGCGTACCGGGCGCAACGAAACCTTCAACCACGCCGGCAACGCTGTGGCCGCACTGCTGGCCGGGGGCCTGGCGTATCTGTATGGGCCGGTGGTGGTGTTTTACCTGATGGCGTTTATGGCGGTCGCCAGTGTCATTGCGGTCAGTTGTGTTTCTGGCAAGGCGATTGATCATGACGTGGCCCGTGGCTTCGATCCCGCCCATCACAGTGACCATGAGCAGCCTTCGGGCCTGACCGTCTTGCTGGCTAACCGCCCGTTGCTGCTGTTCGCCGTGTGCTGCGCGCTGTTTCACCTGGCCAATGCCGCGATGCTGCCACTGGTCAGCCAGAAACTGGCGCAGATCAACCTGCAGATGGCCACCCCCCTGACCTCAGCCTGCATTGTCGCTGCACAGTTGGTCATGGTCCCGATCGCCTGGCTGGTCGGGCTCAAGGCTGATATCTGGGGGCGCAAGCCGCTGTTGCTGGCCGGCTTTCTGATCCTGCCGCTGCGTGGCGTGCTGTATACCCTGTCCAGCGATCCGTATTGGCTGGTGGCGGTGCAGATGCTTGACGGTATCGGCGCGGGTATTTTCGGCGCGTTGTTCCCGGTGATCGTCAAGGACCTGACCCAAGGCACCGGGCGTTTCAATGTCAGTCTGGGCGCCCTTTCCACTGTGTTCGGCCTCGGCGCGGCGCTAAGCAGCAGCCTGGCCGGCTTCGTGGTGCAACAGGCCGGCTATAACGCAGCCTTTCTGACCTTGGCGGGCGTGGCGGGCGTGGCGTTGCTGCTGTTGTGGCTGGCGATGCCGGAAACCCTGGCAAAACCCAGCCTGCAGGTGCCGGTAATGGGCTGAAGCAGAGCCCCCCTGTCATCCAAGGTGCTCTGCCCCGCCCGCGTTCAGGAAATAAAGATGCCTGCGCCATTCAACTGAGTCATGTTCACGCCCATTAACATCACCGAGTTGTCACCAAAGGCCAGCACGGTGTTGTCCTCGAATGTCGAGGCATAAGAGCGGTAATCGTAATCCTGACCCAGGCCAGCCATACCCATGAACACCAATTTATCGCTGGCCTGGTAACCCTGGATCCGGTCGTTGCCGAAGATGCCGTCGAACAGGAAGGTATTACTGCCACCGCCTGCAACCATCAGGTCATTGCCGGTGCCGCCGACAAATACGTCATTACCCGGGCCTCCGATCAGGTGATCGTCGCCGCCCAAGCCGAACAGCCAATCACCCGTGGCATGAGCGGTGAGGACATTGTCATGCGCATCTCCGTTGGTAGAGGCCGCGTAGTGCGTCAGGTCGTTACCGGCCAGCAGGCCATCGCCGGTCACCTTATAAGTGATGTCATTGGAGCCCCAAGGGATTGAAGTCCAGGGTATATAGGCCGTTTCTTTGCTGACCAATGCGCCGATATCCCGGGTCATACTGATACCGCCATAGGCGTCGTTGACATACAACGTGCCATCGCCGTCATTGGCAAAGCTGAAGGCGCCCAGTGGCTTTTGCAGTTCGAAGACGTTATTGCCCTGCCCCCCCAGCAGGATGTTGTAGCCGCCGTCATCGCGGAAACGATCATCACCTGCGCCACCTTCCAGGAAGTCATTGCCCGCTCCGCCCTTGAGCAGGTCGTTGCCCTCGGTACCGAATATAAAGGTATTGCCGGTGTGTTTTTCGGCGTAGCGGTTCAGGTCTTGCACCCAGGTGGTTTCACGCGTGGCCTCGCTGAGGCTGGAGAGTACGATAGTCGAGTCTTTGCTGGTCAGGTCGTAGAAATCCGAGGACGCGATACGCTTCATGCCTTGGATGTAACCGTCCAGGGAGTGAGCCTTGCCGACTCCCCAGTTGAGGGCATTGGGTAAATGCGCCCAGGCCGAGGCGTAGTTATCGGTAAAGCTGACCAGGTTATTGGCCGCCGAATCCCAAACGCTATCGTTACCCCAGCGCAGTGCCGACGTATTGATGCCTTCGCCATCAATGGCCTTGAACACCAGGTCATTCTCATAGCCGATATTCAAGATCCGAGTGTCACCCGAACGTTGTGTGGGTGAGGCAAAGGTTACGTAGTTGGCATCCTCGAAGAAACCGCCCCAATGATCATGGCTCAAGGTCGCCAAGCTGTTGGCCCCGAGTGCGCCGAGGCTATGGCCGGTGACCAGGATATCCTTGCCGGTCAAGCCCTGGCTCCTGGCGTAGCTGGCGACGTGCTCCAATAAGCCACTGAACGCGAACTGAGCATAATTGGCGGCGTATCCGGGAACGGCGGCAGCAGCCAGATCGCTGGCGACGTCGCCCAATCCATCCCAGGACAAGCCAAAGGACGTCCCACGAAAGGCAACCCCCATGGCGATCAGCTTACCCACGCCATCGTACTGTCCCACAATCTTGACGTTGGCGGAGGGAGCCAATACCGTCTCGCCCCAAAAGGTGCCGTACTCGTCGACTTTCTGCGTCACCCCCAGTGCTTGCGCACCGATAGGCGCCCAGCCGCCAGCGGTCAGCGGTTGGCCGCTGGCGTCATAAGCGTAATCGGACAAGGCCAAAGCGTCGTTCAGCAGCGCCTTGGCCTTCTGGCCCGTCATGCTCTTGTAATCGAAAACCCCCATACCCGTTGCCCCTTTTCAGATGACTTTTGATGTGGCCTCAGTGCCCATGGCCGGGACAGATTGGTGATGGACGGGAAAGGACTGTCAATCGTTACCTAAAAAATGAATACCTGCCCGCCGGCCCGAGCTTTGGTTTCAGCGCTTCGAATCACGCAAGGCGCGGAACATCGTCGTCGACTGCCATACAACTGTCGCCTCACATATGCGACAATGCGCGCCAAATTCCAACACACATCCCAAATTTTCCGCTCAGCGACCGGGTTTCGCGCCTTGATGTCGCTGTTGACGCATGCCTGAAGGCACCTGCCGTCACGCTCGCAACCCATTGATAGGTAAAGTAATTGATCTCCACAGCTAACATCACCATGCAGTTCGGCGCCAAGCCGCTCTTCGAGAACGTCTCGGTCAAGTTCGGCGCCGGCAACCGCTATGGTTTGATCGGGGCCAACGGTTGCGGCAAGTCGACCTTCATGAAAATCCTCGGTGGCGACCTCGACCCGTCCGGCGGCCAGGTCATGCTGGAGCCGAATGTGCGCCTGGGTAAACTGCGCCAGGACCAGTTCGCCTACGAAGAATTCACCGTGCTCGACACCGTGATCATGGGCCACGAGGAGCTGTGGAAGGTCAAGGCCGAGCGCGACCGTATCTACTCGCTGCCGGAAATGAGCGAAGAAGACGGCATGGCCGTGGCCGAGCTGGAAACCGAGTTCGCCGAAATGGACGGCTACACCGCCGAATCCCGCGCCGGTGAGTTGTTGCTGGGCCTGGGGATTCCCCTGGAGCAGCATTTCGGCCCGATGAGCGAAGTGTCCCCAGGCTGGAAACTGCGTGTATTGCTGGCTCAGGCGCTGTTCTCGGACCCTGAAGTGCTGTTGCTCGACGAACCGACCAACCACCTGGACATCAATACCATCCGCTGGCTGGAAAACATCCTCACCCAGCGCTCCAGCCTGATGATCATCATCTCTCACGACCGTCACTTCCTGAACAGCGTGTGCACCCACATGGCTGACCTGGACTACGGCGAGCTGCGCCTGTTCCCGGGCAACTACGACGAGTACATGACCGTGGCGACCCAGTCCCGCGAGCAGTTGCTGTCGGACAACGCCAAGAAGAAAGCGCAGATCTCCGAACTGCAATCCTTCGTCAGCCGCTTCTCGGCCAACGCCTCCAAAGCCAAGCAGGCCACGTCCCGTGCCAAGGCGATCGACAAGATCCAACTGGCCGAAGTCAAGCCGTCGAGTCGTGTGAGCCCGTTCATCCGTTTCGAGCAGAACAAAAAGCTGCACCGCCAGGCGGTCATGGTCGAAAAGATGGCCAAAGGCTTTGACGGCAAGCCGCTGTTCAAGGACTTCAGCTTCCAGGTTGAAGCTGGCGAGCGCGTGGCAATCATCGGCCCGAACGGTATCGGCAAGACCACCCTGCTGCGCACCCTGGTCAACGAACTGACCCCGGATGCCGGCAGCATCAAGTGGACCGACGCCGCCGAACTGGGCTACTACGCCCAGGACCACGCCCACGACTTCGAAGACGACGTGAGCCTGTTCGACTGGATGGGCCAGTGGACCCAAGGCGAACAAATGATCCGTGGCACTCTGGGCCGCATGTTGTTCTCCAACGACGAAATCCAGAAGTCGGTCAAAGTGATCTCCGGTGGTGAGCAAGGCCGCATGTTGTTCGGCAAGCTGATCCTGCAAAAGCCGAACGTGCTGATCATGGACGAACCGACCAACCACTTGGACATGGAATCCATCGAGGCGCTGAACCTGGCACTGGAAAACTACCCGGGCACGCTGATCTTCGTCAGCCACGACCGCGAGTTCGTATCGTCCCTGGCGACCCGCATCATCGAGTTGAGCCCAAGCGGCGTGATCGACTTCAGCGGCACCTATGACGACTACCTGCGTAGCCAGGGTGTGGTGTTCTAAGAACGCCCTCAGCTTCCAGGGCAGTCAGATCCAAATGTGGGAGGGAGCTAGCCCCCTCCCACATTGGTTAGAGCAGTGGCATCATGGCCGTACCGCCCGCCAGCGATCGAGTACCCATGCCTGCCGCCCCCTCCTCCCTGTCGATCACCCTGCAGATCGTCTCCATCGTGTTCTACACCTTCATAGCCTTTATCTGCATCGGCCTGCCGATTGCGGTGATTCCAGGCTATGTGCACGAACAACTGGGTTTCAGCGCAGTTGTCGCCGGGGTCACCATCGGTTCGCAATACCTGGCCACGTTGCTCAGCCGCCCGATGGCCGGACGGATGTCGGATAACGTCGGCACCAAGCGTGCGATCGTGCTGGGCCTGGCCGGCATCCTGATCAGCGGCGTGCTGACCTTTATCGCCACCCTGGTGGACAGCCTGCCAGCCTTGAGCCTGGGCATTCTGATCGTCGGCCGCCTGTTGCTGGGCGTGGCCCAGGGCCTGATTGGCGTGGGCACCATCAGTTGGTGCATGGGCGCGGTGGGGACTGAACACACGGCCCGCTCGATCTCCTGGAATGGCATTGCCTCCTACGGCGCCATTGCCGTTGGTGCGCCGGTCGGCGTGGTGATGGTGGCGGAATATGGCTATACCAGCCTGGGAGTTGCCCTGTCGGTGTTGGCGGGGCTGGGGCTGGTGCTGATCCGCAATAAACCGTCGGTGCCGGTGGTGCGCGGTGAGCGGCTGCCGTTCTGGGCAGTGTTCGGGCGAATCGCACCGTTCGGCACCAGCCTGTGCCTGGCGTCGATTGGCTACGGCACGCTGACGACCTTCATTACCCTGTACTACCTCAATCGTGGCTGGAGCGGCGCGGCGTTTTGCCTGACGGTATTTGGCGCGTGTTTTATTCTCTCGCGCCTGATGTTCATTTCTGCCATCAGCCGGTTTGGTGGGTTTACCGCCGCCATCGCCTGCATGAGCATCGAAATCCTGGGCCTGACGCTGCTGTGGCTGGCGCCGTCCACCGGCGTCGCCTTGATCGGTGCCGGGCTGACCGGCTTTGGCCTGTCGCTGGTGTACCCGGCGCTGGGGGTTGAAGCCATCAAGCAAGTGCCGGACAGCAGCCGAGGTGCGGGGCTGAGTGCCTATGCGGTGTTTTTCGACCTGGCGCTGGCGATTGCCGGGCCGTTGATGGGCGCCGTGGCGTTGAATCTTGGCTACGGCTGGATCTTCTTCTGTGCCGCGTTGCTGTCGGTCAGCGCACTCGCCCTGACCGTACTGCTCAGGCGCCGCGCCTACTGATCAGCCGTCTGCAGGCCGGCACGCGTCGCCTCACCGAGGGTTCGGCTGAAAAAGCGCCCGGCCTCGGAGACCATATCGCGGTGAATACCTTCGCGGTCGACGCCATCGGCATCGGTGCAGATGCCTGGCATTGTCGCCAGTTGATCGCTGTCGCATGGCGCCATGAATACAAAATGCCCTGCCCCGGCCAACAGCTTGAAGTCCGGTGGCTCCGGCAGTTTACGCGCCAGGGCGGCAGCGTTTTTGTCCACCGCCACCAACTGGTCGCCGTCGCCACTGTAGAGCAACACCGGCACGTGCACATCGGCCAGAGTGTGGCGGCCGAACATCAGGCTCAGTGGCGCCATCAGCATCAAGGCATGGATGCGTGGGTCGGCCTGGGGCTGCAAGTCGTCGCGGTCGACCACCAACTCGCCCTTGGTGGTGCAGGCATCACGGTCCTCGGGGCGTTGTTGGCAGTAACGGCGCAGGCGCTCGAAATCCGGCTTGGCGCCCGCCAGGATCAGCGCGGTTTCGCCACCGGCTGAATAACCGATGACACCAATTTGATCGACATCCACAAAGGGCGACAGCATGGGATCAGCCAGGGTCGCGGTGATCGCCTGGGAGATCTGGATCGGCCGGCCATACAGATTACTCACAGTGCCCAGGCGGCTGTGGTCCTTATAGTTGTCGCCGGGGTGCAGGACCGCCACCACCACAAATCCCTTGCGCGCCAGTGACGTGGCCAGATCATGCAAGGCCAGGGGCGTGCCGGTATTGCCGTGGGACAACATCAGCATGGGAAAACGGCCGATGGCAACCTTGGCGTCTTCACTGGCCGCGACCTGATAGGCGCCCAGCGGCGTGGTGCGTTCGGTGTCAGTGGAAGGGTAAAACGCAATGGCCTTCATCGGCTGCGAATCCAGCGGGTCGAGCACGCTCATGCGATGAAACCCCACACTCCAATGCGGGTGCGGTGCCGGTGCAGCGTGCACTGAAAGTAGGCCGCCAAACAGGGACAGAATCAAAACAGCACCAAGACGCATCATGGGGATGTCCACCTTTGCTGCGTAAGAACCGGCATGTCGAATAAAAGTCCAGGTATCGGATCCCTATCTGCATAACCTCTGCATAACCTGGGCCACAAACGAAAAAACTCCGTACTCCGCTCGCGTTCAGGCGATCAGAATACAGAGTTTAGGCGCCCGGCTTCAGAATGAAACCGGGCAACGGCTTAATTTACACAAGCCTTACGCGGCGGCGAACAACTGCTGGTTGATCCGCACGTTGGCGTCGTTCAATGCTTTGCTGCGCGCTTCATCACCGTAGGCCAGCCCTTCAGCGCGGACGATTTCAATATTGGTGATGCCGAGAAAACCGAACAGCAGTTTCAAGTAGCCTTCATGGGCAGCGCCAGATGCCTGATCCGCGTGCAAGCCACCGGCCGTGGACACGATAATCACCTTCTTGTTACCGCACAGGCCTTCAGGGCCGGCTTCGGTGTAGCGGAAGGTCTGGCCGGCAACCGCGATGCGATCAATCCAGGCTTTCAACTGGGTAGGAATAGTGAAGTTGTACATCGGCGCGCCTACCACTATGGCATCGGCGGCGAGGAATTCAGCCAGCGATGATGCACTCAGTTCGGCCTCGTGCTTTTGCGCGGCATCGCGCAGTTCGGCCGCAGTGCCCAGTGCACCCAGGGTAGCGCCGGAGAAGTGGTTGATGCCTTCGCTGGCCAGGTCACGGTAAGTCACTTGCACACCCGGTTCAGCCGCTTGCCATGCCTTGACCACACCGGCACTGAGTTGGCGGGAAGCCGAGTTGTCGCCGAGGATGCTGGAATCGATATGCAGTAGTTTCATGGTGGATCTCCGAGGTGGGATCGACAGTGGCGATCAGATGGTGGTGATGCTACGCATGAAACCAATAGTCGATAAGCCACCTGAAATGCGATAGTTTGTCCTACTGACAGGACAATAGGCCGACCATGCAAGACCTTAATGATCTCTACTATTTCGCCAAAGTCGTCGAAGCCGGCGGTTTCGCCGCGGCGGGCCGGCTGCTGGGGATTCCCAAGTCCAGGCTGTCACGGCGCATTGCCGAGCTTGAAGAGCGCCTGGGAGCGCGCCTGCTGCAACGCACTACCCGACAACTGACCCTGACTGCCGTGGGCGAGCGTTACTTGCGCCATTGCCAGGCGATGTTGCTGGAAGCGGAGATGGCCGATGAGGCCGTGGCGAGCATGTCCAGCGAGCCGCGTGGACGCCTGCGGGTCACGTGCCCGGTGGGTCTGGCCCAGCAGATCCTGCCGGAATTGGTGGCAGGCTTTCTGGCCGCGCACCCGTTGGTGCAACTGGACATGACCTTGGTCAATCGCCGCGTCGATCTGGTCGCCGAAGGCATTGATGTGGCCCTGCGTGTGCGCGAACTGGGTGATGAAGACCCGCTGCTGGTGACCAAGCGCCTGCGCCAGGCCCAGACAGTGCTGGTCGCCAGCCCGGCATTGATGCGCGAGCGGCAGGTCCTCGCCCTTGAAGACCTCAAGCAACTGCCCATACTCGGCGCACTGGAAGCCGACCGCATGGTGCACCAGCGGATTATCGACCCCCAGGGCAACCTTCACGATCTGGTGATGGAGGCCCGCCTGGGCATCGATGACTTCATCGTGCGCAAGGCCAGCGCCATCATGGGCCTGGGCTTTACGGTGCTGCCGATGATGTATTGCGAAGAGGAACTGGCCAGCGGCCGCCTGGTGCAATTGCTGCCGCAATGGTCATTGCCGGGCGGCTGGTTGCAAGCCGTATACCCGCATCGGCGCGGCGTGCTGCCGGCGATCCGCGCGTGGATCGACTATTTGGAAGAAGGCTTCAAAGGCTGTGGAGATCGATTGTTATGAGCATGACTGAAGCACAAGTGGCCGCGTTCTGCCTGACCCTGCCCGGTGCGCGGGAAGATTATAAGTGGGGCGGTGTGCGGGTGTTCTCGATTGCCGGCAACAAGATGTTCGCCCTGCAGAACCTGCGCGGCGAGTCGCTGGCGTTCAAGGTCGACAAGGAACTGTTCCTGGGCCACGTCGACCGCCCCGGCATCCACCCCGCACCGTATCTGGCGCGGGCGCAGTGGATCATCATGAATACGCCCTACCCGCTGGGCGCCGATGAGCTGCGTGGCTTGTTGCAGCGCTCCCACCAACTGGTGGTGAGCAAACTGCCCAAGCGCACGCAGGTCGGTTTGTTGCTAGAGGATTGAAAGCAGCGTACCGCCCAGGAACAGCTGGTCCAGCCAAAACACCTGATGCAGCAGCACGATCACCCAGAACAGCACCTGGTAAGACACCTTGCGCGTCTTGTGCCTGAACACCTGCTGGGCAATCAGCGCACCCGGCCAACCGCCTGCCAGCTCGACAGCGTGCAGAATGTTTTCCGGGGTGCGCCGGCCCTCGGTCTGCGCCTTGCGCTTGTCGCTCCAGTACAGGAAGAACGCCACCACACTGACCACGCCATACGCCGCCAGCGGGATCACCGTCTCGCCGCGATACCACAGCACCGCTGAACCCAACAGTGGCGCGGCGCATAACAACACAAAGATCAGCGCCTTCAGGCGTGGATGCTGGATGCTCATGGCTTGACCGCAGTCCAGTCGATCCAGCCGAATTGCCAGGTCGCCAGGATGACCAGGCCGAAGGCAATCCGGTACCAGGCAAAGACCGCGTAGCTGTGGCTGGCGATGAACTTGAGCAAGCCCTTGACCGCGATCATGGCGAAAATGAACGAGGTGACAAAACCTATGGCGAATACCGGGAAGTCCGCCGGCTGGAACAGGTCGCGGTACTTGTAGCCCGAGTACACCGCCGCCCCGACCATGGTCGGCATGGCCAGGAAGAACGAAAACTCGGTGGCCGTCTTGCGCGACAGGCCGAACAACAGGCCGCCGATAATCGTCGCACCGGAGCGCGAAGTGCCCGGAATCATTGCCAGGCACTGGGCCAGGCCGACCTTGAGGGCGTCTTTCCAGGTAATGTCATCCACCGTTTCAGCGCGCACCGCATGTTGGCGCTGTTCGGCCCACAACATGATCACCCCACCGACCACCAGGGCACTGGCGACGGTGATCGGGTTGAACAGGTAATGCTTGATCAGGTCGGCAAAAATCACCCCCAATACCACCGCCGGCAATACGGCGATGATCAGGTTGACGGTGAAACGCCGGGCCTTGGGCTGGGTCGGCAGGCCGATGACCACATCGAGGATCTTACGGCGAAACTCCCAGACCACCGCCAGGATCGCGCCCAGCTGGATGATGATATTGAAAGCTTCGAAACGCTCGCCGCCGAAATTGATCAGGTCGGCGACGATGATCTGGTGCCCGGTGCTGGAGATCGGCAGGAACTCCGTCAGCCCCTCGACGATGCCGAGAATCAATGCCTGTATGGCGGTCCAAAAATCCATGCTCTCTCCAAAGGTCATGCGCGTGGCATGCCTCTTAGTCTTTTTTAAAGTTCACTGACGACGAGCGCACTCAAGCGCCCGCGGTTGATTCTCAACGCCGGTCTGCAAAAATTCCGTGAAAAATCAGGCAGTACTCAGGTTTTTCGATTCCGGGCCGAAAGCCTATCAGACACGCCGGAAATCTCGAAGCAGCACCACAATTATAAAGAGCATGGAGTGACAGGACGATGAACAGTTTGCGCAGCATGTCGATCAGCCGCCGCCTTTGGCTGATCCTGATAGTCGCCGTGTTGATGCTGCTGGCCTTGGGGCTGCTGATGCTGAACCAGATCCACGGCGACCTCTACCAGGCCAAGCGCCAGCAGACCCAGCACGTGGTGCAGACCGCCAGTGGCGTACTCGGGTATTACCAGAACCTGGAAAAAACCGGGGTACTGACCCGCGACGCCGCGCAGCAGCAAGCCCTGAGCGCGGTGCGTGGCCTGCGCTACGACCACGATGACTACTTCTGGATCAACGACCTCACCCCCGTGATGATCATGCACGCGGCCAACCCCAAGCTCGATGGCCAGAACCTCTCGGCGATTCGTGACCCGGATGGTTTCGCCGTGTTCAATGAGTTCGTGATCCTGGCCAAGGCCAAGGGCGCCGGGATCGTCAACTATCGCTGGCCGAAACCGGGCGCCGACGCTCCGGTGGAGAAAACCTCCTATATCCAGCTGTTCGAACCCTGGGGCTGGATTATCGGCTCCGGCGTGTACGTCGATGATGTGCAGGCCGAGTTCAAGACCCAGGTATGGAAAGCCTCGGCAATCGGCCTGGGCATTGCGCTGATGATGGCCGTGCTGGTGGTGCTGATCGCCCGCAGTATCGTGCAGCCGTTGCAGGCGGCGGTGAATGCCATGGGCAATATTGCCAGCGGTGAAAGCGACCTGACCCGCAGCCTGGACACCCATGGCAGCGACGAGCTTACCCAGCTGGCCCGCCACTTCAATGGCTTCACCGCCAAGTTGCGCCAGGTGGTCGGCCAATTGCAGGTATGCGCGAACGCTTTGGGCCAGTCATCCACCGAGTTGGGCCACAACGCCAGCCAGGCCCACGACCGCAGCCAGCAGCAGTCGCAGCAGATGGAACTGGTGGCCACCGCCATCAACGAAGTCACTTACGGCGTGCAGGACGTGGCCAAGAATGCCGAGCACGCGGCCAGCGAAATGCGCGATGCCCAAGCCCAGGCGCAACAGGGCCAAGTGAATATCGACGGCAGCTTGCAGCAGATCGATCAGCTCTCCAGCACCATCAGCCAGGCTGTGGAGGTGATCCGCACGCTCTCCAGCGAAAGCACGCAGATCGGCGGCGTACTCGAAGTGATCCGTTCCATTGCCGATCAGACCAACTTGCTCGCCCTCAACGCCGCCATCGAAGCTGCCCGCGCCGGGGAGCAAGGCCGTGGCTTTGCGGTGGTTGCCGATGAAGTGCGCTTGCTGGCCCAGCGCACGCAGAAATCCACCGCCGAAATCCAGGTGATGATCGAGCGCCTGCAAGGCCACTCGGAAGCGGCGGTCAAGGTCATCAGCGACAGCCACAGTGCCTCGCAACTGACCATCGAACAGGCCGGCCAGGCCGGAGCCAGCCTCACCGCCATCGGCCAGGCACTGCACAACCTCAACGGGTTGAATGCTTCGATTGCCAGCGCCACCCTGCAACAAGCCCATGTGGTGGAAGACATCAACCAGAACGTCACCCAGGCGGCCGGGCTGTCCCACAGCACGGCGCTGGCGGCGGAACAATCCAGCGTGGCGAGTGCGCAGTTGCGGGGCTTGAGTGAACAGCTTGATGGGCTGTTGCGTCAGTTCCGAATCTAGCGCCGGGTAAATTGTGGGAGGGGGCTTGCTTAGCCTTATGTAGGAGCGAGCTTGCTCGCGAAAAACCCAGAGGCGCCGCGTTTACTCAGGAAACACGCGTTACCGTTGACGTTTTTCGCGAGCAAGCTCGCTCCTACACGGGGCATGGTGGCGAGCCCCCTCCCACATTTGTATTGCTGTGTTTTGAGGATCGGTGAGCTCTGGGTACAATCACCGCCCTCTCCCACTTCCCAAGGATCCGCCATGTCCGGGCTTGAACTGTTCGCCGCCGCCCTGGGGGTGATCGCTGTCTGGCTGACGGTCAAACAAAACCCTTGGTGCTGGCCCATCGGCCTGGTGATGGTGCTGCTCTACACCTGGGTGTTTTTCGAGGTCAAGCTCTACTCCGACATGCTGCTGCAAGTGGTCTACGCCGCGTTGCAGGTGTATGGCTGGTGGCAATGGACCCGTGCCGGCGAAGTCAAACAGGGCCGTCAGGTCACCAGCCTGCGAGCGCCTGCGATCATGATCAGCCTGGCCGTAGGCGCCGTCGGCAGCCTGTTGCTCGGCGCCGCCATGGCTCACTGGACCGACGCCGCCCAGCCCTGGCTCGACGCCGCCCTCACCGGTTTCAGCCTGGTGGCGCAGATGTGGATGGCGCAAAAACGCGTGCAGTGCTGGGCGCTGTGGATTGTCGTTGACGTGATTTTTGTTGGGTTGTTCCTCTACAAAGGCCTCTACCTCACAGCCGCGCTCTATGCACTGTTTACCGTGATTGCCGTACAAGGCTGGCGCGAATGGCGCACCGACCCGGCGTTGCACTCATGAAGGTGGTGGTATTGGCAGGCCCGGAATCCAGCGGCAAAAGCTGGTTGGCGGCGCAACTGAACGCGCACTTCGGCGGGTTGATGGTGGGTGAATACGTGCGGCATTTCATCGATCACCATCAGCGTGACACGACCCTGGCGGATATCCCCGCCATCGCCCATGGCCAATTAGCCTGGGAAGACAGCGCCCGCGCCCGGCACCCTGCCCTGTTGATCCTCGACACTCATTTGCTGACCAACAGGCTATGGAGCCAGACCCTGTTTGGCGATTACCCCGGTTGGCTTGATGACGAACTGCTGGCCCGGCAGTACGACCTGCACCTGCTGCTCTCCCCCGAGGACGTGGAATGGAGCGCCGATGGCCAGCGCTGCCAGCCGGAACTGGCCGATCGCCGGGCGTTTTTCCAGGCCAGCCTGGAGTGGATGCAAGAGCATCAACAGCCGGTGGTGGTGATTCGCGGGGATTGGGAGCAGCGTCGCCAAGCGGCATTTTCCGCAGTAGAGCAGTTGCTCAAGCGCTGACACACTTCCCCTGTGGGAGCGGGCTTGCCCGCGAATGCTATGTATCAGCTAGCACATGCATAGACTGACCCACCGCTTTCGCGGGCAAGCCCGCTCCCACATTTTTTACCGTACCAGGCTTTAGTAACCCAACGACAAGCCCGTGTTGCGCCGCGGATCGTTCGCCCCATAGAAACGATTGTTACCCACTGGCTTGCCACCCAGGGAAGGCGCGCCTACCAGGATCGCCGCCAAGTGGTTGGCATCTTGCGGGCCTGCAAACTTATGGCCCCAGCTTTCGAGGATCTTCTGGGTATCCGGGCTGACCGCAAAGGTCTCAAGGTTAGTGGTCTCGGGCATCCATTGCTGATGGAAGCGTGGTGCGTCGACCGCTTCCTGGATATTCATCTTGTAGTCGATCACATTCAGGATGGTCAGCAAGGTGGCGGTGATGATGCGGCTGCCACCTGGCGTGCCGACCACCATGACCGCCTTGCCGTCCTTGGTGACGATGGTCGGGCTCATCGACGACAGCGGCGCCTTGCCCGGTGCGATAGCGTTGGCTTCGCCCTGCACCAGCCCGTACATGTTCGGCACGCCGACCTTGACGGTGAAGTCGTCCATTTCATCGTTGAGGATCACCCCGGTCTTGCTCGCCATCACCCCGGCACCAAACCAATCGTTGAGGGTGTAGGTCACCGAGACCGCGTTGCCCCATTTGTCGACGATCGAATAGTGAGTGGTGTTGTTGCCTTCGTGGGGTGACACACCTGGCTTGATCGCCTGGGAATCACCGGCCTTTTGCGGCTCGATGGCGGCGCGCAGCTTGGTGGCGTAGTTCTTGTCCAGCAGATGCTCGATCGGGTTCTTCACGAAATCCGGATCGCCGAGGTAGCTGTTGCGGTCCACGTAGGCATGGCGCATCGCTTCGATCTGGTAGTGCAGGCCCTGGGCCGAGTGATAACCGAGGTCGGCCATCGGGTAGCCTTCGAGGATGTTCATGATCTGGCAGATCACCACGCCGCCCGAACTGGGTGGCGGCGCCGAGACCACATGGTAACCACGGTAATCGCACTCGATGGGCGCCAGTTCGCGGGTCTTGTACTTGTCGAGGTCGGCCTGGGTGATGATGCCCTTGCCGGCCTGGCTGGAATCCACCAAGGCCTTGGCCACCCAACCTTTATAGAAACCGTCGGTGCCCTTGGTGGAGATTTCCTTGAGGGTCCTGGCCAGGTCTTTTTGCACCAATTTCTGGCCCACCTGCATCGGTTGGCCGTTGTGCAGGAAGATCCCGCGCAAATCCTGATCTTTCTCGAATTCGCCAGTGGCGGTGTGCAACAGGTCGATATCGCCCTGCTCCAGCTCAAAGCCGTTTTCCGCCAGTTTGATCGCCGGGGCAATCACTTGGGCGCGCTTGAGAGTGCCGTATTTGCTCAGGGCCAGTTCCATGCCGGAAACGGTACCCGGTACGCCGACCGCCAAATGGCCTTTGGCGCTGAGGCCCTCGACCACGTTGCCGGCCTTGTCCAGATACATGTCGGCGGTGGCCGCCAACGGGGCCTTTTCGCGGAAGTCGAGGAAGGTCTTGCGTCCGTCCGCCAGTTGCACGGTCATGAAACCGCCGCCACCGAGGTTACCCGCCGCCGGGTACACCACCGCCAGCGCGTAGCCCACGGCAACGGCTGCATCCACTGCATTGCCGCCGGCCTTGAGCACATCCACGCCGACATGTGTGGCCAGGTGCTGGGCCGTCACCACCATGCCATTTTCACCGGCTACCGGGGCCTGGGAAGCGGCGTGAACACCGCTGACTGTCAACACGAGCGCAGTGGCGATCAAAGTGCGGTGCAAAGGTTGGTATTTCATCCATGGCTACTCTATTTATTGAGATGCGCCAAAATAGCCGCTCCCAAATCTAATCCCCAGTGCAATGGCGTTTTTATTACAGAACTTGTCGGTCATGGAACGGACGCGTAACGAAACAGCGAATAAACCGAATGTGGGAGGGGGCTAGCTCCCTCCCACATTTGTACCGTCAATGGCGCTAGAATCAGCGCCACTTTTTCGCCGCCGCTTTGATACGAGCCTTTTTCATGAGCTTTGATTTCGACACGCTCCACCCACGCCACGGTACCGGCAGTACCAAGTGGAGCCGTTACCCGCAAGACGTTCTGCCGATGTGGATCGCCGATATGGACATCGCCGCACCGCCCGCTGTATTGCAGGCCCTGCACACGCGCCTCGACCAACAGATTCTTGGCTACAGCGTAGCCGGCCCGGATGTGCGCGAGGCCATCATCGCGGACCTGTGGGCCAAGTACGCCTGGCGCGTACAACCTGAAGAACTGCTATTTCTGCCTGGCGTCGAGCCTGGTTTCAACATGGCCTTGCACGCCTTCGTCAAACCCGGCCAAGCGGTAGTGCTGCAAACCCCCAACTACCGGCCGATTCGCCTGGCACCCGGCAACTGGAACCTGCCGCGCATCGAAATGCCGTTCGAGTTGATCAACGGCGAATACGTCACGCCAATGCCTGCGATGCGCCAGGCATTAAGCGGTGCCGGTGCGCTGCTGCTGAGTAACCCGCACAATCCCATCGGCAAAGTATTCCCCCGCGAAGAACTGCAGGCTGTGGCCGACGCCTGCCTTGACAGCGGCGCGCTGATCATCAGCGACGAGATTCATGCCGAGCTGTGCTTCGATGGTCGCCGGCATATCCCCACTGCCAGCCTCAGCCCCGAGATTGCCCAGCGCACTATCACCCTGATGTCGGCGAGCAAGGCGTATAACGTGGCCGGCTTGAAGACCTGCTTCGCCGTGGTGCAAAACGCCGAGCTGCGCGAGCGCTTCAATAACGCGCGCTGCGGCATGGTCGACAGCGTCAGCCCCCTGGGCCTGGAAGCCACTCGCGCGGCCTACAGCCAATGCGGCGACTGGCTCGCTGCGCTGTTGCAGTACCTGCAGGCCAACCGTGATTACCTGCTCGATGCGCTAAAGACCCGCCTGCCCGGTGTAGTGATGCACGCACCACAAGGTACCTTCCTGGCGTGGCTCGATTGCAGCGCATTGGGCCTGGAAGACCCGCAACGGTTCTTTCTGGAACAGGCCAGGGTCGGCCTGAGTGCCGGGATTGAATTTGGCGATGACAGCCAACAGTTCGTGCGCCTGAACTTCGGTTGCCCACGGGCGATGCTCGAGGAAGGTATACAGCGCATGGAACGTGCCTTGCGCCAGCGCTGACTTGCCCAGCGAAACATTCGTGGGAGGGGTAAGCAATCCCCACCCACGTTATCCATTCACAACTTGGCGATGGACACTTCCGTCGACTTCACAAAGGCAATCACTTCGCTGCCCACCTTCAATTCCAGGTCACGTACCGAGCGCGTGGTAATCACCGAAGTAACAATGCCGGACGCCGTCTGCACGTCGATTTCCGACACGACTTCCCCCAGCAGAATTTCCTTGATTACGCCTTTGAACTGGTTGCGCACGTTGATCGCTTTGATGGTCATGTCGGCTTTCCTTTTGGCTGTTGGGTCAATCCGCACGAATGCGCAGGCCCCCAAAATGCGCCTCACGAGAAAACATTAAAAGGAATAAATAACTATTTATCCATTCCATAATGATATATCAGGGAAATATCCTTCGGCGCCCATCTGCCCGGCGCCGCACGCTCGACAGCGACGTATGACCGCATATCTTGTGCGTTGACCAACCTTGTTACACACCATATAGTGTGCCCACAAACAGAACAGACCACTACATAGTGTGCAGAATCGGTATTCACCGACCACACTCAGCGCAGTATTTCAATGCCTGGTAGCCTGCAAATCGCACATTTTTTGGACGGGTTGAACACCGTCAGAACGGATCAGAAGGGAGTATTTCAATGCTGAGTTGGGATGAAGTCGACAACGAAGACACCGGTGCAGCGGTGATCAAAGGCGCCAACGCCGGCCATGCAAGCGAAGCCAACATGGACCGCCTCGACGGTGCCGGCGCCGCTGCTGCCCTGGAGGCGCGCAACGTGACCGCCAACGACTCCGCCGCGATCATCCGCGCCAAGGCCGCCCTGGACAAACTCGACGTCGCCGAAGGCCTCGCTGAGCTGGAAGGCTCCGCCGCCCGCGTCGCCGTCGACGAAAAGCGCATGATCAACTGCCGCGCCGACCTCAACCAACTCGTGCCTTTCAAGTACGACTGGGCCTGGCAGAAGTACCTCGACGGCTGCGCCAACCACTGGATGCCGCAAGAGGTCAACATGACCGCCGACATCGCCCTGTGGAAAAACCCCGAAGGCCTGACCGACGACGAACGCCGCATCGTCATGCGCAACCTGGGCTTCTTCTCCACCGCCGACTCCCTGGTCGCCAATAACCTGGTGCTGGCCGTGTACCGCCTGATCACCAACCCGGAGTGCCGCCAGTACATCCTGCGCCAGGCCTTCGAAGAA
>NZ_SPKL01000032.1:0-124896 GCF_023127755.1 Pseudomonas sp. W2Aug9 | reverse complement strand
TCGAATCGCTGGCCATGGATGAAGGCGAGATCTTCAACATGTACCACGAGATTCCATCGGTCGCCAAAAAGGCAGCCTGGGGCCTGAAGTACACCCGCTCGATCTCCGATCCGAAGTTCGAAACCGGCACCGTCGAGACCGACAAGGAGCTGCTGCGTAACCTGGTCGCTTACTACTGCGTGCTGGAAGGCATCTTCTTCTATTGCGGCTTCACCCAGATTTTGTCCATGGGCCGCCGCAACAAGATGACCGGCGTGGCCGAGCAGTTCCAATACATCCTGCGCGACGAGTCGATGCACCTGAACTTCGGTATCGATGTGATCAACCAGATCAAAATCGAAAACCCGCATTTGTGGGATGCCGAGATGAAGGAAGAAGCGACCCAGATGATTCTGCAAGGGACTCAGTTGGAGATCGAGTACGCTCGCGACACCATGCCTCGCGGCGTGCTGGGCATGAACGCGGCGATGATGGAGGATTACCTCAAGTTCATCGCCAACCGTCGTTTGTCGCAGATTGGCTTGAAGGAAGAGTACCCAGGCACCACCAACCCGTTCCCGTGGATGAGCGAGATCATGGACTTGAAGAAAGAGAAAAACTTCTTCGAAACCCGCGTGATCGAGTATCAAACAGGTGGTGCGCTGAGCTGGGACTGACGTAACGCTGTAGGAGCGAGCAAGCTCGCTCCTACAGTCAACGGCTTCAGTTCGACACCTGCTCCAGGAAAATCAACTGCAACGGCTCGCTGAGCAAAGCATCCGCCGTGGCGGCAAAGTGCTGGAAGTACGGCGTGGCAAAATGCTCATCCAGTGCTGCCTGGCTCTTGAACGCCTCGCGCATATAGAACGTGCCGGGTTCATCGCGTCGCTCGAACAACACGTAATCCAGATTGCCAGGTTCGGCCCGCGTCGGTTCGATCAGGCTCAGCAAGCCAGTCTTGAGCGCGTGTTCTTGGCCAGGTTTGGCCTTGAGTACGGCGAGGGATACCAGAGGTTTGGGCATGGCGATGTCTCTTTGAGTGGGTGGGTTGGAACAGCCGGCAACAGCGGTGAACATCACGGCATACAGCCAGGGTTTGATCGGTGTTCTCATGGGTGTCGCTCGCAATGGATTGAAGCCATCGTTGCCCATTTGGCGACGCAGAAACACCGACTAAACACGCTTACACTTTCTTCAAAGGCTTGAAAATGCCGCACTCCATCAAGACCCCTTGCGTCGGCCTGTGCTCCACCGTCTACGGTGATCTGGTCTGTCGGGGCTGCAAGCGCTATCACCACGAGGTGATCCAGTGGAATGGCTATAACCCCGAGGAAAAACAGGCGGTGTGGCTGCGTCTGGAACAGCTACTGGTGCAGGTGATGGCCAGCAAGCTGGAAGTGTTCGACCCACACTGCCTGCGACAGCAGTTGGAGGCCCGCAAGATTCGCTTCATGCCGCACCAGTCGCCGTATTGCTGGGCATACCAGCTGATCGCGCGGGGTGCACGGGTGATTTCCAGGCTGGATGCCTATGGATTGGCATTGCTGCCGGAGTTTCGCGAGCGCCACCTGGCGGATTTGCGCGATGCGATAGATCGGGAATTCTTTCTGCTTTCAGAGGCGCATTACGAGCGCTATATCGCCCCTGGATTCCTCAAGGATGCCTTCGGGCCAGCCCTGATCGCCACAGTCTAATGTGGGAGGGGCGGTGCGACGCTTCGACTTGCCCCCTCCCACAATCAGCAGGTCCAGGGCGCATCCCGTTCTGGCTGCAACCCGTAGAGATGAATCGCCCGCTGACACACCGCCGGCGCCAAACTCCCCTGCTCCACCAATGCCGTCAACGCTGCCAGCACAATATGGTGCCGATCCACCTCAAAGAAATCACGCAACGCCGCCCGTGTATCACTGCGCCCAAACCCATCGGTGCCGAGCACGGTGTAGCCCGAATCCACGTACGAGCCAATCATCTGCGGCACTGCCCGCACATAATCGGACACGGCAATCACCGGCGCGCCTTTGGGCAAACAGTCATGCAAATGACTGACACGCTTGATGCCCTGCGGATGCAGGCGATTCCAGCGCTCCACCTCTCTCGCTTCCCGCGCCAGTTCACTGAAGCTGGTGACGCTGTACACCGCGCTTTGCACCTGCCAGTCGTCCATCAGCAACTGCGCCGCCGCCAGGGCCTCACGCACCAGCGTGCCGGAGCCGAGCAGGCGCACCTGCGCGTCCTGCGTACCCTGCAAGCGATACATGCCCTTGATGATCGCGCCTTCCACGCCTTCCGGCAGGCTGGGTTGCGCGTAGTTTTCGTTCATCAGCGTCACGTAGTAGAACTCGTC
Source organism: Pseudomonas sp. W2Aug9 (assembly GCF_023127755.1). Taxonomy (NCBI): domain Bacteria; kingdom Pseudomonadati; phylum Pseudomonadota; class Gammaproteobacteria; order Pseudomonadales; family Pseudomonadaceae; genus Pseudomonas; species Pseudomonas sp. W2Aug9. The sequence continues at coordinate 122,573 of NZ_SPKL01000032.1, read as the reverse complement.
GACATCCTGCTCCAGCATCCGACGCATACCGTGGTCGAGGATCACCGCAAACTCACCGGCGAACGCCGGATCATAGGCGCGGCAATTGGGCACGGCGGCGGCAGCAAGGTGGCTGCTGCCGTCCTGATGCTGCAAACCTTCGCCGCCCAGGGTGGTGCGCCCGGCCGTGGCGCCGAGCAGGAAGCCCCGGGCACGCTGGTCGGCAGCTGCCCAGATAAGGTCGCCCACGCGCTGAAAACCGAACATCGAGTAATAGATATAGAAGGGCAACATGCGCAGGCCATGCACCGAGTAACTGGTCGCGGCGGCCACCCAGGAACTGATGGCGCTGGCTTCGCTGATGCCTTCTTCCAGGATCTGCCCGTCGGTGGCTTCGCGGTAACTGAGGATCGAGCCGATGTCTTCCGGCTCATAGTGCTGGCCGACACTGGAGTAGATGCCAATCTGCTTGAACAGGTTGGCCATGCCAAACGTACGCGCCTCGTCGGCAACGATGGGCACGATGCGCGGCCCCAATTGTCCGTCTTTGAGCAAGTGGGTGAGCATACGGACGAAGGCCATGGTGGTAGACATTTCCTTGCCTTCAGCGGCCGTGGCGAAACCCGCATAACCGCTCATGGACGGCACGCTGACACGCGCTGCGAGCTGGCTGCGGCTGGGCACGTAACCGCCCAGGGTGTTGCGGCGCTGGTGCAGGTAGCGTAACTCCAGGCTGTCATCGGCCGGCTTGAAAAAACTCAAGGACTCGACCTGCTCATCCGACAGCGGCAATTGGAAACGATTGCGAAAGGCAATCAGCGCCTGGCGATCAAGCTTCTTCTGTTGGTGAGTGGTCATCTTGCCCTGCCCGGCTTCGCCCATGCCAAAGCCCTTTTTGGTCTGAGCCAGGATCACCGTGGGTTTGCCCTTGGTCCGGAGGGCAGCGTGGTAAGCGGCGTGGATCTTGACCATGTCATGGCCGCCACGCTTGAGGCGGTCGATCTGCTCATCGCTCAGGCCCTCGACCAGCTTGGCCAGGGATTCACTCTGGCCAAAAAAATGCTCGCGATTATAGGCGCCATCCTTGGCGGCGAAGGTTTGGAACTGGCCATCCACGGTTTGCGAAAGGGTTCGGACCAATGAGCCGTCGGCGTCCTTGGCTAGCAACGCATCCCAGTCCGAGCCCCACACCAGTTTGATCACGTTCCAACCGGCGCCGCTGAACAATGCCTCCAACTCGTCGATGATGCGTCCATTACCGCGTACCGGGCCGTCGAGGCGTTGCAGGTTGCAGTTGACGACCCAGGTCAGGTTATCCAGGCCCTCGCGGGCGGCCAGGGTCAGAGCTGACATGCTTTCCGGTTCGTCCATTTCGCCGTCGCCGAACACGCCCCATACATGGCGGTCCGAGGTGTCCTGCAAGCTGCGGTGCTGCAGGTAACGCATAAAGCGCGCCTGGAAAATCGAGCTGATGGGGCCAATGCCCATGGAACCGGTGGGGAACTGCCAGAAGTCGGGCATCAACCATGGATGGGGATAGCTGGACAGCCCGCGAGCGCCTTCCTTCGGCCCACCGATTTCTTGGCGGTAGTGGGCCAGATCCTGTTCTGTGAGGCGCCCTTCAAGGTAGGCACGGGCATAAATACCGGGCGCCGAATGGGGCTGGTAGAACACCAGGTCACCGCCGGATTGCTCGCTGCGTGCGCGGAAAAAGTGGTTGAAGCCCACTTCGAACAAATCCGCGGCGCTGGCGTAACTGGCGATATGCCCGCCCAGTTCGCCATACGCCTGATTGGCGCGCACCACCATGGCCAGGGCATTCCAGCGCACCAGCGAGGCGAGGCGCTCTTCGGTGGCCAGGTCGCCGGGAAAAGCCGGCTGCTGCTTGACGCTGATGCTGTTGATATACGGTGTGCCGTGGCGGGGTTTCCAGTCGATGCCCGGCGCACCGCCTTCGCGGGCCAGCAGGTCTAGAATTTCGCGGGCCCGGGCGGGGCCGGCATTGGCCACCAGCGAGGCCAGGGCATCACGCCACTCATCCAGCTCCTGCTGATCCTGCGCCGTGTGATTGACTGCGTGGGCGAAACCGTTCATGGGCACCTCCGGACTTTTTTTCCAGTTTATGTCGGTGCTGAAGGATTTTTTGCCTGTTATCAGGCTCACCCAACAGAATTTTGAGCATGAATCACTGTAGATCGGCTTTATTCCAGCACGTTGTGCTCATGCACCCGCAAACCCGGCAATTGTGTTTAAAATGCCGCCCGCCCGATGACTGACGCACAACGATGAACCCAGACGCACTCGCTACCCTTCACGCCCACTTGCTGACCGCCCTGGCTGACGCACCGGTGGAAACCCGGCGCCTGTTCCATGGCCGTGGCCGTTGCTGGCCGGGCCTGGAACAACTGACGGTGGACTGGCTGCAAGGGGTGGTGCTGGTGGCGCTGTTCAAGGAAACCGAGCACCTGCAGGCCCTCAAGCAGACGCTACTGAACATCGACTGGGCGAGCTTTGGCGCGCACACAGTGGCGCTGCAACACCGCTACCTGCCGCAAAGCACCACCGAGTGGTTAGTGGGTGAGGCCATCGATGAGCTGACCATCACCGAGGGCGGCCTGCGGTACCTGATCGACCTGGGTAAAAAGCAGAACAGCGGGCTATTTCTGGACATGCGCTACGGGCGCAACTGGGTGCGCGAACAGGCCCAAGGCCAGCGCGTGCTGAATTTGTTTGCCTATACCTGCGGTTTTTCGGTGGCCGCCATCGAAGGCGGCGCCGACCATGTGGTGAACCTGGACATGGCCCGTGGCGCCCTCAGTCGTGGCCGCGACAACCATCGCCTGAACGGGCATGACCTGGGCAAAGTCACCTTCCTGGGCCACGACTTGTTCAAGTCCTGGGCCAAGGTCACCCACAGCGGCCCTTACGATCTGGTGATCATCGACCCGCCGTCGTTCCAGAAAGGCAGTTTCCTGCTGACCAAGGACTACCAGCGCGTGCTGCGCCGCCTGCCGGACTTGCTCACCGCCCAAGGTACGGTGCTGGCGTGTATGAATGACCCAGCCTTCGGCGAAGATTTCCTGATCGACGGTGTAACCCGCGAGGCACCGGGCCTGCGCTTCGTGCAGCGCCTGGACAACCCGCCGGAATTCCCCGACGTCGATCCGCAAAGTGGGTTGAAGGCCCTGGTGTTCCGTCAGGGTTGATGCCGAATCGTCCTACGCTTGCTACGCTTACGCAGACACCGGGCGGTGAACCTTATCCCCCTCTTCCCGGTCGATACCTGCATTCCCCGGCCAGACTCGACGGCGCTACGTTGTCGGCTGCCCCGTTTGACCTTTTGGAGAACCGCCCGTGATATCGACCCTGCATGTAGCCAGACTCAAAGCCTGGGGCGCCCACGGCTTTACTGCCACCGGAGTGGTACTGGCCTTCCTGGCCACCCTGGCGCTGCTGGAAAACTCCCCCAAGGCGTGCCTGCTGTGGCTGGGCCTGGCGCTGGTGGTGGATGGCGTCGATGGCTCGCTGGCACGACGGGTGAATGTCAGCACGGTATTGCCCAGCTTTGACGGCTCGGTCCTGGACCTGGTGATCGATTACCTCACCTATGTGTTCATCCCCGCACTGTTTATCTACCGCTATATCGACCTGCCGGAATTTACCCACCTGTTTACGGTGTCGGTGATTCTGGTGTCTTCGCTGTTCTGCTTTTGCAATGTGAACATGAAGAGCAAGGACAACTACTTCGTCGGCTTCCCCGCCGCCTGGAACGTGGTCGCCCTGTGCGTGTACATCATCCAGCCTGACGCCTGGGTCACCTTGCTGACCGTGATCGGCCTGGCCCTGCTGACCGTGACACCGATGAAGTTTTTGCACCCATTCCGGGTCAAGCGCTTCATGCCGATCAATATTGCGGTGACTACGATCTGGTTACTGTGCAGCTTCTTGATGGTGGTGGACTATCCCAACACCAACCCGTGGACGTTCGGATTGTGGTCGCTGATGTCGGCGTATTTCCTGGGCATTTGCATCTGGCGTACGGCGCTGGAGTGGCTGGGCGCGCACAAATGACCGAGCACGCTCGGTAAAAATGTGGGAGGGGGCTTGCCCCCGATAGCAGTGGGTCAGTGACCAATAAGCTGACTGACCCACCGCCATCGGGGGCAAGCCCCCTCCCACATTTGAGTCACATCGCAGTAAGATGCTGGCTTTCTGCGGCCCTCCAACAATAAGCCCTGCCCATGCCCTTCGAACTCAGCGTTGACCTCACCACCCTGGCCATCCTGGCCGTCGTTGCCTTTATCGCCGGTTTTATCGACGCCATCGCCGGCGGCGGCGGGCTGCTGACCACTCCGGCTCTGCTCACCGCCGGTATGCCGCCTCACCTGGTACTGGGCACCAACAAACTCAGCTCCACCTTCGGCTCGGCCACCGCCAGTTTCACCTTTTACCGGCGCAAGCTGTTCCACCCGCGCCAATGGGTGCACGCCATCGTCGGTACATTGATCGGCGCGCTGACCGGTGCGGTGGTCGCCCACTACCTGCCCGCCGAAACCCTGAACAAGATGCTGCCGGTGATCGTCTTTGCCTGCGGGGTGTACCTGTTGTTCGGCGGTACGCCAAAGGCGCCGGTGGATGCCGAAGCACCGATCAAGAAGAAATGGCAGGCCACCCAGGGCTTTGGCCTGGGCTTCTACGACGGCGTGGCCGGGCCTGGCACCGGTGCATTCTGGACCGTCAGCACGATGCTGCTGCACCCCATCGACCTGGTGAAGGCCAGCGGCGTCGCGCGCAGCATGAACTTCGTCAGCAACGCGGCGGCGCTGACGGTGTTTATCATCAATGGCTCGGTAGACTGGATCGTCGGGCTGGCGATGGGCGTGTCAGTGATGTGTGGCGCGTTCTTTGGCGCACGCAGCGCAATCAGCGGCGGCGCCAAATTCATTCGCCCGGTGTTTATCACCGTGGTGCTGGGCCTGACCGTACGCCTAGCCTGGCAGCACTGGTTCAGCATGGCCTAAGCGGCGGGCCACGTAGAGGTCGATCAGGTAACGTGCAATCGAACGTGACGCCGGCAACGGCGGCAGTTCGTGGATGTTGAACCACTGCGCATCCTCGATCTCGTCGGCCTGGGGCACGATGTCGCCACCGGCGTACTCGGCGTGGAAACCCAGCATCATCGAATGGGGGAACGGCCAGCACTGGCTGCCCATGTACTGGATATTCTTCACTTCTATCTGCACTTCCTCGCGCACTTCGCGGATCAGGCAGTCTTCGGCCGATTCGCCGGGTTCGGCAAAGCCGGCCAAGGTGCTGTAGACCCCTGTGACGAAACGTGGCGAGCGCGCCAGCAGGATCTCGTCGCCACGGGTCACCAGCACGATCATGCTCGGCGAAATCCGTGGGTAGCTGCGCAGGTCGCAAGGCGCGCAGTACATCGCCCGCTCCCGCGGGACCTGAACCATGGCCTGGCCGCAACTGCCGCAGAAACGATGCTCCCGCGCCCAGGTGCCGATCTGGGCGGCGTAGCCCAGCACTCTGTAGAGAGTGTGATCGCCCTGTAGCATGAAACCGCGCAGCCCCTGCCAACTGCACCCTGGCACATCGGCAGCACTGTCGAGTTCCAGCAAGTACACCGATTCACCATCGAGGTGGCCGATGCCGTGTTCAGCGAACACCGGCAGGTCCTGACGCTTAAGCCACTCCCGAGGGAACAGAGGGCCATTGGCGTCATGCAAAAAGCCCTCACGGCTGCGGGCGACGGCCCAGCCGCCGACGGCGTCGTTATCCAGCAGCGTTGTGGTAATCCAGCCTGGGGTCATATCAGTCAATCCACGAATTCGGGTTTCTGCTTGCTCATATGGGCCGCAATGGCCACGCGCAAGTCGTTGGATTGCAACATAGCCGAGTTCCAGGTGGCAACGTATTCCAGGCCGTCATTGACTGTGTGGTCACGCATGTAGCTGATCATGGCTTTGGTGCCGGTCACGGCGATTGGCGACTTGGCGGCGATTTCATGGGCGATTTCCATAACGCCGGCCAGCAGGCTGTCCTGATCGGCATACACGCGATTGACCAGGCCGATGCTGCGCGCTTCTTCAGCACCGAACTGGCGACCGGTGTAAGCCAACTCACGCAACATGCCGTCGCCGATGATGCGCGGCAGGCGTTGCAAAGTGCCTACGTCAGCGGCCATGCCGATGTCGATTTCCTTGATCGAGAACTGCGCGCCCTCGGCCGCGTAGCGCATGTCGCAGGCGCTGATCAGGTCAATGGCCCCGCCAATGCAGTAGCCCTGGATCGCGGCGAGTACCGGCTTGCGGCAATGGTCGACCGCATTGAACGAGGCTTGCAGCTCGAGGATCTTGCGCCGTAACAGGCGCGCATTACGCCCCACGTCCTTGCTGAACTCATTGGCTATCGAGGCCAGCATCATCAGGTCGATACCCGAAGAGAAATGCTTGCCCGCACCACTGAGCACCACGGCGCGCACGGCATCGGTGTCGTCGATCCATTGGAAGATGTCGATGATTTCGGTCCAGAACGCCGCGTTCATGGCGTTGATCTTTTCCGGGCGATTGATCTGCACATGGGCAACGTTGCCGCTCAGTTCGACGACGAAGGCTTGGTATTCGGACATGGCAGTGATCCCTGACTGGCGATTGAGGAAAGCCAGACTATATCAAGGGTGCGCCACGGCGCATCGGCCAAAAGCGGGACTGGCCACGGTGAGGGAAAAGACGCTGGATAAAACCCGGTGCACACGCCATCCTTTGCGCTTTAAGCCGCCCCTGTCAGCGGCGCTCGACGTTTTAAGGATATGCCATGCACGCCCAACCCCTCTCCCCCGCCGATTTCGACTTCATTGAGGCCACCTTGCTCAAATACGGTGAAGACCACTCGGTGCTGAACATGGCCGAACTCGACGGTTATTTCACCGCCCTGGTTTCCAGCCCGGCCAAGGTGGACGTGGCCGAGTGGTTCCCGGCGATCTGGGGTGGGCAAAACCCTGAATGGGACAACATGGACGAGGCCCAGGATTTTCTCGAACTGTGTGTACGCCATATGAATACCCTGGCTGCTCGATTGGCCACCGACTCCCAGGCATTCAAAGCCCGTTTCGATGAAACCGAACATCAAGACCAGGCAGTGACGCTGGCTGAAGAATGGTGTTTTGGTTATGTGCGGGGTGTGACGATCGGCAACTGGCCGCCATTGCCCGCCGAACAAGCCGGGCAACTGGAAAAAATCACCGCGTGCGCCGAGCAGGACAATTTCGAACTTCCGGCGGACCTGGATATAAACGCCCATCAACAGCAGGTCAGCGAAATCGAACCGGCTGCGCGGGTGCTGCATGACTACTGGTTGAGCCAGCGTTAAGCCGGGCTTGCTGGCCCCGTCCCACATTTGAATCGGAGCACATTCCAGAAAATTCACGCAGATCACTTGCTCACTCGACAAGCATGGCGTGTTTGCCTGATTATTCGGGTCCGCACGTCGGCCACTCCACGCCACCTCGCCTTGACCAGGAGCCTTGTACCTTGAGTTCGCAAAAAACCGTGACCGTTACACCGCCCAACTTTCCTCTCAATGGCAAGGTCGCGCCCCCCGGCTCCAAATCCATCACCAACCGCGCCCTGTTGCTGGCGGCATTGGCCAAGGGCACCAGCCGTTTGAGCGGTGCGTTGAAAAGCGATGACACTCGCCATATGTCAGTCGCCCTGCGTCAGATGGGTGTGAGTATCGATGAGCCAGACGACACCACGTTTGTCGTCACCAGCCAAGGCTCGCTGCAATTGCCTCCCCAACCACTGTTCCTCGGTAACGCCGGGACTGCCATGCGCTTTCTCACCGCCGCCGTGGCCACCGTGCAAGGCAGCGTGGTGCTGGACGGCGATGAATACATGCAAAAGCGCCCGATTGGCCCGCTGCTGACCGCCCTCGGCCAAAACGGAATTCAGGTCGACAGTCCCACTGGCTGCCCGCCCGTGACCGTGCATGGCACAGGCAAGGTACAAGCCAGGCGCTTTGAGATCGATGGCGGCTTGTCCAGCCAGTATGTATCGGCCCTGCTGATGCTCGCGGCCTGTGGTGAGGCGCCGATTGAAGTGGCGTTGACCGGCAAAGACATCGGCGCCCGTGGCTACGTAGACCTGACCCTGGATTGCATGCGCGCCTTTGGCGCCCAGGTTGAAGCCGTGGACGATACCACCTGGCGCGTCGCCCCGACCGGCTACACCGCCCAGGATTACCTGATCGAACCCGACGCCTCGGCCGCTACCTACCTGTGGGCCGCCGAAGTGCTGACCGCTGGCCGTATCGACATCGGTGTCGCAGCCCGGGATTTCACCCAGCCGGACGCCCAGGCCCAGGCTGTGATCGCCCAGTTCCCGAACATGCAAGCCACGGTGGTCGGTTCGCAAATGCAGGACGCAATCCCGACCCTGGCCGTGCTCGCCGCTTTCAACAACACCCCGGTGCGTTTTACTGAACTGGCGAACCTGCGCGTCAAGGAATGTGACCGTGTACAGGCACTGCACGACGGCCTCAATGAGATCCGCCCAGGCCTGGCGAGCATTGAGGGCGACGACCTGCTGGTGGCGAGCGACCCAGCCCTGGCCGGCACCGCGTGCACGGCGCTGATCGACACCCACGCCGACCACCGCATCGCCATGTGCTTTGCCCTGGCCGGGCTGAAAGTTTCGGGGATTCGCATCCAGGACCCGGACTGCGTGGCCAAGACCTACCCTGAGTACTGGAAAGCCTTGGGCAGCCTGGGCGTTCAATTGACCTACTGACACGCCGATCGTGAAACTTCGCCGGGAGCGTCAATGACCATTCGCCAACCCTGCCCTCCCGGCGCCTGTGTGTGCGAGCGTGAACAACTGCTGGAGGCGCCCGGCGCGGACCTGCGCATCCTCCAGTTGACGCGACAGCAGGAAAAAATCCTGCTCGAACGCCTTGAAAACCTCAAGAGTCTGCAAGACCTTGAACACATGCAGCAGCGGATGTACGAGCAACTGGGCATCCGCGTGCACATTGCGCCTGGGCATACCGAGGTCAAGAGTATGCGCGGGATCCAGATCGTTATCGACGAGTTGCCGGGCATGTGCCGCAAGACTCGTCAATCGATCCCGGCGTCGATCCGCCGCGGCCTGGAAAAACGCCCCGAGATTGCCTACCGCTTGCTCGATGCCCACGACCTGTTTCGCGACACCTGAATCACCCCGCGACTGTCTCGCGCTGGAACATCCCCTGCCCCACAGCTTTGGCCGTGTGCAAGTGCGCCTGGGCGCCCCCGCTCTCCGAATCCAGCAGCAGCTTGGACGTCAGCACCTGCGCCCCGCAGTAATCAAAGATGCCGTAATCGATCTGGGTGTGCATGGCCTTGGCATAGCCGTGCCGATCGAAAGCGCTGTCATCCGCGCCCCCGAGGGCCAGCAGGTGCACCTGCAAGTGGCGCAGTTTTTTCACGACGGGTGTGTCGGGGCCATAATCAATCGCCCAGCCGTTGACGAACACGCGGTCGACCCAGCCTTTGAGCAACGCCGGCATCGACCACCAGTAGATCGGGAAAGCCACCACCAGCGCGTCGGCGCGCTCGATACGCGCCTGTTCGGCCAGCACATCGGCCGGCGGAGTTGCATGAGCGCGGTGCACCTGATGGTCGGCGGCGGTGTAGCGTGGATCGAACCCTTCGGCGGCAAGGTCGGCGATTTCGAAGGTGTGGCCGGCGGCGGTCAAACCGGCGCCTACCTGAGCCGCTACGCTATGGGTGAGCGATTTCCGGTCGTGATGAGCAACTACGATCAAGGCGTGCATGACTTTAACTCCTGACAGGATTAAGCTACGTTTAGTAAGTTACGCCCCCTTAAGTTACTTTTGGTATATAAGCATGTCAAGCAGTGAATCCCCTGCCCCACGTCGGCGCTTGTCCCGTGAAGATCGCCAGCGCCAATTACTCGATGTGGCGTGGCAATTGGTGCGCGAGGAAGGCACCGACGCCCTGACCCTGGGCCGCCTGGCGGAGCTGGCAGGTGTGACCAAGCCGGTGGTCTACGACCACTTCACCACGCGTGCGGGATTGCTGGCTGCTTTGTATGCCGATTTCGATGCGCGCCAGGACCAGGTCTTTACCGAGGCCATCGACACCAGTAAGGCGACGCTAGAGGACCGGTCATGGGTGATCGCTTCGGCGTATGTCGATTGCGTGCTGTTGCAGGGCCGGGAAATCCCCGGAGTGATTGCCGCGCTGAGCGGCTCGCCGGAGCTGGCGGTGCTCAAGCGCGAATATGAGGCGATCTTCCTGGAAAAGTGCTCCAACGCACTGTCACCGTTCGCCTCGGGCGGCGGTGTTTCCAAGGCCGGCTTGCGCGCTATGCTCGGTGCGGCGGAAGCCCTGTCTCATGCGGCAGCCAATGGCGAGATCAGCCGTGAGGAGGCCCAGCAGGAATTGCTGGCGACCATCCTGGGGATGGTCCAGCGGGTCAAATCGTAGGAAACCGCTGCTGGATGTACAGCTGCACCTTGCGCGTCAACTGATCCAGATGCCGGTCACGCTGTTTTTCAGCGTCGACCATGGCGCGCTTGCCGTGCTTTTGCAGCAGGTAGGTATGAATCTGGCGCACTTCCAGCGAACGATAGATCGCTGCCACATCCAACACCCCCATCAAGCCATCGGTGCCGTAGTCCCGGGTGTTCATCAGCACTTGGGTGCCACGTGCGCCGCGCACCTGAAACCCCATGGCCTCGAATGCTGGCACCTTCTCCACCGCACAGGCCAGTTCGGCGTGGGGATAGCGCGCCAGCACATCGCCTAGCATTAGCTTCGCCACGCCTTGGCGACGAAAGCCGGCCTGCACCGCCATAAAGGCAATGCCGCAGGCTTGAGGGTCGTTCTTGACCGGCAGATACAGGCAAAAACCGACAACGGTTTCGTCCTGCATCGCCACGACCAGCTCGACGGCGATGCCCTTCTCGCCATTCAACGCCTCAAGGTACAAGTGCACCTCAAACCCGATGGCGTACTGGTAGATGTTGTAGAGCAAGTTACTTGGCGCCAGCGCGACACTGCTGATGTCGGTGAGGTTGTCCACCACCATCTGCAGGATCTGGCTATTGACCGATTCGGGGCACGGCGTGGTGTAACGGGTAAGGCTGAACATGCAAATTCCTGGAGTTTCGCGTCAAGGCAGCGGCGATTGTACCTGTTGTAGGCCGCTCATGGCCCGCACAGTGAACGCAGGTAACGGGCCTTGCCGCCTATCTTGCTGCACTGATCGTGTTGCACACATATTGACAAGCTAAATTCGTAACGACTATTGTCTGACAACCTGATTACCAAGGTTTCATCATGCTTGAGCTCCAGCGCCCCGACTCGCTTGTCGTACGGGTTGTCAGCGCCATTCGCGCAGAAATCGAATCCGGCCAACTGGCTCCGGAGTCGCGCCTGCCTACCGAACAGCAATTGGCTGAACAGCTCAACGTCAGCCGCTCTGTGGTGCGCGAGGCCATTGCCCAGCTCAAGGCCGACGGTGTTCTCACCGCCCGCCGGGGGTTGGGGTCGTTCATTTCGCAGACCCCGGCCGGCACGGTGTTCCGTTTCCCGCAGCAAAATGGGCGACGGCCTGACCTGGCGCAGATGTTCGAAGTGCGCCTGTGGATCGAAACCCAAGCCGCCTCGATTGCCGCCCAGCGCCGTGACGCCGCCGACCTGCAACGCATGGAAAGCGCCTTGCAGGCCATGCAGGACCATCGCGACGAATTTGAAGCCGCAGCCCTGGCCGATGTGGAATTCCACCGCGCCATTGCCGACGCCAGCAAGAATGACTACTTCGTGGCCTTCCATGACTTCCTCAGAAGCCAGCTGGCGAGCGCACGCAAGACCGCCTGGGAAAACTCTGCCTCGCGCTTCGCCACCGGCTCGGCCGATGCGACCCAGGAACACCAGCAGCTCTATCAGGCCATCGCCGACGGTGATGCCCAACGCGCCGCTGCCAGTGCAGAGGCCCATCTGCGTGCATCCGCACGGCGCTTGCAACTGGAACTGCCTCCCATCAACTGATCGACTTTTTAAAGCGTGTCCCCGGACACGCCATTTTTTTAACAAAAACATTAGTCTGACAACCTGATAAGCAGACCAAAATGTCTAACCTTAGGTACTCCCAGCAATGATTCACGACTTTTGCATTATCGGCGGCGGCATCGTCGGCCTCGCCACTGCCATGGAACTGCTCAAGCGCCAACCCGGCGCATCACTGGTGATCCTGGAAAAGGAGCCGGTGCTGGCCAAGCACCAGACCGGCCACAACAGCGGCGTGATCCACGCCGGCATTTACTACGCCCCCGGCAGCCTCAAGGCCGACCTGTGCAAGCGCGGTGCCGAAGCCACCAAGCAGTTCTGCCGCGAACACGGGATCAAGTTCGAGGTGTGCGGCAAGCTGCTGGTGGCCTCCAGCCCCCTGGAAATGCAACGCATGGAAGCCCTGCACGCCCGCGCCCAGCTCAACGGTATGCAGGTCGAGCGCCTGGATGCCGAGCAACTGCGCGAGCGTGAACCAAACATCGTCGGCCTGGGCGGCTTGTTTCTCGATGCCACCGGCATTGTCGATTACCGCCAGGTGTGCGAGACCATGGCCCAGGTGATTCGCCGCAACGACGGGCAGATCTGCCTGGAACGCACGGTCACTGCGATCCACGAAGACACCGATAAAGTCACGGTCCATACCCAGGGCGAAACCTGGCAGGCGCGGCACCTGGTGGTGTGCGCCGGTTTGCAATCGGACCGCCTGGCTCGCCTGGCCGGGATCAGTATCGACCATCAGATCATCCCGTTTCGCGGCGAGTACTTCCGCTTGCCGGCGGCAAAGAACAACATCGTCAACCACCTGATCTACCCGATCCCCGACCCGCAGTTGCCGTTTCTCGGCGTGCACCTGACACGCATGATCGACGGCAGTGTCACCGTCGGCCCGAATGCCGTGCTGGGCCTGGGCCGCGAGAACTACCGCAAGTTCTCGGTGAACTGGCGCGATGTGGCGCAATACGCCAGCTTCCCGGGTTTCTGGAAAACCCTCTGGCAGAACCTCGGCTCCGGCACCACCGAGATGAAAAACTCTTTGTTCAAGTCCGGCTACCTGGAGCAGTGCCGCAAGTACTGCCCTTCTCTGACCCTCGACGACTTGCTGCCCTACGAGGCCGGTATCCGTGCCCAGGCAGTCATGCGCGACGGCAGCCTGGTACACGATTTCCTGTTCGCCCAAACCCCGCGAATGCTCCACGTGTGCAACGCACCTTCACCGGCCGCCACCTCGGCCATGCCCATCGGCGCGATGATCGCCGACCGTCTGTTCCAGCCTCAGTAATACCCGTACTGCCCGTTCACCCAAAAATAACTACAAAGACCAGAAGGAAATCCAGCATGTCGGCATCCGCCTCCATCCCCGGCACCGAAACGCCCGAACAAACCCGCAAGCGCCTGCGCAAAGTGGCCGCCGCCACCATCTTTGGCTCGATGCTGGAGTGGTACGACTTTTACCTGTACGCCACCATGGCGGCCATTGTGTTTTCGAAGATCTTCTTCGATAACAGCGACCCGAAAACGGCCACGCTGATGGCCTTTTCCACCTTTGCCATCGGCTTTATCGCCCGCCCTTTCGGCGGCATTCTGTTCGGCTACCTGGGTGACAAGTTCGGACGCAAGCAGGTGCTGGTGCTGACCTTCTGCCTGATGGGCGTGTGCACCACGCTGATCGGCCTGATCCCCAGCTATGCCTCCATTGGTATCTGGGCGCCGATCCTGCTGGTGTTCATCCGCATCATCCAGGGGCTGGGCGCGGGTGCTGAACTGTCGGGCGCCGCGGTAACTTCCTACGAACACGCCTCCCATGGCAAGCGCGGCAGCCAAGGTGCCTGGCCGGCACTGGGGCTGAACCTGGGCCTGTTGCTGTCCTCACTGACCATTTACCTGCTGACCATCAACGGTAACGAGTTCTTGCTGGCCGGCGGTTGGCGCATCCCGTTTATCTGCAGCATCGTGCTGGTGGGCGTGGGTCTGTGGGTGCGTAACAGCATTCCGGAAACCCCGCAGTTCGAGGAACTGAGCAAGGAAAAAGCCAAGGCCAAGCCGTCGCCCCTTAAAGCGTTGTTCAAGAACGACCTCAAGGGCCTCGCCGTGGTGTTCTTTGTCGCGATTGGCTACAACGCCCTGAGCTATATCTTCAAGACCTTCTCCCTGGCGTACCTGACCCAATTCAAAGGTGTGGATGTACACGTCACCTCCCTGTCGGTGACCATCGCCAGCCTGGTGGCCATCGTGGCCGTGCCTTGCTTTGGCTGGCTGTGCGACAAGTGGAGCAGCAAGATTGTGTTGATGCTCGGCGGTCTGTGCTCGCTGCTGTTCGCCTACCCGTTCCTGGCCCTGCTCAACAGTGGTGAAAGCCTGATGATCTATCTGGCCATCGGTGTGGGCACCGGTATCCTTGCGCCGATGATGTTTGCGCCCCAGGGCTCGTTCCTGAGCCGGCAATTCCCGACCCAGACGCGCTCATCGGGCTTCGGCACCGGGCGCGAAATCGGCACCGCGATTGCCGGTGGCCTGGCACCGCTGGGCGCGCTGTCGATGGTGGCGGCCTCGGCCACTCATTCCACCGATGGCGTGGTGGTTATCCTCGCGATTTCCGCCCTGCTGGTGGTGGTGTTCGCCCTCTGCGATCAGGGTGCAAAACACTCGACATTCAAGAACTGAAGAAAAAAGTTCGGACCAACGGGTGCATGGATGCACCTGGATCGCGCATCATGGGCACTTTCAAGCTCAAGGGTAACGTCCATGCGCGTTCTGTCATTGATGATGGGTCTTACGACGCTGGCCGCCACTACGGTGTTCTGCGCCAGCGCGATGGCGAATGAAGAAAGTCAGTTAGTCCAACAGATCAACCAATACCGCAGCCAGGTGCAACGCTGCGGTGACCAGGGTTCACAGGAACTGCCACCGCTGACCAGCGACACACGGCTGGTGCTGCCGGCCTCCAATGTCGGCGACTTGCAGCAGTCGCTGGCGCGGGCTGCGTACCCTATGGTCAACGTGCAGGCCATCAGCCTGTCCGGGCCCAAGGATGCCGACGCCGCCATGAAAGCAGTGCGCGAAAGCTTCTGCCGGGTCGTACTGGACCCGCAATATGTCGACATCGGCGTCAGCAACAGCGGCCAGGATTGGCGCATCGTGCTGGCCCGCCCGCTGCTGACCAGTGGCCTGGGCGACTGGCAGACCGAAGGCAAGCAACTGCTGAACCTGGTCAACGCTGCGCGCGCCGAACCACATCAATGCGGCACCCAGGCGTTCAGCGCGACCACGCCGCTGTCGTGGAACGACACCCTGGCCAGCGCGGCCAACAGCCACACGCGCAACATGGCCAACGGCAACTTCTTCGACCACCTGGACCACGACGGTCGTACTCCCGGTGACCGCGCCGAACTGGCCGGGTATATCGCGAAGAACATCGGCGAAAATATCGCCGCCGGCCTCGATACCCCTCGCAAGGTCGTGGACGGTTGGCTCGCCAGCCCCGGCCATTGCGCCAACCTGATGAACCCGCAATTTCGCGAATTGGGCGCGGCCTACGCGATGGACCCAAAAAGCGATGCGGGCATCTATTGGACAGGTGTATTCGCCGCTCAATAACCTGGATATTCGCGCTGAACTGGGAGCAGTCATTCAGGTCTGTTGCTTGGCAACCTGAGGTTTCAGGCAATAGTCGAACCGCGGCAGATAAGGTGTTGACCCCATGATGAATTGGCTGCAAGGCAACGGCGACATGGCCGAGCGGGTCCGCCAGCATGATTGGGCCAGTACGCCCCTCGGCCCGCTGGAGCAGTGGTCCGATGTATTGAAGACCACCGTCGCGCTGTGCTTCGCTTCCAGGTTTCCCCAGGCCATTGTTTGGGGGCCTGAGTTGATTACGCTCTACAACGATGCATTCCGGCCGATTCTGGGCAACAAGCCGGAGGCACTGGGCCGCCCTTTCAGCGAGGTGTGGCACGAGGCCTGGAGCGAGATAAGCCCCATCGCCAGCGCGGCGTTCGACGGTCATGCCACCTATATTGAAAACTTCCCGCTGATGCTCAAGCGCAATGGCGCGCCGGAACAGGCGTATTTCACTTTTTGCTACAGCCCTATCCGCGACTCCCGAGGCAACGTGGTGGGCATGCTCGATACGGTGACCGAGACCACCTCCACCGTATTCCTCGCCCGTCGCCTGGCGGTGCTGGATGCCATCGGCAACGCCGTGGCCAGCGCCACCGACGCCGAAGCCATCATGACATCGACCACCCAACTGCTGGCGCAACACCTGCAAGTGTCGATTTGCGCCTATGCCGATATGGATGAGGATGAAGATGGCTTCACTATCCGTGGCGACTGGGCGGCGCAGGGCTCACCCAGCATCATCGGCCACTACAGCCTGGCGGCGTTCGGCGAACGCGCGGTGAGGGCTCTGCGGGCCGGTCAGCCCCTGGTGATCCGCGATAACCTGATCGAACTGCCCGCCGATGAGTCGGCAACCTTCCAGGCGCTGGGCGTCACGGCTACCATCTGCGTGCCGCTGATCAAGGATGGACGTCTCACGGCGCTGATGGCCGTGCATGACAAACAGCCCCGCTACTGGTCGCCCTACGATCTGGCGTTGTTGGGTGAAGTGACCGAACGGTCCTGGGCGCACATCGAACGCGTGCGCGCCGATGCCGCCGTACGCGAGGGTTTGGCGGCCTACACCGAACTCAACGCCACACTGGAGCAGCGCGTGGAAGAACGCACCCTCGCGCTGGCCCAGGCCGAGGCCGCGCTGCGCCAGTCACAGAAGCTTGAAGCCATCGGCCAACTGACCGGCGGCGTCGCCCATGACTTCAACAACCTGCTGACCATCATTCGCTCGTCAGTGGACTTCCTGCGCCAACCGAACTTGTCGCAAGAGCGTCGCCAGCGCTACATGAGCGTCGTCTCCGACACCGTGGAGCGGGCCAGTAAACTCACCAGCCAATTGCTTGCCTTCGCCCGTCGCCAGCCGTTGAACCCGCAGGTATTGGATGTCAGCCAGCGGGTACGCAACATCGGCGAGATGCTTGAAAGTGTCACCGGCGCCCGCATTCATGTACAGGTGCAGTTGCCCGATCAGCCGTGCTACGCACGCATTGACCCCAGCCAGCTCGAAACCGCGCTGCTCAACATCGCACTCAATGCTCGCGACGCAATGGACGGCCAGGGCACCCTGACCCTCAAGGTCGCCACACAGCAAGCGCTGCCGCGCATCCGCGGTGACGCCGAGTCGCGCCTGCCGTACATCAGCATCTCTCTGACCGACACCGGCACCGGTATTGCCGGCGACACCATCGACCGTATCTTCGAGCCGTTCTTCACCACCAAGGCCGTTGGCAAAGGCACCGGACTGGGCCTGTCGCAAGTCTTCGGCTTTGCCAAACAATCGGGCGGCAACATCGATGTGGCAAGTACCCTCGGCCAGGGCACTGTGTTCACCTTGTATTTGCCCCAAGTGGAAGGCGAACCCGCCCCGCAGCAGGACGAACAGGAGCAACTTGTACCGCCGCAGGAGGCTGCCCAACGGCATGTTCTGATCGTAGAAGACAACCTGGAAGTGGGACGTTTCGCCAGCCAGATCCTCAAGGACCTGGGCTACAAGACCACTTGGGCGACCAATGCCGAGCAGGCACTGGCCCTCGCTGGCAACGACGCCCGAGCCTTCGACGCGATTTTTTCGGATGTGGTCATGCCGGGGATGACCGGCGTTGCGATGGCCAGACTGCTGCGTGAGCGGCGTCTGGACCTGCCGGTGGTACTTGTCTCAGGCTACAGCGAAGAGCTGGCGGACAGCGGTTATGAGGGGTTTGAGTTCCTCGCCAAACCCTACTCCGCCGAACAGGTCGCCAGGGCGTTGGTGAGGGCGATGTCCAAGGATCAGACCGCTACGGCCACCTGATCAAGACCTTGAGCCTTAGCGGTGCAGGTCTTCAAACCCGTCGCGCTCATCGGTTTGGGCCGCGCGGGTTGAAAGACGGTGTGTACGCTCCATTTGCCGAGTCAGGCGGAAGGCTTTTTCCAGCGCATCGGACAGTTTGCAGGTGGCCGTCACCACAAAAGATGAAAACACCAGCACCGCCAGGGCCACACCCACTTGCATCGGCGCCGGCTGGAACAACAGCCACAGCGTACAGGGCAACAGCACCAACGCCATCGAACTCAAGGTCATGTAGCGAAAGGCCGAGTAGCAGGACACCGCACTGACTGACATTCCTACGGTAAAGAGCATCACCAGTACCTGGGACACTCGGTCATCAACCGGCATCACCGCCAGCGCCCCACCTCCCCAGATGCCAGCCGACAACATCAGCGTGATCCAGTAACGCCGCTCCCAACGCTTTGGGGTGCGCTCGCTGTCAGGGCAGCGAAACCACTGCACGAACATGTGCAGGCGCAGCAGTGACGAGCAACCCAGCAGCACCAGCCATACCAGAATGATTCGATGATCGAAGCGATCCCAGCACAGCCAGCAGAGCATGGCGGCGCCCAGATAACTACCGAAGACGGCCGAGAACGACTGGCGAAACAGTTGGTGCAACCGGTCGGTTCGCACTTGCTGCTCGATGATGGGATCCTGATCTTGCCCATGCCCAAGGCT
Source organism: Pseudomonas sp. W2Aug9 (assembly GCF_023127755.1). NCBI lineage: Bacteria > Pseudomonadati > Pseudomonadota > Gammaproteobacteria > Pseudomonadales > Pseudomonadaceae > Pseudomonas > Pseudomonas sp. W2Aug9. The sequence continues at coordinate 103,908 of NZ_SPKL01000032.1, read as the reverse complement.
GTTCATGCAATGCGCCTGTGTCGATTGCGACGGCAAAGGCGCCATTGTGGCACCCTGCCAGTATCGGGAACAACTGCATCCGCCAATCCAGTGCCCTTACAGCTCCTGCGGACGCAGAATCAACACGCCCAGCGGCGGCAGGTTCAACGACAGCGACATCGGTTGCCCATGACGCGGCTCATCCTGGGTGAACACCTCTCCCCCATTGCCAAAGTTGGAACCGGCGTAAGTGTCCGCATCACTGTTGATCACCTCACTCCAACGCCCGCCGAACGGCACCCCAACCGCGTAGCCTTCACGCGGCACCGGGGTGAAGTTAGCAACCACCAGCACCGGCCGGCCGTCCTTGCTCCAGCGCAGCCAGGCGTAAACACTGTTGATCGCATCATCGCCAATCAGCCACTGGAAGCCTTGGGGAGCATCATCCTGTTCATGCAGCGCCGGCTCCTCGCGGTACAGGCGGTTCAAATCGCCCACCAGCTTCTGCACACCACGGTGCTCAGGGTATTGCAGCAGATACCAGTCCAGTTGCTGGTCGTGGTTCCATTCGCGCCACTGGCCAAATTCGCAGCCCATGAACAACAGCTTCTTGCCCGGGTGCATCCACATGAAACTCAGATAGGCGCGCAGATTGGCAAACTTCTGCCAGCGATCTCCCGGCATCTTGTCGATCAGCGAGTGCTTGCCGTGCACCACTTCGTCGTGTGAGATCGGCAAGATAAACCGCTCGGACCAGGCATATACCAGGCCGAAGCTCAGCTCGTTGTGATGATGGGCACGGTAGACCGGGTCTTGCTGGATGTAGTGCAGCGAGTCATGCATCCAGCCCATGTTCCACTTGTAATTGAACCCCAGGCCACCTTGCTGGGTAGGCTGGCTGACCCCCGGCCATGCCGTCGATTCCTCGGCGATCACCAGCGCGCCGGGCGCTTCAAGGGCGACCACGTCGTTCAAATGCCGCAGAAAATCGATGGCTTCCAGGTTCTCGCGCCCGCCATGGCGGTTGGGCACCCACTCGCCGGCCTTGCGCGAATAATCGCGGTACAACATCGAAGCCACCGCATCCACCCGTAGCCCATCCACATGAAAATGCTTGAGCCAGTGCAGGGCCGAGGCCAGCATGAAGCCGTGCACTTCCGTACGGCCCAGGTTGTAGATCAGCGTGTCCCAGTCCTGGTGAAAGCCCTCCAGCGGGTTGGCGTACTCGTACAGCGCCGTGCCGTCGAACTGCGCCAGGCCGTGGGTATCGGTGGGGAAATGCGCCGGCACCCAATCGAGAATCACGCCGATATCCGCCTGGTGACAGGCATTGACGAACCAGGCGAAATCCTCGGGCGATCCAAAGCGTGCACTCGGGGCGAATTGCGACAAAGCCTGATAGCCCCAGGAACCACCAAAGGGGTGCTCCATGATCGGCATCAGCTCGATATGGGTGAAGCCCAGTTGCTGCACGTAGGGGATCAAGCGCTCCGCCAGTTCACGCCAGCCGTATTGACGGGCGACCTCGCCGGTCTCGTCCAGCTCGCACTGCCAGGAGCCCACGTGCAGCTCGTAGATCGACAACGGCGCCGTGGATTTCTGCTTGTCACCCCGGGCTTGCATCCACTCATGGTCTTGCCAGTCCACCTGCAACGGTGCGGCGACCTTGGAGGCCGTGTCGGGCGGCAGTTGGGTGGCCAGCGCCACCGGGTCGGCCTTGAGCGGCAGGATCCCATGGGCCCCGAGGATTTCGTATTTGTAGGCAGCGCCCGGCTGCAAACGCGGGATAAAAATCTCCCACACACCGGAGGGGTGACGCAGGCGCATCGGATGGCGGCGACCGTCCCAGATATTGAAATCGCCCACTACCGAAACCCGCCGCGCATTCGGTGCCCACACCGCAAAGCGCACACCTTGCACGCCATCGACACTGGTCACCTGGGCCCCCAGGCAACTGCCCAGGTCGCGGTGATTGCCTTCGGCAAACAGGTAAAGGTCCATTTCCCCCAACAGCAATTGACTGAAGCTGTAGGGGTCTTCGGTAATCTGTTCACCGCCCGCCCACTGGATTTTCAACAGGTACGGTTGGCGCGTGCTGAACTGCCCGACAAACAAGCCTGGCACCTGGGTTGCCTCGAGGCTACCCAGCACTTCACCGCCATCCCGGCTGAGTACCTGAACGCTGAGCGCCTCTGGCAGAAAGGCGCGAATAAACTGCCCGCCCTGCTCGTCGTCATGCGGGCCCAGGATCGAGAACGGATCCGGGTGTTCGGCGCGTACCAGCGCTTCGACGTCCTTGGACGCCGGCAATGCAGTCAACTTGGGCTGCAGCGGTTCTTTATGTGTAAAACTCATGACGTCTCCCCACCGCGTACAGGTTTCGATTTAGGTGTAAGCCCGCTCAGCAAGCCATGCAGCCCTTGCAAGGGCACCGGCAACCAGGTCGGGCGATTTTCCGCTTCGTAGGCCACTTCGTACGCGGCCTTTTCCAGGCTGAACAACGTCAGCGCTGCGTCCTGGCCGTTGGCATCCTGCCAATCATGCGCCAGTGTAGACGTCGCCGTCTGATAAGCCTGAGTAAATGCCTCGCGGGCTTCACTCAGATAGCGATCGGTGACGCGCTTGCGCGCAGTGTTGGCTTGCGGTGTCTGATCCACTGCTTGCACATTCAGGGCCATGGCCGCCGCGTAGTCAAAGGAGCGCAGCACCCCGCTCACATCTTTATAGGGGCTGTGCTTGCCGCGCCGCTCATGCAACGGCCGCGCAGGTTCGCCTTCAAAGTCGATCAGGTACGCGTCGCCCTTGACCACCAGCACCTGGCCCAGGTGCAAGTCACCGTGGACACGAATCCGCAGCCCGCCGACCGTGGCCTTCGCCAACGCCTGGACATGCCCGGCGATGGCTTTTTTGTGTACCAGTAACTCACTGACCAACGCCTGGTCAGCGGGGTTCAACTGGCTTTGATGAAGCTTGAGCAATTGCAGCGCACGCTCGATCTGCGCGCCGACATCCTTGGCCCAGGCCTGAGTATCCTTGGCGGTGGTGACTTGCGGTTGGAAGTCCTTGTCATCCGTTGGCGCACCCAGCACCCCATGCATTTCCCCCAGGCGCTGGCCGAGCGCCGCGGCGAAATCCGCCAGTTCGCCAAGTGCGTTGTAGTGCTGCTCCTGTTCAGAAATGGCCTCGGCCAACTCGTCGCGGATCGCCCGTTCCAGGTTGTTCTGGGTCCAGCTCCAGGCATCGCCCTGGTTGCTCAGGTAGCCCTGGGCAATCATCAGCAGGTTGTCCTGCCCCTGCGCGTCGCGGCGGCTCATAAAGCCCAGCAAAGGCGAGATATTCGGGTAGCCGGCGGCGGTCAGGTAGGCGCTCATTTCCAGCTCCGGGTGTACCCCGGCGCTGACTTTGCGAATCAGCTTGAGCACCAGGCTTTCGCCCACCACCACCGAACTGTTGGACTGCTCGGCAGACAAGTAACGCACCGGCGATTCGTGAGTCAGTTGCAGCCCGGCCAGGTGTCCGGTCGCCTCAAACCGCAGATCGCCCTCACTGGAGTTGAGCACGGTCCCTGCCTCCATGGCCTGGATGACTTCACGGATGAAAGGCTCAAGGCTGAAGGCATCGGTCACCAACCCTACCTGGCGGGTACGTCGCACCCGGGCCAGGGCCAATTGCTGGGGCAAGGCGCTGCTCACCTGATCTTCGCCGAGAAAGCCCAACGGCAGTTGATAACGGCTGACCTGACCGCCGCTGCTGACCTCGACTTCACTGAGCAATACCGGGTGCTGTGGGTCGCCAAAACGTACGCCGTAAGCGATGCGCACGCTGTCGATCGCCGTGTCTTTGCCGGCAAACCAGCGACGTTTGGGCAACCAGGCTGGCAATGAGGTTTGTTCCAGGCTGGTGCGGCAAGGCTCTTCGAGTAATTCTTCCATGCGTTTTTTCAGTACCAGAGTGGTGAAGTCGGGCATGCTCTGCGCCGGTTCCACATGCCAGCTTGGCATCTGGTTTTCCGTCGCCAGCACAAACCAATAAAAGCCATAGGGCGCCAGGGTCAGCAGGAAATTCAGCTGGCCAATCGGTGGAAAGGCATTACCGCCGAGCATCTCCACCGGCACCATGCCGGCGAAGGCAGACAAGTCCAGCTCCGCCGCCTGGGCGCTGCGCGACACATTGGCCACGCACAGGATGATTTCGGTGTGGCCGTCTTCCCCCGTGTATTCACGGGTGTAAGCCAGGATGCGCCGATTGGTCGGCGAGAGCATTTTCAGGCTGCCACGGCCAAAGGCCTTGGACTGCTTGCGCACCGCGAGCATGCGCCGGGTCCAGTTCAGCAACGAATGCGGGTCCTGGGCCTGGGTCTCGACGTTGACCGATTGATAACCGTATTGCGGGTCCATGATCGGCGGCAATACAAGGCTGGCCGGGTTGGCACGGGAGAAGCCGCCATTGCGGTCGATAGACCACTGCATCGGCGTACGCACACCGTCGCGGTCGCCCAAGTAGATGTTGTCACCCATGCCGATCTCATCGCCGTAATACAAAGTCGGTGTGCCCGGCATCGACAACAACAGGCTGTTGAGCAACTCGACACGGCGACGATCACGCTCCATCAGCGGCGCCAGGCGTCGACGAATACCCAGGTTGATTCGGGCGCGGCGGTCTGCGGCGTAGTAGTTCCACAGGTAGTCTCGTTCTTTGTCGGTGACCATCTCCAGGGTCAGCTCATCATGGTTGCGCAGGAAGATCGCCCATTGGCAATTGGCGGGAATCTCCGGGGTCTGGCGCAGAATATCGGTGATGGGAAAGCGGTCTTCCTGGGCCAGCGCCATATACATGCGCGGCATCAGCGGGAAGTGGAAGGCCATATGGCATTCATCGCCGTCATCGCCTTTGCGCTCACCGAAATACAGCTGCGTGTCTTCGGGCCATTGGTTAGCTTCAGCCAGCAGCATTCGGTCGGGATAATGGGCATCTATTTCGGCGCGAATCTGCTTGAGGACGTCGTGGGTTTCAGCCAGGTTTTCGTTGTTGGTGCCGTCGCGTTCGATCAGGTAGGGGATGGCGTCCAGACGCAGGCCGTCAATGCCCAGGTCCAGCCAATAGCGCATCACCGACAGTACGGCCTTCATGACTTGCGGGTTATCGAAGTTGAGGTCGGGCTGGTGGGAGTAGAAGCGGTGCCAGAAGTACTGGCCGGCGACCGGGTCCCAGGTCCAGTTGGATTTTTCGGTATCGAGAAAAATGATGCGCGTGCCGTCGTACTTCTGGTCATCGTCCGACCACACGTAGAAGTCCCGCGCGGCCGAACCCGGCTTGGCCTTGCGCGCACGCTGGAACCAGGGGTGCTGGTCGGAGGTGTGGTTGATCACCAGCTCGGTAATTACCCGCAGCCCGCGTTTATGCGCCTCGGCGATGAAGCGTTTGGCATCGGCCATGGTCCCGTAGTCGCTGTGCACGCCACGGTATTCGGCAATATCGTAGCCGTCATCGCGACGTGGCGAGGGGTAGAACGGCAATAGCCAGATGGTGTTCACGCCAAGGTCGGCAATATAGTCGAGCTTGGCAATCAGCCCGGGGAAGTCACCGATGCCATCATTGTTGGAGTCAAAGTAGGATTTGACGTGAACCTGGTAAATCACCGCATCCTTGTACCAGAGCGGGTCTTTGATGAAGGTGGCTGTCTTGGGTTTCTTCGCCATCGGGAACTCCTGAAAACACTAAAGTTCTGCAGACGGAATGCGATCCAGTGTGGGAGCTGGCTTGCCTGCGATAACGGTCTGTCAGTACCTGAAATGGTGGCTGACAAATCGCTATCGCAGGCAAGCCAGCTCCCACAGGGGAACTCCATCAGCCTGGGGAATGGGTGATGCGCCAGATTCCAAAGGGCATCTGCGGTTCAAGCCGTGTCCATTGGGTCTTGCCGTACCAGGTCCAACGGTGGCCGTTCATCAAGTCTTCACCCTGGGTCTGGGCGTCATCCGGCAGGCCCAGCTCCCACAGCGGTAGTTCAAAATGGGCTTCCTGAGCGTTAAAGGGATCGAGGTTGACTGCCACCAGAATGAAGTTGCTGCCATCTTCGCTGCGCTTGCCGAAATACAGGATGTTGTCGTTCCAGGCGTTGTAGAGCTTGAGCCCCAGGTGTGTGTGCAGGGCCGGGTTCTGCCGACGGATACGGTTGAGTTGGGCGATCTCGGCAATGATGTTGCCGGGGGCGGTGAAGTCCCGCGGGCGGATTTCGTACTTCTCCGAATCCAGGTATTCCTCCTTGCCCGGCACTGGCGCGGCTTCGCACAGTTCAAAGCCTGAATACATGCCCCACAGGCCCGAGCCCATGGCCGCCAGCGCGGCACGAATCAAGAAGCCGGCGCGCCCGGACTGGTGCAAAAAGCCTGGGTTGATATCAGGTGTATTGACGAAGAAGTTCGGCCGGTAGCATTCGCGCCACGGCGACTGGTTCAATTGCGTCAGGTACTCGCTCAACTCGGCCTTGGTATTGCGCCAGGTGAAGTAGGTGTAGCTCTGGGAATAGCCGACCTTGCCCAGGCGCGCCATCATCGCCGGAGTCGTAAAGGCCTCGGCGAGGAAGATCACCTCAGGGTATCTGGACCTGACATCACTGATCAGCCATTGCCAGAATGGCAGCGGCTTGGTGTGGGGATTATCGACGCGAAAGGTCTTCACGCCCTCTTCCACCCAACCCACCACAATATCGCGCAGCTCTGTCCATAAGCCCGGAATCGCATCCGCCGCATAAAAATCGACGTTAACGATGTCCTGGTACTTTTTCGGCGGGTTCTCTGCGTATTTAATCGTGCCATCGGGGCGCCAGTTGAACCAGCCAGGGTGCTGTTCAAGCCACGGATGGTCCTGGGAGCATTGGATGGCAAAGTCCAGCGCAATTTCCAGGCCGTAGTCGGCAGCGGCTTTCACCAGGCGACGGAAATCCTCACGACTGCCCAGTTGCGGGTGAATCGCCTCGTGCCCGCCCTCCTCGCTGCCGATGGCATAGGGGCTGCCCGGATCATCGGGGCCGGCGGTGAGTGAGTTGTTCTTACCCTTGCGATGGCTGCGGCCGATGGGATGGATCGGCGGGAAATACAGCACGTCAAAGCCCATGTCGTGGATCATCGACAAGCGCGAGTGCACGTCATTGAATGTGCCGTGGCGGGCCGGATCGTCGGTGATCGAGCGGGGAAACAGCTCATACCAACTGGCGAACTGCGCCGCCTCACGCTCTACGTCAATCGGGTAGGCGGGGCTGATGCTCAGATAAGCGCGATGATCGGCCTGGGTCATCAGGTGTGCACTGTCTTCGTGCAGGAACAACGCCACCTGCTCGGTTTCCAGCAGGCCCGACAATTCGTGGTGCAGCAACATCAAGCGATCGCGCAATTCGTTGTCACTGCGCTCGGCGGCCTGCAACACCAGGCTACGGCCCTCCTGCAATTCAAGGCTGACCGGCACCCCGGCCTCGTGTTTCTTGCGCAGTTCATAGCAGAAGCTGGCGAAGGTATCGATCCATGCCTCGATGCAGTATTCATGCGGACCGAGGTGGGCGACGGTGAACGCGCCCTCCCAGCCATTGTTACCGACATCGGTCATGACCACGCTGTGCCAGCTTTCATCCTCCAGCGCGTGCCAGCGGATCAGCACCGCCAGTTTGTCGTGGCCATCGGCGAACACCTTACTGGTGACATTGACGCGCTGGCCGACCACGGCCTTGACGGCAAATTCCCCTTTGTCGATCACCGGCATGGTGCTTTCGATAGCGATCCTGGGTAACAACAGCGCTTGCGACAACGGCAGTGCGCAGCCCTCTGGAGCCAGTATTTCAGCAGTCATCGAGCATCTTCCCCTTACGCCCCGTGGACGCTCTTTGCTTGATCCGAATTCAAGTACGGCGACGCTCTCCCTGAGCAGAGCCGTTTAAAGTCCGAGCCTGGGCGCGCGGCAAAAGTTCAGGTGGATATGTGGCCGCCGGGCGGGGAATCAATTCCCCAAGGCAATGGTCCACCCATAGAGCCAAGCACAAAGGAGGCCACACTGATGAATATCCCAATACCCCCTGAGCCCGAAGATCCGAATATCGATGCCCCGCCCTTGCCGCCTTCGGAGCCGACGCCAGCGCCAAAGCAGGAACCCCCTGAAGATGAGCCACCCGCAGCGCAAGAACCGCCCACGACCACGCCGCCGGTCATCGTCTGAGTCACAATGATGGAGGTTCGCTCGGGAGGGGCCAGGCTGTTCTTCAACTCGAGCGAGCCGCAAAAAATCGAACTCTCCTACAGACACTGGGAACAAGCCTGAATGCTCGCGTGACTGCAGGTTTATATATTTACCTCGCACTCAACCCATCTTCCGATGGGAAGTTCTGATCCTATCGCGAGGACACCATGTCGACTATCAACCCTCAGCACTTTTCCCGCACGCAGCCATCGCCACCTGGACACTCCAGCGGCGCCCAAGCTCAGGGCCGGCCCACACAGCAGCAGGTGGACGCGTTGCTCAACGCTGGCCCGAACTGGTCCGTTACGCCCAAGGCACCGGACCGTGCACAGCAATCGCCTGACACGCGTTCCAATCAGACCTCTCCTGAGCAACACGCAGACGCGACGAAACGCGTGAGCGATACTCATACACTATTGACCCCGGAAACAATCAACGCGCTACAGGGCAATCCGGACTCTGCCCAATCTCGTGCGATCAAGTCCGAACTCGAATGGATTTTTCAGCCAGAAAACAGGCGCGCAGCGTTACGTGGGCCCGACGCCAAAGCGAACCGCAAAAAATTTGAAGAGATGAGCGTCGTGCTCAATGCCGGTGCCAGGAACCTGAACTCAGCCAAGCACAAAACAACAGAAGAGGTAATGAATAAATTCGCCTTTAAAAATATCGAGGCCCTGCTCGGGGCATTTGACGGCGACGCCTCGAGCTCTTTTGGCCGTCTCGATAACTCACTCGCAGAGTTAGCCAAAATCAAACAACACTATTCCAGGATGGACTCGACCTATAAAACCTTAAGCAATACCTGCGATTCGCTGGCCAAGGAAAAGCTCGACGCGTCACAAGCAGATGCCACGCCACCGCCATCGGCCTCCGACACTGGCCACGACAGCTCTGCAACCTACAGCTTCCGCTCTGCCAGTGAATCCACACTCGAGTCTCCTCAAGAGATCCGGAATTTCAAATCCCAAGACAAACTGAACCTGACCGGCATTCAGAAACAGTTGAACACCCCGCTGCGATGGGTTGAGCGCCGCCCAGAGTCGATCGGGGAGATACAGATTCAATATTCGCCCAATAACAAAGTCAGCGTGGTAGTCATTGCTGATGCTCCAGGCAAGCCACCCTTTGCACTGAAGGTGTTTGGTGAGGTGCGCCAAAGCAACATCGTGACCTGATGGCTGGGTATCACTTTTCCACTAACTTGACGATTCTCGGCATGATGCTGAACACCGCCAGGGCCAGCAACGTACTGAGTACTGCCGTCGATTCGCGCCCCATGCCCGCCGCCACCCCGATGGCGGCGGTCATCCACAACCCGGCAGCCGTGGTCAGGCCCTTCACATGCTGGCCCTCTTCATCTTCCTTGCCCTTGAGGATAGTGCCGGCGCCAAGGAAGCCGATGCCCGCAATCACCCCTTGAACCACCCGGCTCATGGCGTCTGCCTGGTTGCCGGACATCTGCGGCACCAGCACGAACAGCGCCGCGCCAAGCGCCACCAGCATATGAGTGCGCACGCCCGCCGCCTTGCCCTTGTGTTCACGCTCAAAACCCAGGATGCCACCCAGGATCGCAGCGATCAGCAGGCGCACAGTCACTTGAGTGAGTTGCCGGGCATCGGTGATGTCGGCGAACTCGGCTTGCAGGGTTTGCCACACTTGTTGCCACCAGACGTCCATGGATGCGCTCCTTTTATTATGAGTAAAGAATAGACCGCACAGACCGCCAGTCAGTTGCCCGGAACCCGTGCGCATGGCAGTCGCCTAACGCTGCACAGTTCACAAAACGGAGATCGTCATGACCGTACGCATCGAAAATCATCTGTGCTACTTCACGCTCGACGAAAACGGCCAGGAACAAAGCCTGCCCGCCACCCGGGTGACCATCCTTACCGATCACGACAAAGCCATGTCTTATCTGGAATTGGCGGGTTCTCGCATCTACATCACCGAAGCCGAGGCGGACGCCCTGACGGTTGAAGGCGCCACCGATGGCCGTCAGCATGTGAAGGCCGACGAACCGGGTTCGGTGATTTAATTGATCTGCGTCAGCCCCTTCGATCGATCGCTGCACCTTATTGACGCTGGGGTTCAGCACATTGACGCAGATGGGTACATCCAGCCCATCTGATCCGCTTTATATCGCCATACCTGAGTCTGTTATGCAAACAGCCTGTCGCCCATAGTGCATTGGCCTGATGGAGGCTGATGAGCGAACGACCATGAGCGAACGAATCCCAACCTTGGAAACCTTTGAGCCCATACACCCAAAGAAGGTGAAGGCCAAATCCAGCGATAACCTGATCCATACCCGCAGCTTTACCGGCCTGTTCCGCACCTTGCGTGTCAGTGGAGCGGCTTTGCTGTTCCTGGCCTTTTTCGGCACCGTATGGCTGAACTGGGGTGGGCGCCAGGCCGTGCTGTGGGACCTGGCGCACAGCAAGTTCCACATTTTCGGCGCCACCTTCTGGCCGCAGGACTTTATCCTGCTCTCGGCGCTGCTGATCATCTGTGCCTTCGGCCTGTTTGCGATCACGGTGTTTGCCGGCCGCGTCTGGTGCGGTTATACCTGCCCGCAAAGCTCGTTCACGTGGCTGTTCATGTGGTGTGAAAAGATCACCGAGGGCGAGCGCAACCAGCGTATCAAGCTGCAGGCGGCCCCGTGGAGCCTGAACAAACTCGCGCGACGCTCAGCCAAACATACGCTGTGGCTGGGCATCAGCGTGCTGACCGGGCTGACCTTTGTCGGCTACTTCACGCCCATCCGCCCTCTCGCCGTCGAACTGCTGACCTGGCAAATCGGCGGGGTGAGCTTGTTCTGGGTGCTGTTTTTCACGGGCGCTACCTACATCAATGCCGGCTGGTTACGCGAAGCGGTGTGCATGCATATGTGCCCGTATGCGCGATTCCAAAGCGTAATGTTTGATAAAGACACCCTGACCATTTCCTACGATACCGCCCGCGGCGAACGCCGTGGCCCGCGCAAACGCGAAGTGCAGCCAGCCGATGCAGGGCTTGGTGATTGCATTGATTGCCAGCTGTGCGTGCAGGTTTGCCCTACCGGCATCGATATCCGCGACGGCCTGCAAATGGAATGTATCGGCTGTGCGGCCTGCATCGATGCCTGCGACTCGATCATGGACAAAATGGGCTATGCCCGGGGTTTGGTCAGCTACACCAGTGAACACCAACTGCAGGGTGGCAAGACTCATCTGCTCAGGCCACGCCTGATCGGCTACAGTGCCGTACTGCTGGTAATGATTGCCGCGTTGGTGGTGGCCTTGATTGAACGGCCGATGGTGTCGCTGGATGTCACCAAGGACCGCGGCATGTTTCGCGAAAACAGCCAGGGTTTGATCGAGAACATCTACAGCCTCAAGGTCATCAACAAGACCCAGCAACGCCAGGACTACCGGGTGGAACTGGTGGATGCCGACGGGTTCCAGTTGCAAGGCAAGACCCGGATCAGCCTGGCGCCCGGAGAAATCGTCGATATGCCGGTGTCAGTGGCACTGCTGGCCGAGAAGCCGGCGAGCAGCTCGCAGAGCCTGCGCTTCAAGGTGACAGATGTGGATGAGCCCTGGATCTACAGCGCCGCAGACAGTCGCTTCGTCGCGCCGTTGAACCGCTGACAATCCGCCAATGTGGGAGGGGGCTTGCTCCCGATAGCGGTGGGTCAGAACAGTTTTGGTTACTGACCCCCCCTCATCGGGACATAGGTATCTACACAATTTTTTAGGTTGTAGAAGCCGACGGTAACTACGATGCGGAGCGAGCCGCTCTTGATCTTGATCTGTTTTTGATCTTAAGCGCCCCGTCAAACCGCGCTGGCCGGAATTCGACAGGGATTCTGGGCCGGCATTCCGGCTTTTCGAAAGTGACCCGCTGTAAGAGCGGAACCATAAGTGGCCGTTACCGCAGCAATGGATATGTACTCGGTATAACTGTGTCGGCTGCCTGGCCGCCTTCGCGAGCAAGCCCGCTCCCACATTTGGATCTCGGAGCATCAGATAGATATGCGCTGGCTGACTGGTCGTCACGGGAGCAAGCTCCCTCGCCACAGGTACAGCGCCGTACCAAAAATGTGTAGATACCTATGCTAATCGCGGGCAAGCTCCCACACACACTTACCCGGCGTACAGACTGAAAACTGTTTAAGGCTGCCATGAAACGCTACGAAAAATTCGCCGATGACATCGCAGAACTGATCCGCTCCGGCGTCCTTGGCCCAGGTCAGCGCGTACCGTCGGTGCGCTATGCCAGCCAGACCTACGGCGTCAGCCCGTCTACCGTGTTCCAAGCGTATTACTTGCTGGAACGCCGTGGCCTGATTCGCGCGCGGCCGCGTTCGGGCTACTTCGTCAACACCCATGCGCCGAGCCCGTTTTCCGAGCCAGTGGTGAGCGAGCAGGTGCATGAGTCCACCCATGTGGACGTCAGTGAATTGGTGTTTTCGGTACTCGACTCCATCAAAGACCCTAATACAGTGCCCTTCGGCTCGGCCTTCCCCAGCCCGATGCTGTTCCCGTTGCCGCGCCTGGCCCGCTCCCTGGCCAGCGCCAGCCGCGAAATGGACCCGCGCCTGGTGGTCACCGACATGTCGCCGGGCAACCCGCAACTGCGCCGACAGATTGCCCTGCGCTACATGGTCGGCGGCCTGATGCTGCCCATGGAGGAGCTGCTGATTACCAACGGTGCCCTCGAAGCGCTGAACCTGTGCCTGCAAGCCGTGACTGAACCGGGCGACCTGGTTGCGATCGAGGCACCGGCGTTCTACGCCTGCCTGCAAGTGCTGGAACGCCTGAAACTCAAGGCCGTGGAAATCCCGGTGCACCCGCGCGATGGTATTGACCTGAACGCCTTGGCACAAAGTCTTGAGCGCTACCCAATCAAGGCCTGCTGGACCATGACCAGCTTCCAGAACCCCATGGGCGCCACCCTGCCCGAAGCAAAAAAACAGGCGCTGGTAGAGCTGTTGCGCAGCCATCAGGTGCCGTTGATCGAAGATGATGTCTATGCCGAGTTGTACTACGGGCAACACGCGCCAAAACCGGCCAAGGCGTTTGATACCGAAGGGCTGGTGATGCACTGCGGTTCCTTTGCCAAGAGCCTGGCACCGGGCTACCGCGTCGGCTGGGTCGCGGCCGGGCGCTTTGCGCAGAAGGTCGAGCGCCTGAAACTGATGACCTCGCTGTGCCCGTCGATGCCGGCCCAGGCGGCGATTGCCGACTACCTGCAACACGGCGGTTATGACCGGCATCTGCGCAAATTGCGCTATGCCCTGGAAGAACAGCAAAGCGCCATGCTGGCGGCCATCGCCCGCTACTTCCCGGCCCAGACACGGGTCAGCCAGCCAGCGGGCGGTTATTTTCTGTGGTTGGAATTGCCGGAGCAAACCGACTCGCTGAAATTGTTCCAGATGGCCCTGGCCCAAGGCATCAGCATCGCACCGGGGCCGATTTTTTCAGCGACCCAGCGCTTCAGAAACTGCATACGCTTGAACTATGGCAGCCCATGGAACGAAGCCTCGGAAAAGGCCATGGAGACGCTGGGGCGGATAGTGCGGTCTTTTTAACGGCGAGAAACACAGCCCGTGGAACCGTGTGCCATCAGGAACCACCTAGCTATGCCTATCCTCATGTCGAGATCGTCATGCGCATCAACCCTCTTGCGGCATCGACCGCCTATCGGCTTGGCGAAGGTCGCCCTGAAAATAACTGGCTTATTGCGCCGACTGCGCCCGAAGAACCTCCCGTCGGTGACCGTCGTACCACCCGGCAGATCATCAACGCCAATCCTGCGCTCAAGCACCTGTTCAAGCGCCGCGATAGCTACCCGGTGACAGACTTGCTCAAGCGCCGACTGGGGGACTGGACATTCGCCAACCCTGATGCCAAGGCCAGGGCCCACGCGGCCTATAACCTGGCGAGAGTGATTAACGTCCTCGACAATGTGAATGATCGCCGCGTCGGTAACAGCGAACGACACGACGGCAAGATCAATGGCTTTCACAACGCCGGCTATTCCACCCGAAAGAACTCAGAAGCCCGTCTACTTGTAGCATTCGCGGAAAACGGCTACGACGTGCTGCAAAACCTCGGGCAGTAAGCTGCTTTTCAGCGTCCGCCCCCTAGGTCTAAAAAGGTGCCGGTGGCGTATGAGGCCTTGTCCGACAGCAACCAGATAATCGCCTCAGCCACTTCATCCGGACGCCCGCCACGCGCCATGGGGATACCGGACTCCAACTTGCTGACGCGGTCCGGGTCGCCGCTCAGGGCGTGGAAATCGGTAAAGATATAACCAGGGCGTACCGCGTTGACTCGAATGCCTTCACCTGCGACTTCTTTGGACAGACCGAGGGTGAAGGTATCCAGAGCGCCCTTGGACGCAGCGTAGTCCACATACTCACCTGGCGACCCCAGCCGCGCCGCCACCGAGGACACGTTGACGATACTGCCACCCTGCCCGCCATGCCGAGGCGACATACGCAGCACCGCGTGCTTGGCGCACAGGATCGGGCCCAGCACGTTGGTCTTCATGATCTTCAGGATACGAAACTCGGACATCTCGTCGACCCGCGACTTTTGCCCCACAGTACCGGCGTTGTTGACCAGCGCCGTGACACGCCCCAATTCGGCATCCACGCGATTGAACAGCGCTATCACTTCATCTTCGATGCTGACATCAGCGCGCACCGCAATGGCCTGGGCGCCGAGGCCGCGCACTTGTTCAAGCACGGCATGGGCAGCCTTCTCGTCCGACTGATAGTTAATGCAGATGCGATAACCTTCGCGAGCAGCCAGCAAGGCCGTCTCGGCGCCAATCCCGCGGCTGCCTCCGGTGATGATGACGACTTTGTCCATGGCTACGGTCTCCTGATTCAACCTGATGGTTAGGGTTGGATCCAAGAATACCCGTCACTGATGGCTTTTGTCAGGCGCTGGCGCATCTTCGCCGGCGAGGATGTTTGCCATGAAATTGTCGGCCGGCAATGGATGCCCCAACAAATAGCCTTGCAAGGAATCACACCCCAGGCGGGTAAGGAAATTTTGCTGCGCATCGGTTTCCACGCCTTCGGCAACGATCCGCAAGTCCAGGGCCTGGCCGAGGGCGACAATGGCCGAGACGATGGCGGCGTCGTCGCTGTCGTGCTCCAGGTCGCGTACAAAGCCGCGGTCGATCTTCAACTCGTTGGCCGGCAGGCGCTTGAGGTACATCAGGCTGGAGTAACCGGTGCCAAAGTCATCGATGGACAGGTCCACGCCCATGTCCGAGAGCTGCTGCAATACCGTCATGCTCGCATCGGCATCGCTCATGGCAGTGGTCTCGGTGATCTCCAGCGTGAGGCTGTTGGCGGGTAATTGGTGGCGCTCCAGAGCAGCCGCAACACTGTTGACCAACCCGGCATGACAGAACTGCAGCGCCGAAAGATTCACGGCGATGCGCCAGCTCTGATAACCCTGTGCGTACCACAGGCTCATCTGGCGGCAGGCTTCGTCGAGTACCCATTCACCGATGGCAATGATCAGCCCGGTTTTCTCCGCCAGCGCGATAAAAGCTGCCGGCAGCAACAAGCCCTGTTGCGGATGCTCCCAGCGCAACAACGCCTCGGCCCCCACGGCAATACCGCTCACCGCATCGAACTTTGGTTGGTAATACAAGCGAAACTCGCCGAGTTCAAGGGCATTGCGCAGGTCCTGCAACAATTGCAGTTGCTTGCGCGCATTGGTGTTCATTGACGCATCGAAGAAGCTGTAGCCGTTCTTGCCCATGCCCTTGGCGTGATACATCGCCGCGTCGGCGTTCATCAACAGCTCCTGGGGGTTATTACCGTTGCCCGGGAACATGGCGATACCGATACTCGCGGAGATTTTCAGCTCATGCTCGGCCACCGTGAAAGCGCGGTTGATCAGACCGACCTGACGCTCGGCCAGGCCCATGGCATCGTCCGGCTGGGTCAATTGCACCAGCAACACGAACTCGTCACCGCCAATACGGGCCAGGGTGTCCTGGCTGCGCAAGTCCTCGCGCAGACGCAGGCCAACCTCGCGCAGCAGTTGATCGCCCATGTGATGACCGAAGGCATCGTTGACCGGCTTGAAGCCGTCCAGGTCGATAAACATCAGCGCAAAGCAACCGCCCTGCTCGTACACCGCCTGAATGCCTTGTTGAATGCGATCCGCCAGCAGTGTGCGATTGGGCAAGCCGGTGAGCATGTCGTGCAGTGCCAGGTGGGTCAGTTCCTGGTTGGCCAGGGTCAAGGAATCGGCGAGTACAGCGGTGCGCGCCTCCAGGCGGGCATCCAGCAAGGAGGTCAACAACGCTATGACCAACACCGCAAGGGAGGTCACCAAGACCAGGTTATCCAGGCCCTTGCCGCTCAAGCCCGTTAGCGCGGCACCGCAGAAACTGTCATCGGCAAACTGCGCCGCGGCCATCCCGGTGTAGTGCATGCCGACAATGGCCACGCCCATCACCACCGCCGCCGCACCCCGCGCCAGGCGCACGTAAGGCGTATTGCGACGCAGGTTGAAGGCGATCCACAGCGCGGCGCCGGAGGCCATTACCGCGATCAACAACGAAGCGCCGAACAAGGTCGGGTCGTAGTCGATACCCGGGGTCATGCGCATCGCTGCCATGCCGGTGTAGTGCATGCTGGCGATACCGGCACCCATCACCAGCGCACCGAACGCCAGTTGCCAGGCCGGCAGACGTGGCTGGCTGACCAGCCATAAGGCGAAGCCACTGGATAACACAGCGATCAACAGCGACAGCGCAGTGATGCCCAGGTCAAACCCGAGGGCAAACGGCAGGCGCAGGGCCAACATGCCGATAAAGTGCATGGACCAGATGCCCACGCCCATGGCTGCTGCGCCGCCGGTAATCCATAGGTAAACGGCACGCCCCTTCGTCGTAGCGATACGCCCGGCCAGGTCCAACGCGGTGTAGGACGCCAGCATTGCAACGCACAGGGAAATCACGACCAGGGAGGTTGAATAGCTACCGATCAACATGGGGCTTCTCGCAGGCAACAGGGCGTAAAAGCCCATGCCGGGTGGCAAAGCGGGCGATTGTAGCGAGAATGATTCTGGGGCAGGTGATTAATTAAGCAGATAGCCATTAGTCATTTTTTGGCGTCAATCTGCTGGCTTAATGCGGGTATTTTTCAATACCTGTGGAAAGGGGCCTCCCCACTGTAGGAGCGAGCTTGCTCGCGAAGATCGTCAACGATGACGTGCGAAACCGGGGGAAACGCGGTGTCTGTGTGTTCTTCGCGAGCAAGCTCGCTCCTACAGGATGCCCAGGTATTCGCTCACTCCTTCTCGGCCAGAGACGTCTGGCCGTCCCAGCCACCACCCAACGCCGCAATCAACTGCACACTCGCCACCAGCCGCGACTGCAACAAGGTCAACACGGTGCGCTCGTTGCTCAAGGCCGTCGCCTGCACAGTCACCACATCCAGGTAAGCGATCAGACCCGCCTTGTACTGGTTCTCGGTCAAGCGCAACGACTCACGCGCCGATTCCAGCGCTTCATTGCTGACCACAGCTTCGTCCGCCAGCACCTTGAGTTGCACCATGTAGTTTTCCACTTCACGGAACCCATCCAGTACGGTCTGGCGGTACTTGGCCACGGTCTCGTCATAGCTGGCCACGGTGCGGTCGACTTCCGCCGAGCGCTGGCCGCCATCGAACAGGGTCATCGCCAGTTTCGGCCCCACCGACCAGAAGCGGTTCGGCAGGCTGATCCAATCTTCATACGTGCTGCTGGAGTAGCCGCCCTGCAAGCTCAGGCTGAGATCCGGGTAATAGGCCGCCTTGGCCACGCCGATGTTGGCGTTGGCGGCGATCACCGAGCGTTCGGCCGAGGCAATATCGGGGCGACGTTCCAGCAACTGGGACGGCAGGCTCACTGGTATTTGCGGCAGCGCCGGAATGTCTTTGCTCACCGCCAGGTTGAAGTTGGCCGGGGCTTCGCCGATCAGCACGGCAATGGCGTTTTCCAGTTGGGCGCGCTGCCAGATCAGGTCGATCAGGCTGGCCTGAGTGGTCTTGAGCTGAGTTTGCGCCTGGGCGATGGCATCCTTGCCGGCCACCCCGGCACGGTACTGGTTTTCGGTCATTTTCAATGAACGCTGGTAGGTGTCCAGGGTGGCTTGCAACAGGCGCGTCTGTTCGTCCATGACCCGCAGTTGCAGGTAGCTCTGCACCAGTTCCGACTGTTGGCTCAGGCGCATCGCGGCCAGGTCTGCCGAGCTGGCCTCGGCGCTGGCTTCATTGGCCTCTAGTCCACGGCGCAACTTGCCCCAGATATCGGCTTCCCAACTCACGCCCAACTGCGCATTGAGGGTGTCGCGGATACCACTGCTGGAACTGCTGAGGCTGGCGCTGCTGCTGCCGGTACCCTGGCTGGCGCGGGTTTTACCCACGCTCAGGTCGACGCTGGGGTAAAACGCCCCGCGGGAACTGCGCACCAGCGCCTTGGCCTGGCGAAAGCGCGCTTCGGCCTGGGCAACGGTCTGGTTGGACGTGTTGAGGCGCTCTACCAGCTCATTGAGTTGGCGGTCGCCATACAGCTCCCACCAGGCGCCACGGGCCAGGGAATCGCTGGGGTTGGCCTGGCGCCAGCCCTGGGCTTCTTTGAACTGCACCGGTTCGATGACCTCCGGGCGCTTGTAGTCAGGGCCAATGGCGCAGGCGCTGAGCAACACCCCACACATCATCACGGCCAATAACTTCATTGTGTTGTTGTGGCGAGGGTGCTTGCTCCCTCGCCACAATAATTTGGTTGAATCGGTCATAGCGCAGTGTCCAGGGCAGCATCGGTACGCACGCCGCGCCAGGCATTGAAGCGGTGGCGCGCGCGGTCGAGATAGAGGTAGACCACCGGGGTGGTGTAAAGGGTCAGGATCTGGCTGAAGACCAGGCCACCAATAATGGTCAGGCCCAACGGATGGCGCATTTCCGCGCCATCGCCGGTGCCGAGCAGCAACGGCAAGGCGCCGAGGATGGCGGCCAGGGTGGTCATCAAAATGGGTCGCAGGCGCAGCAGACAGGCGCTGCGGATCGATTCCAGCGGGCTCATGCCGTCGTTGCGCTCCAGTTGCAGCGCCAGGTCGATCATCAGGATCGCGTTTTTCTTCACCACACCGATCAGCAGGAACAAGCCCAGCAACGAAATCAGACTGAACTCGCCGCCCAGCAGGTAGATCGCCAGCAACGCGCCAACACCCGCCGACGGCAGGGTCGAGAGAATGGTCAGCGGGTGGATATAGCTTTCATACAGAATGCCCAGCACCAGGTACACCGCCACCAGCGCACCGAGAATCATGAACGGCTGGCCCTTCTGCGTGGCCGCAAAGGCGTCGGCGGTGCCGGCCATCTTGGCGATCACATCTTCAGGCAGGCCGACCTTGGCAATCGCTCGCTCGATGGCCGCGGTGCCCTGCTCTACCGTCACCCCGGGCGCCATATCGAAGGCGATGTTTTCGGAAGCGAACTGGCCTTCATGGCTGACGCGATCGTCGGCCAGGCTGTTCTCGTAATGGGCAATGGTCGACAACGGCACCCGCGCACCATCGGCAGTAATCACCTGGACCTGGTTCAGGGTGATCGGGTCCTGGGCATACTTGGGGTTGACCTCCATCACCACCTGATACTGGTTGAGGCTATCGTAGATGGTGGAAATCTGCCGCTGGCTGTAGGCGTTGTTGAGTACCGACGTGACCATGTCCATGTCGATGCCCAGACGCTTGGCCTGGTCCCGATCGACGATCAGCGTGACCTGCGCCGCGCCCCGGCCTTCGCGAGCGTCGATGGCAGTCAGCTCGGGCAACTCACGCATCGCCGCGACCACTTTCGGGTACCACAGGCGCAACGCGGCCAGGTCGCCGCTTTGCAGGATGTAGGAATATTGCGCGCTGGTCTGGTCGCGGCTGCCGCCGAACTGCAGGTCCTGGTCGGCCATCAGGAACAGGCGCCCGCCCGGTACCAACGGCACCTCTTTGCGCAGACGCTCGATCACCGCCTGGGCAGAGATCTTGCGTTCACTGATGGGTTTTAGGCGCACCAGCATCACTGCGTTGTTAGTGCCTTGGTTGCCACCGATAAAGCCCGCCACGCTGAGCACCGCCGGGTCCTTGAGCACCGCCTGGCGGAAGACTTCCATCTTCGGCTGCATCACGCTGAACGACAGGCCATCGTCACCGCGCACAAACCCGATCAATTGGCCGGTGTCCTGCTGAGGCATGAAGGTTTTTGGCACCACCACATACAGCGCGACATTCACCCCCACGGTAATCAACAGGCTGAGCAAGGTCAGGCGCCGGTGCCGCAACACCCAGTCCAGGCTGGTGGCATAGCCGGCGACCATGCGGTCGTTGACCTTCTGGCTCCAGCGCTGCAAACCGGTCTGCCGGGTCTTGTCATGAGGCTTGAGCCAGCGGGCGCAGAGCATCGGCGTCAAGGTCAGCGAGACAATCAGCGAGACGATGATCGCCGCCGACAAGGTGATGGAAAACTCGCGAAACAGGTTGGTGACAATCCCGCCCATGAACAGGATCGACAGGAACACCGCCACCAGCGACACGTTCATCGACAACAAGGTAAAGCCGACCTCTTCGGCCCCCAGGTACGCCGCCTTCATCGGCGGCACACCCTCGTCGATGTGCCGGGAAATGTTCTCCAGCACCACGATGGCATCGTCCACCACCAGCCCGGTGGCCAGGATCAGCGCCATCAACGAAAAGTTGTTCAGCGAAAACCCGTACAGGTACATCACCGCAAAGGTGCCCACCAGCGACACCGGCACCGCCAGGGTCGGGATCAGCGAAGCACGGAAGTTGCCCAGGAACAGGTACACCACCAGGATCACCAGGCCCACGGCAATCAGCAGGGTCATTTCCGCTTCATGCAGGGTGGCAGTGATCACTGGCGAGCGGTCCATCGCCAGGCTGAGCTTGACGCTGGACGGCAGCACTGCCTGCAACGCCGGCAACTGGGCCTTTATCTGCCTGACCGTTTCAATGATGTTGGCGCCGGACTGGCGGTTGATCACCAGCAGCACCGCCGAATCATTATTGAAGAAGCCACTGTTGTAGCGGTCTTCCACACCATCGGTGATCTTCGCCACATCGCCCAGGCGCAGGGCCGCACCGTCCTGGTAGCGGATCAATAGCGGCGCGTAGTCCTTGGCTTTTTCCAGCTGGTCGTTGGCCTGGATCTGCCAATTGCGCTCAGCGTCTTCCAGGGAGCCCTTGGGCCGGCGCTGGTTGGCATTGGCGATGGTATTGCGCACATCGTCCAGGGCCACGCCGTACTGGTCGAGGGCCTTGGGTTCCAACTCGATGCGCACTGCCGGCAGGGAGCTGCCGCCGATCTGCACTTCACCCACGCCTGGCACCTGGGACAGGCTCTGGGACAAGATGGTCGACGCCAGGTCATACAGCTGGCCCTTCTGCAGCACGTCGGAGGTCAGCGACAACACCATGATCGGTGCCTGGGACGGGTTGATCTTCTTGTAGGTGGGCATGCTGCGCATACCGCTGGGCAACAGGTTGCGCGAGGCATTGATCGCCGCCTGCACTTCCCGCGCCGCACCGTTGATATCGCGGTCGGAATCAAAGGCCAGGATCACCCGAGTCGAGCCCTGGCTCGACGAACTGCTCATGGTGGTGATACCGGCAATCGAACCGAATGAACGCTCCAATGGCGTCGCCACGCTGGACGCCATCACCTCGGGGCTGGCGCCGGGCAGGCTGGCCGACACCACGATCACCGGAAAGTCGATCTGCGGCAGCGGCGACACCGGCAACAGGTTGAAGCTGACGCCACCGAGCAGCATGATCGCCAGGCTCAGCAGCATGGTCGCTACCGGCCGGCGAATGAAAGGTCCGGACAGGTTCATGGCTCAACCGGCTCCAGGCGTTGCGGCTCTTTGCGCCAGCGCCGGCCAAGGCGATCAAAGTACAGGTAGATCACCGGCGTGGTGAACAGCGTCAACACCTGGCTCACCAGCAAGCCACCGACCATCACCAAACCCAGCGGTTGGCGCAACTCCGCGCCGGAACCGCTGGCAAGCATCAGCGGTACCGCACCGAACAACGCGGCCAGGGTGGTCATCAGGATCGGCCGGAAACGCAACAGCGCCGCCTGGTAAATCGCCGTCTGTGGGTCCAGGCCCTGATTACGCTCGGCGTCGAGGGCGAAGTCGATCATCATGATCGCGTTCTTCTTCACGATACCGATCAGCAGGATGATGCCGATGATCGCGATCATGCCCAGGTCATTGCCACTGAGCAGCAGGGCCAGCAAGGCCCCCACCGCCGCCGACGGCAAGGTCGAAAGGATAGTGATCGGGTGGATATAGCTCTCGTAAAGCACGCCCAGCACGATGTACATGGTGACCACCGCGGCCAGGATCAGCAGCAAGGTGCTCGACAGGGACGCCTCGAACGCCTGGGCGGCACCCTGGAACTGGGTTTGCACGCCCACCGGCATGCCAATGTCCTTCTGGGTCTGGTTGATCAGCTCCACACCCTTGCCCAGGGCGACGCCGGGGGCCAGGTTGAACGACATCATCACCGCCGGGAACTGGCCGATATGGGCAATCGCCAACTGCGCCTGGCGCTGCTCGACATGGGCCAGGCTCGACAGCCGCACCTGGCCGCCGTCGGTGGTCTTCACATGGATCTGGTTGAGCGCGGCCGGGCCGAGGGTTTCGCCGGACTGAGCCTGCAGCACCACGCGATATTGGCTGGCCTGGGTATAGATGGTAGAGATCTGCCGTTGGCCAAAGGCGTCATACAACGCGTCGGTAATGGTCGAGACACTCACACCCAGGCGCGAGGCCGCGTCGCGGTCGATCACCAGGTACACCTGCAAGCCTTTGTCCTGCAAGTCGCTGGCAACGTCGGTGAGTTCCGGCTGTTGACTGAGGGCGTGCACCAGCTTGCCACTCCACAGTGCCAGCAACTCGGCGTCCGGCGACGACATGCTGAACTGGTACTGGGTACGGCTGACGCGGTCCTCGATGGTGAGGTCCTGCACCGGCTGCATGAACAGGCGGATGCCCACCAGCTTGTCGATTTGCGGTTGCAAGCGGGTGATCACCTCGGCTGCGCTCAAGTCGCGCTGGCCGTGGGCCTTGAGGTTGATCAGCAAGCGGCCACTATTGAGGGTGGCGTTATCGCCGTCCACACCGATGTAGGACGACAGGCTCTGGACCGCGGGATCAGCAAGGATGATCTTCGCCAGCTCCTGCTGACGCTGGCTCATCGCCGCAAAGGAAATCGACTGCGGCGCTTCGGAAATACCCTGGATCACCCCGGTGTCCTGCACCGGAAAAAAGCCCTTGGGCACCACCAGGTACAGCACCACCGTAAGCCCCAGGGTAGCGATGGCCACCAGCAGGGTCAGCGGCTGGTGCTTGAGCACCCACTGCAACTTGCGGCCATAGGCCTGGATCAGCCAATCGATCCAGGCGCCGCTGGCCTTGTAGAAACGTCCCTGCTCTTCTTCCTTCGGTTCGCGCTTGAGCAAGCGCGCGCACATCATCGGCGTAAGGGTCAGGGACACAACCAGCGAAATCAGGATCGCCACCGCCAGGGTGATGGCGAACTCGCGGAACAGCCGCCCGACCACGTCAGCCATGAACAGCAGTGGGATCAGTACCGCAATCAGCGACAAGGTCAGGGAAATCAGGGTGAAGCCGATCTGCTTGGCGCCCTTGAGCGCCGCCGCCATCGGCGTCTCGCCCTCCTCGATATAGCGAGAAATGTTCTCCAGCATAACGATGGCGTCATCCACCACGAACCCCGTGGCGATGGTCAGGGCCATCAGCGTCAGGTTATTGATGGAGAACCCCGCCAGGTACATCACGCCAAAGGTACCCACCAGAGACAGCGGCACGGCGATGGACGGAATGATCGTGGCGCTGACCCGACGCAGGAACAGGAACGTCACCATCACCACCAGGGCGATGGCAATCAGAAGCTCGTGTTGTACGTCTTTCACCGAGGCGCGGATGGTCTGGGTACGGTCGGTAAGCACCGTTACGTCCAGGCCGGCCGGCAGGTTGTCGGTGATGCTCGGCAGCAGCGCCTTGATACGGTCGACTACCTCGATCACGTTGGCGCCCGGCTGGCGCTGGATGTTGAGCAGTACCGCCTGGTTTTCGTTGGCCCAGGCCGCGAGGCGTTCGTTTTCGGCGCCGTCGACGATCTGCGCCACATCCTTGAGGCGCAACGGTGCGCCATTGTTGTAGGCCAGGATCAGCTCGGCATATTGCTGGGGTGAGACCAACTGGTCGTTGGCATCGAGCATCGACACGCGGGTGGGGCCGTCGAAGTTACCCTTGGGCTGGTTGACGTTGGAGGCGGCGATCAGCGCACGCACATCCGACAGGTTCAAGCCATTGGCCGCCAGGGCCTCGGGGTTGACCTTGATACGCACGGCCTGGCGCTGGCCACCGGCAATACTGACCATGCCGACGCCGCTGATCTGGGCGATTTTCTGCGCCATGCGCGTATCGACCAGGTCATTGAGCTTGGGCAGCAGCATGGTCTTGGAAGTAATCGCCAGGGTCAGCACCGGGGTGTCGGCAGGGTTGACCTTGTTGTACACCGGCGGCGCCGGCAAATCCTTGGGCAACAGGTTGGTGGCGGCGTTGATTGCGGCCTGCACCTGTTGCTCGGCGACATCCATATTGACGTCGAGGTTGAAACGCAGGGTCAGCACCGACGCACCGCCCGAGCTGGTGGACGCCATCTGGGTCAGCCCGGGCATCTGCCCGAACTGACGCTCCAGCGGCGCAGTGACCGCACTGGTCATCACGTCTGGGCTGGCGCCGGGGTACAGGGTCATCACCCGGATCGTCGGGTAGTCCACCTGGGGCAAGGCCGATACCGGCAACAATCGGTACGAAATGATCCCGGCCAATACAATCGCCAGCATACTCAGCGTGGTGGCGACCGGGCGCAGGATAAACAGGCGTGACAGGTTCATGAACCGACCTTTTGCGCCTTGCCGGCGTCAGCGCCGGTCTCCCCTTTTGCCGCGGGCTTGCCTTGCAGGTGTTCGGTCGGCGTGGTCGGCACTTCCTTGCTTTCGTTGACCACTTCGATTTCGCTGCCGTCCTTGAGACGGTCAGTGCCTTCCAGCACCACGCGATCGCCTGCGACCAGGCCCTCCTTGACCACGGTGTTCTCACCGTCGGTGTCACCCAGCACCAGGGGCTGGACCTTGACCTTGTTGTCACCGTCAAGCTTGTAGACAAAGGTGCCGGTGTTGCCGAACTGGACCGCCGCCGACGGCGCCAACACCACGTTATGCAAGGTGTCGGCAAGCAAGTGCACATTGACGAACTGGTTGGGGAACAGCGCCTGGTCCTTGTTATCAAAGCGCGCCTTGAACTTCAAAGTACCGGTGGTGACGTCGATCTGGTTGTCCAGGCTCTGCAACACGCCGATCGCCTGTTTTTTCACGTCGCTACGGTCCCAGGCTTCCACGGGCAGTTTGTTGCCGGCGTGGTAACGGGCCAGTACGGTTTCCAGGGTATTTTCCGGCAGGGTGAACGCCACGCTGATCGGCTGGGTCTGGGTGATGACCGCCAGGGCGGTGGTGTCATTGGCTGCGACCAGGTTGCCGACATCGAGCTGGCGCAGGCCAACGCGGCCGCTGATCGGCGCACGGATCCTGGTGAATTCAAGGTTGAGCTTGGCATCGTCGACCGCGCCCTGGTTGGTCTTGACCGTGCCCTGGTATTGCAGGACCAGCGCTTCGGCGGTGTCCAGGGTCTGCTTGGCGATACTGTCCTGGGCGTACAGGCCGCGATAACGCTCCACATCGACCTGGGCGTTTTTCAACTGCGCCTGGTTCTGCAGCAATGTGCCCTGGGCCTGGAGCAAGGCGTTCTGGTAGCTGCGCGGGTCGATTTCTGCCAGCAGGTCGCCGGCCTTGACCATCTGGCCTTCTTCAAAGGCGATCTTCACCAGCTCACCGCCCACCCGGCTGCGCACATTAATGGTGTTGAGCGCGGTGACCGTGCCCAGCGCCTTGTAGTACACCGCAAACTCCCCCTGCACCACCGGCGCCACGCGCACCGGCACCGGGCCGGTGGAACCGCCAAAGCCCGGGCGCGCCATGCCGGTCTTGCCGGTGTGCCCCGCAGGAACGTCCTTGTGAGCCGCGCCGCCGGGCCAGAATTTCCAGCACAGGCCGGCGATAACCAGCAGCACAAGCAGGCCAAACAGCCAGCGGCGGGAGTTGCGGGAGGAGGATTGCATGGAGTGATCAACCATTGGGGATGAGAGCTTCTTCTTCGGGAGGCTGAAAGATAAGCACTGGGGGGCGTTTAGAAAAGCACCTTTACCGGCTATTTACCTTGGGCTTACAACTTTTAACGTCTGATCTTAGTCCGCCAGCTATTTCGCTAAACCGCTGACACTCAAATAAAAACGGCCTGGACTAGGCCAGGCCGCAATCATGCATCATACGTGTTACTGCCAAACGACAGTTACGCGCAGAAACAGTTACTTCAATACAGCCAGGGCCGCATCGTAGTTTGGCTCTTCAGCGATTTCCTTGACCAACTCGCTGTGCAGCACATTGTCGTTTTCGTCCAGTACCACGACAGCGCGAGCGGTCAGGCCTTTGAGCGGGCCGTCGGCAATCGCCACACCATAATCAACGGCGAAATCCGAATCACGGAAGTCCGAGAGGTTCTTCACGTTTTCCAGGCCTTCGGAGCCGCAGAAACGCGCCTGGGCGAATGGCAGGTCGGTGGAGATGCACAGCACCACGGTGTTGGCCACATCGTTGGCCTGGGCATTGAACTTGCGCACGGAAGTGGCGCAGGTTGGGGTATCAACGCTTGGGAAGATGTTCAGCACTTTGCGCTTGCCGGCAAAGGTGGCCAGGGTGGCGTCGGACAGGTCGCCGGCGGTCAGGGTGAAATCTGCGGCTTTGGCGCCGACTTTCGGCAGTTCGCCTTCAACCTGGACCGTGTTGCCTTTGAGGGTGACTTGAGCCATGAACGGAATCCTTATGCTGGTTTTTGGTTAAACGAATTCGAGAGGCCGAAGTTAACCACAAAGTGCCGATGCTACCTACCGCCAGACACAAATTGTCATGTCGCCAGGTTGTGGTTTAATTGCGCGCTTTTCGCCTGCCCTTCAAGGAAACCGTCGTCGATGAATCAGCCTGCCACCAAAGTTCTGGTCATTGGTTACGTCTGGCCAGAGCCCCGCTCCTCGGCTGCGGGGGGGCATATGATGCAGATCCTTGAGAGTTTTCTTACGCAAGGTTGGGACATTACCTTCAGCAGCCCTGCGACCATCGGCGAACACAAGGCCGACTTGCCGGCACTTGGCATCGCCGAATGCGCCATCGAACTGAATAACAGCAGTTTCGATGACTTTATCCGCGAACTGGCCCCGGATATCGTACTGTTCGACCGTTTCATGATGGAGGAGCAATTCGGCTGGCGCGTGGAGCAATGCTGCCCCAACGCCCTGCGCGTGCTGGAAACCTCCGACCTGCAAAGCCTGCGCGATGCCCGCCACCAGCGTTTCAAGGAGCAGGTGAAAGCAAACCCCGACAGCGACGACTTCAGCGCCCTGTTCGCGCCGGCGCTGGAGGACGAGTTCCAGCGCATGGCCGATACCGACCTGGCCAAGCGCGAAATCGCCGCGATTTACCGCTGTGACATCAGCCTGATGATCTCCGACGTGGAAATCCGCCTGCTCACCGAGCAGTTCAAGGTGCCCGCCGCTCTGCTCCATTGGTGCCCGCTGATGTTGCAACCGCCCAACGCCGCGTTTGCGCCGTTTGAAGACCGTGCGCACTTTCTCAGCATCGGCAACTTCCGCCACGCGCCCAACTGGGATGCGGTGCTGTGGATGAAGCAAAGCCTGTGGCCGCTGATTCGCCAACAGTTGCCGGGCGCGCAGCTGCATATCTATGGCGCCTACACCCCACCCAAGGCCACCGCCCTGCACAACCCGGCACAGGGTTTTCATGTGATGAACTGGGCCGAAGACGCGCTGCAAGTCATGACCGCCGCACGCATCTGCCTGGCACCGTTGCGCTTTGGCGCGGGCATCAAGGGCAAGTTGATCGACGCCATGCTCTGCGGCACCCCCAATGTCACCACCCCGATCGGCGCCGAGGCCATGGGCGATGATCAACCCTGGCCCGGCGTGATCGAACACGACGCCCCGGCCCTGGCCGCCGCTGCTGTGGCCCTCTACCAGGACCACGAGCGCTGGACCCAGGCCCAGGAACACGGGCGCCAACTGCTGGCCCGGCGCTATGACCAGACTCTGCACGGGCCAGCCTTGGTGGACTGCCTGGAGCAATGCCGCCGCAACCTCGCTGCCCATCGCCGGGACAACTTCACCGGCAGTATGCTGCGCCATCACGCGCACAAGAGTACCCAGTACATGTCCCAGTGGATCGAGGCAAAAAACCGCAACCTGTAAACACTGCTGCTGGCGAGGTCGTGCGCGACGGGGCATTATCCTACGCAGCGACCACAATAAAGCGACGGCAGCATGACCCGAGCAACGCGCATCACCGATCCCTCCTACGAGCTGATGGACGATCACAACGGTCTGTCCATCATCTATCGCCAGCACGGCTTCCCCTGCCCGCTGGTGCGCTGGCACTTCCACAAGGAATACGAGCTGCACCTGATCGTCGCCAGCTCCGGCAAGGTGTTTATCGGTGACTACATCGGCAACTTCTACCCGCAAAGCCTGTTCCTCACCGGCCCCAACCTGCCCCACAACTGGATCAGCCAGGTGGAAGAAGGCGAAGTGGTCCCCAAGCGCGACATGCTGGTGAACTTCACCGACGAGTTGTTCGAACACGGCAGCCACATCTTCACCGAACTCAAACGCCTGGCGCCGCTGCTCGAACGCGCGCAGTACGGCATCGAATTCCGCTGCAAAAAGACCATTGCCCACGCCATGACCCTCATGCAGCACATTGAAGACGCCCACGGCATGGCGCGCCTGGGGCATTTCTTTATCCTGCTGGAGGTATTGAGCGCCTGTGAGGACTACCAGCTGCTGTCCGGCGTAACCACGCCACAGCAAGCCGATGAACACAGCATCGACCGCACCAACCGTGCGGTGGACTACATCTTTGCCCACTACGCGCGCGAGCTGCCGCTGGAGGAAGTCGCGGAGTACCTGGGGATGAAACCGACGTATTTTTCCCGTGTATTCAAGCAGGCCACCGGGCGGACTTTTATTGAATTCGTCAATCGGCTGCGCATCAGCAAGTCCTGCGAGTTGCTGGCCGATGGGGACAAGGCGGTGACGGATGTGTGTTTTGAGTCGGGGTTCAACAATATTTCCAACTTCAACCGGCGGTTTCAGCAGCTTAAGGGGATGACGCCGTCCCACTACCGGCGATTGGCGGTACAGCGCCTGACTGAGCAGAATTTGGCTTGAGGTTGATCGCTCGGCAGGCGTCGAGAAACAGAAACGTCTTACAAGGTTTTGAGGTTGTCCCTAGGACACTCAATCTCTAGTCTCCGTACACCGCTGCACACGCAGCGGTCGGGCGTCGCGGCCCGGTTTAATCAGACGCAAAGTGCCATTTCCGCTTTCAGTTGACGTCTTTTTATCGTCTACTGTGCGCCCTTATGGTGGCTGTGCGCGGGATACCTTCGGGTATGCCGGTTTCCTGATTCCGGTCCGCGAACCTGCGTACAGCTACCACCCGATCGCGTCGCGGCGATCAGTGGTAGCTCCACTTAAATCAGGAGTTCCACCATGATCAAGCCCACCCCAAATCCCCCAATCGATCCAACACCCAGCGTGCTGTTCACCGTAAAAGACGGCATCTCCACGCAAGACCTACTGGTCAACCTCAGCGAATCCCTCGCCTCTGCCCACGCCCTCACCTGCGATTTCGCCTTTGATCTCGACGGCTCACGGCGCGAAGGCGCGCTGGGGATTGCCCAGTTGATCGAGGTATCTCGCTTGCTGGCTGAGCGAGCACTGGCTGATATCGAGCGTTAAATACGGCATCGATCGTCCCCACGCACCACGGGGACGATCATCGAGTGCAAAAAAGTATCAGTGCGCGTGCGCCCAAGGATTTGTCACAACCCCATTTCAAGGCTGTAATCGACGCACACTCTTCCTGGCTACCTGTAGGAAGACACAACAACAATAACCGTCCTTCTGTAGCCCCCTGGGCGCGGAAATGGAGTGCGCGATGAAGTTCACAGCAAAAGCTCTGCTTGCCTGTTCCTGCATGACTGCATGCATGACCCTCAGCGCCGTCAGCCTTGGCGCGCAAACCCTGACCATTGCCACCGTCAACAACAGCGACATGATCCGTATGCAGAAGCTCTCGAAAACCTTCGAGGCCGAGCACCCAGAGATCAAGTTGAACTGGGTGGTGCTCGAAGAAAACGTGTTGCGCCAACGCCTCACCACCGACATTGCTACCCAGGGCGGGCAGTTCGACGTGTTGACCATCGGCATGTACGAAGCCGCACTGTGGGGCGCCAAGGGTTGGCTGGAGCCGATGAAGGACCTGCCGGCCTCCTACGACCTTGATGATGTGTTCCCTTCGGTACGTGATGGCTTGTCCGTCAAGGGTTCGCTGTACGCCCTGCCGTTCTACGCCGAAAGCTCGATCACCTATTACCGCACCGACCTGTTCAAAGACGCCGGGCTGACCATGCCCGAGCACCCGACCTGGAGCCAGATCGGCGAATACGCGGCCAAACTTACTGATAAGTCCAAAGAGCAATACGGCCTGTGCCTGCGCGGCAAAGCCGGTTGGGGTGAGAACATGGCGCTGATCACCACCCTGGCCAACGGCTTCGGTGCGCGCTGGTTCGATGAGAAGTGGCAACCGCAATTCAATGGCCCCGAGTGGAAGGACGCGCTGAACTTCTACGTCGACAACATGAAGAAATCCGGCCCGCCGGGTGCGTCCAGCAACGGTTTCAACGAGAACCTGGCGCTGTTCAACAGCGGCAAATGCGCGATCTGGGTAGACGCCAGCGTCGCCGGTTCGTTTGTCACCGACAAGAGCCAGAGCAAGGTCGCCGAGCATGTCGGTTTCACTTTTGCGCCACACGAGAAGACCGACAAGGGCACCTCGTGGCTGTACTCCTGGAGCCTGGCGATTCCGACCAGTTCCAAGGCCAAGGACGCCGCCAAGGTGTTCACCAGTTGGGCCACCTCCAAGGAGTACGGCCAGCTTGTGGCCAAGACCGATGGCATCGCCAATGTGCCGCCGGGTACGCGCCAATCCACCTACAGCGACGAGTACATGAAGGCCGCGCCGTTCGCCAAGGTGACCCTGGAATCACTGAAAGTGGCCGACCCGACCAAGCCGACCGAGAAGCCGGTGCCGTATATCGGTATCCAGTTGGTGACCATTCCGGAGTTCCAGGCGATTGGTACCCAGGTCGGCAAGTTCTTCTCGGGTGCGTTGACCGGTCAGCAGACGGTGGATGCCGCATTGACCGCCGCGCAGACCACCACCGAGCGGGAAATGAAGCGGGCTGGTTATCCCAAGTAACCCCTGCCTCACCACCGTCAAATGTGGGAGGGAGCTTGCTCCCGATAGCAATCTACCAGTTGATGATTGTGTGACTGATACACCGCTATCGGGAGCAAGCCCCCTCCCACACTGACCGCGCTCCGATTCGTATCTGACTGGTCTTGATTCTAATGAATACACCCGCCAAAAACCGCCTGGCCAACCCCGGCTGGTTCCTTGTCAGCCCCTCGGTGGCCTTGTTGCTGCTGTGGATGATCGTGCCTCTGGGCATGACCCTGTACTTTTCGCTGATCCGCTACAACCTGCTCTACCCCGGCGAAAACCAATTCGTGGGGTTGGAAAACTTCAGCTACTTCATCACCGACTCGGGTTTCCTGCCCGGCGCTACCAATACCCTGTTGCTGGTGGGCAGCGTGTTGCTGATCAGTGTGGTGTTCGGCGTGTTGATCAGCGCGCTGCTGGAGGCCAGTGAGTTCCTGGGGCGTGGCATCGTGCGGGTGCTGTTGATTTCGCCATTCTTCATCATGCCCACCGTCGGCGCGCTGATCTGGAAAAACCTGATTTTCCACCCGGTGTCGGGGATCCTCGCCGCCGTGTGGAAGTTCTTCGGCGCCGAGCCGGTGGATTGGCTGGCGCACTACCCGCTGCTGTCGATCATCATCATTGTGTCGTGGCAGTGGCTGCCCTTCGCGATCCTGCTGCTGATGACCGCCATGCAGTCCCTGGACCAGGAGCAAAAGGAAGCTGCACGTCTGGACGGTGCCGGCGCCATTGCGATCTTCTGGCACCTGACCCTGCCCCATCTGGCCCGCCCGATTGCCGTGGTGGTGATGATCGAAACCATCTTCCTGCTCTCGGTGTTCGCCGAAATCTTCACCACCACCAACGGTGGCCCGGGTTACGCCTCGACCAACCTCGCCTACCTGATCTACAACCAGGCGCTGGTGCAGTTCGACGTGGGCATGGCCTCGGCCGGTGGCTTGATTGCCGTGGTCATCGCCAATATCGCGGCGATCATCCTGGTGCGGATGATCGGCAAAAACCTGACTGACAAGCCTTGAGGGCCGCGCCATGACACTTCAACAATCCCGCCGCCTGCAAAGCCTGCTACTCGGTACGTTGGCCTGGGCGATCGCGATCCTGATTTTCTTCCCGATCTTCTGGATGGTGCTGACCAGCTTCAAGACTGAAATCGATGCGTTCGCCACCCCGCCGCAGTTCATCTTCACGCCGACGCTGGAGAACTACCTGCACATCAACGAACGCAACAACTACTTCGCCTACGCCTGGAACTCGGTGGTGATTTCGTTCAGCGCCACTGCCCTGTGCCTACTGATCTCGGTGCCGGCCGCCTACTCCATGGCGTTCTACGAAACCCAGCGCACCAAGGGCACGCTGCTGTGGATGCTGTCGACCAAGATGCTGCCACCGGTGGGCGTGCTGATGCCGATCTATCTGTTGGCCAAGAGCCTTGGCCTGTTGGACACGCGTATCGCGCTGATCATCATCTACACCCTGATCAACCTGCCGATCGTGGTGTGGATGGTGTACACCTACTTCAAGGACATCCCCAAGGACATCCTCGAAGCCGCCCGCCTGGACGGCGCCACCCTGTGGCAGGAAATGGTCCGCGTGCTGTTGCCGATCGCCAAGGGTGGCCTGGCCTCCACGGTGTTGCTGTCGCTGATCCTGTGCTGGAACGAGGCGTTCTGGTCGCTGAACCTGACCTCGTCGAGCGCTGCGCCGTTGACCGCACTGATCGCCTCCTACTCCAGCCCCGAAGGTTTGTTCTGGGCCAAGTTGTCCGCCGTCTCGACCCTGGCCTGCGCGCCGATCCTGATCTTTGGCTGGATCAGCCAGAAACAGCTGGTGCGCGGTTTGTCCTTCGGCGCCGTCAAATAATAATTCGATAAGGAGGCCCATCATGGCCAACCTGAAAATCAAGAATCTGCAAAAAGGCTTCGAAGGTTTCTCGATCATCAAGGGCATTGACCTTGAAGTGAACGACAAGGAATTCGTGGTGTTCGTCGGCCCGTCGGGCTGCGGCAAATCCACCCTGCTACGCCTGATCGCCGGCCTGGAAGAAGTCACGGAAGGCACCATCGAACTGGATGGCCGCGACATCACCGAAGTGACCCCGGCCAAGCGCGACCTGGCCATGGTGTTCCAGACCTACGCGCTGTACCCGCACATGAGCGTGCGCAAGAACATGTCGTTTGCCCTGGACCTGGCCGGTGTCGACAAGAAGCTGGTCGAGAGCAAGGTCAGCGAAGCGGCGCGCATCCTGGAACTGGGGCCGCTGCTGGAGCGCAAGCCCAAGCAACTGTCCGGCGGCCAGCGCCAGCGCGTGGCGATTGGCCGGGCGATTGTGCGTAACCCGAAAATCTTCCTGTTCGACGAGCCGCTGTCCAACCTCGACGCGGCGCTGCGCGTGCAGATGCGCCTGGAACTGGCGCGCCTGCATAAAGAACTGCAAGCCACCATGATCTACGTGACCCACGACCAGGTCGAAGCCATGACCCTGGCCGACAAGGTGGTGGTGCTCAACAGTGGCCGTATCGAGCAGGTCGGCTCGCCGTTGGAGCTGTATCACCAACCGGCCAACCTGTTTGTGGCCGGCTTTCTCGGCACGCCGAAGATGGGCTTTCTCAAGGGCAAGGTCACGCGTGTCGAACGCCATGGCTGCGACGTGCAATTGGACGCTGGCACCCTGATCAGCCTGCCGTTGAGTGGCGCGACCTTGAGCGTCGGCAGCGCGGTGACCCTGGGCATTCGTCCCGAGCATCTGGAAATCGCCGCGCCAGGGCAAACCACCCTGACCGTCACCGCTGACGTTGGCGAGCGCCTGGGCAGCGACACCTTCTGCCACGTCATCACCGCCAATGGCGAACCGCTGACCATGCGGATTCGCGGCGACATGGCCAGCCAGTACGGCGAGACGTTGCACCTGCACCTGGACCCGGCGCACTGCCATCTGTTCGACACTGACGGCGTAGCGGTGGCCCGCCCACTGCGCGCAGCCGCCTGACTCCGCGAGTATTTTTAGATGAAACTGAATAAACACAATCTCACGCAGTTGGCGCCGCAAGTGAAAATCCCGGCTTATGCGCTTGCCGACACCCGCCAGGGCATCGCCCATATCGGCGTCGGTGGCTTTCACCGCGCACACCAGGCGTATTACACCGACGCCTTGATGAATACCGGCGAGGGCCTGGACTGGGGCATTTGTGGCGTGGGCCTGCGCGCCGAGGACCGCAAGGCTCGCGACGACCTGGCCGGCCAGGATTACTTGTTTACCCTGTATGAGCTAGGTGACACCGACGACACCGAAGTACGCGTCATCGGCGCTCTCAGCGATATGCTGCTGGCCGAAGACGGCGCCCAGGCGTTGATCGACAAACTGGCTGACCCGGCTATCCGCATCGTCTCGTTGACCATCACCGAGGGCGGCTACTGCATTGATGACAGCAACGGCGAATTCATGGCCCACCTGCCACAGATCCAGCATGACCTGGCGCACCCCAAGACACCCAAAACCGTGTTCGGTTTTATCTGCGCAGCGCTCACCCAACGCCGCGCCGCCGGCACTGCGGCATTTACCGTCATGTCCTGCGATAACCTGCCGCACAACGGCGCCGTCACGCGCAAGGCACTGCTGGCCTTCGCCGCGCTACACAACGCCGAGCTGCATGACTGGATCAAAACCAACGTGAGCTTCCCGAACGCCATGGTCGACCGCATCACGCCAATGACCAGCACCGCCCACCGCCTGCAACTGCATGATGAACATGGCGTCGACGATGCCTGGCCGGTGGTGTGCGAACCGTTTGTGCAGTGGGTACTGGAAGACAAGTTCGTCAACGGTCGCCCGGCCTGGGAGAAGGTCGGCGTGCAGTTCACCGATGACGTCACGCCTTACGAAGAGATGAAGATCGGCCTGCTTAACGGCAGCCACCTGGCCCTCACGTACCTGGGGTTTCTCAAGGGTTATCGGTTTGTCCACGAGACCATGAACGACCCGCTGTTTGTGGCGTATATGCGTGCGTACATGGACCTGGACGTTACGCCGAACCTGGCGCCGGTGCCGGGCATCGACCTGACGGCGTACAAGCAGACGCTGGTGGAGCGCTTTTCCAACCAGGCGATTGCCGACCAGTTGGAACGGGTGTGTTCCGATGGTTCGTCGAAGTTTCCCAAGTTCACCGTGCCGACCATCAATCGCTTGATTGCCGATGGCCGCGAGACTGAGCGTGCAGCGCTGGTAGTGGCGGCCTGGGCCTTGTATTTGAAAGGGGTGGATGAGAATGGCGTGAGCTACAAGATCCCCGATCCAAGGGCCGAGTTCTGCCAGGGGCTGGTGAGTGATGACACACTGATCAGCCAGCGGTTGCTGGGGGTAGAGGAGATTTTTGGCACGGCTATTCCCAAGTCCGCTGAGTTTGTGGCAGCGTTTGAGCGGTGCTATGCAAGCCTGCGCGACAAAGGCGTCACCCAAACCCTGCAACAACTCCTGAACAAACCGGATTAAAACTGTGGGAGGGGGCTTGCTCCCGATAGCGGTAGGTCAGAGAAAGGTATTTGACTGACACTCCCTCATCGGGAGCAAGCCCCCTCCCACACTTGACCGGGTTACCAATCCAAAAATAATACTGCTGAGCACTCCATCATGACCCAGCAAAACCTGTTCCTCGGAATCGACTGCGGCACTCAAGGCACCAAGGCCATCGTCCTCGACGCCTCCAGCGGCAAGGTGCTGGGCCTAGGCGCCGCCGCGCATACCTTGATCAGCGGCGCCAACGGCCGGCGCGAGCAACACACCCAGGAATGGCTGGACGCCTTCACCGAAGCCACCCACCGCGCCCTGCAACAAGCCGGGGTGGACGGCCAGGACATCCTTGGCATCGGCGTTTCCGGCCAGCAGCACGGCCTGGTGCTGCTGGACGAACAAGGTGAAGTGCTGCGCCCGGCCAAGTTATGGTGCGACACCGAAACCGCGCCGGAGAACGAGCGCCTGCTGGCACACCTGGGCGGCGAAAGCGGCTCCCTGGAACGCCTGGGCG
Source organism: Pseudomonas sp. W2Aug9 (assembly GCF_023127755.1). Lineage (NCBI taxonomy): Bacteria > Pseudomonadati > Pseudomonadota > Gammaproteobacteria > Pseudomonadales > Pseudomonadaceae > Pseudomonas > Pseudomonas sp. W2Aug9. Next base: position 67,112 of record NZ_SPKL01000032.1, on the reverse strand, counting down.
TAGCCATCGCGCCGGGCTACACCGTCTCCAAACTGCTCTGGACCCGTGAACAGCACCCGGACGTATTTGCCCGCATCGCCCATATCCTGCTGCCCCACGACTACCTCAACTACTGGCTCACCGGTCGCGCCTGCGCCGAGTACGGCGACGCCTCGGGCACCGGTTACTTTGACGTGCGCAGCCGCACCTGGGATGTGGCGCTGCTCAGGCACATCGACCCCGGCGGCCGCCTGGAGGCAGCGCTGCCGCAGTTGATCGAAGCCGACCAGGCGGTGGGCACGATCCTGCCGGCCATTGCCGAGCGCCTGGGCATCAACCCCAACGCCGTGGTGTCCAGCGGCGGCGGCGACAATATGATGGGCGCCATCGGCACCGGCAATATCGCTCCCGGCGTGATCACCATGAGCCTGGGCTCATCAGGCACCGTGTATGCGTTTGCCGACCAGCCCAACGTCAGCCCGCAGGCGTCGGTAGCGACCTTTTGCTCGTCCAGTGGCGGCTGGCTGCCGCTGATCTGCACCATGAACCTGACCAACGCTACCGGGGTAATTCGCGAGCTGTTCGAACTCGACTTGCAGGCGTTCAACGCCTTGGTCGAACAAGCCCCCATTGGCGCCGACGGGGTTTGCATGCTGCCGTTTCTCAATGGCGAACGCGTGCCTGCCCTGCCCCACGCCACCGGCAGCCTGCACGGCCTGACCATGACCAACCTGACCCGCGCCAACCTGTGCCGCGCCGTGGTTGAGGGCACCACCTTCGGCCTGCGCTATGGCCTTGACCTGCTGCGCCAGACCGGCCTGCAAAGCCAGAGCATCCGCCTGATCGGCGGCGGCTCGAAAAGCCCGGTGTGGCGGCAGATGGTCGCCGATATCATGCACACCGAAGTGGTGTGCACCGAACAGAGCGAAGCCGCCGCCCTGGGCGCGGCAATCCAGGCCGCCTGGTGCCAGAGCGGCGAACCCTTGGCCAGCCTGTGCGACAAATGTGTGAGCGTCGACCCGGCCAGCCGTACCTTGCCGGCAACCGAGAGTGTCAGCGCCTATCAACAGGCGTATGAGCGTTATCAACAGCACGTGGCATCCCTTTAAGAGCGAACGACTATGTATCTGGTGTGTGGTGAGGCGCTGTTTGATTTTTTCAGCGAGGAGGATGCCAGCGGGCAGGCCGCCAAAGTCAATTACAAGGCGATTGCCGGGGGCTCGCCATTCAATGTGGCCGTGGGCCTGCGCCGCCTGGGTATTGAAGCCGGGTTGTTCGGCGGCCTGTCCAGCGACTTCCTCGGCCGGCGCTTGTTGCAGGTGCTGAAAGATGAAGGGGTCAGCGAGCAGTTCCTGGTGGAATTTGCCGCGCCGACCACGTTGTCGATGGTCGCTGTGGGCGCCAATGGCTCACCGCAGTACAACTTCCGTGGCGAAGGCTGTGCGGATCGGTTGCTGGAAGTCGCGCATTTGCCGGTACTCGGCGATGAGGTGCGCGGGCTGCATATCGGCTCGTTCTCACTGGTGGTGCAACCGATTGGGGACACCCTGCTGGCGCTGGTCAAGCGCGAAAGCGGCAAGCGCCTGATCAGCCTGGACCCTAACGTGCGCCTTAACCCGCAGCCGGACATCCAACTATGGCGTGATCGCGTCGCCGAACTGGTCACACATGCCGACCTGATCAAGGTCAGCGATGAGGACCTGCACCTGCTCTACCCCGACCAGTCACCCGAAAGTGTGCTGCACGGTTGGCTGCAACACCGCTGCCAACTGGTGTTCCTCACCCGCGGCGGCGATGGCGCCAGCGTATTCAGCCGTCAGCACGGCAACTGGTCGGCGCCGGCAGTCAAGGTGGTGATGGCTGACACTGTGGGCGCCGGCGACACCTTCCAGGCCGCGTTGATTGCCTGGCTGACCGAGCATCAGCTTGACTCAGTGACTGGCCTGCAACAGCTCACGCGCGTGCAGATTGATAACATGCTCGGCTTTGCGATTCGGGCTGCCGCGTTGACCTGTACCAAGACCGGCCCCGACCTGCCGTACCGTCATCAGCTGGGCTGACGCGCATAACAATGGGCCTGGCGAATGCCAGGCCCTGGGTCAACTTGAATTCAAGGCTTAACTAGAAATAACCGCGCCCTCCTGCTCGACGCAGGGTGTGGGTCTGGGTGTGCTTGAGGTCTTCACGCAAACCGGCGATCAGGTTGCAAATGGCTCGACTGCTGTCGAGTTTGTCGGCGTTTATACCTTTGACTTCCAAGTCCACCCGGTCACGGTCGCGGTCGTCATACACCTTGATCGTCAACGAAGCATCCTCGGCTTTGGTGCATTCGCACCGTTTAGGCAGAAAACTTCCTTCAATAATGCTGCGAAGTTCCAGTTCCGAAAGCATGGCCAACCTCTCCTTTTTTGAGACTGCCAATCAGTTTTTATGGGCTGGCAGGCGCTAGCCTGCCCCGTCTTGCCAACCCTGGCAGACGCCTGTACTCACCCAGCCTACTCGGCAAATCTCAGCATTGTTGTAACTTTTCTTCATAAGCGACCTGCCGATTAATATGAAGCCGATTGCAGCCTTTAAATAATCGTCGAACCACTGCGATTAAACGTTTAACCCTGCATGTCAGTTCAAACAGCAACCTGTGTCGACGCTCTTTTCGGCAACATGTCGCAACTATCGCGCGCCTCATTTGAACCAGGGGTTTACGCAAAGCATACGAAACGTATACGCTTTGTATATCAAACCTACACAGTGAACCTCATGGGCATCGTCAAAATCACCGACCAACTGCACGAACAGCTTCGCCTGGCCAGCGCCGCCATGGACCGCTCCATCAACGCCCAGGCCGAGTTCTGGATCAAGATCGGCCTGCTCGCCGAGCTCAACCCGCACCTGCCCTACAACGAGCTGATCAACAAGTTGTTGCTGGACAAGCCCGACCTGATCCGGGGGCGCAGCTGATGATCAAGACTGCCGCCCAACTGGCCGTGATGCGAGAGTCGGGGCGCCTGCTGGCCCAGGTGTTCGACATGCTCGACGGTTATGTCGCCGCCGGCCTCTCCACTCTTGAGCTGGACAGCGCCGTCGAAGCCTTCATCCGCCACGAACTCAAGGCCCGCCCCGCCAGCCTGGGTCAGTACGACTACCCCTTTTGCATCAACACCTCGATCAACGAAGTGGTGTGCCATGGCATGCCAAGCGCCACGCAGTTCCTCAAGGACGGCGACATCATCAACATCGACATCACCCTGGAAAAAGGCGGTTTCATTGCCGACTCCAGCAAGATGTACATGATCGGTAACGTGGCGCCCAAGGCCAAACGCCTGGTGGAAATGACCTTCGAGGCGATGTGGGCTGGCATCCGCCAGGTCAAGCCCGGCGCTCGCCTGGGTGATATCGGTCATGCGATTCAGAGTCACGCCCAGGCCAACGGCTACAGCGTGGTGCGTGAATACTGCGGCCATGGCATCGGCAAACAGATGCATGAAGAGCCACAGATCCTGCACTTCGGCCGCCCTGGCACCGGCCTCGTTCTGCGCGAAGGTATGGTGTTTACCGTGGAGCCCATGCTCAACCAGGGCGGCGCCAAGACGCGCAGTCTCAAGGATGGCTGGACGGTGGTGACCAAGGACAACAGTCTGTCGGCGCAGTGGGAACATACTGTGGCAGTGACGGCGGACGGGTTTGAGGTGCTCACGTTGCAAAAACAAACTGATGCAGAACCGGTGGAATCACTACCTTGAGCAATGGGCGCTGATCGGCCATTGAAAAGTCTCCCGAGCGGCCTACCCGCTCGGGAGCGTAACGAACTCAAGGGTGCGCGTGGGCCAGACTAATACCTTCCAAGTGGCTCAAGCGATTCTCCTTGAGAATGCACTGGGTCGTTATCCGTTGCGGATAGCAACGCATAAACATGTTGGTGAAATGTGTGCCGTAATGAATACGTTCAGTACAGCTCTGACTGAATAATGGCTTGGCTGAAACGCTGAAACTCGGCTCGTGAAAGTAGGCCATGGCAAAACGCTCACGTGAGTTTAGCTTGACCTTGTGAGGCGTCGAGAGCAGAAGTCCATCGGTCATGAATTGCAAAATATCACCCGGAAACACTGTGAACACGCGCGGTACCGGTTTCACGAACGTCCAGGGCTCGTCGTTTTCGAATAAACCTGCAGTGCTTTCGTCAGGCAACCAGTTGCGCTTGCGATGTTCGCCGTCGACCGGAGGCCGAATATACAAACCTCCCACCTCATCCTGAGTAGCGATCACCAGCATGCCGTAGTCGGTATGGGCCCCAATACCTCGGCAGGTTTGCGCCGACTCGGCAGGGAAACGCAGAACACGCATATGGTGCCAGCCATCCTGGCTAAGCTGCGTCAAAGCATTTATTTCCAATCCCAGTCCGAGTGCCACCAGCTTCAACAACTTTTCGCCCGTGTCACCCAATTCCTCCAGGAAGGCTTTCATGCTGTCGCGGTATTCGTCATTGGGCCATGGCACGGGACCGTGGCACGGCCAGCCGTCTACGACGCGCTGATCCTCCAGTGGCAGATCTTTGCAAATGGTGAAAATTTCCGATTGATCCTGCTCGCCAGCCGTGACCTCTTCGCCAGAAGCAACATACCCTGCATAGGTAAGACTGCTGACTAAGCGCGACTTCTCTTCCCGGGGCAGTTTGAAAAAAGCCTTGCTGGCTGCCATGGCGCGCTTGACCTTCTGGTCCTGTTCGTCATGGATGCTGATCTGAAAAATACCGTCTTTGCGCCAAGCATCTATGAGCGCTCGGCCCAATTGGCGATCGGCCTTGCTATCAGTTACAGCTTCAGGCAGGGCAAAAGTTATTAAGTCAGTCATGTCGTGTCTCCTTAAATCCATTAAAGAGACGTGCACTCACAAATGTGACGCTGAACTGCTCCATCAACGGAACTGCTTCAGGCCCAACGTTGCGAGCCTGAATCATGAACGTCGTTATATTCCCATCTGGGAACGGTATTTATAGACTCCGGCGGACAACCTGAACATAACCGGATGTCGGTTTAACTGGCATCGAATCAACCGTCCGACGGCAGGTAAAGGTTGCTCGCCTTCCTGCCCTGGCAACCGCGAGTTTCAGCGGTCTGCTTGATTGTTACCACACCTGACCCTGGCGTTTAAGCTCCAGGCGGCGCACAAACTCCTCCAGCACCAAGCCATACAGATCGTCCTGCAGGTAGGCATCTTCGATGCCCGCATCCAGGTTGGGGTTGTCGTTGACCTCAATCACCACCACTTTGTCGCCGGACTGCTTGAGGTCCACGCCATAGAGGCCGTCGCCGATCAGGTTGGCAGTCTTCACTGCCAGTTCCACCACGGCTTTTGGCGCTTCGTGGACCGCCAGGGTGCGACACTCACCGTTGACGGCCTGGCCAATGGCCTTGTGGTTGTAGATCTGCCAATGCCCCTTGGACATGAAGTACTGGCAGGCGAAAATCGGTTTACGGTTGAGCACGCCGATGCGCCAGTCGTATTCGGTGTAGAAGAACTCTTGGGCCAGCAGCAGTACCGAATGCTCGAACAGCTCGGCCGTGGCCTTGAGCAACGCCGCCTGGCTTTCGACCTTTATCACCCCTCGGGAGAAACAGCCATCGGGGATCTTCAACACCAGTGGGAAACCCAGGCGCTCGCCGACGCGCTCGAAATCTTGCGGCCGCTCCTTGTAAAGAATCTCGGTGGCCGGCATGCCCAGTTGATGGCTGTTCAGCAGGTCGGTGAGATAGACCTTGTTGGTGCAGCGCAGGATCGATGCGGGGTCATCCATCACCACCAGCCCCTCGCTTTCGGCTTTCTTGGCGAAACGGTAGGTATGGTTATCGACGCTGGTAGTCTCACGGATGAGCAAGGCGTCGTACTCGGCCAGGCGCGCGTAATCCTTGCGCTCGATCAACTCCACATCAATGCCCAGGCCCTTGCCGACCCGTATGAAATTTTCCAGGGCGCGGGGGTTGGACGGAGGCAGTTGCTCCTGAGGATCGTGAAGAATTGCCAGGTCATAACGGGCCAACCGACGTGAGCGCGGCTGACGCCAGACCTTGCGACTGAAGTTGTCGAGGGCGTGGGCGAATTGGTCTTCCTGATCGTCGCGTAACTTGTGCAATACGCCAGACTTAACGCCTTCGATATGCCAGCCGTTATGTTGACGGAATTCAACTAACAAGATCGGACAGGGAAAGGTTTCAAACAACTGGCGCGCTAACTCCTGCAAAGGTTCTATCGTGGTCCGACCGAAATACAGTGTCAGGGTAAAGCCTTCGGTATTGCTGTAGAGATGATGACTCAGGGCCTTTTCCAGGCTTTTGTCCAGATCATCCAGAGACAGGCCATACAGGGCTTTCCTGGTCAGTTCGCTGATGGTGCGCACCGATGGAATCACCTTGTGCCCACGCGCCTCGGCCAGCAACGAGCAGTAGTAGCCGTGCCCCAGGTACTTGTAGCTGCGGCACAGGTTGATTACCTGTACGCGCTTGCCTGTTTCGTTTTCCCGGGTCTGCTCCAGGTACTCCTGGGCGGTGACGATATCCTCGCTGGGAAAATAGGAGGCCCAATCTTCCTTGCGCTCGACAATAATCACCACTTGGCTCGAACTTCGGGGTGGCGCGGAAAAATAACCGTTGGACGTTATTGTCGCCGCAACTGTTTGCTCGGATACTTGACGCCAATGACCTTGTACCGCCGACATAATAGTTGATCCGCTTTAGAGAACTCGACCTTTTCTATTAAGCACGATCTTTTAGGGAAGTCCCGTTTCGTTACGCAACTTTTACGGTGGTCTTATGGCTCTTTTCTTTCGCGTTGCAACCCTCGACGATGTGCCTGCATTAGTGGCGTTGGAGCAGCAGTGTTTCAGCAGTGATCGGCTGTCTTCGCGCAGTCTGCGCTGGATGATCAGCCGGGCCAATGGCCAGTTGTGGCTTGTGCAACAGCACGGTGAACTGCTCGGCTATGGGCTGGTGCTGTTTCGTCGTGGCGCCCGGCTGGCGCGCTTGTATTCCATCGCCATTGCCGAGCACGCTCGAGGCATCGGTCTGGGCCATCAGTTACTGGAGCACATCGAAGCCTGCGCCCTGGCCAACGATTGCGCGTACCTGCGTCTGCAAGTGCGCACCGACAACCCCGGCGCACTCTCCCTGTATGAGCGCAATGGCTATCGGCGCTTTGCCTGGGTCGACGACTACTACGAAGATCACACAGCTGCCTTGTGCCTGGAAAAACCGCTCGCGCCTGCATCGGCCGTGGCTTCCAGCTCACGCACCAGCGGCAAAACACGTTTGCCGAAGTACTCCACCTCCTCCTGAAAATGCAGAAAGCCCGCGAGCACCAGGTCCACGCCCACGGCCTTGAGCGCGACAATGCGTTCGGCGATCTGCCGCGGGGTGCCAATCAGGTTGGTCTTGAAGCCATCGTTGTACTGCACCAGGTCTTCGAAGCTGGACTTGGCCCAGTTGCCCTCGCCTTCCGGCGAAGCCTTGCCCGCCTGCTTGGCGGCATCACCAAAGGCGTTGACCGCTTCCGGGTCGGCCTGGTCGATGATTTCCGCCAGCACGGCCCGGGCTTCTTCTTCGGTGTCGCGGGCGATCACAAAGGCGTTCACGCCGACCTTAACCGAATGGTGATTGGCAGCGGCCTTGGCGCGGATATCATCGACCTGGGCCTTGATGCCTTCGGGGGTGTTGCCGTTAGTGAAGTACCAGTCCGAGACCCGCGCCGCCATGTCCCGTGCCGCCCGTGAACTACCCCCCTGGAAAACCTCTGGCTGGCCCAATGGCTTGGGCTTGAGGGTGTAGTTGTTGAAACGATAGAAATCGCCCTTGAAGGTGAAATCGTCCTGGGTCCAGATGCCTTTGAGGGCGCGGATGAATTCTTCTGAACGACGGTAGCGCTCATCGTGCTCCAGCCAGGGTTCGCCAATGGCCTGGAACTCGCCCTTGAACCAGCCACTGACGATATTCACCGCAATACGGCCGTTGGTGAGCTGGTCGATGGTCGCCAATTGCTTGGCCGCCAACGCCGGTTGCCAGGGACCTGGCAGGATCGCCGCGATCACTTTGAGCGTGGTGGTCGCCGCCAGCAAAGCATGGCTGAACGCCACGGACTCATGCTGGTTTTCGGCGCCATAACCGGCGGTGAAGCGAATCTGGGTCAGGCCGTATTCAAAGCCTGCGGCTTCGGCCAACTGCGCCAGTTTGCGGTTGTAGTCGATGCCCCAGTGAGTGCGCTGTTCGATCTTGCTGACCACCAGCCCACCGCTGACGTTGGGCACCCAATAGGCAAATTTCACGGCTTGCTGACTCATCGGACGGTACCTCGCACAAATGGATGTCATGTAGCTTACGCAGCAAGCGTGCCAGTCACCCGCAAATGCCCGCGCCATGGGCGCTGCGTTAAAAAATCGGATATCTGATCAGCCTGCCGGCAATGTCACCGATCGCAGCGGTTTGTCGATCTGCTGTTGCAGGAGCAACACCCAATCACCCTCTCGCACCGCAAACAGGGGAGCAAAGTCCCGGCACGAACTGTGCAATCTCCAGCACATTCGATCACTGCCAGGAGCCCTACCCATGACTGAACATCAGGTCATCAACCCGCTGTCTACCGGCGCCGATTACCCTGCGCTGGCCGCACGTTTTCGGCCGATCTTCCAGCGCATCGCCGAGGGTGCGGTTGAGCGCGAGCATAGCCGCACACTGCCCCACCAACCCATTAAATGGCTCAAGGACGCTGGCTTTGGCGCGGTGCGCGTGCCGGTGGAATACGGCGGCGATGGCGCGTCACTGCCGCAGTTGTTTGAACTGCTGATTGAACTGGCGGCGGCTGATTCCAACGTGCCCCAGGCCCTGCGCGGGCACTTCGCATTTGCCGAAGACCGCCTGAATGCGCCACCCGGCGCAAGCCGTGATCTGTGGTTCAAGCGTTTTGTCGATGGCGATATCGTCGGCTGCGCCTGGACCGAAATCGGCTCGGTGGCCATCGGTGAGGTGGTAACCCAGGTCAGCCCCGACGGCGACCGCTGGAAACTCAACGGCGAAAAGTTCTACAGCACCGGCAGCCTGTTCTCGGACTGGATCGATGTTTACGCCCAACGCAGCGACACCGGCGCCGCCGTGATTGCCGCCACCCGCACCCATCAGCCAGGCGTGGTGCAGAGCGATGACTGGGACGGTTTTGGCCAGCGCACCACCGGCAGCGGCACCTCTCGGTTTACCGACGCGGTGGTGGAAACTGAAAACCTGATCGACTTTGCCACCCGCTTCAAATACCAGACTGCGTTCTACCAACTGGTGTTGCTGGCGACACTGGCCGGTATCGGTCGCGCTGCGCTCAGCGACGTGGCCCACCAGGTGCGCAACCGCCGGCGCATCTACAGCCATGGCAATGCAACGCACGTCAGCCAGGATGCGCAGGTGCAACAGGTGGTGGGCGAAGTCGCCGCGTTGGTATACGCCGCCCAGGCCAGCGCGTTGAAGGCCGCAGTGCCGGCGCAACAGGCTTATCTGGCGCGCTTTGGCGGCAATGACGTGGCCGAACGCGAAGCCAATGTGGCGGCTGAGATTGAGTCGGCGACGGCGCAAGTGGTGGTTTCGGATTTGATCCAGCGTGCCACCAGCCAATTGTTCAACGCCTTAGGGGCCTCGGATGTGCGCCAAGGCAAGGCGCTGGACCGGCATTGGCGCAACGCACGGACGGTGTCTTCGCACAATCCGGTGATCTACAAGGCGCGGATCGTGGGCGACTGGGTGATCAACGGGACAGAGCCACCGTTTGTGTGGCAAATCGGCAACGGCCCGGCGAAGGCCTGAAGTTGATCTGGGTCAAACTGTGGGAGGGGGCTTGCTCCCGATAGCGGTGGGTCAGTATCCAATTCCTTGGCTGAACTACCGCTATCGGGGCATAGGTATCTACACAACTTTGTAGCTGCCGACCGTAACCACGATGCGAAGCGAGCCGCTCTTGATCTTGATCTTAGGCGCCCCGTCAAACCACGCTGGCCGGAATTCGACAGGGATTTGGGGGGTAAACCGGCAGGGATGCCGGTTTAGCCGCCCCGCGCCATGGATGGCGCGTGGCGGCGGCCCCCCAAATCCATGGCGGATTACGGGCACACCGAGCCAAAGCGAGGTGCCGAGTGGTGGGGCAAGAGCGTTTTGCTTACTTTTGCGCTCTTTTCAAAAGTGAGCCGCTGTAAAAGCGGAACCAATATCAGCCGTTACCTAAATAACGGATATGTACTCGGTCTAATCCAACATCCTGGTCGGCCCTGAGGCAGCCATCGGGAGCAAGCCCCCTCCCACATGTGGAGCACATGCGGCTCAGAACGCCAGCTTGTACCCCACCGCCATCAACATGACCGCCAGGCACGGGCGTAACACGCTGTCGGAGATCTTGCCGGTCATATGGCTGCCGAAGTAGATCCCCGGCAACGAGCCCATCAGCAAGAAGCCCAGCAGATGCCAGTCCATATTGCCCATGCTCGCGTGGCCCAGGCCCGCCACCAGGGTCAGGGGCACGGCATGGGCGATTTCGGTGCCGACCAGACGCCGCGTGGCCAGGAATGGGTAGAGGATAAACAGCGCCACCGTGCCGAGGGCCCCGGCGCCAATGGACGTCAGGGCTACCATGGTGCCAAGGACCGCGCCGGTCACCACGGTCAGGGCGTTCAGGTTGCGCGGGCGCATGTGGTAGTCATCACCGGCATGTCGCTGAGCAAAGGCCAACAGGCTTTTCTTGAACAGGATCGCCAATGCGGTCAGCAACAGCACAAAGCCCAGCGCCTGCTTGATCACCGCATTCATCGCGCTGGGGTCGGTGTGCAGGCTGGCCAGGAACCACAACGTCAAAAGCACCGCCGGCACACTGCCCAAGGTCAGCCAGCCAGTGATGGTCCAGTCGATGTTGCGGTTCTTGCTGTGCACCAGCACACCACCGGACTTGGTGATGGCGGCATACAGCAAGTCAGTGCCCACCGCCGTGGCCGGATTGATACCGAACCACAACAGAATCGGCGTCATCAGGGAGCCTCCACCGACACCGGTCATGCCGACGATAAAACCAACGATCAGGCCGGCAACCACGAAACCAATATTACCCACATCCATTACAGCTACCTGCGGCCTTATAAATTTCTGGGCGCAGGATAGCGATTTTTCTTATAACCACTTATATCAATATGATCTGACTTTATGCCTTTTCTGCCAGACGATGGCAGACATAGGGCTGGGTCTGATACCGGAACGCTACAGTGTCACGCCCACGCAGCGCTGTGTGTGTGTCGATCAACTCGCACAATGGCTCGGTCGCCGTGGCCTTTTGCGCGGCTGGTAGCGCCGCGATGAAGCTTACCGACAGGAAGCGTTCCATGATCACTTCCTGGGGTTGCCACATGCTGATACGCAAAACAGCTCATTTCAGGTGCGGAAAAGTACTCACCCGTGAAGGCTTCGCGCCAACGCCCTGTATGAAAACGCGGCGTGTCGCCTCATAGGGCGGGTGCGGGCGCACAGTGTGCGCCCTCTGAAGTTTATTTTCTAACCGGTGCATCCAATCGGGCGTGTCGCGTGTAGTCCTTGCAGTCACCCCGCTGTTTTACTCAAATGGAGCACTACCCATGAACGCTAAAACACTGTTCTGCTTCGCGGCTGCACTCACCGCCGCGCCTGCGGTTTTCTCCCAGACCGGCTTGCCTGAAAGTATCAAGGTGCCCGACGGGCACAAGATTACGATGGAAACCACCGGGGTCGGCGAAATCACCTACGAATGCCGTGACAAAGCCAACGCCGTCGGCCAGACCGAGTGGTTCTTTGTCGGCCCCAAAGCCGTGTTGAATGACCGCAGCGGCAAGCCGGTGGGCAGCTACTTCGGCCCGCCCGCCACCTGGCAAGCCCAGGACGGCTCGAAAATCACCGGTACCCAACTGGCGGTAGCACCTTCAAGTGCAGGCAACCTGCCCTATCAACTGGTCAAGGCCAACCCGGCTGAAGGTAAAGGTGCCATGAGCGGGGTGAGTTACATCCAGCGGGTCGCCCTCAAAGGCGGTGTGGCGCCTAGCAGCGAATGCACGGTGGCGAACAAAGGCCAGCAGGCTGTGGTGAAGTATCAGGCCGACTACATCTTCTGGGCGGCCAACTGAGCAAACTCGGCTACGCTGTCTGTGGCGAGTGCGCTCGCCACAGGACTCAGCCATTTTAAGGATGCCGTGTTTGTTTGATTATCAAGCCTGCCTGGCGGCATGTGCCCGTGGCGACCAACGCGCCTTGCGCCAACTCTATGCCGAGGACAGCAGCCGCTTGCTCGGCGTGGCGTTGCGCATTGTGCGTGACAAAGCCCTGGCCGAAGATGTCGTGCATGACGCGTTTATCAAGGTCTGGCGCGGCGCTGGCAGTTTCGACCCAAGCCGCGGTTCGGCACGGGGCTGGGTGTTCAGCATCACCCGGCACCTGGCGCTCAATGCCGTGCGCAATCACTACCGGGAAGTGGCATTGAGCGATGAACACGAGCAGCTCGCCGCCGCCAATGACAGCTTCGAATTCAGCGCCCGAGAAGGCCAGGTGTACAACTGCCTGGAACAACTCGACCCGACCCGTCGCACGTGCATTCTTCACGCCTATGTCGACGGTTATTCCCACAACGAAATCGCCCGGAAACTGGACACGCCCCTGGGCACCGTCAAAGCCTGGATCAAACGGAGCCTCGTCGCGCTGCGCGAGTGCATGGCATGAGCAACCCACTGGATGAACTCGCCAGCGAATACGTGCTGGGCACCCTGCCCGCCAACCAACGCGCCGAGGTCGAGCAACGCTTGAAACATGACAGCGAGCTGCGTGCGGCGGTGGATGCCTGGGAACAGCGTCTGCTCCCACTGACCGCCTTGGCCGAGCCCGTGCCGCCATCCGCACAGCTGTGGCGGCGCATTGAACACAGCACGGCGAACCAGGATGCCGGCGTGCCTTGGTGGAACCTGCTGTCGCTCTGGCGTGGATTGGCTGGCGCAGGTTTGGTGACCACACTGGTGTTGGCCGCACTGTTGCTGACCCGCCCGCCCGTAGCCGACTCGACGTTTGTGGTGGTGTTGGTTGCGCCACAGAGCCAGACACCCGGTTGGGTGATCCAGGCCAGCCATGACCAACAGATCCAACTGATTCCGCTAGGCGTAATGGAAGTACCGAACGACAAAGCCCTGCAGTTCTGGACCAAAGGCGATGGCTGGCAGGCTCCGGTGTCGTTGGGGCTGGTCAAGCCAGGGCAAACGCTCTCGGTACCGCTGGACAAGCTGCCGCCGCTTGCGCCCAACCAGCTGTTCGAGCTGACCCTGGAAGACCCGCGTGGCTCGCCGACCGGTAAACCGACCGGGCCGATCCAGGCCATCGGCCGCGCGGTCAAAGTGCTCTGATCAGCTTGCGCTGGGCAACCACACCCGAAACCGCGCTCCGCCCAGAGGCGAGGCCAGGGCTGTCAAGGTGCCGCCCTGGGCCTCCAGGGCACGTCGGCTGATCGCCAGGCCCAGGCCGAAGCCGCCGGTGGCACGGTCGCGGCTGCGGTCCAGGCGGTAGAACGGTTCGAAGATGCGCTCGCGCTGGTCCATCGGTATGCCGATGCCGTCGTCGTCCACCCAGATTTCGCAGCCGTTGGGACACACCTTGACCCCCACCTGAATGCGTTTGTCGCAATAGCGCGTCGCGTTGCGCAGCAGGTTCTGCAAGGCGCGGGCGGTAAGGCGCGGGTCGAGGCTGAAGCGCTCCACGGTGCAGTCGAGCGCCACGTCGATGACAATCTCGGGGTTTTCCAGCTCGTCGTCGACGCTGCCCAGCACGCTGTCGATAAACTCATCGAGCGCCACCTCGACCCGTTCGGGCAATTGCGCAGGATTTTGCAGGCGGCTGTAGGACAGCAATTCCAGCACCAGTTCATCCAGCTCGCGAATATGCGCCACCAGGCTTTGCAGACGCTCGCGACTGGCCTGGGGCAAGTCTTCGGAGAGCGCCAGCGCCAGGCCGAAATCCAGGCGGGTGAGCGGTGTGCGCAGTTCATGGGAGACCGCATTGAGCAAGTCGCGCTGCTGGTTCAGCAGGTGCTCGATATCGTCGGCCATGGTGTCGAACACCGTCGCCAGGCTGCCGATGCTGGAGCTGGGCGGAAGGCGCGTGCGCTCTCCAAGGTGGCCCTTGCCCAACAGCGCGGCGGTGCTTTTGAGGCGCTCCAGGTCACGCCAGTGCGGGCGCAGCCACACCAGCAGGCACGCCAGCAGCGCCGCGCCGATCAGCACGTTCATCGACCAGTACAGCAGGTTCATGTCCAGCGGGTCCGGCGGAATGGTCAGCTTGACCGCGAACTGCTGGTTGATCGGCGAGCTGATTTCTTCCATCCAGCCCCACTCGCCCAGGCGGATCACCGACTTGCCTTGCTCCAGCAGTTGTTCTTCCTGCGGCGTATAGCGAGCGTCCTGGCGCAGCAACAGTTCAACCTTCAATGGCGCAAAATCGCGACTCAACTGGTCGGTCACCTGGGACCAGTGCTCCACCGGTGCGCGCTGGTATTGCTTGACCATCAGCTTTTGCAGGCCACGGGACTGTTCGATGTTGTAGTCCATGTAGCGGTGTTCGAACAGTTGGATCACCAGCTTGGGGATCAGAAAGATGGCTGCACTGTAGGTGACGATAGTGATCAGGTAGAGGCGTAGCAGCACACGGAACATGGTTCAGCATTCCCACTCGGAGCGGCTGAACAGATAACCCTTGCCCCACACGGTCTTGATCTTGCGCGCCTCGCCGGCGTGGTCGTCGAACTTGCGCCGCAACTTGGAAATGGCCACGTCCACCGAGCGATCGGTACCGTTGAACTCGATGCCGCGAAGGCGTTGCAGGATCTGGTCGCGGCTGAGCACTTCACCGGCGTGGCGCGCCAGTACCACCAGCAGGTTGTATTCGCCGCTGGACAGCTCCACCGCCTGCTCGCGCCAGGTGACGGTGCGTTCCGACAAGTCGATGCACAGGTTGCCCATGATGATCCGGTCGTTGGCCACCTGGGGCTCGGACAGACTGCTACGGCGCAGCAGCGTGCGCACCCGGGCCAGCAGCACGCGCGGCTCGCAGGGTTTGGTCACATAATCGTCGGCCCCCATTTCCAGGCCCAGCACCTGGTCGTGGCTGTCGTCGCGGGCGGTCAGCATCAGGATCGGCAGGCCCGCCGAGTCGGCGCGCAGCAGGCGGCAGACTTGCAGGCCGTCGAGGCCCGGCAACATCAGGTCGAGGATCACCAGGTCCGGCGGGTTGAGACGCGCACGTTCGCGTACGTGGTCGCCACGGCTGAGCACACTGACGTGATAGCCATTGCGTTCCAGGTAGCTGGCGATCAGCTCGGAGAGTGCGGCGTCGTCTTCGACCAGAAGGATGTTGGGCATAGGGTGTTTCCAGAAAATACACTGATAAGTCGTACACAAATCCCATGTGGGAAGGGGCTTGCTCCCTCCCACATTTGATCTTCATTGTAAGCAAGGTTGTGCAAGGATATACGCCCCCGACGCCACGCGCGCCGTACCTTACACTTCTTCACACACGACCTACACAGCTTCACAGCACCACGGCGCAGGTGACTTTAGGATGCGCCAGTCAATATTGGGATAAGAGCATGTCGAAGAATCTATTTGCGCCGTTTTGCCTGTTGGCCCTCACACTGGCGCTGAGCGCGTGTGGTCAGTCTGCAGACGAGGCGCCGGAAATGCCCCTGGCCAAAGTGCGCATCGAAACCCTGCAGGCCAAGCCCCTGTCCATTACCAGCGAACTGAGCGGGCGTATCGCCGCGCCGCGCATTGCCGAAGTGCGTGCCCGAGTGGCCGGTGTGGTCATGCAGCGTGTGTTCAAGGAAGGTCACGATGTGAAACAGGGCGACGTGCTGTTCCGCATCGACCCGGCGCCCTTCAAGGCTGACCTGGACAGCGCCCAGGCCAACCTGAGCAAGGCCCAAGCCAATGCGTTCCAGGCCCGCCTGCAAGAGCAGCGCTACAGCCAGTTGGTTGAAGGCAACGCCATCAGCGGCCAGGAATACGACAACGCCCGCGCCGCCCTGCGCCAGACCAACGCAGAGGTTGCTGCGCAAAAGGCTGCCGTCGAGCGCGCCAGGCTGAACCTGGGCTATGCCACCGTGACCGCGCCGATTTCCGGGCGCATCGGCCGTGCCCTGGTGACCGAAGGCGCGCTGGTCGGCCAGAACGAAGCCACGCCGCTGGCGATCATCCAGCAACTGGACCCGATCCACGCCGACCTCACCCAGTCCACCCGCGAGTTGAACGACCTGCGCCGCGCCTTTCGTGCCGGCAGCCTGAAACAGGTCGGCCAGGACCAGGCCAAGGCCACCCTGATCCAGGACGACGGCAGCCTGTACCCGTTGCCGGGCAAACTGCTGTTCGCCGAGATCAGCGTTGACCCGGGCACCGGGCAGATCATTTTGCGCAGCGAGTTCCCCAACCCGGATCTGGACCTGTTGCCCGGCAGCTTTGTACGGGTGCGCCTGGAGCAGGCCGTGGACAAGCAAGGCATCAGCGTGCCGCAACGTGCCATCACCCGTGACAGCGCCGGCATCCCGATGGTGTTGCTGCTGGACGCCGAGCAGACCGTCAGCCAGCAGCCGGTGGAATTGGGCGCGGTGATCGAAGATCGCTGGATTGTCAGCAGCGGCCTCAAGCCCGGCGACCGCATTATCGTCGAGGGCCTGCAACATGCACGCCCCGGCGAAAAAGTTGAAGTGGACGACAGCCCGCTCGTAAAGGAATAACCCGTCATGCCGCAGTTCTTTATTGACCGCCCGATTTTCGCCTGGGTGGTGGCCCTGTTTATCCTGCTGGCCGGCTTCCTGGCCATCCCGCAGTTGCCGGTGGCCCAGTACCCCAACGTCGCGCCACCGAAGGTGGAAATCTACGCGGTGTACCCGGGTGCCTCTGCCCAGACCCTGGACGAAAGCGTGGTCAGCCTGATTGAGCAGGAGCTCAACGGCGCTGATCACCTGCTGTATTTCGAATCCCAGAGCAGCCTGGGCTCGGCGACGATCACCGCGACCTTCCAGCCGGGCACCGACCCGGAAATGGCCCAGGTGGATGTGCAGAACCGCCTCAAGGTCGTCGAGCCGCGCCTGCCCCAGGCCGTGACCCAGCAAGGCTTGCAGGTGGAAAAGGTCTCCGCCGGCTTCCTGCTGCTGGTGACCCTGACCTCCAACGACGGCAAGCTCGACGACGTTGCGCTCAGCGACTACCTGGCGCGCAACGTGATGAACGAGCTCAAGCGCCTGGACGGCGTCGGCAAGGCCCAGTTGTATGGCGCCGAGCGGGCGATGCGTATCTGGATCGACCCGCAGAAGCTGATCGGTTTCAACCTCACGCCAGCGGACGTCAACGCTGCAATCAGTGCGCAGAACGCCCAGGTCTCGGCAGGCAGCATTGGTGACTTGCCGGGCACCAACACCCAGGAAATCACTGCGGCGATCCTGGTCAAGGGGCAATTGTCGACCCCGGCGGAGTTCGCCGACATTGTCCTCAAGGCCAACCCCGACGGCTCCACCGTGCGCATCGGCGATGTGGCGCGCGTGGAAGTCGGCAGCCAGGAATACCAGTTCTCAACCCGTCTGAACGGCAAGCCCTCCACCGCCGTCAGCGTGCAGCTGTCGCCGGGCGCCAACGCGCTGAGCACCGCGACCCTGGTGCGGGCGAAGATGGACGAACTGTCGCGCTACTTCCCGGCCAATGTGGAATACAAGATCCCCTACGACACCTCGCCGTTCGTCAAGGTCTCGATCACCAAGGTGGTCTACACCTTGCTTGAGGCCATGGCGCTGGTGTTTGCGGTGATGTTCCTGTTCCTGCAGAACGTGCGCTACACCCTGATCCCCACGCTGGTAGTGCCAATTGCGTTGATGGGCACTTTTGCCACCATGCTGTTGCTGGGCTTCTCGATCAACGTGCTGACCATGTTCGGCATGGTATTGGCCATCGGCATCCTGGTGGACGATGCCATTGTGGTGGTGGAAAACGTCGAACGCATCATGGCCACCGAGGGCTTGTCACCCAAGGACGCGACGAAAAAAGCCATGGGCCAGATCACCGGTGCCATCGTCGGTATCACCCTGGTGCTGGTGGCGGTGTTCCTGCCGATGGCGTTCATGCCCGGTTCTGTGGGGGTGATCTACCAGCAGTTCTCGCTGTCGATGGCCACCTCGATCCTGTTCTCGGCGTTCTTGGCCCTGACCTTGACTCCGGCCCTGTGCGCCACCTTGCTCAAGCCGATTGCCCAGGGCGAGCACCATGCCAAGGGTGGTTTCTTCGGCTGGTTCAACAAGCGCTTTGACCAACTCACCAATCGCTATGAAGGTTGGGTGGCCTATGCCCTCAAGCGCAGCGGCCGCTACCTGCTGATCTACCTGGTATTGCTGGTGGGCATGGGGCTGTTGTTCAGCCGCCTGCCCTCCTCGTTCCTGCCGGTGGAAGACCAGGGCTACACCATCACCGATATCCAGCTGCCGCCGGGTGCCAGCAAGAACCGCACGGTGCAGGTGGCCGAACAGATCGAAGCGCACAACGCAGGCGAGCCTGGGGTGGGTGACACCACCATGATCATGGGCTTCAGTTTCTCCGGCTCCGGACAGAACGCGGCGCTGGCATTTACCACGCTCAAGGACTGGTCGGAACGCGGCAGTGATGATTCGGCAGCGTCGATTGCCGACCGCGCCAACATGGCCTTTGGCGACCTCAAGGATGCGATTGCCTACGCGATTCTGCCACCGCCGGTGGACGGCCTCGGCACCTCCAGCGGGTTCGAGTTCCGCTTGCAGGACCGTGGCGGCGTCGGCCATGCCGGGTTGATGGCCGCGCGTACCGAACTCCTGGACGCTGCGGCGAAAAGCCCGATTCTTGCCAACGTGCGTGAAAGCGCCCTGGCCGAAGCACCGCAAGTGCAGCTGGAAGTCGACCGCAAGCAGGCCAACGCCCTGGGCGTGTCGTTTGCCGACGTCGGCAATGTGCTCTCCTCGGCGATCGGTTCTGCGTATGTCAATGACTTCCCCAATCAGGGCCGTATGCAGCGGGTGGTGGTGCAGGCCGAAGGCGACCAGCGCAGCCAGGTGGCCGACCTGATGAAGATCAATGTGCGCAACAACGCAGGCAAGATGGTGCCGCTGTCGGCCTTTGTCGAAGCCAAGTGGACCCAGGGCCCGACGCAGTTGACCCGCTATAACGGCTACCCGGCCATCGCCATCAGCGGTGAAGCGGCGCCGGGGCACAGCACGGGCGAGGCCATGAACGAAATCCAGCGCCTGGTCAGCCAGTTGCCTGCCGGGCTGGGCCAGGAATGGACGGGCTTGTCGCTGCAGGAGCGCTTGTCCGGCTCCCAGGCACCCTTGCTGTTGGGCCTGTCATTGCTGATCGTGTTCCTGTGCCTGGCCGCGCTGTATGAAAGCTGGTCGATCCCGACCTCGGTTTTGCTGGTGGTGCCGCTTGGGGTGCTGGGCGCGGTCTTGGCCGTGTCGCTACGCGGGATGCCCAACGACGTGTTCTTCAAGGTCGGCCTGATCACCATCATCGGCCTGTCGGCGAAAAACGCGATCCTGATCATCGAGTTCGCCAAGGACTTGTATGACCAGGGCGAGGACTTGATCGAAGCCACCTTGAAGGCTGCGCGGTTGCGACTGCGACCGATCATCATGACCTCGCTGGCGTTTATCCTCGGCGTGGTGCCGCTGGCAATTGCCACCGGAGCCAGTTCGGCCAGCCAGCAGGCGATTGGTACCGGTGTGATTGGCGGGATGATCACGGCGACCTTGGCGGTGGTGTTTGTGCCGGTGTTCTTTGTGGTGGTGATGAAGCTGGTGCGCAAACGACACAACAAAGATTAATCCAATGTGGGAGGGAGCTTGCTCCCGATGGCGGCGTTTCAGTCAGCCTATTTGGCACTGATACACTGCCATCGGGAGCAAGCCCCCTCCCACAGGATCAGGTACAGTCTGCTCAACTATCGCCAGCTGTGACCAACCATGCCCTTCCTCGCCCGCACCCACCCTCGCCTCTCGTCCGCCGCCGTACTGGGCCTTGCCGTGGGCATTCTGGTACCGGCTGACACCCTTGCCAGCAAAATCCTGATCGGCTGGAACGCCGGGGTCTGGACCTACCTGATACTGATGCTGTGGTTGACCATTCGCGCCAAGGCCGAAGACGTCAAGCGCATCGCCGAAATCGAAGACGAGAACGCCGGCCTGGTGCTGTTCATGGTGTGCATTGCCGCCATCGCCAGCCTGGCGACCATCACCTTCGAACTGGTGGGCAGCAAGGACCTGGCTGCTTCCGAGCGCCTGCTGCACTACGGTTTTACCGGGCTGACGGTGATCGGCTCGTGGCTATTGATCGGGGTGATTTTCAGCGTGCACTACGCCAGGCTCTATTACACTTGGCCAGGCAAGGAGCCCGCCCTACGTTTTGCCGAAGGCTTGCTCACGCCCAACTATTGGGACTTCCTGTACTTTTCCTTCACCATCGGCGTAGCGGTACAAACCTCGGATGTGGGCGTCGCCACCCGTGGCCTGCGCAAGGTGGTGCTGGGGCAGTCGTTGATCGGTTTTTTGTTCAACACTGCTATTCTGGGCTTTTCGATCAACATCGCCGCCGGGTTGTTTGGCTAGACTGCACAAACCTTCTAGACGCCCACCCCGGTGTTGCCGCTAATAGCCCTTCACTTTCCGCCTCGGTGTTGTATGCCTGCGCACAATTGGATCGACTTGTCCCAGGACGCCGACACCGGTATCGAGACCCTGCGCGCGCATTTCGAAGGCCATGCGTATGACCCCCATTGGCACGACAGCTACCTGGTGGGCGTCACCGAACAAGGCGTGCAGCAATTCAACTGCCGGCGCATGCGCCATGACAGCGTGCCGGGGCAGGTATTCCTGCTGGAGCCTGGGGAACTCCACGACGGCAATGCCCCGACGGTCGACGGCTTCACTTACCGCATGCTCTACCTTGACCCGCAGTGGCTGGAACGGGAAATCGCCAGTGTCTTCGAGGAAGCACCCGCCCACCATCAGTTGAGTTTCGCCCGCACCTTGGCCAGCGATCCACGCCTGGCCCTGGCCACCAGTCAGGCGTTTGAGAGTTTGCACCACGGCGAACTGCGGATCGTGCGGCAGAGCGCGCTGGACTACTTGCTGGAACGCCTCACCGGCCAGCTCTATTGGCGCATGCGCTACCGCGATGACCCACGTTTGCCGCAGGTGGCGCACAAGGCCCGGGAATACCTGCACGCCCATCTGCATCAGGACGTCGGCATGGATGAACTCGGGCTGGCCTGCGGCGTCGACCGCTTTCGCCTGAGCCGCGCGTTCAAGAGCGCCTTCGGCCTGCCGCCCCACGCGTATCTGGTGCAACTGCGCCTGGCCCGTGCCCGGTATCTATTGGCCAAGGGCGATCAACCGGCAGACGTGGCGATGGCCCTGGGTTTCGCCGATCAAAGTCATTTGGGCCGCTGGTTCATGCGGGCTTATGGGCTGACACCGGCCGCGTACCGCAAACGCTGCACAAATCTTCCAGACCGGTAACGCCCGGGCTTGTGAAGATGGGCGCTCTAAATGAGCTCGCCGGAGTCCCCCGTCATGCTGTCCACGTTCGTGCCTTTCATGCTGTTCGCCTTTGTCGCCTCCATCACCCCCGGCCCGACCAATATCCTGGTGCTGAGCAACAGCGCCCGTTACGGCTTCAAGGCTGCATTGCCCATTATTCTGGGGGCTGGTGTGGGGGCGTCGGGGATCGTGCTGCTGGTGGGTTCCGGTGTGGGCCAGTCGCTGGCGCAGATGCCCAGAGTGCAAACGGCGATGCAGTGGGTCGGCATGGCCTGGCTAAGTTACCTGGCCTGGCAGATCTTCAGCGCACCGCCACATGTCATAGGGGAGCAATCTGCGCACAGGCGACTCGGCCTGTTCGGCTCAGCGTGCTTGCAGCTGATAAACCCCAAGACCTGGATGATGGCACTCGCTGTGGTCAGCGTATTTGCCGGCAACGGTGCAGAGCAGCAAAAACGGATACTGTCTTTGTCACTGATATTTTTTTTGATATCGCTGCCTTGCCTCAGCGCCTGGGCAGTCTTGGGGGCAGGCTCTAATCGATGGCTGGCGTCCCCCCATGCGCAGCGACGTTTCAATCAATGCATGGCGTTGTTGCTCATGAGTTCAACCTGGATAAGTACGATCATGTGAGATTCTTCGGTAGGGGATCTAAACAGAGTTAAATTTCCAGACTGTCATTCTTAACAGTAGACACGCCCGTCAAGAAGCATCTAATACATCGTACGCCCAAGCAAGCCGGGCGCCAGAGAGCCACACGCAGCAAGATTTGTATACTGTTAGTTTTGACAGTTTACGGCGTCGATGCACTGCTGTTACATGAACAAGGCAGAGCCCCCCTCTACCTCTGTTACTCGCACAATCATCAGCGATGGAGAAGCGATCATGACCGTACTAGCGCAACCGTTAACCTTGGCGCAACAAAAGGCATTACGTCCCAAACGAATTACTGCGACTGGCCTCTTCGAGGCGAAGGTCGATTTATCCCCCATCGAATTTCAAACCACCACCGTGGTGCACGACTTCGAACAAGCTGTCTATAGAATCAATGGCCGACACGCCGATAACTCAGTGACCATAAAAGAAATATTCATTCAGATACCCGATAACGTTCGGGTAGGCCAGGAGATCGACCTCGCAAAACAAGAGTTCACGAATGTTAAGGTCTGGTATTCAGTAAAGTTACCCCAGGATCATTATACAGTGAGCGCCATTGAGGGTACTTTGATCATTCGGGGACTCGCGGCCGGCGTCATTAAAATCAGAGGTACGCTGCATGCTACAACCGATCATGATGTTAACGGGCATGCGCACGTCCTGGACGTCGACTTCGACCTGACCAGTTGATGTTATTCGCAAAAAAAAGCGCCCGCATCTTTCGATACGGGCGTTGTTGTGTGTTACGTCTTTACCAGGTGTAACGCACCCCTACGTTAGCGCCCCAAGGCTGTTCAACCCGGCCGCCGCTGCTGTGCTCAAGGTCGGCATGCAGCTGCAGGTTCTGCGAGAGCTTCACCGCCATACCCGCCCCGAATTCGGCGCGAGAACCAGAGAGGTCGTTGTTGAACACATTGTTGTTCACCGAGACCTTATTGTTGTTGGCAAACTCATGCACCATCGCTGCGCGCAGATAAGGCTGCACGACACTGCCGGAGTCGAGCTGTATATCCCGCCCGACGGTCGCGCCGGCCTTGGCCATGATCGACCGCGTACGCTCACCCTTGGCTTCCAAGCCATTATCCAGGCTGTAATTGGCACCCTGGATCACCACCGTAGACATTTGCGCGTAAGGTTCGATAAAGAACCCGTCGTCCAGCTTGATGTTACGACCGAACTCAGCCGACAGGCCGCCACCGGTATTGTTGTACTTGCCCTTGGATGAGGTGCCGTCACTCAGGCCCACCTTGGACTCATTCTGGAAGCGGTTAACCTTGGCCACCGCATCGAAATACAGGCCGCTCTCCTCGTCCAGCCAGGTCGCATACGCACCCAGGTAGTAACTCTTCACGTTCCCCGAGGTACCGCGCTTGAGGTTCAGGTCAGAGGTGCTGTGACCGGCCATTACGCCCACCAGCCACTGACTGTCGGCCAAGGGTGTGTCTGCACCGAGGGTAAAGCCCCGCTGGTTCTGGCTGTAGCCAATCCCGGTGCTGTCGGACACTTCGTACTTGTTGCCATAACCGCGTATCCACACGCCCGCCTGTCCAGGCTCGAAACGCAGCTCGCCCATACGCGAACGCAGGGATGTCGCCTCGCCGTACCACACGGTCGGTGCGGTGTTGAACAGCGCCAATACCGAGCGGGTACCGGGGCTGATCACACGGTTGTTCGGGTCGAGGAACCAGTCGGTACCTTCCTTTTTCAGGCCATAGGAATAAGCGCCGACATCGACTACATCGCCCACCAGGGAAAACTGTGCATCACCGCCGCCGGTGTGAACGACGCGGATATCTTGCGGGTTGGTCGGTTCCGCACCGCTGGCTGCGAGCAACAGCTTGTGGTCGCCTTTGGCCTCGCCCTCGACGTTCAAGAAGTCCGTAATGCCACGGGCGAAATCGGTCCCCATGACGAAGGTGCCATTACCCTCAAGGCTGTCTACGTCCAACTGGTAGAACGCATCGGTATCACCGAACTTCACCGTACCGCCGGCGAGGCTCAAGGCGCCCACTTGGCTGTCGCCCGTCAACGCCCAATAAGACTGATCACCGACAGCTAGACTGGTGACATTCTGCAGTTGGCCCGTCAGCCCGGCACGGTTTTGCAAGCTCAAATGCGCCGTGCTGCCGTCCTCGACGATAACGTTGCCACGTAGGTCGCTGTTATCGACATTCATGCTCGCTACGGCGCCGCCGTTGACCTCCAGCAATGAGCCGTTACCGCCGATCAAGGTCGAGCCGTTGCGTATATCGATCTCAACGGCCATGGCCTCGCCGGGAAAACCATTGACGGCAATGGCGGCACCGCTGCGGCCTTCGACGCTGGAGTTATCCAATACCAACTTGCCCGTATTCGCGCTGTTGAGGTCATTGGTGAACACCACGCCGTTCTTGCCACCGATAATCCTGCTTTTTTGGCTGGCAGTTGCCGTTGCACCATCGAGCGACACGCCAAAACTATCGACGCCGGTACCTTCGACCAACGTGTGGTCGTTAAAGTGCAGCTCGCTGTTGCCAGTCGCCACTGCGCCACCGATGTGACCACGGATGGTGCTATTGAATACTTCGGCTACCCCGCCCTTGTCAGAGTCGTGACTCTGGAACGCTTGCAGACCCATGGTGGTATGGCTGGTGATGTTGCTGCCGTTAATAAGCGCATCGCTGTCATCCAGACGCACCGCACCAAACACTGCGTGGCTTGAATCAACGGTGGCGCCGTCGAGGCTCACTAAAGAGCCTTGGGTGGCTCGGATGTCATTGATGCGGCTGCCCGCATTGACAATCAGTGCCGAATCGTTGACCAGGATATGTTGGGCACGAGCACCATTGACGGTCAGTTCAGATCTGAAATCCAGCTGCCAGTCATTATTGAGTTCGTTGCTTTCAATGGTTTTTGACTCACCAATCAGGTGGTCTGCCTGAGCGGTGGAATGCACAGCCGCAAACATCAAAAAAGTAATAGTTGGAACCTTCATCATCTTGCTCAAAGGTTTGAGCTCGAATTCAGTTAACAGTCGCATGTGAGTTCATCCTCTGGGTGGAGCCTTCGAAACGGTTTGGCTCGTTCCCTCGGAATGAAGCCTTACCGGTGCGGCGCAGAGGTTACGCAGCGAACATACCCATGGCTGTAGGATTTATCTTAGATGGATGTAGCGATTGATATTTTAGAGTGTTGGAAAAACATACTTAACAAAGAAGCTGAAGGTCTTTCCGACAAGGAGCAATACATAACTGTCAGACACACAAAAGGGAAGCCGTGCTTC
This sequence comes from Pseudomonas sp. W2Aug9, assembly GCF_023127755.1. Taxonomy (NCBI): domain Bacteria; kingdom Pseudomonadati; phylum Pseudomonadota; class Gammaproteobacteria; order Pseudomonadales; family Pseudomonadaceae; genus Pseudomonas; species Pseudomonas sp. W2Aug9. The sequence goes on along the minus strand of NZ_SPKL01000032.1, from coordinate 41,605 downwards.
CCTTTTGTATTTAACGTTTTTCATTGAGTTCAAGGTCTTACGATAGTTACCCCATCACAGTATGTCTCAGGGTTGGAAAATACCGTGTACACCTCAGCCAATTCACTGTTACCGGTAGCCCCAGTGTTGACGATCGTTGAGTAGGTCACCTCGCAAGGGCCAAGCACGGACTGGGTCAGGAATGGACGATAAGGGATTTCAACGACAAATCCATTGTCCTTATCCCCTTGGCTCAATGATGGGTGGGTAAAGGTCTGCGTGAATGGACCCGGTGGAAAGCCAAAGGCTTCACTGAAGATCGTAACGGTTACCGTCACGCTATTACCTACCTCCAACCTCGGATCGCCTGGAATGAAGAGCTCGGCGTAAAGCGTCGGTGGTGCTCCGGGCGCGCGGGTTCGCAGCGATTGGCAACTCCACTCGTCGTTGGCGTCAAGGTGTAAGAACTCAGCAGGCGGCAGTACGACCCTCACTGCATCGATCACGTCGACCATGGTAACGCCCGACGGGTTTTCATTCGTGGTGCCGGGGCCAATGACCACATAGCTGACGGGCTGCAGCTCATTGCCGTGGCGGGCAACGACCTCCCAAGGAATGGTGAACGTCGCGTCAGCTCCGGGCACTGTCGTGCTGAGCGGGAAAGGCCCTACTCGCTCTTTCGTAGCCCCCCACAACAGGACAAACTCGTTATTCGCATGGGGCAGCGCTGCAATGGTCCAGAGCGGGATCACAATGGTGACGGGTTGATTCGCATCGCCAATGCGCAGGGTGTTCAGCTCCGGAGTGGGCCCCCCGCCGAACACCTGCGCCAGGTTCAGCGCTGGGTTTACATCGCCGGGTTCAAGAGTGCCTGGAAGAACAGGCCCCTCCACCGACAGGTCAAGCCGCACCGTTTTATCAGGAGAAGGGAAAAACACGCCATTTCGTTCGATACGGTAGCGCAGGGTCACCGTCTGCGGCCCCAGCGTTGCGGTATATGCGTCTTTAATCGCATCATTCATATTGCTGAAGACCACCGGAAAATCAACCAGCTCAGCGGTTTGCGGCCCAAAGGGCTGTGCTTCCCATTGCATCTCGAACTTGTCCAGGCCAGTGGCGTGGTCAGGATAATCTTCAACGTGGGCTTCAATCCCCTGACGATAATCCTGAATATCGAGAAGATCATCCGTGCTGCCGGCACGTGGTGCCGGCGCCAAGGGCAGGAACGGCTCCAAAGGCTGCGGATCGTCCAACAACGAGACTGTTCGAAAATCATTGAACGAGGGACGGCTGACGTTACCTGCCCGGTCAGTGATGGTGTAGAAAATATAATATAGCCCGCTCAGGACAATCAGGTTCCTGGGCAGGAAAAAAGTGCTTACATCAGGGGATGGCAACATAGGCACACCTGAGCCACTCACCAGATACTCGGGGCGCGGGTCCATCACCGGGCTGAAGTACACGTTAATCATATCCCCCGCTTCGAATCGCCCAGTCTGTGGACCAAAGTCATTCGGGGGGATCTCAATCTCCACGCCGCCTTGATCGATCAGGAAGGCATCGTTAATGACCGTGCCCGGCGGCACATTTGCGAAGACTGGAACAAGCGGCTGCTCGCGTGAAGTCGCTACGGCATAGGGTGCAATGGTATCAACCCGAAAAGCACCCGGGTTGGAGGAGTCAAGGGAGGGGCCTGGTATGCCGGCCTGATTACGGTATTGAGTATTCCTGAGCTCGTAGTAGCCATGTCGATACTCAGGTACCGGCGCGGGAATAAACCTGCTGATTATCGGAGGAACGGGCGTCTGGTTGATTTGATAAGGCGCCACCAAGGTGGTCCAGGTAGGCGGGCTCACAGTGATATCCCGGATTTCAACGCCCATCCAGTCCGTGCCCCTTGATGCTGTCCCGGTCCGTAACTGGACGTTAATGCCAACAGGGGCAACCATCGCCGGGATAAGGCCAGTCGCATCATCCAACGCCTCGTCAATCGTGGGTGCATTGAGAACCAAAGGCGCTGGCGTCGTAGTCGAACCACGTTTTCTACTCATTTCAGTCTCTCCTTGCTGCTTTAGAATAGGCACCGCGCGCACTGGCGGGCCGCAAACGCTCGTTCAGTCACTTGAGTTACGGCCAGGAGACTGAAACCGGGACACACTCTCTTCAGCCGAATGATTCTTCGACCAACTACATTCAGTTCAAAATGTTCTACTAAACCCGCACCCTGGCTCAGGGCTCGGGACCATTGCCGCCTTCCCAGCAGTAAACCGGGTTGGGCGGTAGTGGCGATGTAGGCACCACGCGGTCGAACTGCACATACCTGGAAGCTGAACGACCAATGGGCGTTCGATTCCTGGTCACAAGGTAATGAGCCTCTCCACCGGCATTCATTTTCAATGGCCGGATCACACGCTCGACATCACGAATCCAGAAGTTGTAGCCGGATGCATCCGCCACTGCATCCCAGTAATGCTCAAGGGTTTCCACAACATTTGGATCTGGGTCGACGTCCGGATACTGGCCATACCCCTGAAACCTCAGCGTGATCAAATCCCCGTGCTGGATGTTCGGGTCTGCCGGGATTGCCACCTCGACTCCGTACCAGATTGGCGGTTGGGTGCTGCAGGTCAAATACCGGTTTGGGTGAAGCAAAGCCTGAGGAAATTCAGGCCGAGTGAACTGGATGGGTGGAAGATCGGTTGCCAACCCGACCCGCGCCAACAATGAAAAGGTCGGGTTCACATTACCGGCGCGATCCTCCAAACGATAAAAACAGAAAAGCCATAGCGCGCCAGGGTAGGCGCGGAACACGTCATTAGGCACCTCCACAAAAATGCGGCCGCTATCACTGGTCAGCGGTGGCGAAACCCAAGTGGGTAGGCCGGTTGGCAGCATATTCATATCCGAAAAGTACATCAGCACCTTGTCCCCGACTTCACGTCCGAGATAGCTCTCGGGGATCTCCATGCGCACCATGGGATTTGCATCCAGATAGGGTTGGGTGATCGGATCGATCGGGAAAATGGCAGGCGCCAGTAACGAGCCGACGCCTGGAGCGTCGCGGTCGATTCTGATCGTCACGGGCGACGAGGTATCGACACTCGGGCTATCTGGCCGGGTGTTATGAATCCGGTAGCGCAGGTCAACGATGGCACTGCTCAGCAGGAACGCCTGAGGAATCGTCATGGGCAGAGGGAAGTCGGCATCCGTCAGTGGGCCACGCAGCTCAAAGGGCGGGGTATCAACGGACCTGGCACCTCGGACATGCCATTCGAAAATCACGTACTGAAACCTTCCGGGGCCGGGCAAAACCGCCCAAGGTGTCTCAAGCAAGATGCGTAGATCAGTGAAATTGAATCGAGCGGGTAATAATCCATCTGGTAATACGTCGACGACTGTTGGCGCCTCAAGCACAAGGATGCCTCCTGAGCCCGTAGGCCCATTGGCACTCTGGCCAGTAGTGGAAGTAGTCATTTAAACCTCCCGTCATTCAAGCATTTTCTAAACCGCCCCCTGCTCTCAGCATGCCAATACCAGAGGTTCTGTTGGCGCCATTGAACACCTCCTCTGGCCCAGCCGATACTGTCAAAACTCACAGGTAGGACCACCGCTCGTCGGATCTCCCTGCTGACCAGTGGCTTCACACGACCAAGATTCTCTTGACGAAGACGATGGGCTAGTGTTTTCTGAAACCGGTTTCATCCCGTTACTCATTCCAATAAGAAAGGCTTTGCCGTGACTCCATTTTCCGCCGCCCAGCGCAGCCGCGTGACCATGCTCGACGTCGCCGAGCGAGCGCGCGTGTCCAAGGCCAGCGTGTCGCGCTTTATCGGCGATGACCGCGCCCTGCTCTCCGATGCCATCGCCCTGCGTATCGAACACGCCATCGCAGAACTCGGCTACCGCCCCAACCAGATGGCCCGTGGCCTCAAGCGTGGGCGCACGCGCCTGATCGGCATGCTGGTGGCTGATATCCGCAACCCCTACTCCATCGCGGTGATGCACGGCGTCGAAACCGCCTGCCGCCAGCACGGCTACAGCCTGGTGGTGTGCAACACCGACCGCGATGACGAGCAGGAGCGCCAGCACTTGGCGGCGCTGCGCTCGTACAACATCGAAGGGCTGATCGTGAACACCCTGGGCCATCACCTCGACCAATTGCTGGAACTGCAACGGGAAATGCCCCTGGTGTTAGTGGACCGCAAGGTCGAGCCGTTGCACAGTGACTTGGTGGGCCTGGACAACCCGGCGGCGGTGCGTATTGCGGTAGAGCATCTTGAGCAACAGGGTTATCGCGACGTGCTGCTGGTGAGCGAGGCCACCGATGGCACCAGTTCACGTTTGGAGCGTTTGGAGAGTTTCAACACCGAGATTGCCAAACGCCCGGCTTTGACAGGTGCCGTGGTTGAACTGGATGGCGAACTGGAAAAGCGTCTGCAAGCCTTTCTCGCCAAATCCGGCCCCAAGGCACTGTTCTGCGCCAACGGCGTGGCAGCACTGGCCTGCACCCGTGTACTCAAGGCCCTGGGCTGCGACCTGTTCGGCGAGGTGGGCTTGATCGCCCTGGATGACCTGGACTGGTACCCGCTGGTGGGTAATGGGATTACCGCCCTCGCCCAACCGACGCAAGCGATTGGCGCCAGCGCTTTTGACTGTTTGCTCAAGCGCCTGCGCGGCGATACCGCCCCCACGCGCACCCTGGATTTTTTACCGGAGCTGATTATCCGCGGCTCTACCCAATCCCCTGTGGGAGCGGGCTTGCCCGCGAAAGCGATAGGTCAGCCACTTCCAAGCTGACTGACACACCGCTTTCGCGGGCAAGCCCGCTCCCACATTTTTCGTTCTGCGCATGAAAATGAAACCGGTTTCAGAGGTAAACAACAATGCATAAATACCCCGTCTCCATCAGCCTTTCCAGCTACGGCGCCGACCTGGTTCGCCAGCAGGGTCAATTGAGTTTTGTCGCGCTGCTCAGCGCCGCCGGTGCCCAGCGCATTGAATGGCGTGAAGAACTGCTCACCACCGAGCAACCGGCCGAGCTGGCCCTGGCCGCTGCAGAACAAGGCCTGGAATCAGTATTTTCTTCGCCCTTGGAGCTGTGGGTCGCCGGCCGTGCCCAGCCCAATGCCGAGCTGGCCGCCACCCTGGACCTTGCCCAGGCCTTTGGCTCGGGATGGCTGAAGGTCTCGCTCGGTTACTTCACCGATACCAACGATCTGGAAAGCCTGCACGCCCTGCTCAATCGCCACCCGGTCAAGCTGCTGGTGGAAAACGACCAGACCCTGCACGGTGGACGCATTGAACCGATGCAACGGTTTTTCACCGAAGTCGAACGCCTGGGCCTTCCGGTGAAAATGACCTTCGATATCGGTAACTGGCAGTGGCAAGACCAGTCCGCGCTCACTGCTGCGCGGTTGCTGGGCCGGCATGTGGATTACCTGCACTGCAAGGCCGTGGCCCGTCGCGCCGACGGCAAGCTCGTGGCCTTGCCGCCGGGCGCCACCGACCTGCATCTGTGGGAACAACTGCTCAAACACATGACTCAAGGTATTACGCGGGCGGTGGAATTTCCGTTGCAGGGCGATGACCTGGTCGAGGTCACTGCACAACAGGTCGCCACCCTCGCCTGCCTTGGCCAACCCCGCGTGGAGAACGCCCATGTCTGAGATCGATATCCTGTCGTTTGGTGAAACCATGGCGATGTTTGTCGCCGAGCAGACCGGCGATCTGGCCCAGGTCGCGCAGTTTCACAAACGCATTGCCGGCGCCGACAGCAATGTCGCCATCGGCTTGTCGCGCCTGGGGTTCAACGTGGCATGGCTGAGCCGAGTAGGTGACGACTCCCTCGGGCGCTTTGTGGTCGACACGCTGGGCAAGGAAGGCATTGATTGCCGCCATGTGGCCGTCGACCCGTTGCATCCCACCGGGTTTCAGCTCAAGTCGCGCGAAGAGGCCGGCGCTGATCCCCAGGTCGAGTACTTTCGCAAAGGCTCGGCGGCCAGCCATTTGTCCATCGCCGATATCAGCCCTGCGTTGTTGCAAGCCCGCCATCTGCACGCTACCGGGATTCCACCGGCATTGTCCGATGCCACCCGTGAACTCTCCTTCGAACTGATGACGCAGATGCGCAACGCCGGGCGCAGCGTGTCGTTCGACCCGAACCTGCGCCCCTCGCTCTGGGCCAGCCAGGCGCAGATGATCCGCGAAATCAATGCCCTGGCCACTCTGGCGGACTGGGTGTTGCCGGGCCTGGGTGAAGGCCGCCTGCTCACCGGTTTCGAGGATCCTGCGGATATCGCTGCGTTCTACCTCGATCAGGGCGCCGAAGCCGTGGCGATCAAGCTCGGCCCCGAAGGCGCCTATTACCGCACCCACATGGACCAGGGCTTTATCGCCGCAGTCAAGGTGGAAAAAGTCGTGGACACCGTCGGCGCCGGCGATGGTTTTGCCGTGGGCATGATCAGTGCCCTGCTGGAAAACTCAAGCTTCCCCGAGGCCGTCCAGCGCGCTAACTGGATCGGCAGCCGCGCCGTGCAGAGCCGTGGCGATATGGAGGGTTTGCCGACCCGCGCCGAATTACCCACTCGATCCGTTGCGTAACCCATTACCTGTTGCCACAACTACAACAAGCTCAGGAGCAACCCCATGGAAACCGTGAAACTCGCCACCCGTCGTTGGTGGTACATCATGCCTATCGTGTTTATCACCTACAGCCTGGCCTACCTGGACCGAGCCAACTACGGCTTTGCCGCCGCCTCCGGGATGGCCGAAGACCTGATGATCACGCCCGGCATGTCTTCGCTGCTCGGTGCGCTGTTTTTCCTCGGCTACTTTTTCTTCCAGGTACCGGGAGCAATCTATGCGCAAAAGCGCAGCGTCAAAAAACTGATCTTCGTCAGCCTGATCCTCTGGGGCGGCCTGGCGACGCTGACCGGCGTGGTGTCCAACGCCTATATGCTGATCGCCATCCGCTTCATGCTCGGGGTGGTCGAAGCCGCGGTGATGCCAGCCATGCTGGTGTACCTGTGCCATTGGTTCACCCGTGCCGAACGCTCGCGGGCCAATACCTTCCTGATCCTCGGCAACCCGGTGACCATGCTGTGGATGTCGGTGGTCTCGGGCTACCTGGTGCAGCACTTCAGCTGGCGCTGGATGTTTATCATCGAGGGCCTGCCGGCCGTACTGTGGGCGTTCATCTGGTGGAAGCTGGCGGATGAAAAACCCGCCGACGCCAAGTGGCTGAGTGAACAGCACAAAAAAGACCTGGAAACCGCCCTCGCCGCCGAACAGGTGGGTATCAAGGCGGTGAAGAATTACGCCGAGGCGTTCCGTTCGCCCAAGGTGATCATCCTCGCCCTGCAATTCTTCTGCTGGAGCATCGGCGTGTATGGCTTTGTGCTGTGGCTGCCGTCGATCCTCAAGGCCGGCTTGCAGATGGACATGGTCGAAGCCGGCTGGCTCTCGGCGCTGCCGTACCTGGCGGCGGTGATCGGGATGCTGGTGGTGTCCTGGGGCTCGGACAAACTGCAAAAGCGTAAGCGCTTTGTGTGGCCACCATTGCTGATTGCGTCCATCGCCTTCTACGCGTCCTACGTGTTGGGTGCCGAACATTTCTGGTGGTCCTACACCCTGCTGGTGATCGCCGGTGCATGCATGTATGCACCCTACGGCCCGTTCTTTGCCATTGTCCCGGAAATCCTCCCAGCCAACGTCGCCGGTGGCGCCATGGCGCTGATCAACAGCATGGGCGCGCTGGGCTCGTTCGGTGGCTCGTACCTGGTGGGTTACCTCAACAGCAGCACCGGCTCGCCTGGCGCTTCGTACCTGTTGATGAGCGGCGCGTTGCTGCTGTCGGTGGTGCTGACGATTTTCCTCAAGCCCGGCGCGAGTGACCGCTCGCCGGTGCCAACCCTGGAGTTGAAGGTAAAAACCTCATGAAAAAGTCCGTTGTGTTGTACAAGAAACTGTCCGCGCCGCTGATGGCCCGCCTGCATGAGCAGGCCGAGGTCACGCTGATCGATGCACTGGATGAGGCCGGCCTGGCCAAACTGCGCGATGCGCTGCCCAGCGCCCATGGTCTGTTGGGTGCAAGCCTGCGCCTGGATGCCCGGTTGCTCGACCTGGCACCCAAGCTGGAAGCCGTGGCCAGCGTCTCGGTCGGGGTCGACAACTACGACATCGACTACCTGACCCAACGCGGCATTCTGCTCAGCAACACCCCGGATGTGCTCACCGAAACCACCGCCGACACCGGCTTTGCGCTGATCCTGGCGACCGCCCGGCGTGTGGTCGAGTTGGCCGACATGGTGCGTGCCGGCCAGTGGAACAAGAACATCGGCCCGGCGCATTTTGGCAGCGATGTGCATGGCAAGACGTTGGGTATCATCGGCATGGGCCGCATCGGCGAAGCCTTGGCCCAGCGTGGGCATTTTGGCTTCGGCATGCCGGTGATCTACCACAGCCATTCGCCAAAGCCTGCGGTGGAGGCGCGCTTTGGCGCGCAGTACCGAAGCCTCCAGGACTTGCTCAAAGAGGCGGATTTTGTCTGCCTGACCCTGCCGTTGACCGCCGAAACCGAGAAGCTGATCGGCGCCGAAGAGTTCGCACTGATGGGGCCGGAGACGATCTTTATCAATATCTCCCGCGGCAAGGTGGTGGACGAGGCTGCGCTGGTCGAAGCGTTGCAGCAACGCACCATCCGGGCGGCTGGGTTGGATGTGTTCGAGAAGGAACCGCTCAGCCACGACTCGCCGTTGCTGCGCTTGAACAACGTGGTAGCGACGCCGCATATCGGCTCGGCGACTCATGAGACGCGCGAGGCGATGGCCAAGTGTGCGGTGGATAATCTGCTGCAGGCGTTATCAGGCGAGCGGCCACAGAATCTGGTCAATCCACATGTGTGGAAGCGTTCTTAACACGCCAAAACTGCGGTGCCTAGCTGTGAACCTTGACAGTATCCCTGTGCTCAGAAAAGCGCTGGAATGACTTTGCGCCCCAACTGAGGCAGGGGCACTAACTCAAGGAGAGTAATGTCATGACGCCTGAAAACAGCACAGGTCCGGTTCCCGTCAAACCTGAGTTACCGGCGGAGGTCGCCAATGGCGTTACCCCCGCCTACCTGCAAGCCAACGGCGACACACTACTGGTGACAGTTCCCGTTTATCCCACGCAAGTCGTAGGAAGCAAGATAGGAATGCGGATCGGGGGGCCTGACGAAGAACCCATCGTTCCTTACGTTATTACCAGCACAACCACCGCAGCAATTGTCCCGATCACTGGCGATGTGCTACGTACCTTTCCAGACGGTGTTCACCTGATCTATTACACCATCACCAACACCTCCGGCCAAGTAAGCCCTAACTCCAAAGGCGCATTCCTGCGCCTGGCCTTGAAGACAACCACATGAGAACACGCTGAGCGGTTAGATAACGAACCTGGCCACCATCCCATTCAAATCCACCGCCAACCTCGACAGCTCATGGCTGGCCGCGCTGGTCTGGTTGGCGCCCGCCGCTGACTGGGTAGCCAGGTCGCGGATGTTGACGAGGTTGCGGTCTACTTCGCGGGAGACCTGGGCCTGTTCTTCCGAGGCGCTGGCAATCACCAGGTTGCGTTCGTTGATCAGGCTGATGGACTGGGTGATCTGCTCCAGGGCCACGCCGGCAGCACGGGCCATTTCCAGGGTGGCCTGGCTGCGTTGGTTGCTTTGCTGCATGGACTGCACCGCTTCACCGGTGCCATTTTGGATGCCAGCGACCATCTTCTCGATTTCCTGGGTCGATTGCGCGGTGCGATGGGCCAGGGCCCGCACTTCGTCGGCAACCACCGCAAAGCCGCGCCCGGCTTCGCCGGCACGGGCGGCTTCAATCGCGGCGTTAAGCGCCAACAGGTTGGTCTGCTCGGCAATCGCACGGATCACGTCGAGGACCTTGCCGATATCCCGTCCTTGAGTCGCCAGGCCTTCGATCATCACGGCGGTGTTTTGCACATCCTGGGTCATGGTCTGGATCGCGCCGACAGTATCCATCACCCGGTCGCGGCCTTCGCGCGCCACGTGGTTGGACTGCCCGGAGGCCTCGGAGGTGGAGACAGCATTACGCGCCACTTCCTCTACCGCTGCGGTCATCTCGTTGACCGCCGTGGCGGCTTGATCGATTTCATTGTTCTGTTGCTGCAGGCCACGAGAGGCTTCCTCGGTCACCGCACTCAGCTCTTCTGCCGCCGAAGCCAGCTGCGTGGCCGAGCCGGCGATATGCTGGATGGTCTGGCGCAGGTTGGCCTGCATGCTCGACAAGGCACTGAGCAAGCGCGCAGGTTCATCCTTGCCATCGTCCGCGAAGGTTTTGCTGAGGTTGCCGGCGGCGATGGTCTCGGCAACTTCCACGGCTTTGCGCAATGGCGTAACGATGCTGCGGGTCAGCAGCCAAGCCAACAGCACCGTGAGCAATGCGGCCACCACCGACACTGCCACCACACCGGTGATTGCGCCCTCATAACTTTGCCCAGCCGCCGCGTCGGCGGTTTTAGCATCGGCGGCATTGAGGGCGATCAGCTTGTTCAACTGCTCGCCCATCTGGTCGGTGCCGTCCTTGATGCGGCTGTTGATCAGCGCGCGCATTTCATCGACCTTGCCTTGCTTGGACAACACCAGCATGTCGGCCTGGGCCTTCAAGTAATTATCCAGCGTCACGCTGAAGGTCTTGTACATCACCGCCTCTTGCTCGCCCATCGATAGCTGGGCGTAATGGGCCTGGGCGGCCTTGACCTTATCGGTCAGCACGCCGATGCGGGTTTCGGCTTCCTGCAGGGCAGCCGGTTCGCGGTTGACCAACACCCGGAACGACAGGATGCGCATGCGCAGTACGTTTTCAGTGATGTTGCCCAGGGACGTCACGCTGGGCAGCTGGGTTGCGCTCATGTCCACGGAAGACTGCCGGATCTGCGTCATGCGGTTGACCGCAAACACCCCCAGGATGACCACTAACACTGCAATGAAGGCGAAACCGAGAAACGCTCGAGGCGCAATATTCAGGTGACGAAGGGACATAGGGCTGCTCTCAGAAGTAGTGTTTGCGAACGTCCCTGTCGCGAAACGATCTGTCAGCGTCAACGCGCCGGCCAGACCTTGGTCACCACTGTTGTCGTTGTAATGTGGGCCTATATTCACTATCGGCCGGGACAGTTTTTTTGCGCAGGGTCTTTATTAATATTTTTTTACACTTCTGACGACTGACGGTTTCTGGCATTCTTCGCCTCCATTTTCCGACCCGAGCCATCATTTTGTCTGACGCTCAAGCCCCTCGCCCGCGCTATAAATCCGACCTGATCTACGGCCTGGAAGACCGCCCGCACTTCACCGCTGCGATTTTTGCCGCCTTGCAGCATGTGCTGGCGAGCTTTGTCGGCATCATTACCCCGACCCTGATCGTCGGCGGCGTACTTGGCCTGGAAAGCGAAGTGCCGTACCTGGTGAGCATGGCGCTATTCGTCTCGGGGCTCGGCACCTTTGTGCAGGCACGCACCTTCGGGCCAGTGGGTTCGGGCCTGTTGTGCCTGCAAGGCACCAGCTTTTCGTTTATCAGCGTGATTCTCAGTGCGGGCTTTATGGTCAAGGCCCGGGGCGGCGGCACCGATGAAATCCTGTCGACGATCTTTGGCATCTGCTTTTTCGCCGCGTTTATCGAAGTAGTGCTGAGCCAGTTCATCGGCAAACTGCGCAAGCTGATCACCCCGGTTGTGACTGGCACCATCATTACCTTGATGGGCCTGTCACTGATCAAGGTGGCGGTCACCGATATGGCCGGCGGCTATGGCGCGGGCGACCTGGGCGCCGCCAGCAATATGGGCCTGGCGGCGCTGGTGCTGCTGACCATCGTGGTGCTCAACCGCTTCAACAACCCGTTCCTGCGTCTGGGTTCGATCGTGATCGGCCTGACGCTGGGCTTCGTGGTGGCGTGGTTGCTGGGCCGTGTGGATATGGCCGCCCTGCCCCAAGTGCCGTTGATCAGCGTGCCGGTACCGTTCAAGTACGGTTTCTCGTTCGACTGGGTGGCGTTTATCCCGGTGGCGGTGATCTTCCTGATTTCGCCTCTGGAAGCCGCCGGTGACCTGACTGCCAACTCGATGATTTCCCAACAACCGGTCAAGGGCCCGCTCTATATCAAGCGCATCAAGTCCGGCCTGCTGGCCGACGGCCTCAACTCGGCGATGGCCGCCACCTTCAACAGCCTGCCGATGGTGACGTTCGCCCAGAACAACGGCGTGATCCAGCTGACCGGCGTGGCCAGCCGCTACGTGGCGTACTTTATCGCCGGGCTGCTGGTGCTGCTGGGGTTGTTCCCGATGATCGGCGCGGTGCTGCAACTGATGCCCAAACCAGTACTTGGCGGCGCGACCCTGATCATGTTCGGCACCGTAGCCGTGGCCGGGATCAAGATCCTCGCCGAAGCCGGCCTGCACCGGCGCAATGTGCTGATCGTGGCGATTTCCCTGGGGATGGGCCTGGGCGTCGCCGCAGTGCCGGAAGTGCTGCGCGATTTGCCCAAGGCGCTGCACAACATCTTCGAATCGCCGATCACTGTGGGTGCGTTCTGTGCAATCCTGCTGAACATTTTCCTGCCCGAAGAGTTCATAGAGCTGGAAGAAGATGAATTCGATCCGGAGTCCTCTACCCTCAAGGTCATGCAGGACCCGGACGTCACGAAACAGTAGGAGCACTTTTATATGCGCAAGCTCATGGTTCTTTCGTTGTTGTTGCTGAGCTTGAGCGCCTGCGCGCTGTTCCCCAATCGCGACCCGGTGAATATCAACGTGGTGGGCATCGAGCCCCTGCAAAGCCAGGATCTGGAAGTGCGCTTTGCCGTGAAGCTGCGGGTGCAGAACCCCAATGAAACGGCAATCGACTACGACGGCGTGGCGCTGGATCTGGAAGTCAATGGCCGGCCGTTGGCGTCCGGGGTAAGTGACCAGGCCGGCAGCATCCCACGTTTTTCCGAGACGGTGCTGATGGTCCCCGTGAGTGTTTCGGCGTTCTCGGTGTTGCGCCAAACCCTGGGCCTGAGCCAGACCCAAAGCCTGAATAACCTGCCCTATGTGCTGCGCGGCAAACTGGCGGGCGGATTGTTCGGCACCATGCGCTTTGTAGAGCGTGGCACTCTGGATTTGCCCAATACCGCCACCTGGTGATGCGCGAGTGATCTGATCCAAATCTGCGAAATGCAAGCTCGCGCCTACAAAAGCCTTGGGTTGACCCGGTTCAATCAGTGATGTAGCGCACGCCTGACTTGGCGCGCTCGTCCACCACCAATTCAAAAATATCCGGCCGAGCGTAATGCCCCACTACGTCGTAGTCGTAGCGTGCCCGCACCAGATCATCTGTATCGATCTGCGCCGTCAACAAACCCGCCTCCCCCAGCAACGGCCCCGCCAAAATATCGCCCATGGGACCGACGATCACGCTGCCACCGGCAATCAACGGGCGCTCCGCCGGCCAGTTGGCAACCTCCACACCCAAGGCCTGCGGTGATGCCTGCACCTGGCAGGCGCTGACCACAAAGCAACGGCCTTCATGGGCAATATGGCGCATGCTCACCTGCCACATCTCGCGCTCGTCCACTGTGGGCGCACACCACACCTGCACGCCCTTGGCATACATCGCCGTGCGCAACAGCGGCATCATGTTCTCCCAGCACACCGCCCCGCCGATACGCCCGACAGCCGCGTCAATCACCGGCAAGGTTGAGCCGTCGCCCTTGCCCCAGATCAGCCGCTCAGTGCCGGTCGGCATGAGTTTGCGGTGCTTGGCGACCAAACCGCTCGACGGTTCGAAATACAGCACGGTGCAATACAGCGTGCTGCCACTGCGCTCGATCACGCCGAGCACCAGGCTCGCACCGGTACGCGCCGATAACCCGGCCAGCGCCTTGGTCTCCACGCCCGGCACGTCGATGGCATTGGCAAAGTACCGCGCAAAGGCTTCACGGCCTTCGGGCAGGCGATAGCCCAATTGCGTGCCGAAGCTTTCGCCCTTGGGATATCCCCCCAGCAACGCCTCAGGCATCACCACCAACTGCGCGCCACTGCGCTGTATTTCATCTTCATAGGCCAGGATCTGCGCCAGGGTTTGCGCTTTGCCGCCAGGCAAGGAGCCGATTTGCAGGGCTGCGACGATCGATACGGGCATTGTGCTCACTCCAGTAATAAGGGTTGCCCATTCTCCGGCCAGACTCGATCATGAATAAAGCCCACCTCAGTGCTAAATGATATGAGCCAAATGAATATCGCCCAGGTTGACCTGAACCTGCTGAAAACCTTCGAAGCCCTGCACGACGAGTCCAGCGCCAGCCGTGCTGCCTTGCGCCTGGGCGTTACGCAATCGGCAATCAGCGCCGGTTTGCGGCGTTTACGCGAACTATATGGCGACCCACTTTTCGTACGCACCGGTCGCGGCCTGGCGCCCACCCTGCGGGCCAATCAGTTGAAACCGGTGATCAGCGAGGCATTGGACCGCTGCCGACAAAGCCTGGCGATGATCCACCCGGATAACCCGCATTATCAGGGGCGATCGGTGGTGTTAGGTCTGTCAGACGATTTCGAAATCGCCTACGGCCGGCAGCTGATGGACGCCATTGCAGAGCGCCTGCCGAAACTGCGGGTGATCTTTCGCCAGACCCACAGCCAGATCGTTGCGGCTGCCCTGCTCGACCGCAACCTAGACCTGGCCATTACCGCCGGCGGGTTTGCCGAGCGCAGGCTGAGTCGGCAAGTGCTGGGCGAAGGTGACTACCGTTGCCTGGTTGACCCAGGTAGCCTGGCGCCCGATCAGCAAGGTATCGAGCTTGCAGAATTCATCGCACGCGACCATGTGCTGGTGTCGTCAGGCGGGTTTATCGGTATTACCGATGAAGGGTTGGCGGCGCAGGGCTTGAGCCGCCAGGTATGTGCGTCCACCAGCCACTTTGCGGCGCTGCCGTACCTGCTCAAAGGCAGCGCGGCGGTGGCGACGATCCCCGGTCATGCGGCCCAAGCGATTGCGCAGATGACCGGCTTGCGTGTGCTGCCCTGCCCGCTGGCGCTGCCGCACTACCCGGTGGAGTTGGGCTGGCGTACCCAGGCCCAGCTTGATCCGCTGTTGCTCAAGGTTCGCGAGGCGATCGTGGCGTGCTTTATTTCGCCGCCGCCATCAGCTTGTTGACTTCACTGCGCACCATGTTGGAAAACTCCGGCGGCGACATGCCGTCAAGTTCGGCGCGCACCCACTCGGCCCATTTTCCCTTGCGCTTGGCGCGCTCGCCGAACAAACGGGCCGCTTCGCCCTTGGCTTTGCCCAGGTTGGTTTGCCAAAGGTCGTAGAGGCGCGACTTTTCGTCTTCCAGCTCGGCGCGTTCGGCGAGGGTCTTGTTGGCGAGATTGAAGCTCATGTTGAATTACCTGCTGCACAAATGACTGACATCTTACACTGTAGGCCCAAAGGGCCTGATCACCATTGTGCCGCAAATGGACGGCTCGCAAAATAACTGCAACTTTTGCCGCTGCCCGATACTCCATTGTTCACTGTCACATTCACTTGCAAGGAGTCACACATGGCCCGCAAAACCGCCGCCCAAGCCGTCGAAGAACAAATCAAGGATCAAGCCTTCAGCGAACTGACCGCGCTGATCGAAGAATCGGACAAACTGCTCAAAAGCAGCGCATCCCTGGTAGGCGAGGAAGGTGAAACCCTGCGCGAGCAGGTTGCCATCAAACTCAAGCAAGCCCTGGATTCGGTGTCCAGCGTCCGTGAGCGCAGCAAGCCAGTCGTGGACGCCACCGAGACCTACATCGGCGGTCATCCATGGCAGACCGTGGCCATTTCCGCAGGCTTTGGCCTGGTGGTGGGTCTGCTGCTGGGTCGCCGTAACTGATCAGCACGGGCTGCGCCCATGGCGCAGCCTGTTTCACCCCGCCGCCAGTTCTCGCAGTTGCCGAAGGTCCTGCGCGTCAAGCTCTATGCCTGCTTCCTGCGACTCCGCCCGTGTGCGATGGCGCCGATCCCCCGGTAATCGCCGTAACCCCGCCGCATGCATCTGCCGCACCAGTTCCTGGCTGCGCTCGGCAAAGCTTTGCCCGGCGGTTTTGCGCGGATCGATCACTATCAGTAATTGGCCGGTCCAGGGCGTACGCGCTCCCGGATGATCGGCCCAATTGAATTCGAACGAAAAATTGCCGCCTGTCAGTGCCGCCGCCAGCAACTCGACCATCATCGACAACGCCGACCCCTTATGCCCACCAAATGGCAACAGCGCGCCCCCCTCCAGAATGGCTTTCGGGTCCTGGGTCGGCTGGCCCAGGCTATCGACGCCCATGCCTGGTGGGAGCCGTTCGCCTTTGCGCGCGGCGATCTGCACGTCGCCATGGGCGATGGCGCTGGTGGCCAGGTCGAACACAATCGGCGCGCCATCGGCCCGCGGCGCAGCAAACGCGATGGGGTTGGTGCCGAACAACGGGCGATCAGCGCCATGGGGTACGACGCAGGTCATGCTGTTGACCACACTGAGTGCAACCAGCCCTTCTTCGGCGAAAGGTTCGACGTCCGGCCACAAGGCAGCAAAGTGATGGGAATTGTGGATAGCCAGTAACGCAATGCCGGCGCTGCGGGCCTTGCTCACCAGCAACGCACGCGCGGCCGCCAGAGCGGGTTGGGCGAACCCATTGGCGGCGTCGACCCGTACGAAGCCTGACGCAACGTCGGTCACGATCGGCACGGCGGCGCCATTGACCCAACCGCTGGCCAGGGTCGAGAGGTAACCCGGGATACGAAAAATACCGTGGCTATGAGCGCCATCACGTTCAGCGCTGGCGCAATTGTGCGCAAGGATCGCCGCCACTTCTGGCGAGGTGCCGTGCCTGACGAAAATCTGTTGGAGCACCCCCACCAACTCAGTGAAGCTGATGAAGGCCGTGACAACTGTCGGAGACTGCGCAGACATTTGAAGCTCCATTTTTATGATTGGAAGGGGCAACGAATGGACATCCAGGCCGTCGATTAAACACCACCTGCAGCGCTCACTGTCAACTTACGACGAGACTCAATAGTTACCCCCGCCAGTCATCGGTGCCTGCCTACCCTGTGTCTTCCTATTCACGCTGGAGACAGGCGATGACCCGTGTCACCCCGCCCTATTTTTTCGACGAGTTCCTGCTACCCGTCAATCGCTCGACATTGAGCGAGCGCGAACGCGCCCTGGGGTTCACCGTCAAGGATCTGGAATGGCTGCACGGCGTGTATTACGCCAGCGACGCCAGCCGTCAGGATACCCGCCTGCAAAGCCCGCCCATGCGTGTAGAAAAGCTAATGATCAATGTGTCGGGGCAGGTTGCGATCCCACTGGCCGGCGCGTTTGTGATGAGTTCCACGCCCGACGGTGCCAAGGCTCTGCTGTACACGCCTTATGGTGGCATCCAGGTGTTTGACAGCCATGCCTCGCTGCTTGCCGAGGTCAGTCAGGCGTTGGCTGATTCGGTACAGCGCGTGGAGTTGCTGAGTTTTCTGTCGATTGCACAGCGCAACAGTCTGCCAGCGGATAGCGCTCTGACACTGACCACTTCGCCGGTCCTGGGTGCGGTCATGCAAGACCAGGAACAAACCCTGCAGGCCTGCCAACAGGCCAACGTGCAAGCAATGCTTGAGCACTTGCAGAGGACCCCGACCTTGTCCGCCATGCTCGACACATTGCTCGGCATCATGGCGCACCCTCATTTCCCCGGCCTGGATCAGCGGCAAACGCAAGTGAACTGCTTTCTCCAAAGCCCGACGGATGCCGATCGACGCTGGATCGACTCCCTGTCGTTACGTGATGCGTTATTGCAGTTCTATGTCAAACATGCCTGGCCCTTGGGGCAAACTCGCGAATTCATCAACCCCAAGCACGTCACCAGCCACTTCACCCAGCCCCAGTTGCAACAAGATCGCGAGTATTGGGACACGCTCATCGAACAAACCTCCGGTACGCTGTCCAAATTGCTCGAGAGCCTGCTACAGACCTACTGGAACGAAGACATCGACAGCGGCACCTCACGCCTTGACCTGTTCGCGCAAATCCTGGCTGACAAGTTCCGCCTCGATGTGCTGCTCAAGCGCCAGAACGGCATCCTCAGTGCTGACGAAAGCCATATGCTCCAGGCCCTGCTCCTCAGCGACCAGGGCGCTCGCAGCACCTACGCCGCCAAACTGAGCGTGGAAAAAGTGCGCATCTACGCGCCCTACCAGCACTACGTGGAACTGGCCAGTACCCTGATGCTGCATGACAGCCATGCCTACCTTTACACCCAATCCCGTGGCTTGCAGGTACTTAAGGATCTGGACGATCTCAAAGACACGCTATTGACCATGCTCACCGCCGCCGGGCACGAAGATGAACTGCTCAATTTCCTCTCTCTGGACGAGCGCAACACCTTTATCGGCCTGGACCAGATCAACGTTGCCGCACACCCCGTCACCGGGCACGTGTTCACCGACATGATCGAAGACATCGCCGCCAAGCAGACCAGTAATATGAACCATGCCCTGAGCCTCTATCGCAGCAGCGCCGGCCAGGTGGACCTGGAAGCATTGCTCGATTACGCCCTGGACATCCGCACCATGCTCGACAGTCGCCTGGCCGACCTGGACACCGATGGGCGCTGGACGATACATCCCGTCAGCAGCGGCAATGGCCGCCCCTCCACGGTGCAAGCCGAGCGCGCCAAGCTGCACCTGCAACGCCTGCGCGCTGCCCAAGAAGGATTGCAGATCGAGCGCCTTAAGCACCCGACACTGCGCAGCATGGCCACCCTGGCCCTGAACACAGAACTGCAAACCCAACGACTGGACCTCAAGGCCGACGAGATTTATGTCAACACTTACGCGTCCCGCGCCGAGCAGCGTGAGGAGCGCGCGCCTGTGTCTTCGCTGAGCATGGTTGAACATTTCATCGAGCGCCTCGGCCAGAAGAGCAAGCCGCTCCCAGTGTCTTCCAGAACTGGGTTTTACGCAGAACGCAACCAGGGTGTCGCCCTGAAGCTCAATAACATGCCCCTCAAAACCTTCAACAACATGATCGAACGGGTCTTGAAGGTGTTTGCCGGCCACGAGATGCGTGAACTCCCGCGCCTGTTCCTGAACAATATCCGCGATAAACACGCGCACTCGATGCTGTTGGGCTTGCGCAGCGAGGCTGAACTGCGACTGCTGGGTAAAACGCTGACGCACCGCAGCAACGCCATTCTTGATGCGGTCCTGCGAACTGACAGCCTGGCGCGCCTGACCCGACATGGGATCAACGGGTTTCTGCCGGATGCTTATGCGCTGGCATTGCACAAAGGTACGTCCGACGCGCTGCTGCCGCTGGCCAATCTGTTTGTACTGACCGAACGTGGCGGCCTTGACCCCAAGAATTCGGGCCAGGCGATCCTATGGACGCCTCGGCGTGGTCATGAGGTTTTTGCGTCGGTCTCGACCCTGCGCGAGGCGCTCACCCAGCGCCTGGCGCATCCGATCAAACGACTGTCGCTACTGGAGAATCTGTCATTGTCCCAGCGCGTGCCTCATCAGGCGTATCGCCTGGCTGCGCTGCAACGTATTGACGATAACCTGCTGGACAATCGCCTGAAAACCTACGGCGATTACGTCATGGACTCGGTGGACCGACTGCTGGCCATGGACTTGCCGGCGCGCGCCGTGCAGGACCGCCTGGATGAGATCCTGCAGATCCCGGCGCCCACCAACCTTGCACGAGCCAAGGCGCTGGCCGATGCCATGGTCACCCAGCAGGCCCTGCCCGTGTGGCTGGCAATGGCGCCCGCCAAGGAGCAGATCTACCATGCAGAACTGCTTGAGCAATACCACAACAGCGCCCCGGAAGAGGAAGACTACCTGCAGGGCATCCTGTCCCTGCGCGAGCACACCTTTGGCGCCCTGAGCAAGCTGCTCCAGGCACGCTTCCCCGAACACGCACTCAGCCCCGATGACGTGCTGATTCCCGTGCACCAGGCCCTCGACATCCATGACTACAGCCTGACCGATTTTGCCTTGCGTCACTGGCCGGACCTGAACAACCAGACTATCCGCCCCCGCTCGCGCACCGCCACACCGCTGCCGGACACCCTGGATGCCAATGCGCTGGTTCAACTGGTGCGGCAACTGGACTTGAAATCGGTGTACCAAAAGCGATTGCAAACCGAGATGGACACCCGCACAGAAGCTGCACGCAAACGCCGGCGCCTGTTCTGTCGGCAACTGCCATGGCAGGTGTTGCAATACGCCCACGAGCAACATCTGCAAGAACGCCTGTCAAACAAGGCCTTGGGCTTGGTCCAGCAGGTGTTCGACATGCCTGACGGCCTGGCACGTGCGGCGTTGAAGGACGTATCGACGCTGATCCGGCCCGTTGAGCTGGTGGCGACTGCAGGCGCTACTGCCGCCAAGGTATTGGGCATGTACCTGATCAGCCCTGGAGGTAAAGAGGCCGGTCCGGTAGTGCTCTATGCGCCCTACAGTGAAAACCACGTGCTCAAGCAATATGACAACGAGCAAGCGCTGCTGGATGAGGTGGAGCGACCAGGGGAACTGCAGGACTGGGTCATTCAGCACCTGGAAGATCCGCACCAGGCCGTTTACCGCAGCTTGCTGCAAAACAACCTTCATCGCTCTTCGGATATGAGCCTGGCCTCATCTGCCGTGACCGGCAACCTGCTGCACTATTTATTCAGTGAGAACACGCTGATCCTGCTAAAAATGCTCGCCTGCCAGTTCGAAAAAGGCTCCAAGCTGCTTTGGGATAAAGTGGTGGGCGTGTTCGGCAAGGGCATACCCGCGGCAGTGCACTTCATGGCGGGTAAACTCGCCTATCCACTTGTGGTCTGGCGCAGCTACCAGTTAGTCAAGCGCTCGGCTGAAGCGCTGCAACTGCACCAGTGGAAAGCCGCGATGAAGGACTTCAGCCTGGCCGTGGTGCAAATGGCCGCCCTGTACAGCGAGCTTGATGGCAGCGAAACCCCACCGCCTGATGACGCTGACCTGGTCGACCTGCCGGAAGGCGGCCTGCCCACCGCCACTGCCCCGGGCCTGCGGGACGTCACCGCCACTTCGCGAACGCGGTTGCAGCGCTTGGAGGGCTACGACATCGCCCTGGAGGACCTTGAGCTGGACACCTCCACCCATGTCTACAAGGATAAGGCGAGCGCCAAGAGTTACGTGCCGCTGGCAGGCAAGGTGTATCCGGTGAAGAAAACCAAGGAGCACTGGCGCCTGGACAACGACGATCAGCAGGGCCCCTACGTCGGTCGCAATGCTGATGGCAAATGGGTAATGGACCTGAGCATACACAAGCCCCGCTTCGGCCAGGCCTGGACGCGGCAAAAAGTGCGACGAGCCGAAAGGCGCGACATCAATATTGAAGCGCAGGGCATAAGGGCGATCGCTGCAGTGTCAAGCTGGAAAGCCCAAGTCATCGACGAAGCCTTGAACGTATCGACTTACTACGCCGTCAACTGCAAGCGCAACATCCATCACTTTGCAGAGCTGCTCAAGCCTGATAGCCGGGTAGGCCTGTTCTTGTGCGACCTGTTCGGCACTCTCAATCTGAACCCGGCCCAAGTGAAGAAAATCGAGGACATCATCGATGGAATACTGGATGAGTTAAGCGACCCCACCTTGATCGGGCCTGACTCAATGCGCTTTGTCAGCGGTGAAAGCGTGAAAGCCCCCACCACTGATTACGCGATGGTGCTTCTCGGTGACAGCGAGCGCAAAGTGTACTTGTTCGAAAGGTTCTTCCATCCAAACCTGGCTGAATACGCCACCATACTGAGTGAACCTTTCGACATGTTCGCCCATGCCAGAGCCTCTACCCTGATCCATGAGCTGACGCATCTGCGGTTCAAGACAGAGGACATTGCCTACCTGCGGAGCCTGGAGCCATTCCGAGACCTGATCGATACGGCAAAGCCGGGTGCTCAGGCGGTGAAGACGCGCCAAGATGATTTGCAAACGAGCGGGCTGTCGACGTTGACGCCGGCAACTATGCTATTCAAGGCATGGGATGACATATCCAATACCTGGGAGGATTACGGCTTTTTCACCGCCACCAGCTTCCTCAAACGCAGAGTCCTGAATATCACGGGTGCCAAGACCCTGAATGAGGCCCGAGAAGTTTTCATGAGCAATGTCGACAAGCGTATTGACGTCATTCTATCCAACGCCGACTCAGTCAGTTACCTGATTACACATCTGGGGAGAATGCTGGATGAGGGGGCCTGAGCAGGCCCCCAACACGTGAATCAATCTTTCTGGTCGCGCAGGACATTGCCCGAGGCGCCGTCGATTCGTGCTTCATACACCACGCCGTCGGATTTACGGCCTTTGACTTCCCAGTAGCCGTCGTTATCGGCTTCGGCGGCGTAGACCTCGACATACCCAGCCTTGGTCTTCGCCACTTCAATAGCTTTTTCAATCGGAATCCAGCCCGCACCCGGCTTGTCTGCCAGCGCAGCGCCGGCGCTCAACAGCGCGGTGGTTGCACACAGGGCGGCTAAGGTTTTCTTCAACATTTTCGTACTCCTTGGTGGATGACAGTGTGTTTCCTGATTTTTTAGGCGCGTTTAAACAAGAATAAGTTCCAATTGATATGCAATCGCCATGATGCTGTTCTCGCCGTAAGGCTCGGGGGGGTAGAATGTGGGGAAATCAGGATGGATAAATGAGCGAAAAGTCCCTTTCAGAAGCCGAATACGACGCCATCACCGACGCCGCTGCGCATTGGTGTATGCGTGTGCATGCCAGCGACTGCACGGCGGCTGAACGTCAGGCCTTCGAACATTGGCACGATGCCCACCCGCTGCACGCCTTCGAGTATGCCGCGATGTTGGAAATCTGGGACGTGGCCGATCATTTGCCCCGCAATGCGCCTGCACCGCTTGTGGTGCCGCTCAAGCCTCGTAAACGCTGGCGCTCTTATGCGGTGGCAGCCGCTATCTGCCTTGCTGCTCTGCCGCTGGCCGCCTTCACGGGCTGGGAAGCCGGTTGGTTGCCAAGCTCATACGAGCGGTTTGACGCCACCAACGGGCTGCGCAAAGTTACCCTCGGTGACGGCAGTGAGGTGGAGTTGAACCTGGGCACCGAGCTGGTTTACAGCCACTACAAGGATCGTCGCCAGGTGAAGTTGGCCAAGGGCGAAGCGTTTTTCAACGTCACCCACGACAGCGAGCACCCGTTTATCGTGCAGGCTGGCGAAGGCCAGGTTCGGGTGACGGGCACCCAGTTCAATGTGTGGAAGTATGAAGACCAGGTGCGGGTAATGTTGCTGGAAGGCTCGGTGCAGATCACCAGCGACGCGGTGCATGGCAGCGTGCCGTTGACTCCGGGGATGCAGGCCAGCTACCACCGCGGCGACGCCACGCCGCAAGTCGCCGCGATCAAACCCAATGACCCTGCGCTTGCCTGGCGTACGGGCAAGTTGGTGCTTGATAATCTCGCATTGGCCGATGCGTTGCCGCTGATCAACCGATACCTGAACAAGCCAGTGATGCTGGCGGATGCCGGTACCGGGAGTATTCGCATTGGTGGCATCTATAACCTCAGTGAGGTCAACAACCTCATCCCTTCCCTGCCCAAGGTCCTGCCGGTCTACCTGACCCGCAACCAGGATGGCAATCCCGTACTCAACTCCATCCCGGGTAAAACGCCCAAGGGCTGAGGCGCGCTTTTTTACTTCAGTGTCCACTTTTGAAACACCTCGGTACGCTGAATCGCCCAGCGGCTGCGGATTCATGCATCTGTCATGAACACTGTTTCATCGCTGACACAGTTGAAGAGTGTGGCCGGGCATATCGCGCCGCCCAGCGACTGTTTCATGCTTGAAACACTGCTATCGCTGATGCGCGCAGCAAAACCGCAACCCATTGAATTTTCTACGTAAACAAAAAGCGGCACGGGTTCTGCTCTTTCCCTGATAACGCTGTTTAGGGTCAGCGTTCAGAACAAGGACTGCCGCCGTGATCACACTCACACACGCCTCGATAACCGTACTGCTGATCAGCTGCGTGCTCAGCGCCGGCATCAGCCATGCGGGCGATGGCGTTATCGTGACAGGGCGAACCGTGCAGGGTCACATGTACGGGCGCACCTCCCTCCCCGATCCATACCCCACCACTGCCAACGCCAACCCCAGCAAAGAAATCATCAGTGCCACCTCCGGCGAACTCAGTGATCGGGACATTGGCGGCATCCGCAGCGGTTCTGGCCTTGCGCGATCCATCCAGCCCAACGGCAACCTGTCTGGCCTGAGCGCCACGCAAAACAGCCTGTCGACCCAGGGCGCCGGTGCAGCCGCCGGCCATGGCGCGGGCAGCAGCATGGCTGGGCAGATCAATGGTTCGATCCAGCGCGGCATGGCGCCCTTGAACAATCTGGGCAACATGCTGGGGGGCAAATGATGAAGCGCATCCTGTTGACCATCGCCCTGCTGGGCAGCGTCTCGGCAATGGCCGACAACACCGCCGTTATCAATAACAGCGGCCAACAGTACGAAGGTGTGCTGTCGATCAACCAGGCCGCCGGCAACCAGCAACAGATGTCCAACAGCCGCGCAATCGCGCTCGATGGCCAGGCCACCAATGTGAATATCCAGCGGCTCGACGGCAACGTCGACCCGTCCTTGAGTGCCAAGGTGGCGATTCAGGGCGCTTCATTTATCAATGGCAACGGCGTGCTGGGCGTTAACCAGTCGGCCGGGGCCAATAACCAATCAATCAACGCGGTGCGGATCAGCCTCAACCCTGGCCCGCAAAGCATCGATGACAGCGTCCTGTTGCAACAGAACACGACGCAGTTGACCGACTCAGGGCTCACCCCCACCACTGGCAGCCGCCAGGTCGCGACCAGCGACCAGGCCTTCACCGGCAGCCGAGGAGTGATTCAGGTGAACCAGAGTGCCGGGGTGGGGAACCGAGTGGCTAACACCCTGGGCATCACTATCAAGTAACCGCTTGGTAGACGTTAGTTAGACCGTACCAACACTTAACCCAACTAATTAGAAGCAAGGAGAAACACCATGAAACCTCAAATGGCTCTGAAACCTCTGGTTTTCGCTCTCGCCGCACTCATGGCAGCAGCTGCTCAAGCGGGTGGCTGGCACCCAGCGCCTCAGCCAACGGGCGTAATTGCTGCTGTCGTCACGGATGTACAAAACAGCGCAGGCAATAAATTCAACGACACCAAAACCGAAAACAACGCGTCTGCCGATGACTCCGTCAATGGCAACAGCGGTAACGTCGGCGTCAACGTGCAGTCTGGCAGTGGCAACCAGGCCGACAACTCTGCCGCCATCTCCAGCGCCAAAGGCGATGCAGCGACCGTGTTCGGCGTGGTCGACGTGAATCAAAACAGCGGGCTGAACAGCTTCATCAACAAAGGCACGCAAAACAACTCCTCCCTGGATAATGCTGTTAACGGTAACTCCGGCAACGTCGGTTACAACGGCCAGTCCGGTCAAGGCAACCAAGGTAAAAACAACCTGGCTATCGTGACCGCTGACGGGAAAAATATCGCGGCGGCAGCCAATACCGAACAAAACTCGCTTGCCAACAACTTCCTCAGCACCGCCGCCAGCAGCCACGGCTATGGTGGCAAAGCTCAATACGTGTCGAACAATTCCAGCCTCGACAACTCGGTCAACCGCAACTCAGGCAACGTAGGCGTCAACCTGCAATCCGGTGCGGGCAACCAGGGCAGCAACAGCCTGGTGATCGGTCAAGGTTGCACCGCCTGCCCTAGCGGCGTGCGCTTCTGATCCAACGGGGCCTTGGCAACAAGGCCCTTTTTATTTCAGTGCCCAACAGGTCATTCGATCATGCGTATCGCGACCCTCACCCTCTTGATGTTGCTCACCGGCACAACCTGGGCAGGCACCATGGCGATTTCCGCCATGCCCGGCGGTGCGGTGATCTTCAAGAAGGTCGAGAGCATCCGTGAGCGCCGGTTCGCCAACCTGGTGGAACAGAAAACCGATTTCAGCTGCGGTGCCGCGGCACTCGCGACCATCCTGCGCCAGGCCTATTGGCTGGACGTCGACGAAGACCACATCATCAAAGGGATGCTGGTAACCGCCGACCAGGACCTGGTGCGCACCCAAGGCTTTTCCATGCTGGATATGAAGCGCTACCTCGAAAGCATCGGTATGCGTGCCCGCGGCTACAAGATCGCACCCGATACCCTGGTGACGGTGAAGATTCCCGTGGTGGTGCTGCTGGAGATTCGTGGCTACAAGCACTTCGTGGTGATGCAGCGGGCCGACAAGGACTGGGTGTATATCGGCGATCCCGTGCTGGGGCACAAGCGCTATTCCCGTGACGACTTCGTCAAAGGCTGGAATGGCATTGTGTTTGCCGTGCTGGGTGAAGGTTACGACAAGGCCAACGTCTTGCTTGACCCGCCCACTCCGCTGACGGCCAAGAACCAGTTGAACGCGTTCCGGCCCGTGGGCGATGCCGAGTTGATGGATTTCGGTTTTATCCAGAGCGACTTCTTCTAGAAGCGCAATAAGGGGCAGGACGCCCCAGGAGCAGCAGATGAACACTTTCCGTTGGCTGACGGTCTTGTGTCTGGCAGCCTCTATGCCCGCCTATGCTTCATCGGCTTTCAAACCGATCGAACTCAATGATGCGCAGATGGCCGACTTGCGTGGCCGTTACGTAATGCCGGGGCGCATCATCAGCTTCGGCATTGTCATGAGCAGCACCTGGACCAACGCCGTCGGTGACCGCATTACCGGCACGGCCAACATGCAGATCGACAAGACCACCGTTACTCCGCAATTCTATGTGCAAACCACCGGCTCCACGGGTAACGGCAGCCTGCCAAACACCGGCACCGGTAATGTGGTCGGTGGCGCCGGCCTCGGCAGCGGCCAGGGCGTAACCCAAAGCGTGCGCACCGCAGGCGATGGCAACACCGCCTACAACGATGTGGGCATCAGCATCGAGAATGGTGTCGCCCCCGCCAGTAACCTGCAAACGGGGCAAGTGCTGATGGCCGGCGGCACCGTGACCGGCGACAGCGCGGCGGGCCGCGTCAGCGTTTCGGCCAACAATGGCGGCGTGCAGATGGCGATCCAGGCCAACCACAACCAGGGCAACAGCCTGCAGCAGATCGGCGGCGGCAATGTGCTGCAGGGAACGGTGCTGACCGGCAACAGCAACCTTGTCAGAAACATCACCCAACTCAACGTCGTGATGAACAATAACGGCTTGAACAACGGCGCGTTGAACTGCAATTTGGATCAACTCAAAGGCCTACGCACGCTCGGTTATTGAACTACGCTGACCCTCGACACTTTCGCATTAGAACAGGACGGCTTATTTCATGCATCGATCGTTATCGCTACGCGCGGTGATTTGTTTAAGTACGCTCTTGCCCGCATCCTTGCTGTATGCCGCGCCAGACGCCGATATCGAAACCCTGAAAAAGGAACTGCTGGAACTCAAGCAACGCTATGACGTGCAGCAAAAAGCCTTGGCCGTGCTGGAGCAACGCGTGCGTCAGGTAGAGGATCAACCCGCAGCGCCCGCCCCCAAGCGCTTGGCCAAATCACCTGCCGACTTCAAGCAAGGCGCTAACGCTGTCGCCGCCACGGGTACCGGTGCAGCCGCAGCGTCAGGTGGTGCAGGCGGTGGCGGCAGCTCCTACGGCCAATCCCTCAAGGACGACTCGGCCCCTGCGCAAAGTGTGAGCAACCTGTACAACGAGGCCAGCGGCTTTTTCGGCAATGGCAAGTTCAGCGTGGAAACCGGCATCACCTATGCCCGTTACGACGCACGCCAATTGACCCTCAATGGCTTCCTGGCGCTGGACTCGATCTTTCTGGGCAATATCAACCTGGACCGGATCAAGTCCGACAGTTGGACCCTGGACCTTACCGGGCGCTACAACGTCGACAACCGCTGGCAGTTCGATCTGAACGTCCCCGTGGTGTACCGCGATTCGACCTACCAGTCCGGCGGCGCCGGCAACGATGCCACCGCTACCTCGGAAGCCTCGGTGACCCGCGACCCTACCATCGGTGACGTCAACTTTGGCGTGGCCTACAAGTTCCTCGACGAAACGCCGACCTTGCCGGATGCGGTAGTGTCTGTGCGCGTCAAGGCGCCCACGGGTAAAGAGCCGTTCGGCATCAAGCTGGTCAGGCAACCCAATAACGACAACCTCTACTTGCCGGAAAGCCTGCCTACGGGCAACGGGGTCTGGTCGGTTACACCGGGCATTTCCCTGGTCAAGACCTTCGACCCGGCG
The DNA here is from genome assembly GCF_023127755.1 of Pseudomonas sp. W2Aug9. Taxonomy (NCBI): domain Bacteria; kingdom Pseudomonadati; phylum Pseudomonadota; class Gammaproteobacteria; order Pseudomonadales; family Pseudomonadaceae; genus Pseudomonas; species Pseudomonas sp. W2Aug9. The sequence continues at coordinate 13,323 of NZ_SPKL01000032.1, read as the reverse complement.
GTGCTGTTCGGTTCGCTGTCGTATACCCACAACTTCGAAGACTCGTTCGATGACATCAGCAGTGAAGTCAACCAGAAGGTGGGGGGCAAAGTACGCCTGGGCGACAGCTTCCAGTTCGGTGTCGGTGTGGCGTTCGCCTTGAACGAGAAGATGAGCATGTCGTTCTCGGTTTCCGATCTGGTGCAGCGCAAGAGCAAGCTCAAGCCGGACGGCGGCGACTGGCAATCGGTGGTGTCCAGCGATGCCAACGCGGGTTATTTCAACGTAGGCATGACGATTGCCGCCTCGGATAACCTGACCATTGTGCCGAACCTGGCGATCGGGATGACCGATGATGCGCCGGACTTTACGTTCAGCCTGAAATTCCCGTACTACTTCTGACCGCGAAAAAGTGGGAGGGGCAAGCCCGCGAAGACGTCGGCCCAGCAAACATTGATGTTGGTTGATCCACCGCTATCGGGGCATAGGTATCTACACAACTTTGCAGTCGCCAATGGCAACCACGATGCGAAGCGAGCCGTTCTTGATCTTGATCTGCTTTTGATCTTAGGCGCCCCGTCAAACCACGCTGGCCGGAATTCGACAGGGATTTGGGGGGTAAACCGGCAGGGATGCCGGTTTAGCCGCCCCGCGCCATGGATGGCGCGTGGCGGCGGCCCCCCAAATCCCTGGCGGATTACGGGCACACCGAGCCCAGGCGAGGTGCCGAGTGGTGGGGCAAGAGCCTTTTGGTTACTTTTGGGCTCTTCTTTTCAAAAGTGACCCGCTGTAAGAGCGGAACCAGTAGCAGCCGTTACCCAAATAACGGATATGTACTCGGTCTAATCCAACATCCCGGCCGGTCCTGAGGCCGCCATCGGGAGCAAGCCCCCTCCCACAGGGGATCTGCGCTTAACTGACCGGCATTACCCTCCACAACCCGCCTTAGCGGATCTGGTGCTTGTGCAGCAGCCGGTAGAACGTCGGCCGGGAAATCCCCAGCACACGGGCTGCAACACTGAAATTATCGCTGTGCCGATTGAGTACATCGCACAACGCCTGGCGTTCGGCGCGGTGCTTGTAGTCTTCCAGTGTCGCCATCGGCGGCGAAAGTACCTGCTGGCCTTGCAGCCCCAGGTCCACGGCTTCGATCTGGCGCCCTTCGGCCAGCACCAGACCGCGGCGCACACGGTTGGCCAGCTCACGCACATTGCCCGGCCACGGGTGTTGCCCCATCGCCACCAATGCCTCTTCGCTGAAGCTGCGCGGGCGTCGGCCGGTTTCCTGGCTGTAGAAACGCGAAAAATGATTGGCCAGCATCGCCACGTCACCATGGCGCTCGCGCAATGGGGCCGTGACTACTTGCAAGACATTGAGGCGGTAATACAGGTCTTCGCGAAAGGCGCCCTTCTCCACCGCGGCTTCAAGATCCACATGGGTGGCTGCCAGCACCCGCACATCCACCGAAATGGGTTGGCTGCCGCCGACGCGCTCGATATGTTTTTCCTGAAGAAAGCGCAACAGGTTGGCTTGCAGCTCCATCGGCAAATCGCCGATTTCATCCAGAAACAACGTGCCACCGTGGGCCGCCTCAATCCGTCCGACCTTGCGCTGATGTGCGCCGGTAAAGGCGCCCTTTTCATGGCCGAACAGTTCCGACTGGATCAGATGTTCAGGGATCGCCCCACAGTTAATCGCCACAAACGGCTTGGCGTGGCGCTGGGATTGTCGATGAAGGGTCTTGGCGACCAGCTCTTTGCCGGTGCCGCTGTCGCCACGAATCAGTACCGGCGATTCGGTGGGCGCCAACTTCGACAACAGTTTGCGCAGTTCACGAATCGGGCGGCTGTCGCCTAACAACTCGTGGGCTTCATCTACCGGCACGACACCCTTGCCCCGCAGTCGCGCCATGCCAAACGCACGCCCAATGGTCACCTGGACCCGAGCCACATCGAACGGCAAGGTATGAAAATCGAAGAACCATTCGCAGACAAAGTCTGCGACATTCTGCAAACGCAGGACTTCAGGACTGAGCACGGCGATCCACTCGGTACCGCTGCGGCCAATCAACTCCTTGACCGCCTCGGGGCGTTCCAGATGGCAGGGCTGCAAGCGGAGCAGGCCCACATCGCAAGAACGATCCCCCACCGCCTGCAATGCACAGCTGTCAACTTCCCAGCCGGCAGTGCGCAAGCCGGGTAGTAGCCTGTGACAGTCATCACAGGGCTCGACTACCAGCAAGCGGCGTTGAACAGGTGTCACAATCATGACGATTCCTTGGCGCCAAGATTATTAAAGTTATTTAGAAACAAGGATTTGGGGCGCCTGGCGCTAACCCTAGCAAGATCTTGACGCTCACCTTGTACTATTTCGCTATAAGTGCGGGCAAAAAGCCATGTGTGTTTAATCGGGGGCAAAAAGTTTGCTGCTGCCGAAACTTTCAATCAGCTTTCAAAACAGCCGCTTACATGACGTTAGTCAGGGAAAGTTAAAATTTCTTGCTCTAGCATGTGACCCGCACCCCATCATCGTGCATCAGTACAAGTAACCCACCGTACGGTCAGCCCAACCGCCGGTACTCACTTGAATGGGCATACAGAGAGAAGACCCAAATGAACGCTCCGCTGCGCATCAACGAAGCTCTTTTGATTGCAGACCGTGCCTTCCAACCCTTTCAGTGCGTGGCCTGGCACGATGGCAATGGCGCCCTCAGCCTGAGCGTCATCGACCGGACCAACACCCGTATCGGCAGAAAACAGCTATCGTCGACTGCCTATACCGACCCGGCTCAACTTGAAGACCTGTTGTTGCAGGCTCGCGCCGAGCTCGACAAAGATGGCTACCAGTTACAGTCCTGGGCAATGCCGAAGTAATTCAATGCGACAACTTCCAGCCAACGTCAAACATCGGCTGGAAGTTGTGCAATAACACTTCAAGTACTTAGCATGCCGCGAGAATAAACCGCTCGAATGCCTCGGCAGCCCCGTCCTCGACGTTGCTGCCGGTCACCACATTGGCCTGACGCTTGACGGTTTCTTCAGCCTGACCCATGGCAATCGACAACCCAGCCACGTGAAACATCGCCGGATCGTTGCCGCCGTCGCCGATGGCGGCGGTCTGGTTCAGCGGCACGCCAAGGTGCTCGGCCAGGGTTTTCAAGGCTTCGCCTTTGTTAGCCAGCATTGCGGTCACGTCCAGATACACCGGCTGCGAACGCGATACCTGAGCCAAACCTTGTACCTTGGGCTGCAACTGCGCTTCCAACTCCACCAGCAACTGCGTGTTGTTACTGGCCGCGACAATCTTGTCGACCCGGTCCAGGTAGGGCTCGAAACTCTCCACGACCACCGGGCCATAGCCCAAGCCATCAGCTTCGCGCTGCATCATTGGCCCTGGCGGGTCGCGGCGCAGCCAATCGCCGTCGGCAAACACCCACACCTCCACGTCCGGCTCGGCAGAAAACAGCGCCAGCGTGACCAGTGCCGCGTCTGCCGGCAAATGGTGAGCCACCAGGATACTGCCATCCGGGTTGACCAGCGTGCCGCCGTTGAAGCCGGCCACCGGCACATCGATGCCAAACGTCTCGATCAAATGCAGCATCGCCTTGGGCGGACGCCCGCTGGCGAGGCTGAACAGCACCCCGGCTTCACGCATCGCAGCAATTGCGTCGGCGGTGCGCTGACTGAGGCTGTGGTCGGGGTGCAACAGCGTCCCGTCTACATCACTGAGGACAAAGCGGATGGGATGAATCGTTACGTCACTCATCCGAGGCTGTGCCAGGTGCGGCCGTCACGAGCGAGTAACGCATCCGCTGCCACCGGGCCATCTTCGCCAGCCTTGTAGGCCTGGATACCGTCGTCTTCCTTCCATGCATCCAGGAACGGCTGCACGGCGCGCCAACCGTTCTCGATGTTGTCGGCACGCTGGAACAACGTCTGATCGCCGGTCAAACAGTCGTAGATCAGGGTTTCGTAACCTGTCGAGGGCTGCATCTCGAAGAAGTCCTTGTAGTCAAAACCCAACTCGATATTGGCCATCTCCAGAGTCGGCCCAGGCTTCTTGGCCAGCAGGTCGAACCACATGCCTTCGTTCGGCTGGATCTGGATTTTCAAGTAAGTGGGCTTGAGCTCATCGACTTCGGTATCGCGAAATTGCGCATAAGGCGCCTGCTTGAAGCAGATCACGATCTCGGTGTCGCGGATGCTCATGCGCTTGCCGGTTCGCAAGTAAAACGGCACACCGACCCAACGCCAGTTATCGATCATCACTTTGAGCGCAACGAAGGTCTCGGTGCTGCTGTCGGGTGCGACGTTGGCTTCTTCGCGATAACCGGGCAATGGCTTGCCAGCGATTTCGCCAGCGGTGTACTGACCACGCACGGAGTTGGCCCGCGCATCTTCCAGCGACCAGGGACGGATCGCACCCACCACCTTGGCTTTCTCACCGCGCACCGCATCGGCACCAAAGGCTGCCGGCGGTTCCATGGCGACCATCGCCAGTAGCTGGAACAGATGGTTGGGCACCATGTCGCGCAGTGTGCCGGTTTTTTCGAAAAAGTTACCTCGGGTTTCAACGCCGACGGTTTCAGCCGCGGTGATTTGCACGTGATCGATGTAATGGTTGTTCCAGAACGCTTCGAACAGCACGTTGGAGAAGCGGCTGACCAGAATATTCTGCACCGTCTCCTTGCCCAGGTAATGGTCGATGCGGTAGATCTGCTTCTCGCTCATCACCTTGAGCAGGCACGCGTTCAGCGCCTCGGCGGTGGCCAGGTCGGAGCCGAACGGCTTCTCGATAACCACACGCCGAAAGCCATCGTCCGTTTCATTCAACAAACCGGCACTGCCCAGGCGCTGCACCACTTCACTGAAGAAGCGCGGCGCAGTGGCGAGGTAGAACACGGCGTTGCCGGTGCCGCTGTCGGCGATCTTCTGCGCAATATCCGCGTAGGTGCCGTCGTCGAGGAAGTCGCCCTCGACATAGCTGATGCCCTTGGCCAGTTGCGCCCACAGCGCAGGGTCCAGGGCATGTTCAGCATTGCCCCGGACCTTGCTGGCGGCTTCGGTGCGAATGAAATCCTCAAGCTTCTTGGCGAAGTCTGCGTCGCTGATGGCGTTGTGATCAACGCCGACAATACGCAGGCCATCGCCCAGCAACCCGTCGCGGCTCAGGTTGTACAGCGCCGGCATGAGCAGGCGCTTGACCAGGTCGCCATGGGCGCCAAACAGAAACAACGTGGTAGGTGGAGCAGGTTCGGCCTTGGGTTTCTTGCCGTTGGCGGTCATTTTTTGGAGGTCTCCACATGGCCGCCAAAGCCGAAGCGCATGGCAGACAGCATTTTGTCGCCGTAGGTGCTCTGCTGGCGGGAGCGGAAACGCGCAAACAGCGACGTCGACAGCACCGGTACCGGCACCGCTTGTTCCATGGCCGCTTCGATGGTCCAACGGCCTTCGCCGCTGTCCGCTACGGAACCGGAGTAACCATCGAGTTTCGGGTCGGTGGCCAGGGCGTCGGCGGTCAAGTCCAGCAGCCACGACGACACCACGCTGCCACGGCGCCAGACTTCGGCGATATCGGCAACGTTGAGGTCAAAGCGCTGATCCTCCGGCAGGTTTTCCGAGTTCTTGGTCTTGAGGATGTCAAAACCTTCGGCGAACGCCTGCATCATTCCGTATTCAATGCCGTTGTGGATCATCTTGACGAAGTGACCGGAACCCGCCGGGCCTGCATGGATATAACCGTGCTCGGCGCGTGGGTCGGCTGCGGCCGAACGGTCCTTGGTGCGCGGGATATTGCCAAGGCCGGGGGCCAGGCTCTTGAAGATCGGGTCCAGGCGCTGCACGGTCTCGACGTCGCCGCCGATCATCATGCAATAGCCACGCTCCAGGCCCCAGACGCCGCCGGAAGTGCCGACGTCAACGTAGTGCAGGCCCTTTTCAGCCAGGGCCTTGCCGCGACGTACATCATCCTTGTAGTTGGTATTGCCGCCGTCGATGATCACATCGCCGTCTTCGAGCAGCTCGCTCAAGGCATTGATGGTGTCTTCGGTGGGCGCGCCCGCCGGCAACATTACCCAGACCGCACGGGGCTTTTGCAGGCCAGCCACCAGGGCATTCAAGTCGGCGACGCCAGTGGCGCCCTCCTCGCTCAAGGCTTTGACGAAGGCTTCGTTACGGTCGTATACAACGGTGGTATGCCCATTGAGCATCAGGCGCCGCGCAATGTTACCGCCCATGCGGCCTAGTCCGATAATCCCCAGTTGCATGTGCTGATGCTCCTAACTTCTAAAAAATGTGTGACATAGTTTATAGCGCAATGAGGCTAATGAGGGTTAGTCCAGAGCGGATCCGTGTAGTTTCATGACAAAAAAGTTGCCATCGTTTCACCATCACCGCCTGAAAAGTCACACGACCGCCAAAAATAAAAAAGTTCCCTTGCTGCAAAAAAGAATTCAAACTTGCTTCCGACTGTTGCCCAAACCCTGTTTGAGCAGCGCGATCTACCGGCTATTTGCGAGGTAAGCAATGAGCACAGCACAGATGACCCGCCCGCCACAGACCCTCTACGTCAGCATCCGTCGCGATGAATTGCGCCAGTTGAAGGACGAGCGCGATCAGTTGCAACAGGAAGTCCTGCGTCTGCGTTCACACCTTCAAGCCCAGCTCGAGCTGCCATCCCAGGCCAAGCCGGCGCTCTGCTGAACGCACCTGGTCAGTTTGTAAGGCAATACCTACGGAAAACTCACAAAGTTTTCACACACTTATCCTGATACTCCCGCCCGCGATGCCGCTCACGTTCTGAGCGGCCCGATGTCGCGCGACTCTGCGCGACGATCATTGACTGATGGGGCGCTGGATGGCGATGTTCAAACGCAGCACGACGACTGCGAAAGGCTTTGATTGGGCCGGCCTTGGTTGGCTATTCCTGTTTTTCTGGTATTTCTCGGGTATTACCCAGCTTCTTATCCAACTGACCGGCACGTCCGGCTTCAGTGGTTTCCGCCAGGCATTCTTCATGAGTGCACTGTGGCTGGCGCCGATGTTGCTGTTCCCGCGCAAGACACGCCTGCTTGCCGCCTTGATCGGTGTGGTGTTGTGGGCCTGCTCCATGGCCAGCCTGGGTTACTTCTTCATTTACCAGCAGGAGTTCTCCCAGAGCGTCATCTTCATCATGTTCGAGTCGAACATCTCCGAAGCGGGCGAATACGCGACCCAATATTTTGCCTGGTGGATCGTGTTGGCGTTCATAGCCCACACCGCCTTCGCTATCTTCCTCTGGACGCGCCTGCGCCCGGTGTACCTGCCTCGCGGCCAGTCGATCGTGGCGGCCATCGCCATTGTCCTGGCGGTTGTGGGCTACCCGCTGGTCAAGCAAATCGCCACCAGCGAAACCATGGAATTGGCCATTGATCGTTTCGAAACCCGTATCGAGCCTGCCGTGCCTTGGCAGATGATCGTCGCCTACCGTCGCTACACCGAACAGCTGGACAATATGCAGGGCATGCTCAACAGCGCCAGCCAGATCCCGCCATTGAAGAACCTCAAGGACAGCATGGCCGGCCAGCCGTCCACGCTGGTACTGGTAATCGGCGAGTCCACCAACCGCCAGCGCATGAGCCTGTACGGTTATCCGCGCAACACCACGCCGGAACTGGACAAGCTGCGCGACCAACTGGCCGTGTTCGATAACGTCATCACCCCTCGCCCCTATACCATTGAAGCGCTGCAACAGGTGCTGACCTTTGCCGATGAAGAAAACCCGGACCTGTACCTCAAGACGCCGTCGATTGTCAGCGTGATGAAACAGGCCGGCTACAAGACCTTCTGGATCACCAACCAGCAGACCATGACCAAGCGCAACACCATGCTCACGACCTTTTCCGAACAGGCCGACGAGCAGGTGTATCTGAACAACAACCGCAACCAGAACGCCCGCCAGTACGACGGCGATGTGCTGGCGCCTTTTTCCAAGGCCCTGGCCGATACCGCCGAGCGCAAGTTCATCGTGGTGCACCTGCTGGGTACTCACATGAGCTACCAGTACCGTTACCCGCCGACGTTCGACAAGTTCACCGACCGCCAGGGCGTGCCGGCCGGTGTCAGCGACGCGCAGTTGCCGACTTACAACAGCTATGACAACGCAGTGCTGTACAACGACTTCGTGGTCTCCAGCCTGATCAAGGACTACGCCAAGACCGACCCCAATGGCTTTTTGCTGTACCTCTCGGACCACGGCGAAGACGTGTTCGACTCCGCCGGCCACGACACCCTGGGCCGCAACGAAGGCAAGCCGACTGCACCGATGTACACTATCCCGTTCATGGCCTACGCCTCACCGAAGTGGCGCGAAAGCCACGACTGGAGTTTCGCCGGCGACCTGCAACGGCCTTACAGCAGTTCGCAGTTGATCCATACCTGGGCCGACATGGCAGGCTTGAGTTTTGACGAACTGGACCACAGCAAGAGCCTGGTCAGCGACAGCTTCAAGCCTCGGCCCTTGTTGATCGGCAACCCTTACGAAACCAAGCAGAAGGCCCTGATCGACTTCAGCCTGATCAAGCCGAAGAAGGCCAATGGCGCCGAAGTGGTGGCGAAGTAATCAGGGGCGCTGCAACACAAAGATAACAATCGTTCTCGTTTAAGCCTAAAGTTCCACACCTCCTTTCGTCTTTGAACCATGCCCTCCCACCCCGGGAGGGTTAAAAGACGACAAGGAGTCTGCCGCAATGTTCGCGCCTTTTACCCGTTCCATGACCATTACCTTCGGTCTGTTCAGTCTTGCGCTGAGCCCGGATCTGCTGGCTGAAATCGACCCCGGACAAGCCTCCAGCAAAGCCCTGGAGCTGGGCGCGACCACTATCAGCGCCGACGGCCTTGGGTCCACCACCGAGCACACCGGTGCCTACACCACCGGTTCGATGAATACCGCCACCCGCCTGAACCTTTCCATCAAGGAAACCCCGCAATCGATCTCGGTGATCACACGCCAGCAGATGGATGACTTCAACCTCAACACCTTGACCGAAGTGCTGCGCCAGACCACCGGCATCAACGTTCAACATAACGATTCGGACCGTGTCTACTACTCCTCCCGCGGTTACGGCATCAACAACTTCCAGGTTGATGGGATGCTCAACACATTCGGCTACATGAAGTCCGACGCCGACACCATCATCTACGACCGTATCGAAGTGGTACGCGGCGCCACGGGCCTGACCACAGGCGCGGGCGACCCATCGGCCACCGTAAACATGGTGCGCAAGCGCCCTACTGCCCAATGGCAGGCACAGACCGGTGTGAGTGGCGCCAGCCATGACAACTACTACAGCTACATCGACGTAGGTGGGCCTTTGGCGTTCGACGGTAAGCTGCGCGGGCGTAGCGTCCTGGCCTACCGTGACAGCAAATCCTTTCGCGATAACTATGGGCTGCAGCGCGCAGTTGGCTACGGCATTCTCGAAGGTGACCTTTCAGACGATACGGTGCTGGCTGTAGGTTTTGATTACCAGGACAAACAGGTACAAGGCACCTCCTGGGGCACTGTGCCCTACTGGAACAGCCAGGGCGGCAAGGCAAGGTTGCCTCGCTCCACCAATATGGCGGCGCACTGGAGCTCCTGGCCGCTGACTGACAAGACCACCTTCGCCACCCTCGACCATCGGCTCGGCGGCGACTGGCATTTGAAGGCTGCCTATACCCATCGCCAAAGTGACACCGACGGCAAGGTCTACTACGGCGGCACCGGTTTTCCCAATGCGGACCGCAGCGGCATGACGGCCTGGGCCAGTCATATGCGCGGTACGTCGCGGATGGAAGCCATCGACTTCAACCTGGCCGGCAGCTACACCCTGCTGGGCCGCGAACACGGGTTGATGATGGGCTATGGCGAGGCCGCCCAACGGGACGTCTCGCCCTTTATGCGTAACGACCTGCCTGCCAGCTACTACCCCATCGAGGATTGGAAGCACATGGGCGATATCGGCAAGTTCGCCGACACGGTCACCGACCTCAAGGGCGAACACAGCAAAAAACAGCAGAAAGCCGGCTACCTCGCCACTCGACTGAGCCTTACGGACCGCTTGCATGCCGTGCTGGGTAGCCGCTACGGCAGCTGGGAGCTGGAAAGCGCAACGCCTGAATACAACGACAATGATCAACTGACGGCTGCCGGCAAAACACGCCAGACCCACAACGACATGTGGACGCCCTACGCCGGGCTGCTCTATGACATCACCCCGCAGTACACCGTTTACGCAAGCTACACCGATATCTTCAAGCCGCAGGACAGGCGTGATGTCAACAAGAAGTACCTGGAACCGGTGGTGGGCAGCAATTATGAGGTGGGGCTCAAGGGCAGCCTGCTCAATGAGCGCCTGAACCTGACGGCCGCCTATTTCTGGAGCACCCAGGACAACGTTGCAGAGCGCGATGACTCGGTCCCACCCAACCCCGTCACTGGCGAGGAGTACTACAAGTCTGGCGGCAAGGGTAACAAGGTCAACGGCTTCGAATTGGAAGCCGCAGGCGAAATCCGGCCGGACTGGAACCTGACCGCCGGCTACACCTACACCCACTCGCTTAATGGCTCAGACAAACGTACCAATACGGGCCAGCCCTTGAACCTGTTGAAGGTTTCCAGCGCCTATCGCCTGCCGGGCGCATGGCGCAACCTCACCGTCGGTGGCGCGGTGAACTGGCAAAGCGAAATCTACGATTTCGGTAACCGGCCCACAGGGGCACGCAATAGCGAAGGTCGGCCGATAACCACGCGGGCGAAGATCACGCAACAGGGTTACACCGTGGTCAACCTGATGTCACGCTACCAGTTCGACGAACAGGTTTCCGCCTCGGTTAACGTTAACAATCTATTTGATAAAAAATATTACGAACGTGTCGGCTTTTATAATGGTGTGTATTGGGGTGACCCGCGATCTATCACGCTTGCATTGGACTGGAGGCTGTAGTCGCTCCCTGCGAAGTTAACAAAATCGTTAACTTCGCAGTGCCTGTCAGTTAATTCCCACTTAATAAGATAGCGCCATAGTCGCTCCATGATTCTGATCAAGGAACGGCCAGACACCTATCACTCTTAATGGGAATACCGCGATGAAAATCTCGACGTTGATGCTTGCCAGCCTGATGACCCTGACCTCCGCCGCTGCCTTCGCAGAGGGCGGTTCAGAGCGTTCGAAGGAGTTCTACGACAACTTCAGCTTCATTCAACAGCAAACTCACGGCACAGCAGAGCAACGAATGGCCTCTGCCGACGGGAAGACGTTGAAAGTCGATACCGTCAGCCAGGAACAACCGAACAGTTGATTTAATGCTTAGTTAATCCGTAATACCCTGCGCCATCCCGCTCCGTTGGCAAAGGTTTATTGGGCGCCATCTAATGGCGCCTTTTTTTCGCCAGTCATTTATGACAGCGACTTGCTCCAAAACAACATATGGCCATACTTCGGATCAAATACTGAATCATCGAACCCGAACTTGCGATACGCCGATTGCGCCAGTTCATTGCCCTCAAGCACTTCCAGAGTAATCTTGCAGCAGCCCCTCTGGCGGGCGATTTCTTCGACCTTCTGCAGCATTTTCTGGCTCAAGCCCAAGCCACGAAACTGTTCCCTCACCATCACATCGTGAACGTTGACCAGCGGGCGGCAAGCAAACGTCGAGAAGCCCTCAAAACAATTGACCAACCCCGCCGGTTCGCCACCGACAAATGCCAGCACGCTTAACGCATGAGGACGCTTGGCCAGTTCAGCCGGCAGTTGCTGCAACAGATCGGCTGACAAGGCGTGGCCGCCGCCCATCGGGTCTTGCGCATAGTGGTTGAGCAGCAAGCCGATGGCGTTGGCGTGCACCTCGTTGGTATAGCTGGCTTGCAGCACCAGGATGTCTGGGGTGTCCATTTCCTTCCTCGATAACGACAACCAGGGATTCGTTCCCCTTTGAGAGCCTCGATTGTAAGCGTGGAGTCGGCAGTAGATGAAGGAGATTAACTACAAATATCTGACGGAAATTGCGAAGGTTGCTCGCATCAAATCGCGCAAAAGCCCCTGGAGTGGGGATTTTTCCTAGACAGCAAAGCGCTGCAGTTGCATCTCTTGCAAGCGGCTCAGGGTGCGACGAAATGGAAACTCCAGGTAGCCTTCGGTGTACAGGCACTCCAAGGGTACCCGGGCCTCGATAAAGAGTGGCACCTTACGGTCGTAGCATTCGTCCACCAAGGCGATAAAGCGCCGCACGCTGTCATCATGAACCGACAGTTGCGGCAATTGGCGGTCCCCGGCCATCACACGCTCGGCGCCGTCCTCGGTGCCACGGGCAATCCGCCCCGGGCGCTGTTGGGCGCTGAGGTTCGGGACCTCACCCAGGAGGATGGCCTCGAAGCGATCGCACAGCAGCATGAAGTCCATCGCGGCCAGGGGTTGCTCGCACAGTTCGGCGTAACGACACCAGAGCACCGTATCACTGGCCTGCACCGCCACAATGGAGCGGTACCCCACGCTCACCGCCCCGCTGCTTACGGCCTGGCCTTGGCTCAATTGCTTGAACACCGCAGCCAGTGCATTCGGTTGATTCACCCAATAGCGTTGCTGCCCCACCCCCGGATGCAGGCGATGATCTTCGCCACCGTCCACCGCCACCACTTGCATATGCTGCTGGAGCGCGTCGATGCCCGGCAGAAAACGCTCGCGATTGAAGCCATCGGCATACAACTGATCAGGCGGCTGGTTGGAGGTGCACACCATTACCACGCCTTGCTCGAACATCACCTGGAACAGCCGCCCGAGGATGATCGCGTCGCCGATATCATTGACAAACAGTTCATCGAAGCACAGCACGCGCACTTCCTGGCTCAGCTCCTGAGCCAGCGCCCGCAAAGGATCCTGGGTTCCGGTGAGCTGGAACAAGCGCTGATGCACCCACCCCATGAAGTGATGAAAATGCTGACGCCGCGCGGGCACACGCAGGCTTTGGTGGAACTGGTCCATCAGCCAGGTCTTGCCACGCCCCACCGGCCCCCACAGATAGACCCCGGCAACTGGCGAATGGCCTTGATGCAACCCCTCGTGACAGGTTTGCAAAGCCTGCACCGCCCGACGCTGGGCGTCGTCGGAGACGAAGCCTTGCTGGGCGATAGCGTGCTGGTAGGCAATGAGGGGCGAGTCGAACGTCATGTCAGATGCTGCTCTGCGGACTAAATATGAGAGGGGGCACGCCCCGTTGAGCCTGGTTTGTAGTCACCAACCGTAACCACGATGCGAAGCGAGCCGCTCTTGATCTTGATCTGCTTTTGATCTCAGGCGCCCCGTTAAACCACGCTGGCCGGAATTCGACA
>NZ_SPKL01000031.1:204-33035 GCF_023127755.1 Pseudomonas sp. W2Aug9 | reverse complement strand
GCGCTGCTGTTGATGCCTGACGATTTGACGTCTACGATTCACGCGGGCTGTCCTTGTTCGAGTGGTGTGTGTTCGCAACTATCACCGTAGACCAAGGACGGCCTTTTTTCATTTTTCTGTAGTCATATCAGCTGGTTAGCTGTTAAGGAAGTGCCATTCAAATCCGTCCCCTTTTCCCTCCCGGCTTCTCCCATAAGTCAGCGTCCGCTGCCGGGGGCTGAAAAGGCTCGCTGAAACATGCGGTGACGAGGGGGCAAATCAACAGCGCAAATGCCACATTTTTGAGCCACATGACCAATCTCCTTATTGCCTGGTGCCGACAGGCACCAGCACAGGCTCGCGTACCACTCCCATAACAGCTGTGCATGGTCATGATACCGATGAAGACATTGCCCAAGTCCTTGAGCAAGCCGCCGCCCTCAGGTATCACGCTGAACTGCCACAAGTTTCGTAGGGACAATTGACCGCTATTGGCCGACAGCTGTCGGTCAAAAATGGCGGATTTCGGCCCAGCTTTTTAAGACAAGCAGAAACAAGTATTCAGCTTACTGTCTGTGAAGTGCAACCCGCGGCAGTCGGCCGCTGAGGCGCAGGCCGTCACGCATATTCAGCCCCATTAATGCGAGATTGGTGGCCCCTGCGATCAGTTCGATTACCTGTACGAGGTAAAAACGCGTATCGAAGCTTCCCGCCGACGCCCATTGGTTAAGCACAATGGCGCACGGCATCAGAACCAGCAGGCCATTGGCGGCAATGAATGGCATGCGTTTCTTCTTCAAAGCGACCAGTCGTCCTTGTCGTTTCCGACTCATTAGCACTCCACTTGCACCGGTCGCAATCATTGTCGGTACCAGTATCCAAAGCCCGGGACTCACGATCAGGTGCTTGAGTGAGGCTATCGAGTGTCCGGATCCGATGAGCTCGACAAAAATAGTCGACAGAAAGAAGGTGGCGATGCAGATCAGTGCCAGCGTGCTGGAGATCAAATGTAATCGTCTAAGCATTTATCTAATACCGTCAGACAGTTGGTTAATACTCAGGCCGTGCAGATATTCGACACCGCTACCTTGGTGAACAGATGCGGCATGGCTAAGGCACTTGAGGGATACCGCGCCAAGGCATTGGTGAATTCTGGATGATTGAAAGCATCGCGAAACCGCTCTACCGATTCCCATACGGCGTAATTCAAGAACATGTTGCTGCCACCGATGGCCTGATGGAGCTGCGTGGAAATGAAACCGGCACGTTGTTTCATCCAGTTGGCATCCAGCTCCCATGCGCAAAGGAGGTCAGGTATATCGTCTGCGTCGACAGTGAAGAGGTTGATCAATACCACTGGAGCTTCGCTGCAATGCAGCTGCTGAGTGATGGGCACGATCGGATCAAGGGGGCGAATAGAAAGCATGGCGACCTCTATATTGTAATCATGATGACAATTTGGGTTTCAAGTTCCAAACCTACTGCGATTGACATCATGGTGTCAACGTGGAAGGATTCGCGCTATGAAAAAGACAAACTACACCCCCCCAGGACGCGCCATGAGCGATCTGGTTCTTGAGATCTTTCGAGCAAGTGCGCGTCTGCTTACTGCAGGCGATCGACTCGTCGCAGAGCTAGGTCTGACAAGCGCCCGCTGGCAACTACTGGGTACTATTGTGTACGCCGAACGAGCACAACCGGTTTCATGGATTGCTCGCGACATGGGGGCAAATCGGCAAAACGTTCAGCGAATCGTTAACGATCTGGTGAAGGATGGACTGCTGGAGTTTCAGCCGAACCCACACCACCGCAGGGCGCAGTTGGTTGTCCTGACTGAAGCTGGAAGAGCAGCATTCGATCTGGCGATGAATCTTCAGACACCCTGGATTAATGAGCTGGCGGAGGGGTTGGACATCGATGCTATCCAGACTACCCATCAGGTTCTAAACCACCTGCGCAATAGGCTTGAGGAAGACCAGGCCGACTGACCCGGCCAGCCCCGGCATAATCCAGCTTGTCAAAAGCTCAGGCAACAAAAGACCGGATCAGCTTGTAAACGGTGGTTCACGGACGTCCGCTTCTGGCCGATATCAGCCGGTCACGAGGGGCAGCCCTCGGCCAAAGGCAGGCATCCGGACAACCTGATTCCCAGGGTTAACCCCCCGGTATCTGATACACAACCGAATCATATTTCTCCGCCATCCGCCTCTCGATAACAACTCCCCCCAAAGCTTCGGCGATACGTCGACTCGCACGATTCTGCGTCGCAACAGGATAGATGAAGCTCTCTGCCATTACCCACTGGCTAGCCCACTGAACAACCGCCCGCACCGCTTCACCACCAAACCCCAACCCATGTTTATCTTCACGAATCCAGACACCCAACTCCGGTGTTTCACTGCCGGTATGGTGCAGCCCGACCAAGCCGGCAAAACGAGCATTCACCCGCTCCCTGACCGTAAACACAATATCGCTGCCATCCGCTATCGCAGGCAGCCACTGCCCCCAGACTTGCGCGTACTCTTCTAGCGAGGCAGGCGGTTCCCAGGACATGTAGCGAGTCAGAGTCGGCGTGATACAAGGGAAGGACTCAACAGCGTCCTGCTCGCAGAAGGGCTCAATGCTCAGGCGTTGCGAGAGAATGCGGATTGGGTGGGTGTCCACTGGCATTGCAATTTCCTTCCTGGGGTCCGTTACTCCATGTATGCCGTGAACATATCATGCGGGTCGCTTCATCAGTATCAGGCTCTCTATACTGGCCCCCCAGGATGGTAGTTGGAGCACACCATATGCCCGTCACACCCAATCAAAATTCCCCCATCATTTTGGTCCCAGTTCAACAAAGCGACTTGGATAATCTGGTAGCCATTCGAATTGAGGCCATGCGCGAAAGTCTGGAGCGTGTTGGGCGATTTGACCCGGTCCGTGCGCGGGAGCGGTTTCGTGGCGGCTTTGAAGCTCGCAATACACGCTACATCGAGGCAGCTGGAGAGAGGGTGGGTTTCGTAGTGGTCAAACATCACCCCAATGAACTCTTGCTCGACCACTTGTATGTAAGGCCGAGCGCGCAAGGGTCAGGGGTAGGGTCTGCTGTTCTCTCTCAGATTTTCAAAGAGGCGGATGCGGCTGCGCTGCCTATTAAAGTGGGGGCTCTCAAAGAAAGCGCTTCGAATCGCTTTTATACTCGCCATGGCTTCCAGTTCATCGAAAGCAGTGAATTCGACAATTATTATGTTCGTCAGCCTATTCCGGCGATTGGCGCTCATTCCGGAACCATGGGCTGACTGCACTAGCCCTTCAGTTCACTAGCCCGATTGCTCGCCGCGTCGTCATACGCCACATACAGCGACTCCGCAATCTGGCTTTTGATCGCCTTGGTGGCCTCCAGCCCCAGCACAAAACCCTCGGCTTTACCGCCAGCACGGTTAAGTTCTTCATGGGTGGAGGCGCCAGTAATAGCGTCAAGCAGCTTGGCGGCGTGGGGGCCGACGCCTTTGGGGAGGGAGATCTGGTCGATGGACATTATCGCTACCTTGAAAAATGGAGTTCGGGAGCGAGTGGAACCACTGCCGGGGCTGGCATGGTAGACCTGTTTGCAGTGAAAGGGGTCGCTTTACGCGCAGCGGCGCTATTCTTTGCGGCTACGCAGTGAGGTGGGGCCATTGATCAATCTGGAGGGGCTTATGGAGTATTGCGTTGAGGGCTACTGCCTTCGGCCATTGTGCCGCGACGATTTCGAGAGGATCAGCCGTTACGAAAGCGTCAACCGCAGGCATCTGCAACCCTGGGAGCCGCTCAGGGAAGAGGAATACTTCACCACTGGCAACGCCAAGGCCAGGGTCGAGCAGCAGGTAAACAATATGCAGGCTGGTAACGCTCTGTGTTTCCTCTTGCTTGAACCCGAGAGCGGAGAGGTTCTAGCGCGGTGTAACTACACAAACATTGTGAGGGGCGTTTTTCAGGCCTGTCATCTCGGCTTCTCGTTGGCGGAATCTGCCCAGGGCCGTGGCCTGATGAAAAAAACCCTTCAGGTCACCAACCGTCACTGTTTTGAGCAACTGGGCCTTCACCGGATCATGGCCAATCATTTACCCCGCAATGTGCGAAGTGAACGCCTTCTGGAGTCGCTGGGGTTTGAAAAGGAAGGTTATGCGCGAGCCTATCTGAAGATTGCTGGCGTTTGGGAGGACCATACGTTGAGATCGTTGATCAACACTTATAATAAATGAGCCCCCTACAACCCATTCCCACGATTCACGACCGTGGTTGCTCCAGCCGCTCATCCTACGAATGGAATCGACAGAATGCCAAGCAACCGGCAGATAACACCCAAGGAAAGCCATGACCTCTGAAATTGAAAAATACCTGCACATCAACGCCCAAATCGAGCAGACCTATAAACAAACGATCCGCAACAGTCGCAAGCAAAATCAAGCTGGCTGGGATTACCGATTTGGCGTTCTTTACTTCTGGCTCGCAGTGGTAGGTCCCTCAATCCTTGCGATTGTGCTGGCCGGGCTAGGGAAAGCCTTTCAAGCGTACTGGTGGTTCAGCCTGAGCTGGGGGCTGATTGCGTTCTCTTACCTGGCGATGTTTCTTTACCCTTTGCTAGGGGTGCTGCTGTACCGCCATTCATTAATGAAAATGTTCACCGCCCCATTCGCCAATCTTTTGGAGTGGAACGTAAAAACGGTCATGCAAGTGGAAGCACGGCATTTGCCAGAGCTCGTAGCACTGTCCAGAGAAACCCTGAAGCTTGGGGCACTGGAACTGAAAAGCGAACGCGACAGTTTCGAAAAGCGCACCTACATGGTCACTGGGGCTTTGGAAAAAGTCG
The DNA here is from genome assembly GCF_023127755.1 of Pseudomonas sp. W2Aug9. Classification (NCBI taxonomy): domain Bacteria; kingdom Pseudomonadati; phylum Pseudomonadota; class Gammaproteobacteria; order Pseudomonadales; family Pseudomonadaceae; genus Pseudomonas; species Pseudomonas sp. W2Aug9. Next base: position 28,219 of record NZ_SPKL01000031.1, on the reverse strand, counting down.
GTATTTTACCCGGGGCCCTCGCTTTGGTTATCGGCCTCTCAAGCTTTGCCAAAACCCTGGACAGCGCCGGGATCACCGCCCACATGGATTGGATATTTGCCGTAGCAGCGGCCAATATTTTTTTCTTCCTGATGTGTTGTTACGTGCAAATGATGCTCGTGCGCTACGATCGAATGATCGCGCTCACCGAACTGGCCGTGGACTGTAAGGCGAACCCAACATCCCCTCAGGAACGCACCCCGTTCGTTCATCTGCATGATTCAATAAAATAGATAGACACGCTGTGTTTGAAAGACTCATGGCGCCCCCACCCAATAGTCGGCGGCCTCCAGGCAGTGACGGGAGCAAGCTCCCTCGCCGCAGGTGCTGGGTCGCGCCACAGTCGCATCGTCATGGCACACGCCTGGGGCGCCGTTGCATTCGTCCTTCAGATAAGGATTACTGTAGGCCACGCCTGCACCGAGACAGCCCCCATGTTCGAACTCGCCTCCCTCATCACCTATGTCGCCGTGGTGATCGGCCTATTCCTGATTCCCGGCCCTTCCGTGCTGCTGGTGATCACTCGTACCGTGCAAGGTGGCCGCAAGGTCGGCGTTGCCACCGGGCTGGGTGTGGCATGCGGTGATCTGGTGCATACGCTGTGCGCCGCACTGGGTCTGTCGGCGATTCTGATGACCTCAGCGACTGCGTTCAACGCCGTGAAGTGGGCCGGTGCCGCTTACCTGATCTACCTGGGCGTGCGCGCGTTCATGGCCAAGTCAGGCACCTCCGGGCGGCTTGAGCTGCCTGCGGTCTCGCCGCGACAGGCGTTTTTCCAGGCGGTGGGTGCCGAGGTGCTGAACCCGAAGACGGCGATATTCTTCCTGGCGTTCCTGCCGCAATTCGTCCACCCGGAATCGGGCTCGTCGCTGGTGCAGTTCGCGGTACTGGGCTTGATCTTCTCGGGGCTCAGCGCGGTCTACACCAGCCTGCTGGCCATCGCAATTCGCCCCTTGAGCCGAGGCATCAAGGGGCTTTCCCGGCTGCGGCGCTGGGAAGGGAAAATCATCGGCACGTTGTTTATGGGCCTTGGGTTGAAAGTAGCCTTCCAGCAGCGCTAGAAACCCGCCGTACCCTGAGGAGCCACTGATGCCTTCATCCAAACGCGACAACGCACGCATTGAGCGCCGCCTGGTCGCCAGCCTGACTGAGGCCTGCGAGACCGCCAAGGGCGAAATCATCGGTTTCGCCTGGCTGACCCACACCGTCGATTACACGGCCTTCCCCCAAAGCCTGCGTGTAACCTGGGTGTTCGACACCCGCACCAACAAGGACCAGGCTCTCGCAACCGGCGCCGATCAACGCATGCGTGAGCTGGCTGCGGCTGCGTTGCACGAAGCCGATATTCCGCCCGTGCCTATCAATCGCTGTGTACATTTTGACTGTGAAGAAGACTGCCAACGCCAGCACGGTGGCGACTGGCGCGTACGGTTGGCACGGCACTGACGTTTTAGGTGAACCCCTTGCAGGATCGTACAAGCCCGCTGATCGTTCGCCCGGATACTCTGGCTCCTCCCAAAAAGAGGATCCAGCATGACTCAACTACAGCACCCCACCCAGCCTGTAAACCTCGCGCACAAAGCCTCGCTCATCGATCAGCAATGGAGCCCAAGAGTGGTTGCCGAAATGAACGACTACCAGTTCAAGGTCGTACGCATCGAGGGCGAGTTCATTTGGCACTCACACCCGGAAACCGATGAGGCCTTCCTGGTGCTTGAAGGCACGCTGCGTATCGACCTGCCGGGTGGCCCGGTGTATGTGAAGCCGGGTGAGTTGTATGTGGTGCCGCGTGGCATTGAGCACAGGACCGCCGCCGAAGGAGAAGCCAGGCTGATGATGATCGAGCCAAGGGGCATCTTGAACACCGGACACGAAGGCGGAGAGCGGACGGCAGTCAACGATCAGTGGATTTGAGCGCAGGCGTACGCTGCTTAGCGCTGTACAACCCTTAACCAAAACCCATAAGATGAGAAGAGTTATCATTTAAGCCAAGCGAATCTCACATGTTCAACGACAGCACCGCCTCGCCGGTCGAGCAGTTGTATACCCGCCACCGCACCTGGTTGCGGGGCTGGTTGCATCGACGTCTGGGGCACCGTGCCGATGCCGAGGACCTGGCCCACGACACCTTCGTGCGCGTGTTGTGCTCGCGCCAGGAGGTGGGCGAGCTGCGCCAGCCCATGGCGTTTCTGGCCAAGATTGCCAATGATTTGCTGATAAATCGCTGGCGGCGTCAGGCGATTGAACGCGCTTACCTGGAGGCACTGGCCGCTCGGCCCGAAGCGTTGGAGCCCTCGCCGGAGGAGCGACTGCTGACCATCGAGACCCTGCTGCAACTCGACTCATTGCTGGTGGGGCTGTCGATGCCGGTGCGGCGGATTTTCTTTTTGTCCCAGCTCGACGGCTTGACCTACCCACAAATCGCCGCACAGTTGAACCTCAGCGTGGCTCAGGTGCAGCGGGCCATGGGCAAGGCGTTCAGCGTGTGTTACGCGAGTCGTTTTGAATGAGCCTGCCGGTTGATCCGCAGGTCCGCGACAGCGCCATCAACTGGCTAGTCAAAAGCCAATCCGGGCTGATGAACGCTGCCGACTGTTTGGCTTTGCAGCAATGGCGCCAAGCCAATACCGAACATGAATACGCCTGGCAGCGCGTCAGCAGTTTGCCGTTGTCGTTGCAACCGGGAGCGACACTGTTGGCGGATGCCACCACGCGACGGGCGCTGGAAGCTGCCGGCAATGATCCACAGCAGCGCCGCCAGGTGCTCAAGGCGCTGCTCGCCGTCGGCCTGCTCGGCGGGCTGTCGTGGCAGGGTGCGCAGTCCACCGTAGTACGTTCGGCGTTGGCCACTTATAGCACCGGCACCGGCGAGCGGCGCGAATGGCGGTTGGCCGACGGCGGTTCGTTGTGGCTGAACACCGCCAGCGCGGTCAACCTGGACTTCAACGCCGCACAGCGCAGCGTGCAGTTGGTCGAAGGCGAGATGGCCCTGGACGCGCCCGTCGAATCGCGGGCGCTGCAACTGCTGACACCCGACGCGACGCTGCACAGCCAGGGCGCCCATCTGCTGGTGCGCCACGACCGCCGGGGTACCCAGGTGACGGTCCTGCGCGGCTTGGTGCAGGTGCATGCGCGGGACCACCAACTGCCCCTGCGGCTGGACGCAGGTTGGCGCACCCAGGTGGACAGTCAGGGGATGGCCGCGCCGGTCCCTACCGATGGGTTCATCGCCCAAGCCTGGCTGCGGGGTTTGCTGCCCGCCGAACGCATGCGCCTGGACACGCTGCTGGCCGAACTCTCGCGCTATCGCCCAGGGATTCTGCGCTGTGGCGAAGCCGTTGCAGGCTTGCGCGTCACCGGCAGTTTCCAGCTCGACGACACCGACGCCGCCCTGGCCCTGCTGGCCAAGGCGCTGCCGGTGCGCATTGAGCGGCGCACGCGTTATTGGGTGACCGTGGTGCCGGCCTGAAAATATTTTCGTAATACAGCGCAGTTTTTTCCACGTCGCTTGGCCTATGGGAACAACCCATCGAAACAGGTGGGCCTTCACCCTCAGGAGCCCTGCATGACCTCCCCCCTCCATGTTCTGCGCAGCCGCACGCTCGGCCTGCTGTTTCTTGGCTTGCAACCGCTGTACGGCGCGGCGGTGTTGGCAGCCGATGAGCGCCAGCACTTCCACATCGACGCCGGTACGCTGGACCAGGTGCTCTCGCGCTTTGGCGTGCAGGCGGGCATCAGCATGGCGGGGCGCGCCACGCTGACTGCCGGCAAGAGCAGCCAGGGCCTGACCGGCGACTTCACCACCGAAGCCGCGTTGACACGGCTGCTGGAAGGCACGCGCTTGAGTTATCAGCGCCTGGCCGATGGCAGCTACGAGCTGTACCCGGGCGGCACGGCGCTTGCGCTGCCCACGCAGAAAGTCACCGGCGAAGACCCGCAGAAACAGCAGGTGTATTCGGCGCCGCGTTCCTCCGTGTATATCTCCGGTGAGGACATGCAACGCTTCGGCGTGATCTCCGCCGGCGACCTGCTCAAAGGCCAGCCCGGCGTGCAGGTGGGCGACAGCCGCAACGGCGGCGGTTTGGATGTGAACATCCGCGGCATCCAGGGCCAGAGTCGCGTGGCGGTCACAGTGGACGGCGCGCAGCAGGCACTGGATGTGTACCGTGGCTACGCCGGCACCCAGCAGCGCAGCTACATCGACCCGGATTTGATCAGCGACGTGACCATCGACAAGGGCCCCAGCGTTAACTCCAGCGCCATTGGCGGCACGGTAAAAATGCGCACCCTTGGGGTTGAAGACATTCTGCGCGATGGGCAAAACATCGGCCTGCGCCTCAAGGGCGAGGCGTGGAACAACGGCGTTGCGCCCGCCTACCGCGACGGTCACTCATCCGAGGGCAGCCTGTACGCCGAACCGCACCGAAACCGTGGCGGGTTGTTCGGCTCCCAAGCCGAATCCGGCAGCGCCGCGTTTGCCTACACCCATGACCTGTTCGATGTGGTCGCAGCCTACGCCCACCGCAATCAAGGCAACTATTTTGCCGGCAAAAAGGGACAGGATCGCTACCGTACCTACGACCGCTATGGCGACGAAGAAAGCACAGTGGCCAGCACTTATAACGCCGGCGAAGAAGTGCTGAACTCGTCAGCCGAGACTGAATCCTGGTTGCTCAAGACCACCATCCGCCCCACCGACGAACACACCTTCGACCTCGGTTACCAGCGCTACAACGGGCACATCGGCGAGATCATGCCGTCGGATATTTTTCGGTTCGGCACCGGCGGTATCTACCAGTACCCGCTGGGCCATACCCAGATCGACACCTATACCGCGCGCTACCATTACCTGCCCACCAACAACCCGCTGGTGGACCTTACCACCAGCCTGTGGATGACCGATGCGCAAACCAGCCAACTGACTTCAGTGCTCGCGCCCGCTTCCCAAGCCTACCGTTCGGACCGCAACTGGAGCCGTCAGGCCAACCGTCGCATCGGCGGTGACCTGGCCAATACCTCACGGTTCACCAGCGACTATGGTGACCTCAAGCTGGACTTGGGCGGTGGCTTCCAGGTCGAAGAGCTGCGCCCGCAAAAAGGCGTGGTCACCACCCAGCACGACATCAACGCCAACCGCAGTTTGCGCGATGGTTCACGCCAGGAATTCAACCTCAACGGCAAGCTCGAATACCAACCCGTGGACCGCCTGACACTATGGGGCGGTGGCCGCTATATCTATTACCGCACACAAGACCATGTGCCGCTTTCAACGGCGCGCCGGGAAGAGCGCCCGTTGCGCTACGTGTCAGCCACGAACGCCGGGGCCTACGGCAACATGCTCTGGTTCCCCGACACGAACGGGGACTACACCGACGCTACCGACCCGCGCCTGAACAACGGCATCGTTTTCAGTAACACCAACTACCCATTTGAGGGCCCGCGCTATAACGATTTCGGGGCCACGGATACCACGGCGTATGAGCCCCAGGTGGGCGAAGTGGTCAGCGGTTATGACTACTCCGGAAAAAACCGCAACAGCGGCGGTGCATTTGCGCCTGCCTTCGGCATCAATCTGGAGGTGGCGCCCGACACCTTCGTCTACGCCTCTTACACCCAGGGCCTGCGGATGCCTTCGCTGTTCGAGACCAGCCAGGGCGTATTACAAACCCTACCCGGCAAAGGCTTGAAGCCCGAGCGTTCGAGCAACTGGGAAATCGGCGCCAGCACCCTCCAAAAAGGCCTGTTTGTGGCTGACGATGAGGCGGCGATCAAACTGGCGTACTTCAACAACACGATCAAAAACTACATCACCCGTTACTACGACCCCAGCCCCGGCCTGATGGGCCAGATGCAATTCAGCAACACCGACAGCTTCAAGACCAGCGGCCTGGAGTTGCAGTCCCATTACGATGCCGGCCGTGTGTTTGCCGACCTGTCATCCACCTACTACCTCAAGACCCAAACCTGCGACTCGGCGTTCGCCGCTCGCCTGCGTGCCAGCAGCAACCGCTATCGCGACACCAGCCAGACGCCCAACTGCACGCCCGGCAGTTTCATGGGCTCCTACACCAACACCCAGAACCCGCCACGCTTTGCCGCCAACCTGACCACCGGCGTGCGCTTTTTCGACCAGTCGCTGACGGTCGGCACGCGCATCACCTACACCTCCGGCCCCACGGTGACCGCCGATAAACCCTGGCAGACAGGCGCCACCACGCCACAATTGGTCTATCGCGAAGTGACGCTGGTGGACTTGTTCCTCAACTACAAATTGCAGGACCACACCCAACTGAATGTCTCGCTGCAAAACCTCACCGACCGCTACTACCTGGACCCGCTGGCGCAAAGCTTTATGCCGGCACCGGGCCGAACCCTCAGGGTGGGTCTACAGACAACATTCTGACGCTAAGCTGAGCATCGCCTTAGCGCCGCTGAATCTGCACCGTGGCAAAGGTCGGCTCGTCGCGCGCCTGCTCCAGTGCATTCCTGGGCCTTTGCGGGGCCCGGGCTTGCACCTCGGGCCGTAGCTCAGGCGGCGGATGCAGGCGCATGTCCGAGCGCTCATCGCTGGGCGCCACGCCGAAGAAGTCCCGGTAGCACTTGGAAAAATGCGGCGTGGACACAAAGCCGCAAATCACCGCCAGCTCGACAATCGAAATCGGCGTCTGCATCAACAACTGACGCGCACGGGTCAGGCGCAGTTTGAGGTAATAGCGCGATGGCGTGCAGTACAGGTGCTTCTGGAACATGCGCTCCAACTGGCGTCGGGACACGTGAACATAGGCGGCCAGTTGGTCGAGGTCGATGGGTTCTTCCAGGTTAGATTCCATCAGGGCGACCACTTCTTGCAGCTTGGGCTGTTGCGTGCCGAGCAGGTGCTTGAGCGGCACGCGTTGGTGGTCGCGCTCATTGCGAATGCGCTCGTACACGAACATCTGGGAAATCGCCGCCGACAACGTGTGCCCGTGATCGCGGCCGATCAGGTGCAGCATCATGTCCAGCGGTGCAGTGCCGCCGGAGCTGGTGAAGCGGTTGCCATCGAGCGTGAACACGCTGGAGCTGACCTTGACGCGGGTAAACGCCTCCTGCATCGACGCCATCAGCTCCCAATGCACACTGCACTGGAAGCCATCGAGCAACCCCGCCTGGGCCAGTGCCCAACTGCCGGTGCACACCGCGCCGAGACGTTTGCAGTACAAGCGCGCCTGGCTGCGCAGCCAGGCGATGAGCGCAGGGCTGATAGCCTGTTGAATGCCGACGCCGCCGCACACGATCACCGCATCGAAGCCGCGCTGGTCCTGGGCGCACGCATCCGGGGTCACCGACACGCCATCGCTGGCCCACACCGGCTGGCCGTCCAGGCTGAGGGTTTGCCAACGGTAGAGTTCTTCGCCCGCCAATTGGTTGGCCATGCGCAGCGGCTCGACCGCACACGACAGCGATATCAGGGTGAATTGGTCCAGCAGCAAAAAGCCGATGGTCTGACAAACAGGTGCCTCGGTTTCCATCACCGCTACCCCACAGGCGTGATCAGGAATGTTCCAGCGCCACCGGCTTGGGTGCCCGGTTGTGCTGGCGCGACGTGACCAGGCCGATGAAGGAAATCACCAACGCCAGGCCAATGGTCGAGGACACTTCGGTGCGGTGCTCGGGCGTCACCATCATCACTCCCAGGGCCAGGCAGATGAACACGATCACCAGGTAAGTCAGCCACGGAAACAGCCACATGCGAAAGGTCAACTCGACGTTTTGCCGAAGCAGCAAGCGACGCATACGCAGTTGCGAGATCGCGATCACCAGGTACACCAACAACGCGATGGCCCCGGAGCTGGCGAGCAGGAACTGGAACAGACCGGCGGGCATGAAGTAGCTCAGCAACGTGACGCCCGCACCGATGATGGTGCTGGCAATTACCGCCGCCCGGGGCACGCCCGCCTTCGAGGTGATTTTAAGGGCCGATGGCGCATCCCCGCGTTTGCCCAGGGAAAACAACATGCGCGAGGAAATGTAGATCGAGGAATTCATGCAACTGGCTACCGCGATCAACACCACCACATCGACCATGAACTTGGCGTTGGGGATGTTCATAATTTCCAGTGCACGCTGATAGGAACCCACGGAGGCTAGCAGCGGGTCGTTCCAGGGCACCACGGAAATCACGACGGAGATCGACAACAGGTAGAACACGCCGATGCGCCAGATCACCGAGCGGGTGGCCTTGGCGATGTTCTGGGCCGGGTTGCTCGATTCCGCTGCGGCGATGGTCACCGCTTCGGTACCGATGAAACTGAACATGATGGTAATGAACGCGCCCACCACCGCCGACAGGCCGTTGGGGGCAAAACCTCCGTGTTCTTCCATCAAGCGGCTCAAGCCGCTGGCTTCACGATCCGGAATCCAGCCCATGAGCACGCTGAAACCCAGGCCGATAAAGCCGATGATGGCAATCACCTTGGCCATGGCGAACCAGAATTCGAACTCGCCGTATTTGGCCACGCTGAACAGATTGGTGATCACCAGCAACACGATTGAGACCAAGGCGAACAGCCACGCATCGACCTGAGGGAACCACTGGTTGAGCACGTGCCCGGCGGCCAAGGCTTCGATGGGAATGACCAGCACCCAGAACCACCAGTACAGCCAGCCGATGGTGAACCCGGCCCAGGGGCCAATGGCCTGGTCGGCGTAGGTGGAAAACGAGCCGGTGTCGGGGCGTGCCACCGCCATCTCCCCCAGCATGCGCATGACCAGCACCACCAGCAGGCCGGAAAACAGATAAGCCAGTAAAACCGCCGGTCCCGCGGCGGCGATGGCGTGTCCGGAGCCGACAAACAACCCCGCACCGATGATGCCGGCGATGGACAACATGGTCACGTGACGGGGCTTGAAGCCCTGCGCCAGCTGACCGTTGGAATCGTTGCAGTTGAGGCTAGTCATTGTTTTTGTTGTTCTCGGGCGGCCAATGACCCTCACCTTAAGTGCCCGAGGCCAGGCGCAAGTAGCCTGATTACGCCACCATCGTGTCTGATATCGACATTTGTGAGGGTGGCCCACTGAAGTAACGAGCGTGGCGCCCTACTCTTGCGCGCTGCGTATCAACGACCCGAACAGCTCTCCACGCGGCATCTTGCTCAGCTCGATATCGGCATTTTCAAACCACTCTCGCCCGGCTTCCGGATGCGGCCCGCTCAGAACAACCACGCCACGTTCGTAGGTGTAGCGCGCCGCCGCCACGTCGCCATTGTGGTAGGTCGCGATGACCTTGTAGGGCGCCGCGGCGCTGGCTTTGGGGAAGTAAGGGCCGTCCTGGTAAAACACATGGTCAGGCTGACCGTCCCACGTCACCCGCACGGCGGCGTCATCGATACCGGCCACTTCAAAACCGGGGCGGCCGGCTTCGGTGTCAATGGCCTGAGGGATCAGGCCGAGGTTGTTGTCGTCGGCCAGGTAGGCGCCCATGCACAGGCCCAGGTAGCGGCCGCCGTTGGCGACGTAAGCGCGAATGGCTTCGGCACGTGCATCGCCCAGGCTGTCGAGAGCGGCCGGGATGTCCTGGCCGCCACCGGGTTGCACGTAGAGGTCATAGTGCGCCAGGTTCTCTGGCGTGATGTCGATGGGTTCGTCGGCGCCGACGAAGTCGATCTGGTAATTGGGGTTGAGACGCTGCAGGGCGGTTTTCACATTTTCCGAGCAGTCCGGGCAACCTGCCGGGCCACGGTAGATGGCGACATGGGTGATGGCGCCTGCGCCGTGCACGGGTAAAGGGTGCAGCGTAGCAACGGCGAGAAACGTGGCAGCGAGGGCAGGCAGTTTCATGGGGCAGGCTCAACGCTCAGTTGAATGGGTTTGATCCAGTGATCGCAGCGCCAAGCCTATAACGATGAGCCTTTTGAATTCGTGAAGAGTTGTAAACCCACGTGGGCCATTCATCCACTCCCCAGCATCTGCCACAACGACGCGCCCACGCCGGTAATGCTCTCGCCGGCGATCAACCCCGCCGCTGCCGTGATCGCAAAGCGCTGCGTCACGCTCGGCCAGCGACAGCTCACGGCCCAGGTCATGATCGCGCCAAGGGCCATCATCAGCGACACCGACGCAGGCAACACAAACGCTAGTCCCAGGGCTGCCGCACTTGGCAGATAGCGGGCGCGATGTGTGGGTAATGTGCTGTCGAGTATGCCCAGCAGCACGCCGAACAAGCTTGCAATGCCGATGGCCCAGCGGATGCTGGGGGACAGTGAATCCAAACCGTGGGTCAGGGTTTGGGCCACGGCTTTCCAGGTGGCGACGGCCGGGGCCGGCCATTGTTCGGTGAGCAGCATGGTTTGAGGGTCAGGGATCAACGCCAGGTATGCGAATACGCCGACGATGCTGCCGACGAAAATTCCGAGGATCTGAGCGATCACTTGCTTGTGCGGCGTCGCGCCAATCGCTTTGCCCACCTTGAAGTCGTTCATCAGGTCCGTGCACTGCCCCGCCGAACCGCCGGCGGTGTTGGCGCTCATCAGGTTGATCGGCACCTGGCCAGGCGCAACAATGCCAAAGCTCAGCTGGGACAGTTGCCCGATGGCGCCAATCGGCGGAATACCGGTCGCCCCCACCACCCGCGCCGCCACCGCGGCCAGGCAGATCGCCAGGGGAATGGTCAGCAGCGCCATGCCCAGGTTGATACCGAACAACAGCGCTTGCAGGCTCACCACCAGCGCGATCGCCAAGGCAAACCCCACGGCAGGCCCGGGCTTGGGAACCGTCCACGGCGTGCCGCCAGACGCCCGGGTCGAGCGATGCAGTGCCCACAGGCGAATCGCCAGGGACGCCAAGGTGGAACACACCATCAGGCTCACCCCGGGCCACAGCAGCCATTCCACCAGCGCGGCAAATTGCGGACCGTTGCTGTCGGCGGGTAGGCTCACCAAGCCGTTGGCCAACAGCCACGGCCCCAGCCCGCCCCATGCCAGCAAGGCGCCGAGCAGCAGGGTCAGGCCCACACGAATGCCGATAATGCCGCCGAACCCCAGCAACAGCAGCGAAGGGTCTGCGGTGAAGGTCAGGCGCTCCAACGCGGGGCTCGGCGACCAGCGCGGGAAGGCCCACATAAAGGTATCTACCCACTTGACCGATCCGGACAACAGCGCCGCGCCGAGCAGCACTTTCAAGCGCGTGGCGGCTTCGCGGCCATGGTTGTAGATGTGCAGCAGGGTTTCCAGGGTGGCTATGCCTTCGGGAAACTTCAGCGCCTTGTCATTGAGCAATGAAGGCCGCAGGTACCACGCGATCCAGATCCCCAGGAAACTCACCGAAAACACCCAGGCGATCATCGGCAGCGCCGCCAGCTGGTTGCCCGTGAGCAGGGTATAGGCCGGGATGGGCGCGACCAGCCCGCCGGAAATGATCGACGCCGCGGCAGAGGCCACGGTCTGGTTGATATTGCTCTCGTGCAGGGTCCACGGCAGGTGCTCGCCGGAACGCCGGGCCAGGCCCTGCCAGATGCCATAGCCAATCAGCAAGGCGATGATCGACATGTTGAACGACCAGCCGATCTTCAAGCCTGCGTACACATTGGAAGGGGTCAGCGGGATACCCAGCACGATCCCGGTGATGACTGCCCGCAGGCTCAGTTCACGTTCTACAGGCGCGATTGACGAGGAGGAGTGCATGCAGATTCCTTTCGAGAAAAACCAGTGCCGCCTCTTAAGTGAGCGCTGGAGGACTCGAAGGTTCACCTGGTTCCAAATGTGGGAGGGGGCTTGCTCCCGATAGCAGTCTGTCAGTCAGCATTTTTGTAGCTGACCCACCGCTATCGGGAGCAAGCCCCCTCCCACATTGGTCCTCTTCACCTCTGGCTATTTGGCGAACGCATATTCCCCGCCCCGCTCCACCGCCTTGCGGTAAGCCGGCCGCGCCTGGAGCTTTTGCAGCCACGCCGCCAGGTTCGGGTAAGCCTGCAATTTGCCCTGGGCCTGGGCAACTTCACCGATAAAGCTCATCTGGATATCCGCACCGCTGAGTTCGTCGCCCACCAGGTAAGGCGTGCGCCCCAGCACATCATTCAGGTAGCCCAGGTAGTTGGCCAACTCCGATTCAATCCGCGGATGCAGCGGTGCACCCGCTTCCCCCAGCCGCCCCACATAGAGGTTGAGCATCAACGGCAGCATGGCCGAGCCTTCGGCAAAATGCAGCCATTGCACATAGCTGTCGTAGGCGTCGGTGGCCGGGTCGGGTTGCAGTTGGCCGTTGCCGTGGCGGCGGATCAGGTAGTCGATGATTGCGGCGGATTCGATCAGCACGCGGGAACCGTCTTCGATCACCGGGGATTTGCCCAGGGGGTGAATGGCCTTGAGTTCAGGTGGCGCCAGGTTGGTCTTGGCGTCGCGCTGGTAGCGTTTGATGTCGTAGGGCAGGCCCAATTCTTCAAGCGCCCACAGGATACGTTGTGAGCGGGAATTGTTGAGATGGTGAACAGTGATCATAGCGGGCAACACCTTGGGGGATTTAGGAGAAGACTACAGGGTAGCGGTGAAGTGCCGTGAATGTGGCTCAGGCGAGCAACTGATCGATCCACTTCACCTGCTGCACGATCTCCTGCACTTTCTGCTCGGGCACGGCCTGCCGCGCCTGTTCGAGGCTGGCCAGTGTCTTGCGTTTTTCGCGCACTATACGCTGCCACTTCGCCAGGAACTCCTCGCTACGCGCCTGCATTAGCAACGGGCCAAAGTACAGCTGCTCGGCGGTATAGGTGACCGCCTCGGCGCGTTCGGCGACGATGATTTCGTAGTAGAAGCGGTTTTCCAGCAGCAGCTCCTCGTGCAGGATCCGGTAGCCGTTGTCCATCAACCATTGGCGCAGCGGCTGTTCGCCGCCGTTGGGTTGCAGGATCAAGCGTTCGCGGCCATTGAGGTGCGCCTTGCCGCTGTCGAGAATGTCGCGGATCGTTTCGCCGCCCATGCCGCACAGGCTGACGACGGTAATATCATCGCCCGCCTTGATTGCCGCCAAGCCATCAGCCCGGCGCACGGTGATGTGCTGCGCCAGACCGTTGTCGGCCACGGTACGGTTGGCTGCGTGAAACGGTGTAGCGGCCACTTCCCCCGCCACTGCCGCCGCAATAGCGCCTCGGAGCATCAACGCCACCGGCAGGTAGGCGTGATCCGAGCCGATATCGGCCAGGCGTGTGCCGGCTGGCACGTGCGCTGCCACACGCTCAAGGCGCATGGACAAGGTGTGTTGGTTCAACGGTGGTTCCTTATGAGTGCCCGGAAAATCGATCCCGGCTGTTGGTCAAGTGCAGCACCATGGCTGCCCGTGCGGCGTCCGGATCCTGGCGCTTGACGGCGTTGTAGATCGCCTCGTGCTCCAGGTTCGCCAACTGCCCCAGCTTGGCAAAGTCCGCGCCGCCGCGTTCGGCGTCCTTGACCTGGGTGCGCGGGATCATCGTACTGCCCAGGTGCAGCATGATGTCGGTAAAAAAGGTGTTGCCGGTGGCCTCGGCGATCAGCTGGTGAAAGCGCTTGTCTTCCTCCACGCAACTATCGTTGTTGGCCAGCGAGGCCTGGTAGTCGTCCAGCGCCTGGCGCATATGGGCCAGTTGCGCTTCGCTCCTGCGCAGGGCGGCCAACGCCACGGCCTGCACCTCAAGGCCCAGGCGTAATTCGAGCATGTTGCGCACGCTGGCGACCGTGTCCACATGCAGGCGCAGGCCCGGCTGCGTGTGTTGCTCCAGCACAAAGGTGCCGATGCCGTGACGCGTCTCCACCAGCCCCGACGCCTGCAACTTGGACAAGGCTTCACGCACAACGGTGCGGCTCACTCCGTGCTCAAGCACGATGGTGGATTCAGACGGCAGTTTTTCACCGGGCTTGAGTTGCCCGAGCAGGATGCGCTGGGTCAGCGCCTCAACCACGCCCTGGGCCAGGTTGGTTGAGCGTTTACGCACAGGCGTTGGGCTTTCAATGGGCATGAATACAGGTCCGCAGGGTTGGGCAGGAGCAAGCTTATCACCCTGCCCGGAAGCACCGCCCTTTTGCTGCAAAAAACCTCTAACTTGTATGACAACACATCAAATGTTCACCAACTGTATTGCTGATCTGCTCAAAACACTCCACGCGAGTCCCGCTGCGACAACCAATGAAAACGCCTAAATAACCGAACCAACTGGTCAATCACAGTACTTATAAAAACAAATTCACTCATCAGCGCATTGCGATTTCTGAAAAACCACTTGTATGATGTCTGTCAACAAAACAACCAAACCCGCATAAAAACAATCAGGGGGAAGTTTTCAAATGGTGAGCCATTCAAGCCCAGCATCTGCCGTACCCGAAAGTGATTCAGTGCTCGCCCGCGCCGTGAGCAAAGTGAAGCGCCATGTGCTGCCACTGTTCGTGGTCATGTTCATCCTCAACTACATCGACCGCGTCAATATCGGCTTTGTGCGCACGCACATGGAGCATGACCTGGGGATCGGCGCAGCGGCCTACGGCTTCGGCGCCGGGCTGTTCTTCATCGGTTATGCGCTGTTCGAAGTGCCGTCCAACATGCTGCTGCAAAAGGTCGGCGCCCGTATCTGGCTGACCCGCATCATGTTCACCTGGGGCATCGTCGCCACGCTGATGGCGTTTATCCAGAACGAAACCCACTTCTACATCCTGCGTTTCTTGCTGGGCGTGGCGGAAGCCGGGTTCTTCCCCGGCGTGATCTATTACTTCACGCGTTGGTTGCCCGGCGTGGAGCGCGGCAAGGCCATCGCTATTTTCCTCAGTGGCTCGGCGGTGGCGTCATTGATCTCCGGGCCGTTGTCGGGCGCGTTGTTGCAGATCGAAGGTTTTGGCTTGCACGGCTGGCAATGGATGTTCGGCATCGAGGGCCTGGCCTCGGTGGCGCTGGGCTTCTTTGTGTGGTTCTGGCTGGACTCCAAGCCCCATGATGCCAAGTGGATGACCCGCGAAGAACAGGACGCCCTGGTTGACGCCATTGACCAGGAACAGCGCGAACGTGAAGCCCTGACCACGGTGAAACCGACCATCGGCAAGCTGCTCAAGGACCGCCAGATCCTGCTGTTCTGCGCCCTGTACTTCTGCATTCAACTGACGATCTATGCCGCGACCTTCTGGCTGCCGAGCATCATCAAGAAAATGGGCGACCTGAGTGATGTGCAGGTGGGTTTCTTCAACTCGATCCCCTGGCTGATCTCCATCATTGCCATGTACGCCTTTGCGTCGCTGTCGGGCAAGTTCAAGTTCCAGCAAGCCTGGGTCGCGGCGGCCCTGCTGATCGCGGCGGCCGGCATGTTCATGTCCACCACCGGCGGGCCGATCTTCGCCTTCGTCGCGATCTGCTTTGCGGCCATCGGGTTCAAGTCCGCGTCGTCGCTGTTCTGGCCGATCCCCCAGGGCTACCTGGATGTGCGCATCGCCGCCGCCGTAATCGCGCTGATCAACTCCATCGGCAACCTGGGCGGCTTTGTGGCGCCGACCACCTTTGGCTTTCTGGAACAAACCACCGGCTCGATCCAGGGCGGGCTGTATGGCCTGGCCGGCACCTCGGTGCTTGCGGCCATTCTGGTGTTCTTTGCCAAGACTTCACCCTCTGCCGTGTTGGCCTCACCTAGCGCCGTACCGTCAGGCGCCGCCATCAGCAAATCCCTTTGAGCGTCTATAAGGACCTTGCCATGAATACCCCTGTAGTCACCCATTTCCAGGTCATCCCGGTCGCCGGCCACGACAGCATGTTGCTGAACCTCAGCGGTGCCCACGGCCCCTACTTCACGCGCAATATCGTCATCCTCAAGGACAGCAGCGGCAACACCGGCGTGGGCGAAGTGCCCGGCGGCGAGCGTATCCGTGAAACCCTGGAAGACGCGCGCAGCCTGGTGATCGGTCAGCCGATTGGCCAGTACCAGCGCGTGCTTAACCAGATGCGCAGCACCTTTGCGTCCCGAGACAGCGCGGGACGCGGCCTGCAAACCTTCGACCTGCGCATCACCATTCATGCCGTCACCGCCATGGAAGCCGCGCTGCTCGACCTGCTGGGCCAGTTCCTCGAAGTGCCGGTGGCCGCCTTGCTCGGCGAAGGCCAGCAACGCGACGCAGTGAAAATGCTCGGCTACCTGTTCTATGTCGGAGACCGCAACGCTACCGACCTGGCCTACCGCAACGAAGCCGACGCCGATGATGAGTGGTTCCGCCTGCGTCACGAAAAAGCCCTGACCGCTGACGCTGTGGTGCGCCTGGCCGAAGCCGCCAAGGCCAAATATGGCTTCAACGATTTTAAGCTCAAGGGCGGTGTGCTCAGTGGCGATGAAGAAATCGAAGCCGTCACCGCGCTGGCTGAACGCTTTCCCGATGCGCGTATCACCCTTGATCCCAATGGCGCATGGTCGCTGAAAGAAGCCATCCGCCTGTGCCGCGACCAGCATCATGTGCTGGCCTACGCCGAAGACCCCTGCGGCGCAGAAAACGGCTACTCGGGCCGCGAAGTCATGGCCGAATTCCGCCGCGCCACAGGCCTTAAAACCGCTACCAACATGATCGCCACCGACTGGCGCGAAATGGGCCACGCCATCCAGCTGCAATCGGTAGACATCCCCCTCGCCGACCCGCACTTCTGGACGATGCAGGGCTCGGTGCGCGTCGCGCAAATGTGCAACGAGTGGGGCCTGACCTGGGGCTCGCATTCCAACAACCACTTCGATATCTCCCTGGCGATGTTTACCCAGGTGGCCGCGGCCGCCCCGGGTGAGATCACCGCCATCGACACCCACTGGATCTGGCAGGACGGCCAGCGCCTGACCCGCGAACCGCTGAAGATTGAAGGGGGTTACGTAAAGGTGCCGGCCAAGCCGGGCCTGGGCGTGGATATCGATATGGACGCGGTGGCCAAGGCTCATGAACTGTACAAAGGCATGGGCCTTGGGGCGCGGGATGACAGTGTGGCGATGCAGTTCTTGATTCCGGGTTGGGGCTTTGATAACAAGCGGCCTTGCTTGGTGCGGTGAATCAGCTTTAGGAGCGCTCAGCGCAATTTGAGCGTGACGCAAAAAATCCGATGCCCAAACAGGCATCGGATTTCAGTCAGATCAGAAGCTTAGCTGTTTGACCTCTGGCACGTCTGCCAGAGGCCTCTTTGCACTACTGCTGATTGGCGACCTCGAGATCCGCCGTATCCTCCTCAAGGCCAGAGAGAGCAGTGCCATTGATCAGCGGCCCATAACGACGGCTGAACTCCCAGTTGTAGGGCACGTGGTCTTTGTTGACCCCGTTATCCCAATTCACCGACCAGGTCATCAGGCCCTTGATCGACAATCCTTTGTCGTACAAGCGCTTGAATGCATGGGTCACGGCTGTTGGGTTGATCACATAACCGGTGGCAGCCGCGTCGACGTTCGCGGGCAGGCCAATGACGAACTTGTCTGCCGGGATTTTGGTAAACCCCCGCGTTCCGCTCACCAGGCTTTCGGTCAGGTAAAACAGGAAGTCCTCTTTCATCGCGTCGTTGTTCTGGGCAATCCAGGCACCGTTGCCGTTGTTGACCTCCTGCACCCAGATCCCGTCGCCACCCTGGTTGTAATACTGCGGGGCGATGAAGTCGTAATAGCCTTCCAGCGCCTGGATGTAGCCGACGTATTTGCCGGCGGTGGTCAGGTAGGGAAACTCCGGCGCCATGCTGATGATGAAGTGTTTGCCTTGACCGGCGTAGTGGTCCTTGACCAATTTCAACGCGGCGGGCAGGACAGTCTTGTTGTCGGCGAAATCAATCGCGCTCTGTTCAAGATCGATATCCAGGCCATCAAAGCCATAGGTTTCCACCAGGCGGATAATCTCGTTGGCCAGTGGCTGTTCGTTGCCTTTATGCAGTTCGATGTGTGCATCGGCGCCGCCAAGGGAAATCAGCACCGCCCTGCCCTGGCTGTTCAGCACGCCCACCTGGCGACGAAACTCGGCGTCGGACAGGTTGTACGGCTTGAAGGTTGGGATACCGTTGCCCTTCATGAAGGCCACGGCCACCACGTTGTAATCCCTTGGTACGTCCGCCAGGCTCATATTGGCGAACTGGCCACGCTGGTAGCCATCGCTGGGTCCGGCAGGCCAGTTGTGCCAGAAGCCCATGAGGATCTTTTTGCCGGCAATGCTGGGCATCAGCGAAGCGGCATCGTTGAGTGGCGATTGCAGTGAGGTAAAGTCGATATTTGACATGTTCTAATCCTTCAGAACCTGTGGGTTTAATGGTGCGGGCTTATTTGAAGTCCACGTCGAAGGCTTGATAGAAGGCGTTGCCGGTGTTGGCGACGATCCACATCAATACGATCACATGCTGGCCCTTCTTGTTGGCCGGCAGTTTCACTTCATGATTGACCTTGGCCTTCAGTTCGCCGGCATGGCTGTAGTACGGCACCTGGGTATAGAAGTCTTCGGCGAACGGCTGGGTTTCCAGCTGTGCGCGGGTGATGCGCTGTTTCGGATCCCAGCCATCCTTGGTGATCAGCCAGCGATAGCCACGGGTGGTGTGCGGCGCGGTGTATGCCCAGGTGACCTTGAAGGTCTGACCCGGCTCGACATTGAGTAACGGCCAGGTGAAGGCGCGGTTGAGTTTCTTGGCCATTTCCTCGTTGGTGAAGTTGATGCAGTCACGCGCATCGGTCTTGCCACCGCTGAGGATGAAGCCGTCGGCTGGTGGAGTGACGCTGTCACTGTCGGTTTGGTAAGGCGCCGGGAACGGACCGGCCATCAGTGCCGGGAAGTTTTTGCCGCCTTCCATTTCATTGACCTGCCAGGTCTCCAGCAGGCCAAGATCCACGGCGACTGCACCACGACTGGAAGGGGATGTGACACGACCATGGCGAAGCGGTGTCTGGGTTTGTGGTTTGTTCATTTTGTGACTCCATTGATAGTGATTAAGAACTCCCCTTTCTTGAAGGAGAGAACCTCAACCTAACGGAGTCGCTTTTTTTTGCCACCGGCCCATTTTTCACTCATTTTCGTTTCATGAGCGCGCCGCCCCGAAAATACTGGATATATAACCAGTATTATGGGAATAACCTTACGCTGCAAGAGGTCGATTTCCTACAAGACCAGGCGCACATCAACTCTGCTTCTCTCGTCAATCGCTTTATCCGTTCGTAAGGGAATGGCAGGCAGCCGAAAAAGGAGGGCCAGTCAACGTTTACCAATGTGGGAGGGGGCTTGCTCCCGATAGCGGTGTATCTGCCATTGAGAGGTTGGCTGACCTGCCGCAATCGGGAGCAAGCCCCCCTCCCACATTTGCACTGCGTTGTTGTTGAGGCAGCATTTTTCCGCACAACGGCGACCCGCGACTTTCTTTGGTATTAAGTAAACCGGGGCAGACGCTATTAAGATGTCGCCTGAGCCCACCACCCTATCGTCACAGCGGGCTCTACCCTCCCACCCCGACATCGGAAGCGCTCTGCATGAAGCTACCTGAGATCAGTACATTCATTGCTCAATGGCCCTCCCTTGGCGTGACGCAGCCTGCCGCTTGGCGGGTGTCTCAAGACTGCGAAAACCAGATTATGGTCTTGCTGTCACGCCTCGGCACGGGCTACCGGCGTCACGGAGACTGTGCCATCCACGAAAGTGCCATTGTCGAAGAAGGTGCGGTGTTGAAAGGTCCGATTATCATCGGCGAAGGAGCATTTGTAGCAGCGGGAGCCTACCTGCGCGGCGGCGTTTATCTGGGCAGCCATTGCATTGTGGGCCCAAGCTGCGAACTGAAAAGCACCTTCATGCTGGCCGCAAGCAAGCTGGCACACTTCAACTTTGTCGGCGATTCATTGATTGGCGAAGGGGTAAATATTGAAGCCGGTGCAATCATCGCCAATTACCGTAATGAGTTGGATGGGGCGGATATCAAGATCCGCTATGCAGACAATGTGATCGACACAGGGGTAAACAAATTTGGTGCCCTGGTAGGCGACGGCTGCAAAATCGGCGCGAATGCCGTCATTGCTCCAGGCGCAATATTAAAGCCGAACAGTCGTGTTCCGCGTTTGGGGTTGATTGACCATTTCGCCTACGAGTAGCGATAGCCCGTAGACATGTCCTACAGCGCTCTGCACCACCTTGCTCCATTGCCTACAGTTGCGTCAGAATCCGCCGGCTTGTGCGCTTGGATGGGCGTCTCTAAGGTGGCTCGGTCGCTGACAACTCAGTGATCGGGTTTAGTAGCCCGAGGGTCAATTACACTTAGTGCATGAGCTTCATCTATCAGACGTTCCTGTCTGTGCCTGATGGTGGCTGTGCGTAGGGCGCCTTCGGGTGCGCCGGCTTTGTGTAATTCCCCGGTCTACTAACCTGCGTACAGCTGCCACCCTTTCGTTTAGTAGCGAAACGGTGTCGGCCCCACTCAGGAATTACGCATATGTACAAAGTCACACCTAACCCTCCAAACGATCCAAACCTCAAGCTTGATCAGGCATCCCTTAACACCCACGCCGAACCACCTCCCTCACCGCTGTTCAACGTTGCCGACGACGCCAGCAACGAAATGCTCATCGCCAACAGCTACGAAACCTTTTCCTCGGTGACAGCGTTATTGCTTGACCTGTCGGATGAACTGTCAGGCAAACAGCGCGATGTCGCGCTGGCGATTCATCAGCTGAGTGAATTGGGGGTTTTGTTGGTGGACAAATTGATGGCGAGGGAAAGTGCTTCAAGGGTTAGCTAGTCTTGCAGCCACCCGATAGACCGCCGCGTCGTCATGATCGACTTCACGACGACTCGGCAGCACCTAGGCGCCGGTCAGGCCCTCGGAGCCTGGTGGGCGCCCTTTCTCTTGGACCCTCTACCTGAACCGACCGTTTCGGGTCATGCTGCGCCCTCCCTTTCAAGGACGAAAAAAGCATGAAAGCCCGCCTCGCTGCTCTGCTGCTGATGTACCTGACCGCTCCCGCATTCGCCGCTGACAACCCCATCGGTTTCCAAACCACCACCCTGCCCGACACCCTTAACAGCCGCCCGCTGGAAATGGCTGTGTGGTACCCCGCCGCCGCCACTGCCAAACCCAAGCTGATCGCCGACAATGTGGTGTTCATCGGCGTGCTGGCCGTTCCCGATGCGGCGCCGACGCCCGGCAAGCATCCTTTGGTGGTGCTCTCCCACGGCTACGGGGGCAATTGGGGCAAACAGGCGTGGCTGGCCAGTGCGTTGGCGCAGCAGGGTTATATCGTGGCGGCGGTCAACCACCCGGGCACTACCAGCCAGGATCGCAGCGCACAGGCCGCTGCGCAGTTATGGCAACGGCCTAGGGATTTAAGTCGGGCCATTGATGCGCTATTGGCCCAGCCCGAGCCATTCGGTGCGGTGGATAGCGGCCGGATCGCCGTGGTGGGGCATTCCCTGGGGGGCTGGACGGTGATGGAGACGGCCGGTGCGCGTTTTGACCCGGCGCTGTTTGCCCGGGACTGCAGCGCTCATCCGACGTTGGTCGCGTGTACCGCCTACCGTGAGATGAACCCTGAAGGCACTGCGAACGGGAAGGAGCAATTGGCGGCGGACTTGAGCGACAAGCGCGTCAGCGCCGTGGTGTCTTTGGACCTGGGCCTGTCGCGCGGGTTTACCGATGCAAGTCTGGCGGCGCTGCCGGTGCGGGCCTTGGTGATCGCCGCCGGTGTACCGTCAGCGGATTTGCCGGCGCAGATGGAATCGGCCGACATGGCCAAACGGTTGCCAAACGCCTCGACGCAGTACGTGGAGATCCGCGACGCCAATCACTTCAGCTTTATGTCGCAATGCAAACCGGGCGCGGCGGCGGTGCTCGACGCGGATGTGCCCGGCGACAGCATCATTTGTCAGGATGGGCCGGGTGCACGGCCACGACCGATTATCCAGCAGCAGGTGATCACGTTGATCAGCCAGTTTTTGGCACGTTGATCAGGGTTTGATGATGTAGGAGCGAGCTTGCTCGCGAAAAATCTCAACGATAACGCGCGCTTCCAGGTAAAACGTGGCGTGCTGAAGTGCTTCGCGAGCAAGCTCGCTCCTACAGAATAGCGGTTCAAATAAGTATGAAAAGAAGCAAAGACACCTTTGCCTATCAGGCGGTGTACCGCTACCTCATCGAGCTGATCGAGGCCTGCCCTGCCGACGGCGCACGCAAATTGCCGTCCCTGCGCCAACTGGCCCTGCGCCTGGGCGTGTCGGTGTCGACCACCAAGTACGCGTATGCATTGCTTGAGGAACAAGGGCGGATCCGGGCCAGGCCCAAGCTCGGTTTTTTCATCGCCCCGAACTCGGCTCCCGCCATCAACCCAAATTCATCCCCCCTGCTCGACCAGGTCTTCGCCAACGCACGCCAACCCGGCATGCTGGCCCTGAGCAGTGATGCGCCGGCGATGCTGCTGTCGCTGGAGCAGCCTTTGTTGATGCTGGAACGTGAACTGACCCGGCAGTACCCGCGCTCGCTGGCGCCGCTGTATCTGCCAATGGGCGAGCCCGAGTTGCGCGCTGTCTTGGCCGAACGTTACAGCCGCTCTACTGACCATTACTGGCAAGCCGACCAGGTGTATATCGGCTCGGATTTGCACAGCGTGTTGGAGGTCTCGCTCAATGCCTTGAACCTGGCGGGCACGCTCGCACTGGTGGAGTCGCCGTGTTCGTGGGCGATCCTGCGGCAATTGCAGGCGGCGAAAATCCGTGTGATCGAGATGCCCCTCGGCGCAGATGGGCGTTTTGACCTGGGCGCTCTGAACACGCTGCTCAAGCGTGAGCCGATCCGCCTGGCGGTGCTGTCATCGACGGTGAATATGCCCCAGGGCGGTGTGATGCCCGCGCAGGATAAACAGCAGATCTGCGAATGGTTGGCCGAGCAGGATATCTGGCTGTTCGAAAACGACACCTACGGCGAGCTGTATTTCGGCCCGCAACCGGCGCGTTATCGCGACTACGCCGACCCGCACAAACTATTGGTGTTCTCGACCTTCGACAAAGTCATCGGCTCGGAAGCACCCTACGGCTATGTGCTGTGTCGCGGTGCTGGGGCGCCGTTGCAGCAGCAGTTCCTGGAGCGCGGCTTTCGCCTCTCGCCGATCCGTCAGAAAGCCATCGCCAAGCTGTTTGCGTCCAAGCGTATCGACGCCCATCTGAAGGCGTTGCGCGCACGGTTACTGGCGCGCATGACGCAGCTCAAAGCCCTGCTGTTAACCCACGGCAATGGCCAATGGCAGGTGGTCGAACCCCACGGCGGCGCAAGCTTCTGGCTCCGGGCCAGCCGCCCGGTGGATATGCGCCAGGTGTTCGCGCACTTGCTAAGCCAGCGCATCGTCATCGCCCCCGGCGAACTGTTCAGCCAGCAAGGCGCCTGGCCAGATCACCTGCGCCTGAGCTACACACTCGACTGGAGCAAGGACATTGCCCAGGCCGTCCAACTACTGGCCCAGGCGTTGCGTCAAAGCCCGTAGCAGTGCCGGTCTTCGGGAAAACGACCCTGGCGCACATCGTCGGCGAAACGCTCGCAGGCATCGCGAATCACCGCCCCCACATCAGCGTATTGCTTGACGAAGCGCGGCATCGAGCCGCCGCCCAGGCCCAGCACATCCTCGGTGACCAACACCTGGCCGTCACACGCAGGCGATGCGCCGATGCCGATGGTGGGTTGGCTTGAGTCCAGGGTGATCTGCCGGGCCACACCTTCGGCCACCCCTTCCAGCAGCAGACTGAAGGCCCCCGCTTCCAGGTTGGCGCGAGCATCGGCGGCAATCACCGCAGCGGTTTCAGCGCTCAGGCCCTGAGCCTTGAACCCGCCCATGACGTTGACGAATTGCGGCATCAGCCCCACGTGGGCCATCACCGGTACACCCCGTGCAACCAGGAACTCCACGGTACCGGCCAGGGCCTGATTGGCCTCCAGCTTGATCGCATCGCAACCGGTGCGCGACAGCACCTGGGCGCAGTTGCGAAAAGCCTGCTCATACGACTCCTGGTAACTGCCAAACGGCATGTCGGCGATCACACAGGCCAAGCGTGTACTGTCGACCACCGCCCGGGTGTGGCCGATGATTTCTTCCAGTTGCATGCTCAGGGTCGAGGCCCGGCCATAGCCGACCATGGCCGTGGAGTCACCCACCAGGATGAAGTCGACGATCGGATCGATCAGCTTGGCGATAGCGCTGGAGTAGGCGGTCAGGGAGACGATTTTCTGCTGCCCCTTCATGGCGACCAATTGAGGGACAGTCATGCGTTTGGTACGGGTGTGAATGCTCATCGGGGCTTTTCCGTTTGCGCTGGATACTCGGCCCGATTATTGGCGAAACGAAGGACGATTCAATGCACAGATCAGCGCTAAAAAGCGACCCAGGGCCCGGTCACATTTGCTGAAACTGGTATCATCCGCGCCTTTCCCTCTCAGGCTCCGCGACATGAACCGCCAGAAAAAACTTCAGCAGCTCTTCAAGGCCAAAGCCAAAAAGGCCAGCGCCAAACTGGCGCCCAAAAGCAAAGACAAATACATCAGCAAGGCCGACCGCTTGAAGCTGGCGACCGAGGCCGGCCAGGAACCGGTCACGTCCCCCGAGACACCTGCTGAGTAAGGCGCATGGCTGAAGGGGTGGCCGCTTCATACTTGCCCCAGATGCGCCGCAGATGACGCGCCGAACCAAAGCCTGCGCGCTCGGCGATGGTTTCAATGCCCAAGTCCGACTCGGCCAGCAGTTCACGGGCCACAGCCAGGCGCAGGCGGTGCAGGTAGTCCAGCGGGCTGATACCGACATGCTCCTGGAACAAGCGCCCCAGGTGGCGGCTGCCGGTGCAGGCCAGGGCGGCCATGCGGGTTACGGTCCAGTCCTCACAGGGCGCCGCGGCGATGGCGTCCTGCACCCGATGCACCGCCGGGTGCATGTGATTACGCCCGGTTATCCAGGGCGACAACTGCGGGTCGCTGCCGCTGCGGCGCAGGTAAACCACCATGTCCCGCGCTACCGCGCACGCCAGCCGTGGCCCGGCCAGCTCGGCGACCAGGTGCAGCATCAGGTCGATACCGGCCGTGACACCGGCGCTGCAACTGACCGGACCATCGGTCACGTACAAGCGGTTTTCCAGGACCCGGGCCTTGGGCGCCATGGCTTGCAAGGTGGTGCATAACGAGTGGTGCGTGGTGCATTGGCGGCCATCCAGTAATCCGGCGCTGGCGGCACTCAACGCGCCGGCGCATACGCAGATAAGGCGTTCAGCCGAGGGTGCGAAGACGTTTTGCAACCAGTGAGTCAGGTGGTTGCTGGCCGACTCGAACGCCTGCTGGTGTGCCTTGCTGACCTTCATCGTGGAGCCCACCAAGACCACCAGGGTGCCGGGGGCCAAGGTCGGTGGCAGTGGCGCCAGCCCCGTCAGCGGCAAACCGATGGAGGTGTGCAGCGTTGCCACCGGGCTGACGTACTGCAAGTCGAAATCCACCACCGCCGGGTCATCGACCTGGGCGGCCAGACGCAGCACTTCGGCAGGCCCGGCCAGGTCGAGCATCAGTACGTTTGGCAACAGCACAAACAGCACCGGCACACTCATCGATTCACCCCGCCAGGGCCTGGGCGACCGTCACGATGCGGGCGAAGCGGTCATCGAGGACCAGCTCCGTGCGTTCGCGAATCTCGGCCGGCGTATAGACCCGGCCGCTACGCGCGTGGGTCATCGGGAAGGTCAGCGTCGCCTCGCTGACAAAATCCACCTTGAAGCCACTGTCGCAAGCCTGCCGCGTGGTGGTCTCGCAGCATTGCTCGGTGCGGATGCCGCTGATGATCAGCGTGGCGACGCCCATCTCCACCAGGCGAGCGGCCAGGGGCGTACCCGCAAAGGCACTGTGGTAGCGCTTGTGGATCACCAACTGCGGATTGATCGACAGCTCGCTCAGTGCCCTGACGTTGCCCGATTGCATGGAGAAATGCCCCTGGTCTTCAACATGGAAGACTTGTACCACCGGGACGCCCCGCTGAACACAACCGTCGATGAGGGCCTGCTGTTTTTCCAGATAGTCGGGCAGGTCATTTTCGGACCAATAGGTTGAATGACGGAACGAGTGCTGGGCGTCGATCACGATCAGGGCTTTACGGCTCATGGACAGTCCTTTTGGCTTGCATCAGTGGGTGAACGATACAAGCCATGGTAAGGACAACCCACAGCGCACGACAGGCGCAAGGAAGACTACTTCAGGACGGATTCGGACATGTCACCGGGCACGCCATGGCACAACGACTGCCGGGTTCGAAGCCATGGGCGTACTCATCCGCCAGGATCGTTTCCAGACGCGGATCACTGTGAGTAGCGAAGCCCAGGCGCCGGTAGAACGGTGCATTCCACGGTACATGCACAAAGGTGGTCAGGGTCACTGCATGCAGTTGCTGGGCGCGGGCGTGGTTCATCGCCGTTTCCACCAGCCTGCGCCCCCAGCCCTGGCCTTGCAGCGGCCGGACCACGGACACTTCATGGATATGCAGATCGTCGCCAAAGCGTTCTGCGCTGAGGAAACCCTGGGGTTGGTCGTGGTGATCAACCACCACCCAACAGGTCGATAGCGCGATCCACTGCCGATGGCACTCGACGCCAATCGACGCGGCATCCGCCAGCCAAGCCAGCCCTTCGATTGCGCGAAACGCCTGAGCCGCGCACTGCTCGATGGCGGGCAACAAACCGGCGTCTTGCGTACGCGCCAGGCGAATGTGGGCGGACTGCTCAGCAACCACTCAATGCCACCTGGGGCCGTTCGCCGGCAAAGAAGAAGGGCCGCAGGCGCACACCCACGCCATTGCCGATAAACGCCGCCACCAGCCACACCCAGCCATGCAGGCTGCCCGAGGCGATGCCGCTGAAATAGGCGCCGATATTACAGCCATAGGCCAGACGCGAGCCGTAGCCGAGCAGCAGGCCGCCGATCACGGCGGCGATCAACGAGCGTGCCGGAATATTCAGGCTGGGAGCGAAACGCCCGGCCAGGCCAGCGGCCAGCAGCGCGCCAAGGACAATGCCGATATCCATGACGCTGGTGATGTCTTCCCAGACCGGCGCGGCCAGGGCCTTGGCATTGCCCGGCATCTGCCAGAACGCCCAACTCGCCACATCCACACCCAGCCCGCTCGCCACTTTGGCGCCCCACAGCGCGAACGCCGAGGTGATGCCCCACGGCCGCCCAGCCAGGGCCAGGGTGGCGTAGTTGAGCAGCGCCAGGCCAATCGCGCCCCACACCAGCGGCCAGGGCCCACGCAGAAAACGACGCAGCCCTTGATGCTCGCTGTGCACGCCTTGTTCAAGCTGGCCGTGACGGCGCTTTTCCAGGCGCACGGTCACCACCGCAATCAGCGCGAACACCGCCAGGCTCAGGACCAGCGCCGGCAGCACACCGAAACTTTTGACGATGGAAACCGCCGGCAACGACGGCAACGCAAACCACCAGTCGACATGGTGGGTGGCGATCAACGAGCCACAGATAAAGAACAGCAGCGTCACCAACATGCGCGCATTACCGCCGCCCACGGTGAACAAGGTGCCCGATGCACAGCCGCCACCCAGTTGCATGCCGATCCCGAAGATAAACGCCCCGAACACCACCGACACACCGGCCGGCGCCACCAGCCCCACGACCGGCTGGCCGAACAAAGTGCCCGCACCCAGCGCCGGGAAAAACAGCAGCACCGCCACCGCCAGCATCACCATCTGCGCACGCAAGCCGGCGCCACGCCGATCATTGATAAACACGCGCCAGGCCGAGGTAAAACCGAAGGCAGCGTGGTACAGCGTCAGGCCCAGCGCGGCGCCGACCACCAGCAACAACACTTGGCGTGCGCCAACGGTGTTTTGCAGGAACAGGGCGCCCGCCACCAGGATGATAAAGGCTATCAGTGGCGCTGCAGGCTTGCGTGCAGGCGCCAGGGAAAGGGAGGTGCTCATGGGGATCTCGATGGGTTGGAAGGAGGCCAGTATAGCCCCAGACGGAACTTGATCAGGCGCAGGCATTGCCGAGAGGCTCATCGTTTGAACCACCGCCT
>NZ_SPKL01000031.1:0-194 GCF_023127755.1 Pseudomonas sp. W2Aug9 | reverse complement strand
CTTGATCAGGCGCAGGCATTGCCGAGAGGCTCATCGTTTGAACCACCGCCTTCGCAGCCTCGCTGGGGCTCGACAGCTCCCACAGGGATTAGCGGTGCTGAGTTGATCTCGATTGGCAGGGCCATTGCGCCAAACACAACTCCCGACAACAGCACCGCCCTAATGTGGGAGCTGTCGAGCCCCAGCGAGGCTGC
>NZ_SPKL01000030.1:0-49062 GCF_023127755.1 Pseudomonas sp. W2Aug9 | reverse complement strand
TCGCCCGACACACAAAGCCTGTGCGCCAGCGCATGACTCCAGCCAAACCCCAACCCGCAATCCAGTTCCACCGCACTGGTGCGATACAGCCGCGTCCACTCAAACGGCAAAATCCCGTCCAGCGCGCCATCGGTAAGGGTCAGCAATTCCTCGCCGGTGACCATCGACACCGGGCAACCATGAGTGACCGTCTTATCTGCTGGAGCCGCCGCATCTCCCTTCGGATTCGACGCCACGGCAGGCGCATCATCCACCGATTCCTGGCGGACCAACGTGGTGCGTTGGGTCTTGCTGCGCACCATCGACACCGGGTTCGAAACCAGCGTATCGCCTGCCTTCAACGGCACCACCGGCACGGCCTTGACCGGTGTCGCGGCACTGCTCAGTAACACCGGCTTGGCGACCTCGACATGCGGCCCCAACCCTGGCCCCACTACTTGCTTGGCCAGCAATTCCAACAACGCTCGTGCGCGCCCGGATTTGACGTGACTGAGCACACCAGCCCCCAATCGCACCACTACGCCCATCGCACCCAAGACGCGAATCAGCAGCAGATTGATCAGGACCTCACCGGTAATTTCGCCCCACAGTTCAGCCATCTCCGGCGGCGGGAGCATGCGCATCCAGCTGACCAGCGCCGATAGATAGATAAACAACAGCGGCTCATCACTGAGCACCAGCAAGCCCTGGGCGATCGCGTCACTGCTCAGTGTCAGCAGTTCATCGAGCTCAGTTTGAGAAAGGTATTGCAGCAGTTTTTCGCTGTTGGGCTTGAGGTCCGCCAGCCGCGCCGACAGCTCGCCAATGTTGTCCCACAGGCTGTAAAGCGCCTTGACCATGCCGCTGGCAAAGGCCGCCTCCAGCAGGCGGCGCCGCTCAAGCGGGCGAGCGTCTGCGTAACTTTTCCACTGGGCTTGGAAAGTGTCGGTCCACTCTTTGCGCAGCCGGGCTTCCAGCGCTGCGATCACCGACTGGTAGGAGGCATACAGCGCCTTGAGGTGATCCTGGGAAACGTTGGGGTAAAAGCTCACCCGATATTGCTGGTTGCGATCACACTCGGTGATCTCAAGGATGCCGCTCGGGCCGATGGTCTTGTGGATGGGCTCGCCCAGCGGACCGCCGTTTGGATCAACGCGTTGCAGCATCACCGCTGTGTCGCCGATCGGCACGAACCGCGTGCTCTGGAACATATGCACCAGGGTCAACGTACCGTTGGCCCGGCAGGTGGCGACGGTGCTGCTGGGAAACAGGGAGCGATTGATCGGGGCAACGAGCGTTACCTCATCGCCGACCTTGAACACCTGCTCAAGCTCCAGCGCCGAGAAGCTCCAGAAGCTATTGGCCCAATCGTCAAAGGTGTTCAAGCAATCGCGAAAGTCACGGAAGACGCCTTCAACGTCGACCGTTTTTTGGGGTCAGGGCCAGCCTGCCAATGACCGGGTTCAAGCGCCAACCCCATCAACCGGGGGGGTAACGAAAACAACCATCTGCAATCCCTCGCACTGTTCAATCAGGCGAGGGACTTTGCAGCGGTTCACAGGGCAGGGGAGTAGCGCTTATCCGGCAGTTATGTGGGATGTTTCAGCTAAGGCTAGGCATCCGCTTCGGCTCACCGACGAACCCCGGTTAGACTTACCTGTCGATATCAGCACTGCCCGGCCTGTCGTTAACCAAGGAAGCCTCATGTATCCAAGTCGTCTGTTCTTTTGCCTCATGCCTTTGCTGGTGCTGGCCGGCTGTTCCACCTCCCGTGGCCCGCAGCAACCCGAGCGCAGTGAGGCCGAGGTGAAGGCGCAGATCGTGCGCCTGCTGCCGGCCAAGGTGTCGGACCGCAACGGTTGGGCCCAGGACATCTACACCGCCTTCGACACCCAGAAAATCTACCCCAGCACCGAAAACATCTGCGCCGTGCTGGCGGTGACCGAGCAGGAGTCTACCTATCAGGTCGACCCGCCTGTGCCGGGCATGGGCAAGATCGCCCAGGATGAAATCCTGCGTCGCGCCGGCAAGGTGCATGTGCCCGCGTTCGTGGTACGCAGCGCCCTGCAATTGCGTTCGCCCACCGGCAAAACCTACGCCGACCGCTTGAATGCCGCACGCACCGAGAAGGACTTAAGCGCGATCTTCGATGACTTCATCAGCATGGTGCCCCTGGGTAATACCTTGTTTGGCGGCTTCAACCCGGTGCACACCGCAGGCCCGATGCAGGTCAGTATCGACTTTGCACAAAAACAGGCGCGGGGTTATCCCTACACGGTGGACGGTACGATTCGCCGTGAAGTGTTCACCCGTCGCGGCGGTATGTACTTCGGCATCGCCCATTTGCTCGGCTACCCGGTGAGCTACGACCAGCCGCTGTACCGCTTTGCCGATTTCAATGCCGGTTGGTACGCCAGCCGCAATGCTGCGTTCCAGGCCGCGGTCAGCCGCGTGACGGGCAAAGAGCTGGCGCTGGATGGGGACTTGATCCGCTATGGCTCCCTGCTGCCCGGCACCACCGAACTGGCAGTGCGCTCACTGGGGGCGAAGCTGGACATGCGCAACCCGAGCATCCGCAGCCAGTTGGAGCAGGGCGACCAGTTGGATTTCGAGGACACCACGCTGTACAAGCGCGTCTTCAGCCTGGCCGACCAGGCGGCCGGCAAACCGCTGCCACGGGCGATCCTGCCGGGCATTGCGCTCAAGAGCCCGAAGATCACCCGCAACCTGACCACGGCCTGGTTTGCCAAGCGTGTGGATGAGCGCTATCAGCGCTGCATGAAGCGCTGATCAACTGCGGCGCTTGACGAACCGGCGCCACAAGCCCACCCACAACCACACTACCGGGAACGCCAGGATCACGAAGGGCAGCACATAGCTGGCACGTTCCAGGGCGTCTGCGGTGCCGTTCACCAGGTTGTCTCCCAGGTTGCTGAACATCCG
Organism: Pseudomonas sp. W2Aug9; assembly: GCF_023127755.1. NCBI lineage: Bacteria > Pseudomonadati > Pseudomonadota > Gammaproteobacteria > Pseudomonadales > Pseudomonadaceae > Pseudomonas > Pseudomonas sp. W2Aug9. The sequence continues at coordinate 46,140 of NZ_SPKL01000030.1, read as the reverse complement.
GGTGAACCTTGACACCTGGTTGGCGCCGTCGGAGGAGCGGAAGTTCAAGGTCACGCGGTTGGTGTCGAGGCGGCGTTGCTGGCCGGCGGCAACCTGAGCCAGTTCCTGCAGCTCGTTTTCAATGCCGGCTTGCTCTTTGCTCAGGACGATCAGGTCGCTGACGGTGATGTCCTTGCGCTTGGCCAGTTCATCGAGGCGTTGCTGCTGGGCTTGCAGGCGGTCCTGGCGACGGCGCACATCCGCCACGGCATCGGCCAGGTCTTCGGCAGTGGTGATGCGCTGGCCGAGCTTACCGCCTTCGGCCGCCAGGGCGACCATCGGCTCCACACCCGTGGGCGCGATCCGCAGGATGACCTGGCCACCCTGGCCGTCTTCGGTAATGCCGAGGATATTGCAGGCACCAAAGCGCGCCGTTTCACACGCCTCACGAGTGGCCTGCATACGCGGCGCGAGCAGAGCGCCGGGCAGGGCCAGGGTCAAGTCATGCTCATAGGCCAGTTGCGCCCCGGCCTTGCCCTGTTCGCCATTGATGACCGTGGCGCGAGAGTGGTCCTTGGGTGAGCAACCGGCCAAGGCCAGGCCAGCGAGCAAAATCAACAGCGGCGCGCGAAGCGGGTGGGAATTGCCGTCCAGGTGGCGCATTACGTTTCCTTGAAATGTGCAGGAGAAATTGATCGCGATTAAAGCCGGTCTGGTCCATTAACGCAAAGCATTGCCGGGGATTTGCCTGGCCGATATTGGCATGGGATACGCCATGGCGTTTTCCAGTGAGCCACCGCTGCCGTTGATTACTGCCAGCATGACCGTGGACTACCTGGGCGCCGTGCAGGTGGGGGAGTGGATGGTGGTACGTTTGGAAAGCCACAGGCGCGGGCGGCAGATGGCGTTTGCGACGCTGAGTTTGCAAGTGCAGGAGCGCATTGTGCTGCGTGCGAGTGCGGTGTTTGCGGTGCCACCGTCTGACCGAGTGCTTACAGGTAGGGAATCGATAAAAGAAAAGGCCTGGCTTTTCGTGGAACCGGGCCTTTTCTGTGTTGCTCTTATTGGCATGGGGCTACTACGCAGCCCAACGGGAGCAAGCTCCCTCGCCACAATAGCGATCCGATTCAGTTGCGTTCGAGTGCCAGGGCCACGCCTTGGCCGCCGCCAATGCACAGCGTCGCCAAACCTTTTTTGGCGTCGCGCTTGATCATTTCATGCAGCAGGGTCACCAGCACGCGGCAGCCTGAGGCGCCAATCGGGTGGCCGATGGCGATCGCGCCGCCGTTGACGTTGACTTTATCGGCGTCCCATTCCAGCTCTTTGCCCACTGCCAAAGATTGCGCAGCGAAGGCTTCGTTGGCTTCGATCAGGTCCAGGTCTGCCAACTGCCAGCCGGCCTTGTCCAGGCAGCGGCGAGTGGCCGATACCGGACCGATGCCCATGATGGCCGGGTCCACGCCCGCATTGGCGTAGCTGGCGATACGCGCAAGTACAGGCAAGCCGAGGGCGCGGGCTTTGTCGGCGCTCATCAGCAGCACGGCGGCGGCGCCGTCGTTGAGGCTGGAGGCGTTGCCGGCGGTGACGCTGCCGTCTTTCTTGAATGCCGGCTTGAGCTTGGCCAGGGACTCGGCCGTGGTACCGGCGCGGGGTTGTTCGTCCACCGCGAAAGCCACCGGGTCGCCTTTGCGCTGGGGAATCAGGATCGGGGTGATCTCGTCGGCAAAACGTCCGGCCTCAATGGCAGCGGCGGCTTTTTGCTGGGAGGCGGCGGCGAACGCATCCTGGGCTTCACGGCTGATGCCGTACTTGTCTACCAGGTTCTCGGCGGTGATGCCCATGTGGTAGTCGTTGAATGCGTCCCACAGGCCGTCGGTGATCATGCTGTCGATCATCTTCGCGTGGCCCATGCGCAAACCGGTGCGCGCGGCGGGTAGTACGTAGGGTGCCAGGCTCATGTTTTCCATGCCGCCGGCAATGATCACCTCGGCGTCGCCGCAACGAATGGCCTGTGCGCCCAGGTGCAGGGCCTTGAGGCCCGAGCCGCAAACCTTGTTCAGGGTCAGGCTCGGCACGGCGTGGGGCAGGCCGGCGAGGATCGAAGCCTGGCGCGCCGGGTTCTGGCCGCTGCCTGCAGTGAGCACCTGGCCGAGGATCACTTCATCGACTTGGGCCGGGTCCAGGCCGGTCTGCTCCAGCAGGCGACGGATCACCGCGGCACCCAGTTCCGGGGCCGGAATACTCGCCAGCGAACCTTGAAAGCTGCCCACGGCGGTGCGGGTGGCAGCAACAATCACGACGTCTTGCATGGAATCTGTCCTCACTGGAAGTGCATTTCTGGAACGTGGTCCGGGACGATCAGTTTACCGGCGGTCTTGCTCACAATCTCTTCAACACTGACGCCAGGTGCGCGTTCCTTGAGGACAAAAGCGCCATTTTCGATTTCCAGGTACGCCAGGTCCGTGAGCACACGCTTGATGCAGTTGGCGCCGGTCAGCGGCAGGCTGCATTGGCTGAGCAACTTGGACTCACCGTCCTTGGATGCGTGGGTCATGATCACGATGATATTTTCCGCACCGGCCACCAGGTCCATAGCACCGCCCATGCCCTTGACCAGCTTGCCGGGGATCATCCACGAGGCAATGTTGCCTTGTACGTCCACTTCAAACGCGCCGAGTACCGTGAGGTCGACATGCCCGCCGCGAATCATCGCGAAGGATTCGGCGGAGGAGAAGATCGAAGCACCGATGCGCGCGGTCACAGTCTGTTTACCGGCGTTGATCATGTCGGCATCAATGGTCTCTTCAGTCGGAAACGGTCCCATGCCGAGCAGGCCGTTTTCCGATTGCAGCATCACTTCCATGCCGTCGGGGATGTAATTGGCCACCAGGGTCGGAATGCCGATGCCCAGGTTCACGTAGTAACCGTCCTGCATTTCGCGGGCGACGCGTTGAGCCATTTGTTCGCGGGTAAGAGCCATGGTTGTTTCCTCTTATTGTTCTGGACGTGGATTATTTGCGGACGGTGCGCTGTTCGATGCGCTTCTCGAAGGTGCCGCAGATGATCCGGTCGACGTAGATGCCAGGGGTGTGGATCTGCGCCGGGTCCAGCTCGCCCGGTTCGACGATTTCCTCGACTTCGACCACGGTGATCTTGCCCGCAGTGGCGGCCAGCGGGTTGAAGTTCTGGGCGGTGTGGCGGTAGATGACGTTGCCGAAGTGGTCGGCTTTCCAGCCTTTGACGATAGCGAAATCGCCGGTGATCGATTCTTCCATCAAATACGGGCGACCCTTGAATTCGCGGGTCTCCTTGCCTTCGGCGACCGGGGTGCCGACGCCGGTGGCGGTGAAGAAGGCCGGGATGCCGGCGCCGCCTGCGCGCATTTTTTCCGCGAGGGTGCCCTGGGGGGTGAGGACTACTTCGATTTCGCCGCTGAGCAGTTGCTTCTCGAACAAGGCGTTTTCACCCACATAAGAGGCGATCACCTTGCTGATCTGTTTTTCTTCGAGCAGCACGCCCAGGCCGAAGCCATCGACGCCGCAGTTGTTGGAAACCACCGTCAGGTCGCGGGTGCCTTTGCGCTTGATCTCGGCAATGAGGTTTTCCGGAATGCCACACAGGCCAAAACCGCCGGAGAGCACGGTCATGCCGTCTTCCAGGCCTGCCAGTGCTTCTTCATAGGACGCCACGCGTTTATCGAAACCTGCCATATGCACCTCTTTTATTGTTTGTGGTCCAGCCAGTGCGTTGAGTGTTGCGCCAGTGGATTGATTTGTTAAGTTGTTTTTTAAGGTTGATTGATTTAGAAAACAGCATAGTCCAACTGCTGTCTGGAGCTGCCTCATGACCGTCAAACAGATGCGTGCCTTTCTCGCCGTTGCTCAGAGTCTGAGTTTTGCTGCTGCCTGCGAGCGCCTGCACCTTTCTCAGTCGGCACTGAGCTTGACCATCAAGGGGTTGGAAGAAGGGTTGGGCGGGCGCCTGTTCAGCCGCAATACCCGTAACGTCGCGCTGACCCCCGAGGGCGAATCGCTGTTGCCCCTGGCGCGACGGTTGATTGCCGACTGGGACAACGCCGAGGACGAACTGCGCCAGCGTTTTACCCTGCAACGCGGGCGCGTGACGGTGGCGGCCATGCCGTCGTTTGCCGGTAACCTGTTGCCGCCGATCCTGAAGATCTTCCGCGCACGTTACCCTCAGGTGAACGTGACGGTGCATGACCTGATCAACGAGCAAGTGCTGGAGATGGTGCGCGACCGTCAGGTGGAGTTGGGCGTGGCATTCGAGCCGTCCGAAGGGTCATCGTTGGCATTTACGCCGTTATATCTGGATCGCTTTATCGCCGTGGTGCCAGGGGATTCGCCGTTGGCTCAGCGTGCCGAGATCGATTGGAAAACCTTGCTGGAGCAACCGTTTATCACGTTGCAACGCCCCTCCACGGTACGGGTGATGTTGGAAGAACACCTTGGTGCCTTGCAGATGAAATTGCCCGTAGCGTTGGAAAGCCATCAACTGGCGACCGTGGGGAAGATGGTCGCCAGCGGGCTGGGCGTCAGCGCCGTGCCAGCGTTATGTGCCCGGCAGATGGAGGAGGCGGGTGCTCATTGCATTACCTTGACCGGCCCGGTGATCGAGCGGCCAATTGGCGTGTTGACCAAACCGGGCCATGAGTTGTCGGCGGCGGCGCAAGTGTTGTTCGATATTTTTCGGGATGAGGCGGGGAAGGGCAGGTTTCCAACTTTCTAACGTTATAAAAAATGCGGGAGCTGGCAAGCCAGCTCCCGCATTGATTGAGTAATACTTAGTAGTAGCGGTCGATCACTTTAACTTGCGAGCTGTCTTTGAAAGATGCCCAGGCATTGTTGAGTGTATCGAACACCTGCTCGATAAAGTTTCGATCAGCCGCAGCCTTCTTTCCGACATAGCCCTGGCCACGGCGGTACATCTTCAGGCGCGCCGCCAGTTCACGGTTATTGCGGTCGAACTCGGCTTCTTCGGTATGGGGCGCCAGGCAGTCAATTTGCACTTCGCCCGATTTGCCAATCCACAGGATATGGTCGTCGAGTGTGTCTTTCTGCGCTGCGAACATCTCAGCCAATTCATCGATAGTTGGTTGGTTGTTCAGATTCATGTGTAAGCCCCTTGACCAGTTGGCGATCTATCAATTGATTCGTTAAAACTGCGTAGTTGTCTCCGGTTCCGAAAACCGGGCGTCAGTGACGGTCTGCCGAATACGGGCAGGGTCTTGAACCTGATGCATGTAGTCTTGCTGATGAACTGCTACGCAACGCTTTCATAACGAAGACAAGCAGCGTTTTAGCTCCTTGTACCGGACCCTTTCGGGGCTGGTCAGCTTCATCAATCTGCCTTGTGGGCAGTGCACATCCGGAAAAACAGCTCGGCGGTCAGACGAGCCTGTTCAAAACGCTTGTTACCAACGCTCCCGATCCGGGAGACGTCTAGATCATGCAAGGACAAAAAGGTTACGTCAACGATTATGTAGTGATTATTTTTGATCACTACATAATTTGTTGTGGGGGCGGGGGAATGCGGGAAAACGTGACTTGGGCGTCATTTTTTGGAGGTGCAGGTCGGGCGTTTCAACCCTCCTGTAGGAGCCGGTCGACGAGCAACGGCAGTAGCTGCTCGCAGGAGGCCTGGATTTTAACCTGCAGCAGCTCATCCCCGCGTGTCTTGCCCAGATTGATCGCAATCACCGGCTTACCCTGCTCGACCATGGCCTTGCACAATCGGAACGCCGAATAGGCCATCAGCGACGACCCCACCACCAGCAGGCCCTCAGCGTGTTCTACCGCCGCCATCGCCTTCAGCGCCGTCGCCGGTGCGACATTCTCGCCAAAGAACACCACGTCAGGTTTGAGCCGCTCGCCGTTGCAATGGGGGCAGTGGGGCACCTGGAAGTGTTGTTCAAATGCCGGATCGAGCAAGGTGTCGCCATCCGGCGCTTGCACGGCGTGAACCTGCGCCATATGCGGGTTATCAACTTCCATTTGCCGCTGGATCACATCGCGCTCGCTGCGCAGTTGGCAATCCAGGCACAGCACCCGATGCAAGCTGCCGTGCAACTCGATCACGTCATGGCTGCCGGCCTGGTCATGCAGGGTGTCGACGTTCTGCGTGATCAGCCCGCTGATATGGCCATGGTGTTGCAGTGTCGCCAGTGCCAGGTGAGCCTTGTTCGGCTGCGCAATGCGCACACGCGGCCAACCCAGCATCGCCCGCGCCCAGTAACGGCGTCGCGCATCCGGGGTGGCAAGAAATTCCTGGTACATCATCGGTGCTTTGCCCCGGCGTACACCTTCACTGTCGCGGTAATCCGGGATGCCCGACGAGGTGCTGATGCCTGCGCCGGTCAAGACTAAAAAGCGTCGTTCAGCCATAGCCCGGTGCAGGATTTCGAGGTGGTCCGCCTGATGTTCCAGCGTGTCGAGCATGGTGTCTCCTATTCGCCGCGGATGTATTGCTCCAGCTGTTTGATCAGATCAGCCTGTTCGGCAATGGCTTCCTTCACCAAGTCGCCGATGGACAGCAGGCCCAACAGTTTGCCGTCTTCGACCACCGGTAGGTGGCGCAGGTGACTGTCGGTCATGATGTTCATGCATTCCTCGACACTTTTATGGGTGTCGACGGTGATGACGGGAGAGCTCATAACATCGTCGACCCGAGTGGTCACCGACGACAGGCCTTTGAGAATGAGTTTACGTGCGTAATCACGCTCGCTGATGATCCCTACGACCGCACCTTCCTTGACGACTGGCAAGGCACCGACGTTTTTCTCCGACATCCGCACCAGCGCTTCGAACACCGTGTGGTCCCATTGAATGGTGTGGACGTCCTGGTTTTTCTGATCCTTGGCTTTGAGCAATTGTGCGACGGTTTTCATGGCGGCCACTCCGGTGTTGTTCTTAGGTAGTCAGGGTCCCCTAAAGAATCCTAGACGGCCTGCGGCAGGGCAAGACCCAAAGCGGCGTTAAACCTGTCGAAAAACGTCATTTGCCGGATTTTTACGCGTTCTAGCCCGCCGTTGTCGGTTTCTTTGTGCGCTTTGGACTGGCCGCAGCCCTGCGTGGAGCGCTCTTACGTTTCTTCTTCCAGGGCGTGGCACCTCGACCTGCCGGGCTGGCGGGGCCGGTGATGGTCATGCGCATACCGTTACAGCGCGCCACCTGCTTGCTCATCCACGCCGCCTGCTTGGCAACGAATTCTTCCAGGCTCATTTCGCCGCTTTGCACCATGTCCAGCGCTTGTTCCCAGATGGCGGTGGTGCCTGGGTCGGCAATGGCGCGGGGCACCGCGTCAATCAGGCTGAACGCGGCTGGGGTTGCCGACAGGGCTTTGCCGTTTTTCATCAGGTAACCGCGGTCCAGCAAGCCCTGGATGATCCCGGCGCGAGTGGCTTCGGTGCCGATGCCGGTGGTGTCCTTGAGCTTTTGCTTGAGCAGCGGGTCTTGCACCAGTTTGGCGACGTTTTTCATCGCCTTGATCAGGTCGCCTTCGGTAAAGGGCTTGGGCGGTTGGGTCCACAGGTCCTTGAGGTTGACCTTGGCCACGGCGTAGTCCTGGTCCTGTACCAGCGTCGGCAAGGCCTGGGGGGCGGGTGCTTCACGGCCTTTGGCGGGCGCCAGTGCCTCGGGCAATGCGCGTTTCCAGCCCGCTTCGATGATGACCTTGCCCACCGCACGCAACGCCTGGCCGGCACAGTCGAAATCTGCCTGGGTGCGGTCGTATTCATGGTTGGGCAGGAACTGCGCCAGGTAGCGCGCGCGTATCAAGGTGTAGACCGCACGGTGCTTGCCGGTCAGTTGGCTTAAATCCTTGCCCGCCCCAGTGGGGATGATGCCGTGGTGGGCGCTGACCTTGGCGTCATTCCAGGCCCGCGAGCGGCGTTGAGGGTCGATGTGCGGCATCAATTCGTTGACCGCCGCATCCGCACGGCCCAGCGCCGAGAGGATCTTTGGCGCCTCACTGTGCTGGCTCAACGGCAGGTAGCCGCAATCGCTGCGCGGGTAGGTGATGACCTTATGAGTTTCGTAGAGGGATTGGGCAATATCCAGGGTTTCCTGGGCGCCCAGGCCGAGCTTTTTGGAACAGATTTCCTGCAGTGTGCCGAGGTCAAAGGGCAGGGGGGCAACTTCGCGCATGCGTTCGGTGCGCAGCTTTACCAGCCGCGCCGTGTTCGCGTTGCCCATGGCGTCGGCCGCGTCCCGCGCCAGTTGCGGGTTGAGGCAGCGGCCCTGGTCGTCGCAGGCATCTTCATGGGCGCGCCACTGGGCGGTAAAGGTCATGCGCTCGTGGCGCAGGTCGACATCAATGGCCCAGTACGCCACCGGCACGAAATCGGCGATGCTGCGATCACGGTCCACCACCAGGCGCAGGGTCGGGGTTTGCACCCGGCCTACTGGCAATACGCCCTGATAGCCGGATTGGCGCCCCAGTAGGGTAAACAGGCGGCTCATGTTCATACCGATCAGCCAGTCGGCGCGGGAGCGGCCCAGGGCCGAGTGATACAGGCTGAAGGTTTCGGCGCCCGGCTTGAGCGCCGCCAGGGCCTTGCGAATGGAGGCCTCGTCCAGTGCCGACAGCCATAGCCGCTGGATCGGCCCACGGTAGCGGCAATGCTCCACCAGTTCACGGGCGATCATCTCGCCCTCACGGTCAGCATCGGTGGCGATCACCAGCTCCTGGGCTTCCCCCAGCAAGCGCTTGACCGCCTTGTACTGGCTGGCGGTCTTGGGCTTGACCAGCATCTTCCATTTTTCCGGAACGATCGGCAGGTCGGCCAGCACCCAGCGTTTGTATTTGGCGTCGTAGGCGTCGGGCGGGGCAGTTTCCAACAGGTGCCCGATGCACCAGGTGACAGTAACCCCGTTGCCCAGCCAGCAGCCGTCGCCGCGGCGTGTGGCGCCGAGCACGGCCGCGATATCCTTGGCCTGGGAGGGTTTTTCACAGAGGTACAGCCGCATGGTCATCACATCAGATCGGGTTGATGCCTTGCAGGATGCTTAGTCAAAAGGATTTGAGCAACCATTATCTGTATGGATGTACAGCAATTTGTGTGAGCAACAACAACCAAAATGTGGGAGGGGGGCTTGCTCCCTCCCACAAGGGATCTTCGGTGTTCAAACGAACTCAGTTGTTATCGATATCCACATGCCGGGTTTCTTTGAGGCAGAACAAACCGACGATCAAGCTCACCCCAGTCACCACCACCGGGTACCACAGGCCATAGAAGATATCGCCGGTGTACACCACCAGGGCAAAGGATACGGTCGGCAGGAACCCGCCAAACCAGCCGTTGCCGATATGGTAGGGCAGGGACATCGAGGTGTAGCGGATACGCGTCGGAAACAGCTCCACCATCAGCGCTGCCAATGGCCCGTAGCACATGGCCGCGATCAGGATCAGCACGACGATTAGCACCACCACCATCACCTTGTTGACCTGGGCCACGTCCGCCGAAGACGGGTAGCCGGCCAGGGTCACGGCGCCACGCAGTGCCGCCTCGTCAAAGCCGTCGATGCGCACATCACCCACGCTCACCTGCACCGGGCTGCCTGCCGGAGCGGCGGCACTGCTGTAGGGCAGGCCCTGCTTGACCAGGAAGGTCTTGACCTTGTCGCATGGGCTGTCAAAACGCGCCTTGCCCACCGGGTCGAACTGGAAAGTACAGGTGGCCGGGTCGGCCAGCACGGTAATCGGCGCCTGTCGGCTGGCCTGGTCCATCGCTGGGTTGGTGTAGTGCGCCAGGCCCTTGAAGATCGGGAAGTACAGCGCGGTCGCCAGCAGCAGGCCGAGCATCAGCACCGGCTTGCGCCCGACCTTGTCCGACAGCCAGCCAAACAGGATAAAGAACGGCGCGCCAATCACCACGCTGATGATCAGCAACATATTGGCCAGGGCCGGGTCCATGCGCAGGAACTGGGTCAGGAAGAACAGCACATAGAACTGCGCCGCGTAAAAGGTCACGGCCTGCCCGCCGTTGATACTGAACAGCGCGATCAATACGACCTTGAGGTTTTCCCATTTACCGAACGATTCGCGGATCGGCGCCTTGCTGGCCTTGCCTTCTTCTTTCATTTTCAGGAAGGCCGGCGACTCGTGCAGGCTCATGCGGATCCAGGTCGAGATGCCCAGCAGCACGATGGAAAACAGGAACGGAATGCGCCAGCCCCACACTTCGAACTGATCGCCCGTGAAGTAACGGCAGGCCAGCACCACCAGCAACGACAGCAACAGGCCGAGGGTGGCGGTGGATTGAATCCAGCTGGTATGCAGGCCGCGCTTGCCGGGTGGCGCATGTTCGGCCACATAGGTGGCCGCGCCGCCGTACTCGCCGCCCAGCGCCAAGCCCTGCAACATACGCAGTACGATCAGGATGATCGGTGCGGCGATGCCGATGCTGGCGTAGGTCGGCAGCAGCCCGACGCAGAAGGTTGCCACGCCCATCAAAATGATGGTGACCAGGAAGGTGTACTTGCGCCCGATCATGTCGCCCAGGCGGCCGAACACCAATGCTCCGAACGGGCGCACCACAAAGCCTGCGGCGAAGGCCATCAAGGCAAAGATAAACGCAGTGGTGTCGTTGACCCCGGCAAAGAACTGCTTGCTGATCACCGCCGCCAGGGCGCCGTAGAGGAAAAAGTCATACCACTCGAACACCGTCCCCAGGGACGAGGCGAAGATGACTTTTCTTGATTCGTTGGCAGTGCTTGCACTGGCCGCCGAGCCCAGGGGTTGAGCATGTTCTGACATTGGGTGTCCCTCACAGTGATTATTTATTGTTGTCCCACTGTCGGCGCCAACTTCGGCGCCGCTGTTTTTCTTCATATATCGTCAACGATTACGCGGGGTGCCCTGCGGTGCGCGGTGCGGGTGGGTTTTTCGCGAGCAAGCTCGCGCCTACAGTGTTCGGTGAAAGGATCAACTGCGCGGCCTTCTCGGCGATCATCAGCGTCGGTGAGCAGGTATTGCCGGAGGTGATGCGCGGCATGATCGACGCATCGGCAATGCGCAGCCCGGGGATGCCATGCACACGCAGTTGGCTGTCGACCACGGCGTCCTTGTCATCGCCCATGCGGCAGGTGCCCACCGGGTGGAAAATGGTGGTGCCGATGCGTGCCGCGGCTTCGTGCAGTTGTGCTTCTGTTTGCAGCGCATCGCCAGGCAGGTATTCCACCGGCTTGAACTGGCTCAAGGCGGGCGCGGCGACGATGCGCCGGGTCAGGCGGATGGCGTCGGCGGCCACGCGCAAGTCCTCGGGGTGGCTGAGGTAGTTGGGTTGTATCAGCGGGGCATCCGCCGGGTTGGCCGAGCGAATATCCACGCGGCCGCGGCTTTGCGGGCGCAGGTCGCAGACCGACGCGGTAAACGCCGGGAAGCCGTGCAACGGTTCGCCAAAGCGCTCCAGGGACAGCGGCTGCACATGGTATTCAAGGTTGGCCGACGTCTGCTCCGGCCCGGAGCGGGCAAATGCGCCAAGCTGGCTGGGCGCCATCGACAGCGGACCGCTGCGGTCGTACAGGTAGCGCAGGCCCATGCCCATCTTGCCCCACAGCGTGCCGGCGATCTGGTTCAGGGTGCGCGCATTTTCCAGTTTGTAGATCAGGCGCAGTTGCAGGTGATCTTGCAGGTTGCCGCCCACGCCCGGCAGTTCATGCACCACATCAATGCCCAACGGTTTGAGCACGTTGGTGGGGCCGATCCCGGAACGCTGCAGAATGCCCGGCGAGCCCACGGCACCGGCGCACAATATGATCTCCTTGCGCGCTTTCCAGCTGAGCTGTCGGCCGTGTTGGCGCCCGACAACCTGGGAGGCCCGGCCGTTTTCCAGCAGCACACGGTCGACCTCCACCTCCGTCAACACAGTCAGGTTGGGGCGTTGGCGGATCGGCTTGAGAAACGCCTTCGCCGCATTCCAGCGCACCCCGGCCTTCTGGTTGACCTGGAAGTAGCCGCAGCCTTCGTTGTCGCCCTGGTTGAAATCATTGATGTTGGCGATGCCGCTCTGGGCTGCCGCCTCACGAAACGCATCGAGGATTGGCCACGACAGGCGCTGCTGCTCGACGCGCCACTCGCCACCATCGCTGTGGAATTCCGATCCACCGGCAAAGTGGTTTTCGCTGTGTTTGAACAGCGGCAACACATCCTTCCAGGCCCAGCCCGGGTTGCCTGCTGCCGCCCAGCCGTCGTAGTCCTGGGCTTGGCCGCGCATGTAGATCATGCCGTTGATGGACGAGCAGCCGCCGAGCACTTTGCCCCGTGGGTAACTCAGGGCGCGACCTTGCAGGCCGGCCTGCGCTTCGGTTTTGAAGCACCAGTCGGTGCGCGGGTTGCCGATGCAGAACAGGTAGCCGACGGGGATGTGGATCCAGGGGTAATTATCGCGGCCACCGGCTTCCAGCAGCAGGACGCGGTGGGCCGGGTTGGCGGACAAACGATTGGCCAGCAGGCAACCGGCGGGGCCGGCGCCGACCACGATGTAATCGTATTCAGCAGTTGCAATGGGCATCTGGGGGCTCGCTTGTTTTTCTTGTTGGCCCCATCCTAGTTGTTAGTTTTCGTCTTAAAAATGTTAGTTTTTACCCAGCTGCTGTGCGTTTTTAAACAGCGCGGTCCGGGCTCAGGCAATGGAGGCGATATGTTCGACTGGAATGACCTGCGGTTTTTTCTCGAGTTGCAGCGCAGTGGCCGCCTGCTCACCGCCGCGCAACGCTTGAAAACCACGCATGCCACCGTGGCCCGGCATATCGAGGCCATCGAGAAAAGCCTCGGCACCGCGCTGTTTGTGCAACACGCCCAAGGCTACGAATTGACACCCGCGGGCGAGGCGCTGCTCAAACATGCCGAAGTCATGGAGAACGTGGCGCTGCTGGCCGAAGACGAACTCACCCACTCAGCCGCGCCCTTGGGCAAGATACGTCTGGGGGTCGCCGAAGGTCTGGGCGTGATGTTCCTCGCCGGGCGCATGGGCGGGTTGTTCGAGCGTTACCCAGGTCTGGAAGTGGAGCTGGTGGCCGTACCGCGTTTTGTCAGCATCCTCAATCGCGAAGCGGAGATCAGCATCCACCTGGAACGCCCCAGCGTCGATCAATTGGTGACACGCAAACTCACCGACTACCGCCTGGCGCTGTATGCCAGCCGCGCTTATCTTGCGCGCAACCCGCCGATCGAAAAGCGCGAAGACCTCGCCGCCCATGCCTGGATCGATTACGTCGATGACCTGCTGTTCAGCCAGGAACTGAAGTTCCTCAACAGCTTCTGTCGCAACCCCAAGGTGGTGTTCCACAGCACCAGCGTGATCGCCCAGCACCAGGCGGCGCGTTCGGGGTTGGGCATTGCCGTGTTGCCATGCTTTATGGCGGCGGGCGACAAGGATTTGGTGCCGTTGCTGCCGGCAGAGAGCATCCAGCGCAGCTACTGGATCAGCTCGCGTCGGGAGTTGCACAAGTCGGTGCGGTTGCGGGTGTTGTGGGATTATGTGGTGGAGTTGTGCGCGCGCGAGCAGAGTTTGCTACTCGGCGAATCCCGCTGACACACACGGACTAAAAGGTGGGAGCTGGCTTGCCTGCGATGGCGGTGTATCAGTCACGCATGTGCAAGCTGACCCGCCGCCATCGCAGGCAAGCCAGCTCCCACATTTGATCTGAGTTTGATTTTAGAGCTTGACTACCTGATGCACCTGCTCGGCACACGCCCGAGCCTCGTCAATCATCTTGCCGAACGCATCACTGGCCACTTCAGCATGGGTCAGCCAGCGTTTCTTCTGGCTCAGGCGATAGTGGTAGCGCAGCGAGCCATCCTGCAGTTTTCCGTCCAGGTCCAGGTCGTACCAGGGCGAGCGCACTGTGCAGCCGGGGATGGCTTTTTCCATCTTCCCGCCTGTCAGGGTGTAGGTGTAGTCGTAGGTTTCCGGGTTGCCCAAGTAAAGGTCGGCCTGCTGCCCCTGGCGGCGATAGTTGATGTAGCCCTCCCACCGGTCTTTCAACGACGGGTCGGTGTAGACATAGTCATTGGCCAGTTTTTCCAGGGCGCGCTGATCATTCATGCGCGCGGTGACGCTATAACCGTCATGCACCACAAAGCCGGTAGGTTCACGGGTGATCTGGCAGTCGCTGATGTCGTTGCCGAAGTTGGCGCAGATATTCTGGTCGGTGGCGGTGGTGCCTTGCTGGCGGTCGGCGACGCTCATTTGCATCAGCGGCAGGCGGCTGAAGGTGATAGTAGCTTTCACCGCGCCATCTCCTTCTTTGCCGTACTGCACCTGTTTGTCCAGGCGGATCGAGACTTCGGGCCGTTCCAATGGAATGTGTTCTTCGCGCACGTGGCCCAGGGCGTCGTTGACCAGCACCCAGCGGTCCTGAATGTCGGGCATGATCTGGCCCGGGGCGAAGACCGGATTGGTCGGGTCAAGCCACCACACCTGGTCATTCACTTCGGCACGCACGATGGCGTGGTTAGGCGCCTGGGTACCCGGAATCAGCAAGGAGTGGACCACATCGCCACGGCTCACCCACGCGGTCTCGGCCTTGATGCCACTGGCCTTGAGCATGGCCGTCAGCAGCGTCGCCAGGTCCTTGCAGTCGCCGTAGCCATGCTGCTCGATTTCCGCCAGGCTGAATGGCACATAACCACGCTCGCTGGCCCGCCAGTCACCCAGGTAGCGGTAGTGATCATTGATGTGCTGCATCAGCGCAGCCACTTGCTCGGCCGGTGCCAGGCTGCGTGCGGCGGCCACGGCGGCGGCGGCTTGCGCCGGCAGGTTGGCGCCGAGAATCTGGTTGTAACGCTGGGCGAAATCACCGAAGTAAGCCTGGCGTTCCACGGCGCTACCGACTTCCAGGCGTGGGATGCGCAGCAGGGCGGCAGCGGAGGATTCATTGATGTAGTTGAGGTAGATCGGGGCTTTAAGCGCCACGTCCAGGGTCTTGCCGTTGCTCGAAGGGGTCACGTTGAACGCGTCGAACATTTCACTGCGCCACTGGATCGGGCGTTCGGCGGTAAAGCGCGCCTTGAAGCGATCACGGCGGGCCGCGCCGGGGCCGAACTTGAGCACGTAATGGAACTGGGTCATCAGCGGTTTGGCCGGGTAGTGCTGGCGTACGGTGTAGCGGATCTTTGTGCCCACGCGCAAGTTGGGGAAGGCCAGGGAGGTTTGTTTGTCGCGGCTGAAGCCCTGGTCCGGGTTGGGCGCGCTGCGCGTGTCGATTTGAGTGGCCGCCAGGGGGACCGGCTTGGCGCCAGGCTGGGTGGACTGTGCGCTGATCACCTCAAAGGTATCGCCTTCGGAGTAATCGAAGTCGATGCGCGAAAGCATTTCGCGGCCGTTGGGCTTGAGGATTGTGTAGCGGTAAGTGGTGGTGCAGTCGGTACTGGCGTCGCGGTTGAAGTGGCAGTGCAATTCGGTGTCGTTGGCCAGCGGCGCTTCGGCAATAGGTTGCAGGGCAGCGCTGACGGAATGGGAAACAAGCCCCAGACTGATGGCAATCAAAGGGCGGTGAAACGAAAAACGGTACATGGGCGCCTCGGGTGACACATTGAAACAGCTACCCGGCGGGTAGCGAGAAGGCGCCGGATGATAATGGGTCTCAACGGCAAAAGCCAGGATTGTTCGACAATTTATCCGTCTGAAAGGCCCGTGCTAGAGCCTTTCTTTGATTTAAGTCAGGTTTTGGGTAAGTCAGTTTCGGTAGTTTTTAAAGAAACCAGCGATATTCCCGCGCATGAATCTCTTGCTGGAAAGCCAAGTGATCCTGGCGCTTGTTCTCGCAATATACATCGACAAATTCCGCGCCCAGCTTGTCGCGCACTACCGGTTGCTGCTGCATGGCGCGCACGGCGTCGAGCATCTCCACCGGGAAATCGGTACCGCTGTTACGGTCTTCGTTCAGCGATGTGATCGGCTCGCGCTTGGCCTCAAGCCCATGCTCCAGGCCCATCAGGATCGCCGCCAGCACCAGGTAGGGGTTGGCGTCGGCGCTGGCCAGGCGGTGCTCGATCCGCAGGTTGCGCGGGTCGGACTCGGGGATGCGCACGCACGCGTCACGGTCTTCAAAGCCCCAACTGGCGCGGGTGGCGGCGTTGACGGTGCCACCCAGGCGGCGCAAGGCATTGTGGTTGGGCGCGAAGATCGGCATGCAATGCGGCAGCAGCTCCAGGCAACCGGCCACGGCGTGGCGCAGCGGTTGCTGTTGATGAGCGGCAAGCAGGTTATTGCCCGCCGCGTCGTAGAGGCTGACATGCACATGCATGCCGCTGCCGGGAAATTGCAGGTAGGGCTTGGCCATGAAACTGGCGCGGTAACCGTGCTTGAGTGCCACGCCCCGGGTGCTGCGGCAGAACAGTGCGGCCCAGTCGGCGGCGCGCAAGCCGTCGTCGCAGTGGCCAAAGTTGATCTCGAACTGGCCGGGACCAATCTCGGCCGTGATCACGGTGATGTCGATACCCTGTTCCTGGGCGGTTTGCGCCATGTCGTCGAGCACTTCGCTGAAGCGCGAGAGCCGCTCGATATGCAGGTTGGGCTGGTCGTCGGCGTCACCACTGAGCGGGTCTCGGGCAAATTGCGGCAGGCCGTTGTCGAGCTTCTTATCGAACAGATAGAACTCCAGCTCAAACGCTACCACCGGGTGGATGCCCTTGTGCTGCAAGCGTTCCAGCACCTTGGCCAATACTTCGCGGGGCTCGAACTCGATCGGCGCTGCGGTGCCGTCCGAGGTGATGAGCATTTGCCCCAAGGGCTGCGATTCCCAGCTAACCGGCTTCAATGTGCCCGGCACCAGGCGGCGATTGGCATCCGGGTCACCGTCGTTGAAGCAGTAGTCGCCAATCTTGAACAACCCGCCCTGAGCCCCCAGCAATACCGCGTTCTGCGGCAACTTCAACGGGCTGCCGGCGGCGACTTTTTCAAGCATCTCCACCGGGTAGCGCTTGCCGTAGAAATGCCCGGGAATGTCCAGGGCGATCAGGTCGACATAACGCACGTCGGGGTGGTTCTGGCGAAAGGTCCGTACTTCGGCCAGCAACGTTGCAGATGGGCTTTTCACGGGTGCAGCTCCTAGTTGTAAACCCACAGGACGCGGGCGGGCAGGTCGGTCAGGTTGGCGTAGCGGCAGTGGGCGAAACTGGCCAGGTGGAAACTGTCGCCTTCGTAGAGGGTGACTGCATCGGACTCACCCTCAACCCACAGGGTCAGCTCGCCCTCCAGCACAAAGCCAGCCTGCTCGGCGCGATCGCTCATGCTTTGCTCGCCGCTGTTGGCACCGGGGGCCAACAAGCTGTCGAGCATCGAGAAAGCACCGTTCATGCTCGGCGACACCAGGATGTCGGTGATGCCATTGGCGTAATACACCGTGCGCCGCTCGTTGGGGCGGGTCACCCAGTCCACCGCCTTGGGTTTGGGCAGGCTGTAGAAATAGGTGGTGGGCACATCGAGGGCGTGGCTGATGGCGGTCAGGTCGGCGACGGTGGGTTGCGACAACCCGCGTTCCACTTGGGACACAAACCCCACCGAGCGCTCGATCTTTTGTGCCAATTGCGCCAGGGTGAGTTTCTTGTGCTTGCGCAGGTCGTGGATCAGGGTCGCGAGAGTGGCGAGTTCTTGTTGCTGGTTCATGAAATTTAGTTCGAATAATTTCATGAAAAATTACATGATTAATTTCATGGAGGCAATCGGGAGGGAGTTTGAAGCGTATTTATTCTTGCTGGAACAGGAGCTGCAGGGGTGTAGCACGCGATCGGATGCGGATCGGGTGGGACAATTGTTGGCCGGACTTTATGGGTCAGCAAGGCCGAGCTGGCCACAGGGGAAACTGAGCGGGCTGAATGATTCTGCGCCGCCGCGGTCGGAACCTGGGTACGCACCATTAATTGAAGGAGCACCCATGAAGTCGAAAACCTTAGCCGCTTGCCTGCTGGTCGCTGCCAGCTTTTCCACCGCCAGCGCTGTAGTGCAGGCCGGCGATACCCCTCAGGAAACCGTGCAACCTTCAAACATCAACGCCCGTGATTTGAAAGAAGGTGATCGCGCCCCGGACATGTTGATGCGCGAGGAATCAGCGATTAAAGACTGGAAAAAGCGCGGCCTCAAACAGCCTGAGGATGAGAGCCAATGGGCGCGTGTAGGCGACAAGTACGTCCTGCTCAAAACCACCAACGGCACCATCCTTGAGATTACGCCGGTCAAGAAATAATTCTGCCGGGCCACCTGCTCGTTTCGTGGTTCATGCGTTAAGGTAACCGACCGCAATGGTCGCGTTACCTTCACAGGAAAGAAGCAGGATGCTTGCCACAATAAGAACCTACCCCCGCACGGTGAATCTGCTGCTGTGCGCCACCTTGCTGCTGACGTTGGCCAAGGCCATCACCTTTCCCTACCTGGTGATCTACCTCACCAGCCACTTCGCCCTGGACATTACCCAGGTTGGCCTGGTGATCGGCAGTTCGCTGATCGTCGGCTCGCTGCTCAGCGTGTACGGCGGCTTCCTGGTCGACCGCATCAACAGCTATCGGCTGTTGCTCGCATTGAGCCTGGTGTTTGTACTGGGGTTTATCGGCACGCTGTTGGCGCAGGATATCTGGGCGTTCTATGGCTGCCTGATCCTGATCAACCTGGCCTACGCGGTCATCGACATTGCGGTGAAAGCCGGCTTCGCCAGCCTGTTGCCCGAAGACGCACGCAGTGAAGTGTTTTCAATCAAATATACCCTCACCAATATCGGTTATGCCGTGGGGCCGGCCTTCGGGGCGATGGTGGCCAAGCTGGATATCAGCCTGCCGTTTATTCTGTCGGCGCTGTTGGGGCTCGGTTTTTTCCTGCTGTATTGGCGGTGGGGCGACCGCACCTTGGCCACTGTGGATGCCACGCAAAAACCGGTGCCGTTTCTGGCCGTCGCCCGTGTGCTGCTGCAAGATCGTCGCCTGGTGTGTTTCACCCTCGGCGGTTTGCTCAGTGCGGTGGTGTTCGGCCAGTTCACGGCCTACCTGTCTCAATACCTGGTAACCACCACCACCGCCGAATACACCTACACCGTGATCAGCGCAGTGCTGACCACCAACGCCGTGCTGGTGATTGCCTTGCAGTACCTGATTGGTCGGCGCATTTCGCATCGCTATCTCAGCCAATGGCTGATCGCGGGCTTGAGCATGTTCATGCTGGGGTTGATCGGTTTCGCGCTGTCCACCAGCGTGTTGTGGTGGGTATTGGCAATGGCGGTGTTTACCGTAGGGGAAATCATCGTGTTCCCGGCCGAGTACATGTTTATCGACCGAATCGCCCCGGACCACCTGCGGGGCATGTATTACGGGGCGCAGAACCTGTCCAATCTCGGTGCCGCGCTGGGGCCGGTGCTTTGTGGGCTGGTGCTGGCCAGCCTGCCGGCCCACTACATGTTCTATATGCTGGGGGCGTTTATCATTGGCGGCGGGGTGTTCTATTTCATGGGGGCGGCGATGAAGGCAAATCATCCAGCGTGAGCTTGCCGACGTTGTTGCTTTGCAGTTCGTAGCGCAACTCATCCACCATCTTCGCCACTTCCTGCGGGGTTTGCAGGCGATTGGTGCTGATGCCGGTAACCACCAGGTCGACACGGCCGGTTTCTGCGTCGTAGACCTTGAGGGTCAAGGACGCATCCCGGCACAGGGTGAATTCGCACGTCAGCGGTGACAGGCCTTCTTCGATGCAGTTGCGCAGTTGAGAGAGGGTAAACATGCAGATTCCTTCAAGGCATAAATACGATCCCTTGAAGGTTATGGCGTGCACCCGCGCGCCATAAGGCGAATTCGCACTAGGTGGACTAGTGCATTTGCAAGGGTCAGGGTTTGTTTTTAAGGCGCAATTCACCGGCGAACAGCCCGCGTTCACGGGCCCAAACGATGGCCGCGCTGCGGCTGTGCACCCCCAGCTTGGAATACACAGTGGCCACGTGGTTGCGTACGGTATTGGGCGCCAGTTTCAGGCGCGAGGCGATTTCCTTGTCTGCCAGGCCCTCGCAGATCAGGCCCAGCACATCACGCTCACGGGCGGTCAGGTCGGTGAATGAGACGTTCGGCAGGTTGGGGCTGTTGACGCTCTTGGCGTTGGCCAGTTTCTCGATCAGGGTCTGGCTGAACCAGGACGCGTCCTGCATGACTTCCTCGATGGCCGCCACCAGTTCCAGCTCCGAACGTTTGCGTTCGGTGATGTTCATCAGCACCATCAGGTAGCAGGGCACGTCCTGGATGATCACCGTGTCGGCGGACACCACGCAGTCGATCACCTCGTTGCCTTTCTTGCGCACCTTGAGGTCCTGGCCGTCCAGGTTGCCGGCTTTTTCCAGGGTGGCGAACAACTGCGCGCCGGCCTGGGGGCTGTCGATAAAGTTGATGTCTTCGATGGATTTGCCGATCAACTCCTCGCTGATGTAGCCGGTGATGGTCATGAAGGCTTCGTTGACATCCACCACCTGGCGGTTGTCGGCGCTGCACACCAGGGTCGGCACCGGCGTCAGGCGGAAGGATTTGGCGAAGCGCTCTTCACTCTGTCGCAAGGCAATTTCCGCTTTGCGTCGCGGCTCAAGGTCAGTGAAGGAAAACAACATGCAGTCTTCCTCGTTCATGTCCAACGGTTGGCCGGCGACGATCACCAGTTTGCTGCCACCTTCGGGCAATCTCAGTTCAGCCTGCATCTGCGGAATAGTTGCGCCTTCGCCCAGGCGCTGGATCGCCAGGTCCTTGCGCTCGGCCTGTTCCAGCACGTCCAGTTCATACACGGATTTGCCGATGACCTGGTCACGGTTGTAGCCGGTCATCTCCAGAAAACCCTGGTTGACCTTGATGTAGCGCAGGTCGCTGAGGCGGCAGATCACGGCGGGTGCGGGGTTGGCGTTGAAGGTTTTTTCAAAGCGTTGCTCGGCGCTCGCCCATTCGGTGGCGTCGCTGAGGATCAGCACCAGCAACTCCGGCTCACCCTGCGCGTCGGACAGTATCAGGCTGCGCAAGCGGTGCACCCAGTAGCGACTCTCGTCGGCGGCAGGGGTGACTTCCACCACCACATCGCTGAACTCTTCACCAGCGGCCACGCGGCTTAACGGGTAGCTGTCCAGCTGTAAAGGATGGTTATTGCGATAGCGCAAGGCGAAACGCTCGGCGTAGGCCTCGGTATTGGCGCCCAGGTCTTCGACGGCGCTGACCCCGTGCATGGTCAAGGCAGCGTCATTGGCCCAGAGGATGGTCTGGTCGACCTCGGCCAGAATCACACCGTCGGACAACCCGGAAATGATCTGCTGCAACTGGCGGCGATTGGTTTCTTTGGCGAGAACATCCTGGGTCATAACGTCTCCGAAGGGGCGAGGCTTGAGTGCATTCGAGTACGACATCCCGGCTTCAGGATAGTGCAGAGAATTTGCCTTGGGAGGAGTGCGAATGCACCACCCGGCCTGGTGCATATGAGCCAGGACTGAACGTATGTCGTTTCGCCACACTCACACTCAACAAGGCGCATTGCCTTGCTTCTAAATTTGAAAAGGACCTTTGTATGACCACTGTCTATGAAACCAATCGATCGCTATTTCGTGTGTCATGGAGCTCGGTATTGGCCGGTAGTGCAATCGCACTGGTGACCTACCTGGTGTTGAGTGTGTTGGGTACGGCTATCGGCGCCAGCGCCGTTGACCCGATGGAAGCAGGTAACCCGTTGAGCGGCTTCGGCACGGGTGCGGGTATCTGGTTGTTTGTCTCGACCTTGGTCGCCATTGCGTTGGGTGCGTTTGTGGCTGGACGCACGGCGCCGGATCGTGGCGGCCTGCACGGGGTGCTGACCTGGACCCTGACCACCTTGCTGACCACCTGGCTGTTGGCAGGCTTGGCTTCCAGCGTCGTCGGCACCGCCGGCAACGTCGTGGGTAAAGGCTTGTCTGCTGCCGGAAGTGGCATTGCGGCCGCAGCGCCGGGGATCGGCAACAGCATCAAGCAGCAGTTGAACGAGCAGGGGATCGAGCTGGACTGGAACAGCCTGCAAGGCCAACTCGATACCTTGCTCAAGCAAAGCGGCAAGGCGGAATTGGACCCGGCCAACGTTGAGCAAAAAGCCGACCAGGCGGCTGCCGATGGCAAACAATCGGCCACCGATGCAGCGACCAACCCTGCCCAGGCCGGTGACGAGCTCAAGCAGTGGTTCGAGCGCGTAAAAGCGTCCGGCGAGCCAGCCTTGAATGCAGCGGATAAAGAAGCCCTGGTCAACATCGTCGCGGCCCGTACCGGCAAGAGCAAAGAAGAAGCCACCCAGATTGTCGACAACTATGCCCAGGCTTATCAGCAAGCCATGCAGAAGGTCGATGAGCTGAAAAAACAGGCTGAACAAAAAGCCCGTGAAGCCGGTGAAGTGGCCGCCAAGCAATTGTCCCGCGCTGCATGGAGCACCTTGGCCATGCTGCTGTTGGGCGCGGCTTTGAGCTTCTTTATTGGTCGTATCGCGTTGACTACCCGTCGCGTGCCTTTGTCGTAAAACTGTCTGCGGCAAGGACGCCGCCTGTGGGAACGGGTAAAATGCTGGCCTTTTACCCGTATCCCGCAAAGGTGTCCCTTGAGCGCAGGCAAAGCCGTTGGACTGTTATTACTCACTTCTCTGTTGGCGGCGTGTGGCACCTCGCCGCCACGCACGCCCAATGACCTGTGCGGCATCTTTCGCGAAAAAGATGACTGGTACGACGCCGCCAAGGTCACGCAAAAGCGCTGGGGCGTGCCGATCCAGGTGCCGTTTGCGATCATGTATCAGGAGTCGGGCTTTCGCTACGACGCCAAGACCCCGCGTAAATACCTGTTGTGGATCATCCCCTGGGGCCGAGTGTCCACCGCTGCGGGCTACGCCCAAGCCAAGGATGAAGTGTGGAACGACTACCGCAAAGCCACCGGCCGCAGCGGCGCTGATCGCGAAGACTTCGACGACGCCATCGATTTTATCGGCTGGTACATGGACAAGACTTACACCATCAATGGCGTCTACAAATACGACGCCTATGGCCAATACCTGAACTACCACGAAGGCTGGGGCGGCTACCGCCAGCGCACCTACGCCAGCAAAGCCTGGCTGCCGCCGGTAGCGAGCAAGGTACAGGCGCGCTCGCAGATGTATGCGCGGCAATATGCCGGGTGCAAGGATGAGTTGGGGCGAGGCTTCTGGAGCCGGTTCTGGCATTGGTTGTAGAAACCGGGGCTGCACGCAAATCAATATGTGGGAGGGGGCTTGCTCCCGATAGCAGGGTGTCATTCAGTGATGGAGTGACTGATGCGCCGCCATCGGGAAGCTGCCTCCCACCTTAGACCGCACCAGTGCCATAAGTGCTGTACGCTGGTCGTGGCATTGGTTGTAGTCACTCGTACAGACCTGTTATCTCTGACAGTAGGCAAGGTACACCGATCTTCGTAGGCTGCTGCGTGTGCAGTACAATCTGAAGATGGAGCTTTGCAATGAAAAAGTCTGAGTTCAGCGTTTACCTTGAAGAACAAATTTTCAGTGCCCGTACACGTATTTCACCTAAGTTGAGCAAGTCTGATCGGGTGGATTCGGGCAGGTTGGATTTTTTGACCGCGTTGAAGAATGTGGTCGATGGGGCCGCCAACCCTGAAGACTTTGGGACTGTCGGCGCTGTCAATGATGTATTGCAGGAGCTGGAGTTGCTTTCGGGCTCCGAGACCTTGCTGGCAAGGCTTAAACCTTGAGTCATTGATGGTTTCATGTGATGAGGGGACTCTCCCTCATCACAACATGTGTCGCCGGGTCAGCGCGGCTGTATGTATTCCAGCGAGCGGTCCACCATCACGCTGGCCATCTCCACCAGGTGCGTGACCGATATCACCAGGGTGCGTGATGTGCCATCCAACTGCTCACCCGCCGTCTGCGCGGCAACGGCTGCGCAACGCAATACGCTGCTGGCATGGGCCAGGGCGTCTTCGAAGCTGAGGTCGGGTGTGGTGGCGAAGAATTGCAGTTCTGGGGCGGGTGGTGCGGGGACAAGTTTGTCCATTTTGAAGCTCCTCTAGTCGGTAAGGAGCCGTCACCATCGCTGCTAAACGATTGAAGGGTGGCGGCCATACGCAGGTTAGCAGACCGGTGACTAGGAACCCGGTGCACCCGAGGGTGCCCTGCGCACGGCCACCATGAAGCGTGGGCCGAAAAAAAGCGCCCTGCAAAAGGTGGCGCTTAGCGCCTAGTCACATCGGCGGGCTGCTAAACCCGGTCACTGAACTGGCAGTGACCGACGAAGACTAGCCACGCAATGTGAGCGGCGCAAGCGGTTGGGATTCTCTCGGAAACGTCCTTCAAGTTAAAGGGAAATGTCATTGTTCCGACTGTTCCTACACTTGCCAAACCCAGCCGATTCTGGGAAAACCCCAGCCTTTCACGCCTTCAATGAGACCCCCATGAGCAACGACGAACTGCAGATCAACAACATCCGCCCGGGCACTGGAAAAACCGTGGTCAAGGGCGCGCTGATCACCACCCAATACACCGGCACCCTGGAAGATGGCACAGTGTTCGATTCGTCGTGGGAGCGGGGCAAGCCGTTCCAGTGCGTGATTGGCACCGGTCGCGTGATCAAGGGCTGGGACCAGGGGTTGATGGGGATGCAGGTCGGCGGGGTACGTGCGTTGTATGTGCCGGCGCACCTGGCCTATGGCGAGCGTTCCATGGGCGCGCATATCAAACCCAACAGTAACCTGCGTTTCGAAATTGAATTGTTGGAAGTGCTGACCCGGGATGATTGAAGAGATTGAACATGGACGTTGACCCACAGGTGTTGCCTGGCTGCTCCCTCAAAGACATTCGGGTGGTTGAGCTGCTTGGCTGCGATGAGGCTGAGTTGCAGCAGTTTTTTGAACAGGCACCGGATTACTTCCTCGCGGTGAATGGCGAGCCGGCTACCCCGAGCGAAGCACGGGAAGAATTACACGGTCAGTTACCCGCTGGCTGGCAGTGCAGCCGCATGTACTGGCTGGGCTACCGCGATACGCAGGATCAACTGGTCGCCGTGGTGAATATTGCCGCGGACTTGCTCGCTGCCGGGGTATGGCATATCGGCTTGCTGCTGGTGCATATGCGCTGGCACGGCAGCGGGCTGGCGCAGCGCTTGCACTCGGACCTTGAGGCATGGGCGGCGGCCAAGGGTGCCCAATGGCTGCGACTGACGGTGGTGGTGGGCAATACCAGGGCCGAGCGTTTTTGGCCCAGGCTTGGGTATGTACAGGTGCGAACTCGCGAGGGCATCACCATGGGGCGCCAGGTGAATAGGGTATCGATCCAGGTCAAGCCTCTCGGCAAGTCGACCATTGACGGCTACTTGGCGTTGGTCGAGCGGGACCGGCCCAGTACGCCGTAGCCTGTACCTGTCTTAAGTGGGAGCGGTGCCTGATTTCTCCAGCTCCTTGCTTTCAACCGTGATCCCAAATCTGCCGTACAGCTCCTTTCGCCCCTTGGGCGTCAAGGCCAATGCTCGACTATCAAGGTCCTGGATCACCCATTTGCGGCTTATAACGGCTTGTAGAACAGCGGCCCCGAGTGCGCCGGCGAGGTGAGGGCGGCGCATGCTCCAATCCAGGCATGAGCAAGCGAAACGACGTCGCTGTGCCCTTACGGTTTCTATCTCGACACCGAGCCCTGTCATCGCTTTTTCGCCCTCCACGCTGAGCTGATACGTACCGTCACCAGCGACTGGCATGCTCAACCAGCCGGCGTCGATGAAATAGTCGTGCAGTTGTACAGCCAGGGATCCTGCCATGTGGTCATAACAGGTCCGCGCCAACTGCAATCGACCGGGGGCCGTCGAAACGAACTGGGTCTGCGCGTTTCGGCTGATCACCATGAGAGCTTCGATAGCTTGGGCCACGTGCGCGTCTGCCAGGCTGAAGTAGCGGTGCCTGCCCTGCGTGTGCAGTTTTATCAAACCGTCCTCTTTGAGCCTTGCCAAGTGCGCGCTCGCCGTGGATGCACTGACATCGGCGATGACTGCCAATTCGGTGCTGGTACGGGCGTGACCGTCCATCAGCGAACAAAGCATTTTCGTCCTCGCGGGCTCCGCAATGGCGCCTGCGACACGGGAAATAGCAGTGTCATTGCTTTGGGAATCCATATTTCGTTCCTGAGCGAATTGTGGGGGGGACGATTGCTCGATAGTAGCCGTTCTTTGTGAAAAGGACTGCCAAAATGACGCCGTTTGAAGCCGCTACTCATGTCGATCCCTACGTTTATTACTCATGCCTCAGGCAGCAAAGGGAACTGTTGTTCGATGCAGATCTTGGTGTATGGATTGCCAGTGGCGCCGGCGTTGTCGAGGCCATTCTGGAACATCCCGACTGCCTTGTACGTCCACTGCACGAGCCGATTCCAACTGCCCTTGCGCAAGGCGCCGCAGGTCACGTTTTCGGTCGTTTGATGCGCATGAACGAGGGGACGCAACATCAGTGCCCGCGCAGGGTTATCGAGCCCATCCTGGCCTCGATGGGCACGCAAAACATCGCAGGCCTCGTGGCGCAGGTCGTCGAGACATTTGATATCTCGGGCGATAACCCGAATGAGTGGATGTTCACGTTGCCGGTTTCGGTCATTGCATCCTTGATAGGTTTCACATCCAGCCAGCTAAAGGAAGTCGTGCAGCTGACACGGGATTTTGTTGCCTGTCTGTCGCCGTTAAGTGACGAGGCTCAACTCGGTAAAGCCCATTGCGCGGCGGCACGGCTGAGCCAAATGTTCCAAACGCTGCTGAGTAACGATGATAGAGGTAGTGGTGTGTTGGGCCGTCTTTATAGCGATTACGACGCTTCAGCCTGGGAAGACGATGATGCATTGATCGCGAATCTGATCGGGCTATTGTCACAGACCTGCGAAGCCACCGCCGGGCTGATCGGCAACACCCTTATAGCGCTCCAACGTAAGCCTGAGCTGTTTGAAGGTATGCAAGCCACACCGACGCTTGTCGCTGAGTGGGTGGCAGAGGTCGCGCGCCACGATTCACCGGTACAAAACACTCGGCGGTTTGTTGCCAGGCGATGCAAGATTGGCGACAGCGTTTTAGAGGCGGGCGATACCATTTTATTATTGCTCGCTGCTGCCAACCGAGACCCCTGCGCCAACCCAGACCCCGACAGCTTCTTGCTTGAGCGGGCGCAACGACGAACCTTCAGCTTCGGCTCAGGCAGACATCAATGTCCAGGCCAACCCTTGGCATTGGCTATTGCCTCAGAAGTGATTTCGGCATTCTTGCATCGACAGCCCAACGCTTCTGCCCGTGATTATCGCTGGCGTTATTTGCCTTCCCTGAATGGCCGTATCCCGCAGTTCTGCCGTGATGAGGAGACTCAACAATGATCGCTGTTATTTTTGAAGCCTGGCCGCACGAGGAGCACTACCAGCGTTATCTCGACCTCGCTGCCGAACTCAAGCCCCTGCTGGCTCAAATCGATGGTTTCATTTCAGTTGAGCGTTTCCAGAGCCTGAGTGAACCTGGAAAACTGCTGTCGCTATCATTCTGGCGTGACGAGGAAGCAATCCAGCAGTGGCGCAGCCTTGAGCTACATCGAGCAGCTCAATCAGCAGGCCGTCGGCAGGTTTTTGCTGACTACCACCTGCGTATTGCTCAGGTAGTGCGCGATTACAGTCTCGAAGATCGTGTCCAAGCGCCGGCCGATAGCAGGCAAGCTCATGAATGAAAGCACAGCACCTGGCCCATAGCTGGGGCGTATCTGCGAATTCAGTGTGTCAGGCAGTGAATGCGTAGCTGACACACCTCTTCGGGAGCAAGCCCCCTCCCACATTTGCTGGCAGATGGGGTTGAGAAAGGCATTCCTGAACCCATCCTGAAGAATTTTCGTGTTCTCCATGTGGGCACCTTCCTACGGTTTACTCGGCCACCATCGGGGCGTAAGCTTCGCGCGTTTTCATTAATAGCGGAGACCCTCAGTGGGTACTTGTTCGAGTGACAGTCGTCGGCCGGTTTCGGTAACCGGCATCTACTTGGCAAGGTAACGCGCATTTTCCAGATGCCGTTGTCTCGCCTCACAAAGCGAGAAGCGGTATCCCGGCAGTGGCCCGTCCTGGCGCCTGCCTGAATCCCTCTCATCGACGCTGACCAGCACCGGGGTAACGCCTGGATGCTACGGACGCGCCTGCCTTTTACGGCCGGCGGGCCATTTTCTCCGCCTGGAGATGCTTGAGACTGTGACTGACGCCAGTGTCAGCCGCGAAGTACCGCCCAGCCTGGCGCACTACTTCACATTGCAGGCGCTGGCGTCGCTGTACTTCGTATTTTTGCCCGCGATTTTGCTGGCGTACATGGCGCTGATCCAAGCGGTGAAGGGCTACTACATCCGCAAGTTTGGCTGGCAGTAATACGTTTTATGCAACACCGCAAAAACTGTGGGAGCCGGGCTTGCCCGCGATGACGGTGTATCAGTCGCCTGATTCATTGGCTGACGCGCCGCTATCGCAGGCAAGCCAGCTCCCACAGGGACCTGCGGTGCTTCCAATTTGCCACTGCATTCATGGAGATTTTTTTATGCAGGCAATCAACAACATCAACCTCAACTCCCTGATCGATACCGTGGTCAGCCTCAGCGCGGCGTTTATTTTGGGTGGTTTGATCGGCTTCGAGCGCCAGTACCGCCAGCGCACCGCGGGCTTGCGTACCAATGTGCTGGTGGCGGTGGGCGCGGCGATTTTTGTCGACATGGCCAACCGCCTCGGTGGTGCGGAAGGCGCTGTGCGTGTAGTCGCTTACGTGGTGTCGGGCATCGGCTTCCTGGGGGCCGGTGTGATCATGCGTGAAGAAGGCAACGTGCGCGGCCTCAATACGGCGGCCACCCTGTGGGCTTCGGCGGCGGTGGGCGCCTGTGCCGGTGCCGACCTGATCCTTGAGGCATTGCTGGGCACGCTGTTTGTGCTGGCGGCCAATACCTTGCTGCGACCGATCGTCAACAACATCAACCGTCAGCCACTGGACGTGGTATCGGCAGAGGTCACCAACATCCTTTACGTGATTGCGCGGCGCAGCCAGCAACAGGCAGTGATGGTCCTGTTGGAAGCCGAGCTGGCGCGCTGTAACTACCCGGCCAGCGATGTCGACGTGCGACCATTCGGCAGTGAAGAAGTGGAAATCGAGGCCACTCTGGCCGCAACGTCGGTCGATGGCGATGAGCTGGATGCACTGGTGACGCGCATCTCCACGTCAACCCTGGTGGTACAGGCCTTCTGGAGCCCGAGTACCACCGACTGATCCCTCTGGGCACGCCAGGATTGGCTAAGCTTAGTTGTGGAAAAATCCTACATATAGTCAGGAATATCCCTTCAATTGAAACATCTTGGCGTTGGTAAGGTTGGGCACTTGCGGCTGTTGGGTCGTTGTGGTCCGGCGTCCGTGGTTATGCTGAGTTAATTGAAGGGGCCAGACATCGCCTGGTTATCGCCATGAGGGTATGCAGTGCCGCTCGTCGGAACTGTCATTTCTCACAGGTATCCAGTCCCGGTGTTATGTGTAAGGGTATTTTGTCCACATAGGGAAGTTTTATGAGCAAAGCATTAATTGTGGATGACCATCCATTTATCTGCGCGACGGTCAAACACCTTCTGAAATCGGAAGGGTTTACTGAAATCTACCAAGCAGGGGATGGGGCAGATGCAATGCAGTTGGCCAGGGAGCAACGTCCCGAGCTGATCATTCTCGACCTTGCGCTGCCGAAACTGGGTGGGTTGGAGGTTATCAGCCGGGTCAAGGCACTGGCCCTGCCGTGCAAGATTCTGGTGCTCACCTCTTACATGGCGGTGTTCTTTTCTACCCGCTGTATGCGTGCCGGAGCGATGGGGTTCGTGGCCAAGACCGGGGAATTGGACGAGTTGATCAAAGCCATCAGGGCGATCAGGTCGGGCTACAGCTGCTTCCCCAGTTTGCCGACCAGTTCGGTACGCCGTGATGACCTGCAGGAAACGGAACGACAAATGATCGAGTCATTGTCGGACCGTGAATTGACCGTATTGCAGATGCTGGCCCTGGGGCTGGGCAATAAGGAAGTGGCCGCGAAAATGCTGCTGAGCCACAAGACCATCAGCACCTACAAGACTCGACTCAAGGAGAAGTTACGTATGTCCTCGGTGGTGCATTTGTCCAAGTTTGCCCAGCGCAACCATCTGATCTGAGCTGCAAATGATCACCACCGCGTTGACCAGGTTCGTCGCGATCCTTTGGATGAGCCTATTACCCCTGATCGCGGTGGCCTTTGAAGAGCCCCAGGCTTTGCAACTGTTGGGGCACTCCCACCTCGAAATCCCCAAAGTAGAGATGACCGAGGCTGATTGGCGTTGGCTACGCGAGCGGCGCACATTGGTCATGGGGATTTCTGCCCCCGATTACGTGCCTTTTGACCTGACCAATAACAACGACGAACTCGAAGGTATCACGGCCGACTTTGCCGCGCTGATTGGCCAGGCCCTGCATATCTCCATCGAGGTTCGGCGTTACGAAACCCGTGATGATGTGGTCCAGGCCCTGAAGCAGGGTGACGTGGATTTTCTCGGTTCCGCCAATGGCTATGAGGCTGCCGACAAGCAATTGCAGTTGTCTCGTTCCTACGCCAACGATCAACCGACCCTGGTGACTCGCAGCGGTGACAGCCAAGCGTTGAGTGACGACCTGGCAGGCAAGCGGGTGGCAATGCTGTATCACTATATGCAGCCCGACGCTGTCCGGGCATTTTACCCCCGTGCACAGTTGGAGCTTTTTGCCTCGACCTTCGAGGCCATTGGCGCCGTGGCGTTTGGTCGCGCCGATGTATACCTGGGCGATGCCATCAGCAGCAATTACCTGATCAATCGCAACCACCTGAACAATGTACGCATGGCTGATTTTTCCACCCTGGAGGTCAACCCGTTTGCGTTTGCCGTCACCCGGGACAATACGCGGCTGCTGCAGATCATCAATGCGGCGCTGGAGGCCATTCCCGCCAGTGAGCACATGGAAATCCTGCGCCGCTGGAGCGGTGGCAACCTGGGCATCGTGGGCATCGACCGGCTGCACTTGAGTGCCAATGAACAACGCTGGGTGCAGAAAAATCCACGGGTCAGAGTCGCGGTGCTAAACGACTTTCTGCCATTGTCTTTTATCGGTGACAAGGGGCAATTCGAAGGGCTGAGTGCGGAGGTGTTGTCGCGCATCAGCTTGCGTACCGGTTTGAAGTTCGATGTGGTACCGGGCAGTTCGTTGCCGCGCCAGGTCAATATTGTCAGTGCGGGCACGGCGGATATGCTGGCGGTGGTTACCCCCAGTACGGAACGTGCCGACAAAGTGCGCTTTACTCGGCCCTACCTGACCAGCCCGTTTGTGCTGGTGACCCGCGACAGCCCTGATAGCCCGCTCACGCTGGAGGATATGGTTGGCAAACGCCTGGCCATGGTGACCGGCAATGGCCTGCATGATGAGATAGCGCAAAACTTTCCAGGGGTTGCGTTTATCGACGTTGAAAACCCGCTGCAAGCCATGGCGCTGGTGGCCAATGGCGACGCCGAGGGCGCCGTGAACTCGCTGATCAGTGCGCGCTATCTGATCACCCGGCATTACCGTGACCGCTTGCGTATCACCAGTACGGTCGGCACTGAACCGGCGCGCGTGACCTTCGGGGTCAACCGCAGTCAGTTGGAGCTGTATTCGATCCTGGACAAGGCACTGCTGAGCATCACACCGCAGGAAATGGATGAATTGATTGGCCAATGGCGCAGCGAGGTCATCATCGAGGACAGCTACTGGCTGCGTTATCGCAACGTGATCATTCAGGGCTTCGGGTTGGCCGCACTGTTGTTGGTGGTCACGCTGGGTTGGATCATCTACTTGCGCAGCCTGATTCGTAAGCGCGTGCAGGCCGAGCGGGCGCTCAGCGATCAGATGCGGTTCATGAGCGTATTGATCGACGGCACCCCGCATCCGATTTATGTACGCGACCGCCAGGGTCGGTTGATGGCCTGTAACAATGCGTACCTCGATGTGTTTGGTTACAAGCTTGAAGACGTGATCGGCAAGACGGTGATGGAAACCGACGTCAACAATCCTCCACAGGCCCAGTCGTTTCATGAGGATTACCTGCGCTTGATGGCCGCCGGTGAACCGCAGATTCATGACCGGATACTCAAGGTGCCCAACGGCGACGTGCTGACCATTTACCAATGGATGCTGCCGTATCGCGACGGCGACGAGAAGGTGGTGGGCATGATTGCCGGTTGGGTGGATGTCAGCGAGCGTCATCGCTTGCTGGGCCAATTGCAGGAAGCCAAGGACGATGCCGACGCCGCTAACCGCGCCAAGACTACCTTCCTGGCGACCATGAGCCACGAAATCCGCACGCCAATGAACGCCGTGATCGGCATGATCGAGTTGGCCTTGAAAAATGCCGAACAGGGGCGGGCCGACCGTGATGCCTTGGAAGTGGCATCCGTGGCATCGCGCGGCATGCTGGAGTTGATTGGCGACATTCTCGATATCGCGCGGATCGAGTCCGGGCATTTGTCGCTGACCCTGGAGCCGGCCAATCTGCGTGAGCTGCTGGCATCGGTGGCGCGCGTGTTCGAGGGATTGGCGCGAGCCAAGGGGGTGGCGCTGCAAGTCCAGCTGGAGTCCTTGGTTGAGCGGACGGTGCTGGTCGACCCGCTACGCTTCAAACAGGTGGTGTCGAACCTGTTGAGCAATGCCATCAAGTTTACCGCCAGCGGCCAGGTAAGCCTCGGGGCGCGGGCGGTAGTCGAGGACGACCGGTTGAATGTGCAGCTATGGGTGCAAGACACCGGCATTGGGATCAGCGTCAAAGATCAGCAGCGATTGTTCAGCCTGTTTATCCAGGGCAGCAATAACCAGCAGTCGGCCCGCAGCGGTTCTGGCCTGGGGTTGGTGATCAGCCGCAGCTTGTGCGAAATGATGGGCGGCCAGTTGCACTTGAGCAGCGTGTTGGGGCAGGGCACCCGGGTGGATGTGACACTGGCGCTGGCCCTGACGGACAGCTTGCCGACCCATGCCGCACACACTGCTGATGCCGTGCCAGAGGGCCGCGCACTGCGCATCCTGGTGGTGGATGACTACCCGGCCAACCGCTTGCTGCTGGCGCGCCAGTTGACCTTCCTGGGCCACCAGATCACTACGGCCGAAGATGGCGTCCAAGGGTTTGAGCAGTGGCGGGCGGGACAATTCGACGGTGTGATCACCGATTGCAATATGCCGTTCAAGAATGGCTACCAGTTGGCGCGCGAGATTCGTGCGCAAGAACGTGAACGGGGTCAGGCACCTTGCCTGCTGTTGGGGTTCACCGCCAACGCCCAGCCGGAGGAAACCGAGCGCTGTCGGCAAGCCGGCATGGACGGCTGCCTGTTCAAACCCACCGGGCTGGACGACTTGCGCTCGGCATTGGCTTCGCGTTCAGCCGAGTTGGGCCCGCCACAAATGCAGGCGTTTGACTTGAGCACCCTGGTCGCATTGACGGGGGACGATCGCCCCGCGCTTATCGAGTTGCTGGTGCCGTTGCTCGACAGCCTGGAAACGGACCGTGCCTTGCTCTCACAGCTGTCAAGCCAGGCCGACTTTGCCAAGCTGCACGACCTGGCCCATCGCGCCAAGGGTGGCGCACGGATGGTCAAGGCGCAGGGGTTGGTCGCGTGTTGTGAAACATTGGAGGCGGTGTGTGAACAGCGGGACCGCCTGGCATTGGGCCCTGCGGTTGATGGCGTCAGTGAAGCGATTGGTATTTTGCAGCAAGGCTTGAACGCGTATTGCAATCGGCCTTGACCGCGGTTGATCACCATTCAGGCGATTTGGGAAAACTCTTACGTGAACGGGGAAAATGCCTGATTTTGTCGTCGGCATATGTCTGGAAAATGGGCGACGCTCACTGCCGAGCACTGCCTGCCCCAGGGGTTTGCCATGCCAAACAAAGCACTGACTGTCCTGATTGCCGATGAACAGCATCTGCGACGCCTGTACATCGAGAAAATGCTCAACCAGTTGGGGTATTACCGGATCGTGCCGGTGCAAACGTTCGAAGAAGTCCAGATTCTGACCTCCATTCCAGCCGAACCCTTCGATGCGCTCATCATCAATGCCGGGTTGCTGGACCATGCCATTGGGCTCCAGCAGTCAGTGCACCACGTGTTGGTATACGAGCACATCGACCTGGGCGAGCCTGCCGGTGCAGCGTCAGCGGTGCGGGTGCGTCTGCCGGGCGTGCCGGACAACGTCAGCCTCGAACACTTCATGGACATCGTCGACCCATGCGAGGCTGCCCATGGCCTGCGGGTACTGCCGTGGCTACGGGAGTTGTCCCGGGCGCGGGTGGCCCGGGCCTAGCTTCGCTTCAACGCTGCTGCCGCATGTTGATCCACACCCGTCAGTTGGTTTTGTGAGAGGCGCGCAGGCGTTCGGCCGCACTGCGCAGCAACTGCTCGGTCGCGTCCCAACCCAGGCAACCATCGGTTACCGACACGCCGTATTGCATTGACGCGCTCAGCGGCTGACAGCCTTCGAACAAGTGGCTCTCAAGCATCATGCCGATCAGCGACGTATCACCCTGCAAGCGCTGCTCCACTACGTCATTGAACACTGCCGGTTGGCGCAGTGGGTCCTTGCCGCTGTTGGCGTGGCTGCAATCGACCATGATCCGCGCCGCCACTTTGGCCTTGGCCAGGTCATGTTTCACCTGGGCCACGCTCTGTGCATCGTAGTTTGGCCCACGGTGGCCGCCGCGCAGTACCAGGTGCGTGTCGGGGTTGCCTGGCGTCTGGATGATGGCGGGATGGCCTTGGCTGTCGACACCGAAATGGCGATGCGGGTGGGACGCTGAGCGCATTGCATCACAGGCAATCGCGACGCCGCCGTCGGTGCCGTTCTTGAAACCTACGGGCATGCCCAGGCCGCTGGCCATCTCGCGGTGGATCTGCGACTCGGTGGTGCGTGCGCCGATGGCGACCCAACTGAGCAGGTCATCGAAGTAGCCGGCAGCCATGGGTTGCAACAGCTCGGTGGCGACCGGCAGGCCCAGGCGCAGCATTTCACGCATCAGTTCGCGGGACAGGGTCAAGCCGGCGGCCATGTCATCGCTGCCGTCCAGGTGCGGGTCGTAGGCCAGGCCTTTCCAGCCGATGGTGGTACGCGGTTTTTCGACGTAGGCGCGGATCACCAGCAGCATCTGGTCGCTGACTTCAAGCGCGAGTTTCTTCAGGTTGCGTGCGTATTCCATGGCCGATTGCGGATCGTGGATCGAGCACGGGCCGACAATCACCAGTAAGCGCGAATCTTCGCCATTGAGGATGGCACGCACGGCCTGGCGATGGGCGTGGATCTGTTCATGGAGGAACGGGCTGAGGGGCAGCTGGTGTTTCAGCTCAAGGGAGCTGGGCAGGCGCTGGGTCAGGGCTTCATTGGCGCTGTTGAGGGTGCAGACGGGCAAAGCGGCGACGGAGGAGTTCATATTCAAGGCTTCCTGGGCAAGCGGCGGGTTGTTCCCGCGCGCTTGGCCTACTGGGGTGTTCGACAATTGGCCGTACTGGCGAGGTGTGTTGGTTTGCCACCAATAGGTGACCGATCGGAGGCGGCAGGCTGTCCCGAACGGAGCTGGCTAAATCGCCATGCAGTGCAAGTGTCGAAGCGGTAATAAGTGGCGTAGTTCATGGCGTGATTCCTTTAAGTGTTCTTGAACAAACAAAATGGTTAGCGGCTGAAAAACAAAACCCCCGGTCGGGGAGCCGACCGGGGGTTTAGATTTCTCTGGTAGGCGACCCCTTGAGTAGTGGGCGCCGATTTCAGGTATCAGGCGCGCCAGTGGCTAAACCAATACCCAAAATAAAAGCCGGCCAGTGCGCTCGAACCGTTCACGCGGGTAGCCGACACCAAGCGCAAGGCGCTGGCAGCAGGGCAAACCTGAGTGTGGGTGAGTTGCAACATGGTGGCTCTCCAAATGATGGGGGGAGCTTACTAGAGGCGCACGGGTGGATTCAATCAGTAATTTCTATTGCTTGAGGGTACTTACGGCTATGGGGTGAGTGTCGCTATGCTGGTGGCTCATAAACGATGATTGCCAGGACGCGACCATGACTGCCTTGACCCTTGCTGCGGCGCAAACCCTTTCCATTGCCGGCGACGTTGAAGCCAATATCGCACGGCACCGGGTGTTCATGCAGGCTGCGGCAGAGCAGGGTGTGCAATTGCTGGTGTTTCCGGAGCTGTCTTTGACCGGTTATGAACCCACGCTGGCCGCTGACTTGGCCATCGCTCCCGATGCGCCAGTGTTGGCGCCCCTGCGCGAGATGGCGCGCGAGTTGCAGCTGACGGCAGTGGTGGGTATGCCGATCCGACTGGCCCCGCAAGCGGATGTTTTGATTGGCGCCCTGGTGCTGGGGGCCGACGGCTCACTGGCGGTGTACACCAAGCAGCATCTGCATCCAGGCGAAGACGTGGCGTTTGCGGCCGGGCAGGGTGGTGAGGCACTCCAATGGGGCAATGACCGTATTGCCCTGGCGGTTTGCGCCGACTTCTCCCACGCCAGTCATCCACGTCATGCGGCGCAAGCGGGCGCCAATGTCTACGCAGCAGGCGTACTGATCAGCGAAGGCGGCTACGCAAAAGACAGCGCGCTGCTGCAGGGCTATGCCGCGGAGCATCGTCTGCTGGTGCTGATGGCTAACCACGGTGGCCCATCGGGTGGCTGGACCTGTGCAGGTCGCAGCGCGATCTGGGCCGCGGACGGCCGTTTGCTTGCAGCGGTACCCGGTGTCGGCGAAGCGCTGGTGATTGCCCGTCGCGACGGCGAGCATTGGGTGGGCCAAGTGGTGGCCGTGTAAATGGCTTTTCACCTGCGTGCTGCCACAGAACAGGATCTGCCGTTTGCGCGGGCCCTGACCCACGAGGCGATGAACCGCTACTACGTGCAAAACCAGCTGATTTGGTCCAATGCCGGCTTCGACACGGCCTGGGCCGGTCGGGAAAACTGGCTGATTTGCCGAGATGACCACACGTTGGGATTTATCAGCCTCAGTCGCGACGGTGGCGCTCTATACATCCGTGAGTTGCATTTGATCCAGGCGTATCGCGGGCAGGGCGCAGGCACTTGGGTGCTGGAGCAGATAGCGCTGAAGGCGCAGGCGCTTGGGCTGTTGCGGTTGACCGTGTTCAAGACCAATCCGGCCAGAAGGCTCTATCAACGCATGGGGTTCAGCATTGTTGGCGAGGAGGATGGTTTCTGGCGGATGGAGCGTGTCTGTCGCGTACGCTAAACCCTGTACAAAATCCTAATAAGCGCATACTGATTCAGGAACCGACTTCCCTTGATGTTCCAGCCAGGCCTTGGCTTGTGCAGCGGTGCGGATTCCGGGCATGGTTCAAAACCGTTCAAGTTCGTTCGACGAAGAGATGAGGGCGTCACCTCTTGATGTGTGCAAAATGGGATCATGCATCCAAATGAGTGGAATCGGTTCGCGTTTAAGGCAAGAAAGAGAGCGACTCGGCCTGTCGCAGAAAGTTTTTGGTGAAATCGGAGGCGTTGAAGCCAACGCTCAAGGCAAATATGAAAGCGGCGGGTGTGCGCCCCAGGATTTCTGACCTTTTGCCCAATAAATTCGGTCGTCCACCACCCGTTGGACGACTACCGGGCAGGCAAACTCCATATATATGACGCTTGCGGCTAGGTCTGTGCCCAGCTTTTTTGCTAAGGTGTTCAGCAATCTATAAGACCATATCGCGAGGTGTCTGCTTGATTAGGGTGCTAGTAGTCGATGATCATGATCTCGTTCGTACAGGCATTACACGAATGCTGGCTGACATCGACGGCCTGCAAGTAGTCGGCCAGGCTGAGTCAGGGGAGGAGTCTCTGATCAAGGCTCGGGAATTGAAACCCGATGTGGTGTTGATGGACGTCAAGATGCCTGGGATCGGCGGTCTTGGTGCCACGACCAAGCTGTTGCGCAGCCACCCGGACATCAAGGTCGTGGTGGTGACGGTGTGCGAGGAAGACCCGTTTCCGACGCGGCTCCTGCAGGCCGGTGCTGCGGGCTACCTGACCAAAGGCGCGGGCCTGGCGGAGATGGTGCAGGCCATTCGCCTGGTCTTTGCCGGCCAGCGTTACATCAGCCCGCAGATCGCCCAACAGTTGGCGATCAAATCCTTCCAGCCCACCAGCGATTCGCCGTTTGATACGCTGTCGGAGCGGGAAATCCAGATCGCCTTGATGATCGTCGGTTGCCAGAAAGTGCAGTCGATCTCCGACAAGCTGTGCCTGTCGCCCAAGACCGTCAATACCTACCGCTATCGCATCTTCGAGAAGCTCGCCATCAGCAGTGATGTTGAATTGACCCTGCTCGCGGTGCGCCACGGCATGGTGGACGCCAGCGCCTGACATGACTACGCCGTTTGATCCAAGTGCCTTTCTCTCGACCTGCAGTGGCCGCCCCGGCGTGTACCGCATGTTCGACAGCGAGGCACGCCTGCTGTATGTGGGCAAAGCCAAGAACCTCAAGAACCGGCTGGCGAGTTATTTTCGCAAGTCCGGCCTTGCGCCGAAAACCGCTGCCCTGGTGGCACGTATCGCCCAGGTCGAAACCACCATCACCGCCAATGAAACCGAGGCGCTGCTGCTTGAGCAGACGCTGATCAAGGAATGGCGGCCGCCGTACAACATCCTGCTGCGTGACGATAAATCCTACCCTTACGTGTTTTTATCGGATGGCAACTTCCCGCGCCTGAGCATTCATCGCGGGGCTAAAAAACAAAAGGGCAAGTACTTCGGGCCTTATCCCAGCGCAGGTGCGATCCGTGAAAGCCTGAGCCTGCTGCAAAAAACCTTTTTTGTACGCCAGTGCGAAGACAGCTTCTACAAGAACCGCACGCGGCCGTGCCTGCAATACCAGATCAAGCGCTGCAAGGCGCCCTGTGTGGGCCTGGTTGAGCCGGCAGAGTACGCCGAGGATGTGCGCCACTCGGTGATGTTCCTCGAAGGGCGCAGCAACGCGCTCACCGATGAGCTGTCCGGGGCCATGGAGCAGGCGGCCAGCACCCTGGATTTCGAAAAGGCTGCCGAGCTACGTGACCAGATCTCTCTGCTGCGTCGCGTCCAGGACCAGCAAAGCATGGAAGGCGGCACCGGTGACGTCGACGTGATCGCCGCGTTCGTCAATCCGGGCGGCGCCTGTGTGCACCTGATCAGCGTGCGTGGCGGGCGGGTGCTGGGCAGCAAGAACTTCTTCCCGCAGACCGGTATCGACGAAGACGTTGCCGAGGTGATGGCCGCATTCCTTGGTCAGTACTACGTGAGCAGCCCAGAGCGCGACCTGCCCTCGGAGCTGATCGTCAATGTGGTACACGAAGACTTCCCCACCTTGATCGAAGCGATCCACGAGCTGCGCGGCCGCGAGCTGGACATCAGCCACCGCGTACGCGGCACCCGTGCCCGCTGGCAGCAACTGGCCGTGACCAACGCCGAGCAGGCCCTGAGCGCGCGCCTGGCCAATCGACAGCATGTTGCCGCACGCTTCGACGCCCTGGCCGAAGTCCTCAACCTGGACGAGCCGCCCCAGCGCCTGGAGTGCTACGACATCAGCCACTCCAGCGGTGAGGCCACGGTGGCCTCCTGCGTGGTATTCGGGCCGGAAGGGCCGATCAAGTCCGACTACCGGCGCTACAACATCGAAGGCGTTACCGCCGGCGATGACTACGCCGCGATGCACCAGGCGCTCACGCGGCGTTTCAGCAAGTTGAAGGACGGGGAGGGCAAGTTGCCCGATATCCTGCTGGTAGACGGCGGCAAGGGCCAGTTGTCCATGGCGCGAGACGTGCTCAACGAACTGGCGGTGCCCGACCTGATCCTGCTCGGCGTCGCCAAGGGCACCACGCGCAAGGCCGGTTTCGAGACGTTGTACTTGAATGATGCCGCCCATGAGTTCACGTTGAAGGGCGACTCGCCTGCGCTGCACCTGATTCAACAAATCCGTGACGAAGCCCACCGTTTCGCCATTACCGGCCACCGCGCGCGCCGTGGCAAAACCCGGCGAACCTCAACCCTGGAAGGGGTGGCAGGGGTTGGCCCGACGCGGCGTCGCGACTTGCTTAAACATTTTGGTGGCTTGCAGGAGCTCTCCCGTGCCAGCATTGACGAAATAGCCAAAGCACCCGGTATCAGTAAAAAGCTCGCTGAATTGATTTATGCCAATCTGCACAGCGAATAGAATGCCTTCTCACCTCGTAGCCAGTTGTGCCGATGAATATCCCTAATCTGATCACCGTACTACGCGTCCTGCTTATCCCGATTTTCATTTTGTTGTTCTATTTGCCGTATGAATGGAGCTACGTCGCGTCCAGTTCGGTATTTGCCTTCGCAGCCGCCACCGACTGGCTTGATGGCTACCTGGCACGCCGCCTGGAACAGAGCACGCCCTTTGGCGCGTTCCTCGACCCCGTGGCCGACAAACTCATGGTCGCCGTCGCCCTGGTGCTGCTAGTGCAGGAACACGGCAACCTGTGGCTGACCCTGCCGGCCGCCGTCATCATCGGCCGCGAGATCGTCGTCTCGGCCCTACGCGAATGGATGGCCGAAATCGGCGCCCGCGCCCACGTCGCCGTATCGAACATGGGCAAATGGAAAACTGCCGCGCAGATGCTCGCGCTGGTCATCCTGCTGGCCAACCCGTCGGACTTCACATTCTGGGTGCTCACCGGCTACGCCCTGCTGCTGGTCGCCGCAGGCTTGACGCTGTGGTCCATGCTGCAATATCTGCGTGCGGCCTGGCCCCATCTGCGAACCACTGTTGAAAAGAAATAAAACTTTTTTGAATCAAGGGGTTGACGGGTGCTGAGGATTCTATAGAATGCGCATCACCAAGCGGGAATAGCTCAGTTGGTAGAGCACGACCTTGCCAAGGTCGGGGTCGCGAGTTCGAGTCTCGTTTCCCGCTCCAAGCATTAATGAAAAAGCCACTCTAACGAGTGGCTTTTTTTTGCCTGCGATTTGTGGAATAGACGCTTTGGCGTCGTTTTTCGTTTCTTGAGAAAACCACTGAAATCCAGGGTGATCGGTAAATCTAGGTACCGTTCCAGGTGCTGTCTCATGGCCAGGCTCGAACCCGCATTGTTGCTGGATACTCTCAGGTCGTGAGACGAGCTGTTCACCCCATCATTGGTTCGGTCTGGCCTTAAATGACACTGAAATCAATTAAAATTCGATGTGTCCGGGGTGAGTAAAATTCGGTGACTCAATTTTCTGAACCCTCTGCCAACCCCGATAGTTGATCCAGTTCTGTGTAGTCAGATGATGTTTCTACAGCCGTAAAGTCGTGATCATTTGTTTTATGAGCGTGCTCCTGAATCGTTGTGAAATCTTCGTTGTCAGGGTTATGGACAGGTACCATTTCTATTTGAAGGGCAGGGCCGAACGGAGCGCAGCTTGAACTCTTCTTCAGAACCATCGCCCAGGATTTGGGTGAGCTTAAAGCGCTGAGCGTGGGGCAGAGCAGTGATGAGGTGGTCCGTTTACTGCATCGGATTCGGGGCGCGCTGGCGGTCGGCAAAGCCAAGAGCCTGATCCAGTTGTGTCGCGAGCTGGAGATCGCTGTCGCACGGGATGGGCTGGCCCACACCCATGCAGATGTTGCAGCGTTTATCCAGCGCGTCGAATGCGCTATTGAGATTTATAAGCTTGGAATGCCGCCCCGTTCAGGCAGATCCCCACCGCATAAGGCTACAAAGCCGACCCCGAGTCGTTTCTTGGAGAAAGATGCTGCAGATAGCTATAACGTCGGCGATACGTCTGCCTCCTCATGGTCAGTTTCAACTTCTCCTTGACTGATCACTATGACCGTCTGCCATCTGGACGATCACAAAGCTTTTCTGGAGCACTGGCTATTAACCGGTTCCCGCCATCCTCTTAAGCTGGCTTGACTGATTTTCAGCCAGCAACAAGTAGGAAGTGAACATGAAAAGGTTGCATAAGAAAGTCGCGCTGGTGACTGGTGCCTCCAAGGGCATCGGCGCAGCGATTGCCAAGCAATTGGCCCAGGATGGCGCCACTGTGATCGTCAACTATGCCAGCAGTCGCTTAGACGCCGAGCGAGTGGTTGAGCAGATTTTGCAAACCGGCGCCAGGGCCTACGCGGTGCAGGCGGACGTGTCCAACAGCACTGACCTCAAGGCGTTGTTCAAGACCATCGTGCATGAGCATGGCCATCTCGACATTCTGGTCAACAATGCCGGTGTCTATTCGACCAGTCCCCTGGCCGATATCACCGAACAGGAGTTTCACCGTCAATTCAACCTCAACGTTCTAGGGCTGATCCAATGCACACAAGCTGCCGTTGAAGTGTTCAACGTGCTGGGGGGCAGCATCGTCAATGTCAGCTCAAGCGTGACTTCGTTCACGCCGGCCAACTCAACGGTGTACACCGCGTCCAAGGCTGCGGTTGACGCGATCACCCGCACGCTGGCCAATGAACTGGGGCCGAGAAATATCCGGGTCAACTCGGTCAACCCAGGGTTGGTCGTCACCGAGGGCGTGCACGCCAGTGGCTTCTTCGAAGATGCGTTCCGTCAGAAAATCGAAGCGATCACGCCGCTGGGCCGCATCGGTCAGCCCGAAGACATCGCACCCGCCGTCGCCTTCCTGGCGTCGTCCGATGCAAGCTGGATCACCGGTGAAACCCTGATAATCGGCGGTGGCCTGCACTAAGCCTGGGTGGCGTGCTCGCGCACATAGTGGCGGGGCGACTGTGACATCACGCGCTTGAATGCGGTACTGAATGCGCTTTCGGACTCATAACCCAATGAGAACGCGATGGTGGAGACCGAGTCATCGGAGTTTTTCAGTCGGTCGCTTGCCAGCAACATCCGCCAGTACGTCAGGTATTCCATCGGTGCTGCGCCCACCACTTGCTTGAAGCGCAACGCGAACGCCGAGCGCGACATGGTAGCCCGTTGCGCCAACTCCTGGACGCT
Source organism: Pseudomonas sp. W2Aug9 (assembly GCF_023127755.1). Classification (NCBI taxonomy): domain Bacteria; kingdom Pseudomonadati; phylum Pseudomonadota; class Gammaproteobacteria; order Pseudomonadales; family Pseudomonadaceae; genus Pseudomonas; species Pseudomonas sp. W2Aug9. Next base: position 3,187 of record NZ_SPKL01000030.1, on the reverse strand, counting down.
CCAGCGATGGGAAGGGTCAGCGTGCATGGCACTCAGAGCGACACTGAGGTGACGGTCAGCCAAGCCGTAAAACCAACCAGTGCCGTTGTTCTCCAGCGTTGCCAGGTGGGTGCGTAGTACTTCGACCAGCATCAGGTGCGCCAAGTGCTCATTCATCAGCGAGCGGCCGGGGCGCTTCTGCTGTAGCTCCGACGTGAACCGTTCCAGCGCCCAGCGCAGGAGCGATGCCTGCGGTTCATTGGCCTGCACGTGAACCATTGAGGGCAGGCTGCTGAGTAATAACTGGGTAGGAACACCGCTGAAGTCAAACCGGCCACCGACCAATTGCGTGTCGTTGCCGCCGTAATGCAGGGCCAGTTCGTCCGTTGCGAGGGTTTGAAAGTGACCATCGGAATTCATCAGCGGCTGGGACATATCGCTGTAGAGCGAAAAAGGCATGCCCCGAGTCATCAGAAAGCAATCGCCTTGGTGCAGGCGCTGCGGCTGCTGTTCGCCCTCTACGTGCAGCCAGCAACTGCCCTTGATCACCGCCGTGAACTTGATGCCTTCGCGCTCGGGAAAGGTGAAAGCCCAATCACCGCCCAGGGAAAGCGTGGCGGAGTGGTAATTACGGATTCTCAACAGTGAAAGAACGTCGGACAGAGGATCCATGCATCACCTGGTTGGACGAATAATAAAGTAATCGCGATTTTATATCAGAGCTAATCCAGATTTCATCTTTAAATGTGAGGTTCTCCATGCAAATCAATTTCGATAATTCTTATGGCCCGCTGATCGATGGCGTGTTTGAAACTGAGGATAAGTCGCGCTCGTTTGCTGCGGTCGACCCTGCCACGGGCAGACACCTAGCTTACATTCATTATTGTGACGCCAAAGATGTTGATCGCGCTGTGAAGGCCGCGCATGCAGCGTTTCCAGCCTGGCGTACCCTGGGTCAGCAGATGCGCGCACGCCTGGTGAACCTCTTGGCGGACGAGATCGAAGAGCACAGCGAACGTCTGGCCATGATCGATGCCCATGACGTGGGGCGCTGCATCAGCGAAGTACGCAAGGACTACCTGACTGCTGTCCGGCACTACCGCTATTTCGCCTCGGTGATCATGGCCCATGAAGACACCGGCCGTGAAATTGAAGGCGGTTATGCCATTGCCAAGCGTGAACCACTTGGCGTTTGCGGGCAGATCATTCCCTGGAACGCGCCGGCGATCATGGCCGCGTTCAAGCTCGCCCCCGCGCTGGTAGCCGGCAATACCGTCGTGCTCAAACCTGATGAAAATGCTTCGGTGTCGACGCTGGAACTGGGCAAGTTGATCAACAAGATCTTTCCCGCCGGGGTGGTGAACATGGTCACTGGGTTGGGAGAGATAGTCGGTGCAGCATTGAGCGAGCATCCTCTGGTCAGGAAACTGTCATTTACCGGCAGTACCGAAGTCGGCCGCACAGTAGCCGGTGTTGCAGCCCGGCGCCTCGTGCCTTCAACACTGGAGCTGGGCGGCAAGAGTGCCAATATCGTATTCCCTGACATCGACGACATCGATGCGGTGGTCGACAACGCCACTTTCGCGGCCATTCATAACAATGGGCAGTCGTGCCTGGCTGGCACTCGTTTGTTTGTGCATGCCTCGATCGCAGAGGCGTTTCAGGAAAAGCTGATAGCCGCGTTCAAGCGTGTGAGAGTAGGAGCACCCTTGGCAGAGGATTCACGGGTCAGTTGTGTGGTCAACGCCCAACAAGGTGAGCGCGTGTTGAGTTACATCACCATGGGCCTGGAAGAGGGCGCCGAGTTGCTCGCAGGTGGCGGCCGGGCTGCAGTCCCAGGTTGTGAAAATGGCTACTTCATTCAGCCAACGTTGTTACTTGCACGTAACGACATGAGCATCTGCTAGGAAGAGATTTTTGGCCCGGTGCTATCGCTGATCGTGTGGGACGACTATGAAACGATGATCGCCCAAGCCAATGACACTGAATATGGGTTGGCCTCCGGGATCTACACCAGCAATTTGCAGCACGCTATGGAGACTGCAGCACGGCTGGAGGCAGGTTCGGTGTGGATCAATCGTTACTCGAACATTACCGATGGCACTGCGTTTGGAGGGTATAAGAACAGTGGGATTGGGCGTGAGTTTTGTCGGGAGACGCTCAATGCTTATACACAGATAAAGACGATCACAATGCAGGCGCGTGCGCCACTGCCCTGGTTTGCAGGCGTGTAATTCAACGGGGATCTGCGCGCAGCCGTAGGGTGCGCGCATGACTTGCCCCTTCATGATTTCAACGATTGTACGTGGTTAAATTCGCCGCAAACTACCCCTTCACTTGTCCGACCTGCACTGGCATGTACTCGGCGCCGCCTCGGCAGCCATGTTCCAGTTCCTTGCTGCGTCCAGGCACCTATTCATTGCGCATCAATGCCGTGCTGGCCGGCTCAGGATCGGCCACGGCCGTGGCCGATTACCTTGGGAGTTAGGCTTACCCGCGAGGGCCTTGTCCGGTAACCGCATACGAACTGAGCGGCTCCGGCGCACGCCAGCCACCACCCAACGCTTTATAGAGTTGCACCACATTGAGATACGACGCGGTCTCTGCCTGCGTCAGCGCGTCCTGAGCATTCAGTTGCGTACGCTGCGCGTCCAGCTCTACCAGATACGCCGCACTACCTGCTTCATAACGCGCATGTGCCAGTCGAGCCGCACGCTCACTTTGCGCTGCTGCTTCAGCCAGGCTACGTACCCGTTGCTGCGACAAGCTATAGGTCGTCAGCGCGCTCTCGGTTTCCTCAATCGCATTCAGCACCACTTGCTCGTAACGCGCTCGGGTGCCCACCTCACGCGCCTGAGCCTCCCGCTGCCGGGCCTTAACACTGGCCAGGTGCAGCGCCGGCCAACTGACCGAGGGCATCACGCTGAACGCGCGGCTGCCGCTGTCGCCCAAATCCCCACCGCGCAAGGCCACGAAGCCGAGGAAGCCGCCCAGGTCAATCCTTGGGTAAAGCTCGGCTGTCACGGCACCAATGTCCGCATTCGAGGCCGCCAAAGCGCGTTCGGCGCTGGCGACATCGGGACGCTGGCGCAGCAAATCGCTGACCTGGCCAATCGGCAAGCGCGTGACCAATGCCGGAAGCGCTTTCAGGTCGGTCAGCGCTTGCAGCTCATTGGGCCGCGAGCCCGTGAGTACGGCGAGCCGATAA
>NZ_SPKL01000029.1:139975-140811 GCF_023127755.1 Pseudomonas sp. W2Aug9 | reverse complement strand
TTCGTCAGTACCCCCTGACGGAAAGCTCCACGCTGACGATCACCACCCAGTACCCCGGTGCTTCGCCACAACTGATGCAGGGCTTCGTCACCCAGGCCATCGCGCAATCGGTCGCCACCGTGGAAGACGTCGACTACATGAGTTCGACGTCGACCCAAGGCAAAAGCGTAATCACTGTGCGCATGAAGCTCAACGCCGACTCCAACAAGGCCATGACCCAGGTAATGGCCAAGGTCAACGAGGTCAAATACCGCTTGCCGGAGCAAGCTTACGACCCGGTGATTGTGAAATCCTCCGGTGAAGCCACAGCCGTGGCCTATGTGGGTTTTTCCAGCCCGACCCTGTCCACTGCAGCCCTCTCGGACTACTTGCAGCGCGTGGTGCAACCGCAACTGTCTTCCATCGAAGGGGTCGGCAGCATTGACCTCAACGGCGGGCAGAAAATGGCCATGCGCATTTGGCTGGATGCCAATCGCATGGCCGCCCACGGGATTTCCGGCAGCGATGTGGCCCAGGCCCTGTTGAATAACAACGTGCAGGCTGCGCCCGGTCAGGCCAAGGGTTTGTATGTGGTATCGGATATTCAGATCAACACCGACCTGGTCGATGTCGCCGAGTTTCGCCAGTTGGTGGTCAAGTCCAGTGCAGCCGGGGTGGTGCACCTGAACGATATCGCCACGGTGGAACTGGGTGCGGCGTCGACCGACACCAGCGCCACCATGGACGGCGTGCAAGCGGTGTTTTTCGGTTTGAATGCCGCACCCAATGCCAACCCCCTGGTGATCGTCAAGAAACTCAACGAACTGCTGCCGGGCATTCGCGCCAACCTGCCGCCA
>NZ_SPKL01000029.1:46569-139965 GCF_023127755.1 Pseudomonas sp. W2Aug9 | reverse complement strand
TTGAGCTGGCACGTTTTATCAGCGCATCGATTGATGAAGTACTCGGTACGCTGGGCGAAGCCATCGCCATCGTGGTGCTGGTGATTTTCTTGAGCCTCGGCTCGGCGCGGGCAGTGATCATTCCGGTGGTCACCATTCCCCTGTCGATGTTGGGTGCGGCCGCGTTCATGTCGATGTTCGGGTTCAGCATCAACTTGCTGACCTTGCTGGCGATGGTATTGGCCATCGGCCTGGTGGTGGATGACGCGATCATTGTGGTGGAGAACGTTCACCGTCATATCGAAGAAGGCAAGTCTCCCACTTATGCAGCCCTGCTGGGCGCACGTGAGGTGGCAGCGCCGGTGATTGCGATGACCCTGACACTGGCGGCGGTATATGCCCCCATCGGCCTCATGGGCGGGCTGACCGGCTCGCTATTCAAGGAGTTCGCCTTTACCTTGGCCGGCTCGGTGGTGGTCTCGGGCATCATCGCGCTGACGCTGTCGCCGGTCATGAGCTCACTGCTGCTCAACAGCCAGATGAACGAAGGCTGGATGGCGCGCAAGGCCGAGGGCTTCTTCCATCGCCTCGGCAGCGCTTACGGCCGCGTGCTGGATCTGTCGCTGCATCACCGTTGGGTCACGTTCACGATTGCGGTCATTGTGTTGATCAGCGTGCCGTGGCTGTACAGCCGTGCCCAAACCGAACTGGCGCCCACCGAAGACCAGTCCACCGTGCTGACCGCAATCAAGTCACCACAGAACGCCAACATTGATTACGTCGAGAAGTTCGGCAAGCAATGGAACGACGTCATGGTGACCTTGCCGGAGCAGAGCAACCTGTGGTTGATCAACGGCAGCAACGGCGTATCCAACAGCATCGGCGGGGTCAACTTCGTCGATTGGGAAAAACGCGAGCGCAACGCCGACCAGATCCAGGGCGATATGCAAAGTCGCGCCAACACCATCGAGGGCAGCAACGTCTTTGCCTTCCAGTTGCCTTCACTGCCGGGCTCGACCGGTGGCCTGCCGGTACAGATGGTGATCAAGAGCGCCGGTGACTACAGCGTGGTCTATGAGGCGATGGAAGCACTCAAGCACGCTGCACGTGAAAGCGGCTTGTTCATGGTGGTCGACAGTGACCTGGACTACAACAACTCGGTGATCAAGATCAAAGTCGACCGCACCAAGGCCAATAGCCTGGGCGTGACCATGAAGGATCTGGGCGACACCCTGGCGGTGCTGGTGGGCGAAAACTACGTCAACCGCTTTGCCATGGACGGCCGCTCCTATGATGTGATCCCGCAGAGCCTGCGTGGTGAACGCCTGACGCCAGAAGCACTGACGCGCTTTTATGTGACCAGCACCACGGGTGGGCAAGTACCGCTGTCCAACCTCGTCAGCGTCTCCACCGGGGTCGAGCCCAATCAACTAACCCAGTTCGACCAGCTCAATTCGGCGATCTTCCAGGCGATCCCCAACCCAGGCGTGGCCATGGGCGACGCGGTGAAGTTCCTCGAGGTGCGAGCCAAACTGCTGCCGCCGGGTTTCACCTACGACTGGCTTTCGGATGCACGCCAATATCATCAGGAAAGCGGCGCGCTGGTCATGGCGTTCCTGTTCGCAATCATCGTGATCTACCTGGTACTCGCTGCGCAGTATGAAAGCCTGCGTGACCCGTTGATCATTCTGATCAGCGTGCCGATGTCGATATGCGGTGCATTGATTCCACTGGCCTTGGGCATGGCGACCATCAATATCTACACACAGATCGGCCTGGTGACCCTGATCGGCCTGATCAGCAAACACGGCATCCTGATGGTGGAGTTCGCCAATGAGATGCAGGTCAAGCAGGGCCTGGATCGTCGTGAGGCGATTCTGCACTCGGCGAAGATGCGCCTGCGGCCGATCCTGATGACCACGGCGGCGATGGTGGCGGGCTTGATTCCCCTGCTGTTCGCCTCCGGTGCCGGTGCCCATAGCCGTTATGACCTTGGCCTGGTGATCGTGGTGGGCATGTTGGTGGGTACGCTGTTCACTTTGCTGGTTTTGCCGACCATGTATTCGTTCATTGCCGTCGACCATCGTATCGCGGCCACCACACCCCGCGCCCGTGCGCTGGCCGCTGCCGATGCAGCCGACGCCGCCACGACCCAGACGGTGTAAGGAGACATATATGCACCCCTTTAATACCTTCGTGATTCGCCCGCTCGCGCTGCTGGTCTGCTCGGCCTGGATGACGGGCTGTACCGTCGGCCCGGACTACCGGGCCAGTAACGAGCCCGCAGTAGAGCTGACTCAAAGCCCCGATACCGCGCTGTATAGCAGCACCCGCGTGCAACAGGATTGGTGGCGACAATTCCAGGACCCACAACTGGATGCGCTGATCGATCAAGCGCTGGCGCGTAACCATGACCTGCGCATCGCCCAGGCCCGGTTGCTGGAGGCACGTGCGGTGCTGGATCAGCGTCAGTTGGACCAGCTGCCAACGGTGACCGCCAGCGGGGCTTATTCCCGTAGCCTGTCCCAGGCCAACCCCGGCCCAAGCGGTGAACGCAACCTGGCCAAGACCTATCAGGCTGGCCTGGATGCGCAGTGGGAGCTGGACCTGTTCGGCAGGCTGCAGCGCCTGTCGCAGGCGTCTTCGGCACGCGCCGAGGCCGTCGCGGCGGACCTGGCGCAAACCCGTATCGTAGTGACCGCCGACGTGGCGCGTCACTACTTTGAACTGCGCGGCGCGCAACGGCAGTTAGCGGTGGCCCAGGCCAACCTGAGTAATCAGGAAAAAACCGTGGCGCTGGTCCAGGGCCGCGTGGATGCCGGGCGCGGCACCGCCGACGAACTGGCCAGCGCCCTGGCCGAGCGCGCACGGGTGCAAGCCACACTGCCGAGTTTGGAAACCCGTCAAGCGCTCAGCCGTTATCGGCTCGCCGTACTCACGGGCTCGCGGCCCAATGAGCTGCAAGCGCTGACCGACCTGAAACCCTTGCCGGCACTGGTCACACGCCTGCCGATTGGCCAGGTCAGCGACTTGCTGCGACAGCGTCCCGATGTCGCCAGCGCCGAACGTGCTTTGGCGGCCTCGAATGCGGACATTGGCGCGATGACGGCCGAGCTTTACCCACGGATCGACCTGGGCGGCTTTCTCGGCTTTGTGGCCTTGCGCGGTGGGGATTTGGGCGACAGCGGCAGCCGCGCGTTCAGCGTGATGCCTTCGGTCAGTTGGCCGGCGCTGCACCTGGCCATTGTCAAGGCAAGGCAGCGCGAGGCGCAGGCGCGAGAGGTGGGTAGTCAGGCGCGTTATGAGCAAGTGGTGCTGAATGCGATTGAGGAAACCGAGGGCGCGCTTACGACCTATAGCCTGTCGCAGCAACGGGTTCGCAGCCTGGCCGAGGCTACCGCGCAAAGTGAGCGTGCGGCTCGACTGGCACATGCGCGTTATGAAGCAGGTAGTGCGGCGTATCTGGTAGAGCTGGACGCGCAGCGTACGCAACTGAATGCTCAGGACGCGCTGACGCAGGCGGAGACCGCGTCGTATCTCGATGTAGTGCAGCTCTATAAAGCGCTGGGTGGAGGCTGGCGTGCGCCGGAATCAGTGGTATCCAAGTAACCCATAGCCGCCCTGAACGGGGCGGCATTTTCAATGCTTATACATTCGCAATAGCGCGTTCGACGCGCTGGATGAAAGCAGCCACGTCTGCATGGGTATGGACCAGCCCGTCCCGGGCGACAGCGACCTCCAACTCGCGACACAGCTGGATCAGACTTTTAGCTTTGCCTACCGCCAACGCACCCCGAATCCGATGCAGCAAACGGACGGTTTCATTACGGCCCTGCCCCCTGTCCAGCGCTTTAAGCTCACTCATATCCTGGGCGATCGTCTCAAGGAATAGTTCAAGCATGCGCTCCGGCACATTGATCTCGTCTACATCGCTTACCGGCGTATCGATTTCGCAAGCCTGGAAGACCGCAGGATCAAGCACACTGCGCAAACACAGATAGAGCCCCTGGATATCCATCGGTTTGGATAACCAACTGTTCATGCCCACGCGGATGCAATGCTCGCCCTCCTCGCGCAGCGCATTGGCGGTGACGCCGATAATCGGCATATCCACATCGCGCTGGCGCAATGTATCGGCAAGTTCATAGCCGTCAATGAGCGGCATGTTCACATCCGTCAGCAGTACGTCGTAAGCCTTCAACTCCAACTGCAGCAACGCCTGGACGCCATCGGGCACGACATCCACCGTACAGCCGATACGTTCCAGTTGCTCTTTCATCAGCACCTGGTTGACCGGGTTGTCTTCGGCCACCAGCACATTCAGCTCCAGTTGCAGATGCGTCACCGGTGGTTGCGGTAACGGTGCCTCCGATTCGCCAGTGATCGCCATCACCAACGCACGGCAAATGGACCCGACGCTGTTCTGGTTCACCACCACGTCCTGGCCGATAAACTGGGGCGTACTACTGAAATCATGCTGGGCGAAGACATTAATCGCGCCTGAGCTTGCCACCTCAACCTCTTGCGGCATGACCGTCAACACGGCATCAGGCGCTCCGCGAGCATCATCGCCCATCACGGTAGTGTGTGCCCCGTGCCACTCCAGCCAGGCGCAAAGGTTATCGGACAAGGTTGCATAGGGGGTGCGAACATCGATGCACTTGCCTAATAACTGCGGCAGTGAAGATTGACGGGCCTCTAGAATTTCCAGGGCCAACTCGAATATGAAGGTACTGCCCTCGCCTAGCACACTGTCCACGCTCAATGCGCCCCCCATCATCTGGCTGAGATGGGAGCAGATAGGCAGCCCGAGCCCGGTGCCAGCGACGGTGTGATGCTTGCTGTCAGCCTGGTAAAAGCGCTCGAACAGTTGCGCCTGCACCGCTTCGGACATCCCTGGGCCGCTATCGATCACGCACCATTGCAGGCTCACTTCGCCTGCGCAGACTCCGATAGGCGACAGGAAGACTGCGACATGCCCGCTCTGGGTGAACTTGATCGCGTTATTGAGCAGGTTGCCTACGATCTGCTGGATACGCAGGCGGTCACCCTGCACAAGGTTCGGCACGCGCGGGTCAACGCAGCAGTAAAGCGCCAGCCCTTTGTTCGCCGCCACCGCCGAGAACCCGCGCACGGTTTCTTCAAGCATTTCCAGAGGCTGGAACGCCACGGACTCCAGAACCAGCTGGCCCGCTTCGATCTTGGACAGGTCGAGCACATCGCTGATCAAATGCATCAATACCGCGGATGAGCTATCGATTGTACGCAGATAACCACGTTGGCGTTCATCCAGAGAGGTCATGCCCAGCAGTTCAAGCGTGCCCAGCACACCGTACAACGGCGTGCGTAGTTCATGGCTCAGGGTGGCGACGAAGTTGCTTTTCTGCTCATTCGCCGCATCCGCCGCCTGGCGGGCGAGTAGCAACGATGCGGATGCTTCGCGGTGGGAAGAAATATCAGTGAAGGTACACAGCAACACGCTGTCGCCAAGATACTCGGTGGGTGTATAGCGCACATGCAACACTCGCTGATCGACCAGCAGGCAGCCTTCACCGGTAAGGGGTTTATTTTGCTCAAACAGCGGCCATAGCGCCATCATTTGTGCAAACTCGGTCGGCTCGCCCAACCACTGCGTATACAAACTGTTCTGCGTCACCAGTTCGATCTGCGGCCCCTTGACCACACACAAAGCCAGCGGCACCGTTTGCAACAAAGACAGGTTGAAGTCATGGTTGACCAATAACTCCCGAAAGTCATTACTCGCTGGCACCACGATGCGCCGTCGATACCATCGGATGACCGACCAGCCACTGATGATGCATAAGCCCAGCAAGCCGAGCAGTCCTAGCAACTGCCAACGTGCATCCAGGATCAGTTGTTTGTAGGGGATACGATACAGGGCCTGCCAGGCGCCCATGTCCCCGGCACTGCGCTTGATCAGTAGCCCTGAGGTAGTGAAATGGAAGCCGCTTTCATACTGGTAGATCTGTGGCGACTTGCCCCCCACTACACGCGTGCCGTCCGGCGCGGCGATGTCGACGTTGCTGTACAACGGCAGATCAAAAAACTGCTTTTCTATCCTTACCCCGGGTGCGTCAAATTCGTCCCAATACAGCAAGGTAGCGGCAATCAATTCCCTGGGGGGGCCCTTTCGTGCCCACTGATCCTCTTCGATGCGACCTGAGACATAGCCCAGTATTTGTTGAATGTCTTCACCGCCCAAAAAGAAATGACTGGGCCGCCAGCGCACCAACAAGTCACTGCTCAAGGGCGGTAGCTGACGCGCGGATTGCTTGACCTCATCCAATACCTGGGAAAAATTCCGCTGGCCTGGTTGAGACTGGGGGCTGATCGCAGGAATCGCGATGTCGAAATCGCTCGACAGATCAAACACGAACATTTGCGGTGACGCGAAGGTTGAACCGCTCCAGAAGTCGCCATACACATTTGCCAGCGCAACCCCAAGTTGCAGTTGTTGATCCCGCACCCCATCATTCGCATCAGCGGCTTTGATGGGTAGTGCCGCGGAAAACGTCGTCGCCACCTGGGATGCCTGGCCTTCATAAATACGCATGTTGCCCTGGATGGTCTGGTTGATCACATAGGCTCCAGGGCTAAATACCGGCTTGTATTCCAATTGGCTGCTGGCTTTGATGGCCCGTAGCAGAAATATTTCATGGTCGTAGGCTCGGCCCACAAAACGCATAAAGTGATAATCGACTTTAAGCACTTCCCCGCGAATGACCTTGTAGGTCACCCAATAGCCGGCCACGGCGAAGAACACTAGCAACAAAAAAGACACCAACAGGCCGAAACCCAGGCGCAGCGAGACTTTTTCAAGTTTGCCGACGCTCGATTGCCTATAACGCATAAGCGATGCCATTTTCAGTGTTCATAAGGGGACTTCTGGCCTTTAAAGTTCATGTGCGATTACCGGACAACCGTCCACTCGGATGAGTCTATAGGCTTTTCATTAGCAGGTAAGATTAGTCCTACGCATCTGCTCGAAAGAGCTGACGTTTATGGTTACGCGCATCCTGCAAAATTGACTCATGGTCATCCCTTGCAGGGCATTAAATGAAAACCTCAGCCGCACTCAGCTTAAGTCAGATTCCAGCCGCCCCGAAGGTTCAAGAGCCCGACGTCCAGGATCTGCGACAAGGGTTGGCGGATCACGCGTTTGTGGGTTTTTACCAACCTCAGCTTTCGTTGAAAACGGGCACGATTAGCGGCTTGGAAGTTCTCGCCCGCTGGCGGCACCCTCACAACGGCCTGTTGACGCCCGGTTATTTTCTACAGGCCCTGGAACGCCATGACCTGATGGATGAGCTGTTCCTGCGCCTCTTCGAGCAAGGGCTGATCCTGCGCCAGAAACTGGCCAGCCTGAACCTGCCATTGACGATGTCATTCAACCTTCAACCGTCTCAACTCAGCAACCCCATACTGAGCCAGGCGATTAAAGTGCTGCTGCGTGCACATGAGTGCCCTGCCCGAAGTATCATCTTCGAGATCACCGAAACCGGCACGCTCAATCCGTGCAGTGTCGCCATGAACAACCTGCTGCAGCTCAAGCTGTTAGGCTGCGGCTTGTCCATGGATGATTTCGGCACTGGCTTTTCTTCCCTGGAGCGCTTGTGTGATGTGCCTTTCACCGAGCTCAAACTCGACGCCGGTTTCGTACACAAACTCGACACGCACTCGGCCTGCACCGCCATTGTCGCCCATACCGTCAGCCTGGCAGCCAGCCTGGGTGTGTCGCTGGTGATCGAGGGTGTCGAGACCCCGGCCCAGCTCAAGCGGCTCAAAACTCTGGGCGTATCCATTGTGCAGGGATATGCCATCGCCCCGCCGATGGCGGATACCGCGCTGCTGCCGTACATCCTTGAATACATTGCGGGCTCGCAGGTGGTGCTGACGTCAGTCTGAACCCCCGTTCACAACGCTTTACCCCCCCTCACCCGCCATGTCCGTGGTCGACCTTGAGCCGACCACCGCGGCGTACTTGGCATTTTGCAGTCAGGTAACCGTTTCATGTCCACACTCAAAGCCCTTGTGGCTTTTTTCACCGTGCTGCTGCCAGTTGTATCCTACGGCGCTGCCGCAGCGATACCCATGCCGCAACAACCCTTGCACTTGCTCAGCCAAGTGAGCCAGGAACCGCAGAAGCTGCAACTACCCGAAAGCGACTGGGCCTGGCTGCGCGAGCGGCGCGCCCTCACCCTGGGCGTGGTCGCGCCGTTCACCCTGCCCTTCGACATGGTCTACGGCAACGGAGACTACGAAGGTATCAGCGCCGATGTGGCGACGATGCTCAAGCAGCAACTGGGCCTGGAAATCACAGTCGTAGGGTTCGCTGATCGTGCGCAGGCGATGGCCGCCTTGCGGGCTGGGGAAATCGACTTGATCAGCCGGTCCAGCGACTATGACCGCGAGTCCTTTGACACGGTGGTGACGCTGCCATACAGCGTCAATGCACCGGTACTGTATCAACGCCAGGACAGCGACATTGTAGTTCCCTCAAATCTCAAGGGGCTTACCGTAGCGGTCTCCAGGGATTACCTGCCATACGCGCTACTGACCGAACGTTATCCCCACGCGCAGTTTTTTACCTACGGCACCACCGCGCAAGCCTTGGCCGCCGTCGCGTTCCAGAACGTTGATGTATTCTTGGGGGATTCGGTGACCACCCACTACCTGGTCAACCATAGTTTTTTCAGCTACCTGAAATTTATCCAGTTTCTGAAAATCGACTCGGGCGGCTATGGGTTTCTGCTCAAGCAAGAGGATCAACGCCTGCTGCGGATTCTGAACGCCTCGCTAACCACGTTCGGCCAACTGCGCATGAGCTACCTGATCAAGCGCTGGACCGGCGGCGGTACAGTGATGCCGGACGATAATGTGCATCTGAACGCCCAGGAAAGACACTGGCTCGCCCAGCACCCGGTGGCGCGCTTCATGATCAACGATGACATGGCACCCTCTGCCTTTTTTGACGCCAAGGGCCGCTTCAACGGGGTGGTCTCGGATCTGTTCGAGATCATCACCCAGCGCACCGGGCTTAAGTTCGATATCCAGCGGGCCACCAGTTTTGAAGGCATTCAGGACGCTTTACGCGACGGTGATACCGATTTGGCTGTGCTGACTTCCAGCCCGGAGCGTATGAACAACTTCCGTTTCAGCCACCCGTTCGCAACCAGCTCGTTTGCGCTGGTCGCGTCTACCGCCCAATCGAGCCGTGAGCGTTCAAGCCTCAACGCGCTATCCGGCAAGCGCCTGGCAATTGTCCAAGGGCATGTACTGATCGACAGTATTCGCCAAGGCTTTCCCACGGTGCAGTTAATCACCCCAACGAACAACCTGGAGGCCATGCGCATGGTGGTCAACGGCGAAGCCGACGCCGTATTGATGACCTTGTCCATGGCTCGCTACTACACTGCCCGCCTTTATGAAAAAGAACTGCGCGTGGCCGGTATCGTCGATGGTCAGGCGGCCACCGCCAACTTCGCCATGCGCCGTGGCGAAACCGAGCTGCAGTCGATCATGGATAAAGCCTTGCTGAGCATCCCGCCTGACGAGCTCAACGCGATCACCATTCGCTGGCGCGCCAATGCTGCCATGAGCGGGCAGACCTGGCGCGACTACAAACTGGTGATCCTGCAGATCATCTGCTGCGCATTGCTGGTGCTGCTGGTTTCAATCCTTCGAATTGTACAGCTGCGTCGTCAGATCCGGCGCAGGGTCGCCGCCGAAAAAGCCTTGAATGATCAGTTGGAGTTTCTGCAAACCTTGAACCATGCCATGCCCGTGCCGGTGTATGTACGCGACCGCGAAGGCCGCCTCCTGTCATGCAGCCGCAGCTATGAACACGTCATGAAGCTCTGTCAATCCCAGGTGCTGGGTAAAACCGCCTTGCAAACCGTGTATGGCGATATCGAACTGGCGCCTACGCTCCACCAAAGTTACCTGCAGGCCATGGAAGATGGCAACGCCATCGAACAACAACTACAGATTGCTATCGACGGGCAATCCCACTTTATCGAGCATTGGATTCAGCCGTTTCGTGATTCCAACGGCTTAATTGCCGGTGTGATCTGCGGCTGGCAGGACGTTTCGCAACATCATCAACTGATCGAACAACTGCAACAGGCAAAAACCCAGGCTGACGATGCCAGCCATGCCAAAACCCAATTTCTGGCGACGATGAGTCACGAGATCCGCACGCCCATGAGCGCGGTAATCGGCACATTGGAGTTGGCGCTCAAACGCGCGGACCACGGCGTACTGGATCGAGTGAACATCGACGTGGCCTACACGGCCGCCAAGAACCTGCTTGAGCTGTTGGGCAATACGCTGGATATCGTACGCATTGAATCCGGGCATTTGAGCTTCTCCCCACGCCGGGCCAACCTTAAGAATCTGGTGGAGATGGTGGCGCGGGTATTCGAAGGGCTGGCGAGAAAGAAGAAACTGGACCTGATTCTGGAAATCGACGCCGGCACCACCCTGGACGTGTCCATCGACCCTCTGCGCTTCAAACAAGTACTGTCGAATCTGGTGAGCAATGCGATCAAGTTCACGGAACGCGGCCGTATCGTCATCCGCCTGGTATGCCGCGTGGTGAATGGGCAAACACTCAACATGCATCTGCAAGTGCATGACACGGGTATAGGCATCAGTGAGGCAGACCGGCAAACGCTGTTTCGCCCCTTCGCGCAAGTGACTCAGTCAGACCTCTCGGTCCATGGCGGCAGCGGGCTCGGGTTGGTGGTGTCGCGTTCGCTGTGTGAAATGATGGGTGGCCGTCTGGATCTGACCAGCACGCTGGGGCAAGGCACAACGGTCAACGTAACCCTCAAGCTCAAGCTTCTGGAACCGCTGCCTGAAGAAAAACTGCCGCTGCCCGCATCCTCCGAGGCCACTCCAAGCTGGGCCATGCGAGTGCTGATCGCAGACGACAACACCTTGAACCGTCAAATGTTGCGCGCACAGCTGGAGTACCTGGGGTGCAAAGTGATTGAAGCCAGCAATGGGCTGGAGGCATTGGAGGCGTGGCGTGCGTTTGCGGTTGACTGGCTTATTACGGATTACCACATGCCGGTCATGGACGGAGTCGAACTGACACTGGCAATCCGCAAGGAAGAACAGCAACGCGACAGCAGTGCATTAACGATTCTGGGGCTGACAGCTGACGCTCAGCAGGAAGAAATGAACCGTTGCCTTAACGCCGGCATGGGTGACTGCCTGATCAAACCGATCAGCCTCGCCATCCTCGAACAGCGCCTGGTATTACTGGAGCCTGCGGATAAGCCAGGCTACAAAGTCAGCAAACCGGCGCAGCATCGGCCTGAATTCGACATGAATCTGCTCAAGCCGATTACCGGTGGCAACCCGGCAATCATTCAACAACTTCAAGCTGAATTGATGCGCAGCAATCAACAGGATATCGAGCAACTGCGTGACTTTAGTGAGACACGGGATCTCGCTGGCATTGCGGAGCTGGCTCACCGTTTGAGGGGTAGCGCGGCATTAATGTGCAATGATTATCTGCTTGAGTTGTGCAAGGAGCTGGAGCATGGCTGCCGAACCGGCGCCGAGGACGTACCGGCGCAGGTCAGGCAGGTGAAGAAGGAGTTACGACGTATTCAACAGATGCTCGAACCCTAGGCAGAAAGCGACTACGCCAAGCCATTGCGCTTGGCCAGCTCACCCAGAGCAATCAGGTTTTCCACACTCAACTTGCGTTGAAGGCGAATTTTGTACGTGCTCACAGTCTTATGATTGATCATCAACTCATCGGCGATGGCCTGATTGCCCATGCCGCGAGCCAGCAGCTTCAACACGGTGATCTCACGATCGGACAATTGTGCAATCAGCATGCTTTCCTCGCTGGCGGCCTGTGTATTGTCGCGTAACTGGTGAATGGTGTTGGCCGGGAAGTAGCTGTAACCCGACAACACGGCCTTCACCGCACCGACCAGTTCGTCCAGGTTGTCATCCTTGCAGACAAAACCCGCTGCACCAGCCTGCAACGAACGCATAGCGAAGTTGCGAGTGTCGCCGGAGGTAAGGATCAGCACTCGGGTAGAAATACCGATAGCTTTGAGGTGCGCAATGACTGACAGGCCGTCCATTCTCGGGATGCTCAAGTCAAGAACGATCATGTCCGGGAGCAGTTTGCGGATGACTTCTACCGCATCTACACCGTTGTCGACCTCGGCGACAATCGAATGCCCTTCCTGCTCGAGCATCACGCGCACAGCCATGCGCATCAGGGGGTGGTCGTCGACGATGACTATGGTGCCCATGATTAATTATTCCTTAAGTTCGATTTGAGTAGCGACGACGGTATCGTCTATGCAAGGGAACAACTGAGCAGCTAATCGTAACCCAAAGTATTCGACGCAATCTGCGTTGTGCGGCATGACGTACCGAGAAACGCATAAGTTATCGCGAACACTCGGCAACCTGCTATTGAGGCGCCGTCGCCGAGGACCCTAGCAAGAGGCGGCAATCATACTCAACTAATTCGCAGCGCAAACCGCAAGAATCTCTATGCCACCATAGATATATCCTTTGCGCAGGCAGGATAATTCCTACAACAGTATAGTTGACCAGAAAGCTTTCTTAGCGTCAGACGCTGTTTGTGCCCTCTCTCTACTGAACACATCTTCCAACCAATCGAACCAAAGATAATCGGTAAAATCATGCTATCGGGTCCGCGCGCACCATCTGACTGCACGCGGCCCCCGTTTATCTACACGCCTGTAAACCAGCTCAGCGGTGCACGCGCCTGCATCGTGATGGTTTTTATCTGTGTATAAGCATTCAGCGTCTCCCGACAAAACTCACGGCCTATACCACTGTTTTTATACCCGCCAAACGCCGTCCCATCGGTAATGTTCGAGTAGCGATTGATCCACACCGACCCAGCCTCCAGTCGCGCGGCGGTCTCTATAGCGTGCTGCAGGTTGCTTGTGTAGATCCCGGCGGCCAAACCGTATTCAGTTCCATTGGCCTGGGCGATCATCGTTTCATAGTCGTCCCACACGATCAGCGAAAGCACCGGGCCAAAAATCTCTTCCTGACAGATGCTCATATCGTTACGTGCCAGTAATAACGTTGGTTGTATGAAGTAACCGTGCTCGCAACCTGGAATCGATGCTCGACCACCACCTGCGAGCAGCTTGGCGCCCTCCTCCAGGCCCATGATGATGTAGCTCAACACGCGCTCACCTTGTTGCGCATTGACCAAGCAACTGACCCGTGATTCTTCAGCCAAGGGTGATCCGACTCTCACGCGCTTGAACGCGGCTATCAGTTTTTCCTGAAACTGTTCGGCAATCGATGCATGCACGAACAAACGCGTGCCCGCCAGGCACGACTGCCCATTGTTATGAATGGCGGCGAAGGTGGCGTTGTCGACCACCGCATCGATGTCGTCGATGTCCGGAAACACGATATTGGCGCTCTTGCCACCCAGTTCGAGTGTTGAGGGCACAAGACGTCGGGCTGCGACACCTGCTACCGTCCGGCCGACTTCGGTACTGCCGGTGAACGATAGCTTCCTGATCAAAGGATGCTCGCTTAACGCTGCACCGACGATGTCACCCAGCCCAGTGACCATGTTCACCACACCGGCGGGAAAGATCTTCTGGATCAGCTTGCCCAACTCCAGCGTCGACAACGAAGCATTTTCATCAGGCTTGAGCACCACGGTATTACCGGCGACCAGTGCCGGTGCGAGCTTGAACGCGGCCATGATCGCCGGCGCGTTCCAGGGAATGATCTGCCCGCATACGCCCAAAGCCTCACGCTTGGCGATGGCGTAACCACCGTCGATTTCCCGACCAGTGTCTTCATGAGCCATGATCACCGAGGCGAAATAGCGGTAGTGTCGGACGGCGGTCAGGTAATCCTTGCGTACTTCGCTGATGCAGCGCCCCACGTCATGCGCATCGATCATGGCCAGGCGTTCGCTGTGCTCTTCGATCTCGTCAGCCAGCAGGTTCATCAGCCGCGCGCGCACCTGCTGACCCAGGGCACGCCAGGCGGGAAACGCTGCATGCGCGGCCTTTACGGCGCGATCGACATCCTTGGCGTCACAATAACGGATGTAGGCTAAGTGCCTGCCCGTGGCAGGGTCGACCGCAGCAAAAGAGCGCGCTTTATCGTCGGTTTCAAACACCCCATTGATCAGTGGGCCATAAGACTTATCGAAATTGATTTGCATGATGTACCTCATATTTAAACGTGAAATCTGGATGAACTCTGTTATAAAATCCCGATTACTTTATTTTCCGTCCAACTAGGTGATATATGGATCCTCTGTCCGACGTTCTTTCCTTGCTGAGAATCCGTAATTACCACTCAGCCACGCTCTCCTTGGGCGGTGATTGGGCGTTCAATTTCCCTGAACGTGAGGGCATCAAGTTCACCGCGGTGGTCAAGGGCAGTTGCTGGTTGCAAGTGGATGGCGAACAGCAGCCGCAGCGCCTGCACCAGAGTGATTGTTTCCTGATGACCCGTGGCATGCCTTTTTCGCTCTACAGTGATATGTCCCAGCCGGTGATGAACTCCGACGGTCACTTTCAAACCCTCGCGGCGGACGAACTGGCCTTGCATTACGGCGGCAATGACACGCAGTTGGTCGGTGGCCGCTTTGACTTCAGCGGCGTGCCTACCCAGTTACTGCTCAGCAGCCTGCCCTCGCTGGTTCACGTGCAGGCCAATGAGCCTCAGGCATCGCTCCTACGTTGGGCGCTTGAGCGCTTCACCTCGGAGCTGCAGCAGAAGCGCCCAGGCCGCTCGCTGATGAACGAACACTTGGCGCACCTGATGCTGGTCGAAGTTTTGCGCACTCACTTGGCGACCCTGGAAAGCAGCGGCATCGGTTGGTTTTACGGCTTGGCCGACCGCAACCTCAGTGTTGCCCTTAGCGCGATGCACGCCGACCCGGCCCATCGCTGGAGCGTCCAGGAACTGGCGCAACTGGCAACCATGTCGCGCTCGGCCTTCGCGCTGCGCTTCAAACAGGTGGTCGGCGCAGCACCCATGGAGTATCTGACGTACTGGCGCATGTTGCTGGCCAGTGATCGGTTGAAGAACTCCGATGACTCGGTGTCCACCATCGCGTTCTCATTGGGTTATGAGTCCGAAAGCGCATTCAGCACGGCATTCAAGCGCGTCATGTTGCAGTCGCCCCGCCACTATGTGCGCGAGCACGCCGCCCAGGTTTAGTGCAGGCCGCCGCCGATTATCAGGGTTTCACCGGTGATCCAGCCTGCATCCGACGACGCCAGGAAGGCGACGGCGGGTGCAATATCCTCTGGCTGACCAATGCGTCCCAGCGGTGTAATAGCTTCAATTTTTTGCCGGAACGCCTCTTCGAAAAAGCCACTGGCGTGCACACCCTCGGTGACAACCAGTCCGGGATTCACTGAGTTGACACGGATATTTCTGGGCCCCAATTCATTGGCCAGGGTACGGGTGATGGCGTCAACCGCAGCCTTGGAGGCGGTGTACACCGCCGAATTGGCCGGTGTGAACGAGGTGACGCTGGAGCTGATGTTGACGATGCTGCCGCCCTTAGGGTTGAACACTTCAACTGCTGCCTGGGTACACTGGATCAGTCCCAGGACGTTGAGGTTGAACTGGCGATGAAACTCCGCCTCAGTAATGTCGGCCAAGGCGCTGGTCGAGTAGACACCGGCATTGTTGACCAAAATATCGAGGTGACCATGCTCATGCACGATGGTCTTGAACAGCACCTTGAGGTCGGCGCTGTTGGAGACATCTGCCTGCACTGCATGTGCCCTGGCGCCGGTTTGCAGGATATGTTCAACCACCCGGTCAGCGTCCTCGCGGCTGTTGGCGTAGTTAACGATGACGGTGGCGCCATCCTGGGCCAATTGTTTGGCAATGGCCGCGCCAATGCCCTTGGAAGCGCCGGTCACCAGCGCGACTTTCTTGTGCAACCTTTTCATGTTCACTTCCTCACTATTGCTGGTTGAAACTCAGTGAATCCAGCTTAAGGGGATGTCGTGAACCGGTTAATAGCCAATGCTCCAGAAAAGCTTAGTAATCGTCCTGCCTTCATCACGATCGCCCGCGCCATAAGAATATGCAAAAGCAGATCAGTGAAAGCAGCAATGGGATTGCCAGGATGTTGAGCGCCTTGAGCAGCAGGCCTAGATGCTCAACCTGAAGGGTCAGTTCTCGCGCTACAAGGCGCATCTGCATTTCAACGCCCGCTTTTTCAGCGTTAAATTGTGCAAGGGCGGTTTGCTGTTCCGCCGTCAGAGGCATATCTCGCCCGTGCTCTGCGGCCAAAGGCGCGAGATGTTTTTCAGCTTCATCGAGCTTTCCCTGCAGCTCACCGCTCATGCTGCGATAACGCTCGCGGAATTGCTGCTGCAACTCTTCGACCACAGTGAACGTTCGGCTGTAATGTCCCCGTGAGCGTAAGCTGATCAAGGCATCCGACCCGGACAGGCTGTCCAGCGCATTGAGCACCAGCACCGCATTGTCAGCCCATGGCACCGTGACTGCACGATCCCCTTGCTGCTGCACATCCGCCCACAGGTTGTCGCTCAATACGTCTGTGTCTGCCACCACCACGACGTTGATATTCTGCGCGTAGGTAAGCGCTCCGGGAGAGTCCAGAAAAGCCGAGCGTGCCGCCCCCTGCAGGCGTACCGCAATCAGATAACGCTCGCCTGTAGCCTTGAAGCTCTTGGACAGCGCGTCGGGACTTTCCAGATGATTCAGAAGCGCCGTCTTGTAGGGCATGGCCTGCTCCGAACTGTGCAGCAGCGGTGTCAGAGTAGTTGTTGCACCCGGCACGGCGCTCAAGATACCGGCGGTTGTGAGGTTAAGGCTGCCAATACCAGCAGTAATCACATCCTTTTCATTCATCGCAGAGGGTGACAGCCCCAGGGCGGTCGGTTGCCAGACCGGCTCTGCGCCTTGGGCCATTGCCACAAACTGACCGTAGCGGCCGTCGCCCAACATGCGATCAGGTAGAAGCTTGATGCCCCACGCCTTGAACAAAAGCGCGAGGTCGGAAGACTTGTCTTTGCTGGGTATCCCAAAATAATAATCGCCGCGATCCTGCTCACTATAGGGGTCGACGAACACCAGCAAACGCCCGCCGCGCAGCACAAACTGATCAATGGCGCGCAGCGTGGGCGCAGATAAGTGCTTGGGATGCACGAGCATCAGGACATTGAGTGCACTGTCGATGGTGTCGACATCGGACGCCAGCTCGCGCACTTCAAACGCATTGTCGATCTCCTGCATGATCCGCCAAGGCTGTCGCGTTCGCCCCGACTGCACATCGAAGCCACCTGCCAACGGCAACGAAGACATCAGGCCAATCACTGGCCGCGCAGACCGAGTCAACGTCTGCAATGTGCGGCTGATGTCGTACTCAAGGAACGTTTGTTGTTCAAGCGCAAAGAAACCGATGCTGGCGTGGTGCGCCTGTGCGTCGACGATGGTCAAACCAAAGTAAACCGCCGCACCCGCCTTGCCGATGGGGGCTGGTTGCAAACCAAGCTCGACTGCGCGGGCTTCGTCCGCTGAAAACGGAGCAGGGTCAATAATGTGCACCCGTAGTCGGCCATTTGACACACGCTCATATTCACGCAGCAATGCTTTGATACGCACCGCGTAACCGCGCATGACCGTAAGGTCCCTGGCGGCCTGGCTGGAAAAGTAGAAGTACAGATCGGTGGGTTCCAACACGGCCTGAATGATCTGACGCGACCCCGGGCTGAGGGTGTAAAGCTGCTGCTCGGTAAGGTCCAACCGCATGGACGCCATACGTGGTGCCAACTCGAAGTTGACCGCCACGAACCCAGCGATAATGACCACGAGGCGCAAGCAGGTACGTGTCATCGATTTGAATGACATGGCGTCACACTGCCTTTTTCAATTCAACCGCAATCACGGTAGCGGCGAGCCAGCCTATGATCTGGCTGAAAAAATACAACACGTCCTGTGGGTCGATCACACCTCGGCATAGTCCCTCGAAATGTGTGAGGAAACTCAACGAAGCCACGCCATCGAGCCAGGGCAAACTTGACCAACCATGCAAGACATCCAATACCACCGGGAAGCCACAGGCCATGAATGCCAGACATAGCGCCATTGCGGTAAGGAAGGCAATCAGTGGGTTCTTGGTCAATGCCGACAGGCACCCGCCAATGGCCAGGCAACTGCCAGCCAGTAACCAACTGGCCAGATAGCCACAAAGGATGACGCCGTTGTCCGGCGCCCCCAGGTAGTTGACTGTAATCACCAGTGGAAACGTCAACGCCAGCGCCAACCCGCTGACCACCCAGGCGGCGAGGAACTTGGCTACAACCGCTTCAGCCGTACCCACCGCCAGGCACATCAACAACTCGATTGATCCGCTCTGCCGCTCGATGGACCACATGCGCATGGCAAGGGTCGGCAGCAGCAACGCATATAGCCACGGCAGATAGTCGAAGAACGGTGCCAAGTCGGCCTGGTTACGCTGGTAGAAGTCGCCCAGGTAAAAAGTGTTGATACCGCTGAGCAGCAGTAGCAAGAGGGTAAACACATACGCGACGGGAGTGAGGAAATAACTGCACAGTTCGCGCTTGAACACCGGCCAGAACGTCCTCATGGTTGTTGCTCCCGGGTCAGCAGCCGGAAGACCTCCCCCAGAGAGCCTCGCTCGACTTCCTGGCGTGGCACATCCCAGCCGCGACTCACAATCAGCGAATTGATAGCCGGTAATATCACCGCTCCAGCGCGTGCCAGCACCCGCACGCTATAGGGTTCAGGCCCCGCCTCTATGCCTGAAACGCCTGGCAGCATGCCCAGTGTCATTACATCCAGAGGCCGGGTGGCGTACAACGTCACTGCCTGGTGATAGCGCGAACGACTTTCCAATTCCAGCGGGGTGCTGTCGACCAACAGCCGACCTTTATCCATAACCAGCACGCGGCTGCACAATGCGGTGACCTCTTCGAGGATGTGGGTAGAAATGATGACGATTTTGTCGCGGGCCAACTCCTTGATTTGCTCGCGCACGCGGTACTTCTGATTCGGGTCCAGACCATCGGTGGGTTCGTCGAGGATCAGTATCTTGGGGTCATGCAAAATCGCTTGCGCCAATCCGACACGGCGCTGGAACCCCTTGGACAGGGTGTCGATGGTCTGGCCGCGTACCTCCATCAGCTCGAATTGCTCAAGCATGGCCGTGACCCGCAACGTCTTTTCGCGTCCACGCAAGCCACGTACTTGAGCAATAAAGCCCAAAAAACTCGCGACGGACATTTCGTTATAGCAAGCCGCTGTTTCAGGAACGTAGCCGATCAGACGTTGAGCGTGGCGCGTCTGACGGCGTATATCAAAACCAAAGAGGTTGGCGGTGCCTGAGGTGGGCGACACGAACCCAGTGAGCATACGTAGGGTGGTGGACTTTCCCGCGCCGTTGGGGCCGAGCATCCCCAGCACCTCACCCGAGATGGCCTTGAAAGACACATCGTCTACTGCCAGGGCTTTGCCGAAACGTTTGGTCAAATGCGTTATATCAATCATGGTTGCCCAGTTACCTGCTCAGACGCGGCGAAGCGTCTGAGAGTGCACGCTTCGTTTCGCGACGCACCTTATCGATAGGGTACGGATCCTGAAACCTCATCAGCGGTGAATCCGATTGTTCCTTGGCGCGAATCGAACTGTCCATTGGCGAGTAGGATTTATCTGACAACGCTATTGGGTCCAGTTGGCTATTCTGCTCACCTCACCGCCACCCCCTTCAGCCTCACGGAGCCGGATTGCTCATGTTATTGCGAACGCTTGAAATACCAGATGCCCATGGTCAATTGCTCAACGCCGTGGTCCTGTGCGGTTTCACCGCGACCAGTCTCAACCAGCAGTTCCTGGTTTATAGCCTCAATGAAAAATCGGGCGATGAACTGGTAAGGATTTACCTGACGTATCTTGAAGGTGAGTATCAGAGGCTGCGCATGCGCGATGCTCCGCCCGAGACACTTACGACGGCAGCTCAAGTACTCAAAGATATTTTGCGCGATGCGTGCGCGAGTGACCCAAGACAAACCGAAGATACTTATGCGTTGATGGACCTGTCCGACAGCGTCATTGAGTGCAGCCCTGTAGATACGCATTACAGCTTGAAAATCAGTGACGCGTGGCTCATGAGTCTCTTGCATTACGACCCACAGTCCAAGGCCAGTCCCCTGCCCCTGCAATCGCAGCAGACTGGCAATTGCGCACCTACAGCAACACGCGTGACGAGCAGTTTGACGGGTGAGTCGGTGAAGACATGCGACGTACAAACCACTTCGTCCAAAATTGATGCGAACCTGAAATCACTTGTCGCCAGCATTACCAACCATAAGGAAATATTGCTGGGCAAGTATGTACGACTGGATGAGCGTCAACGCGAACTCGAACAGCGCGAACAGCAGTTAATGAACCGTGAGCTTGTATTAAACCAGCGTGAGGACGAACTAATGACCAGTATCAGTTCCTTACACGCAGCTGAAATACAACTCGATGCACTGCTCGACAACTGAAACAGCAGCGAGGCAACTGACGTGGCACGACTGCCTGGATGAGCTGTTGCGCATGGCTGGTGCCCAGCGGCAAACCACGCACCTGAACAGCTAACGCCAGCCTAGGACGAAGGACAACCTAACATCGTGTCCGGAATTAGTTGACCGCTAAAATATGATCCGGCACGTCGATACATGTATCAAGAGGAAACTTTGCAAACAAATTCGCAAAAACGATCGAAGAGAAAGTCTGAAATTTCCTTAAGTACGTGCGAACTATCTGATAGCAGCGCCGGTGCCGCCGGAGCATAATGCCGCCTTACATTATAGCAGGTGCTTAGCCTTCCCAAGCTATCGCACGCCAACACCCAAACATCATAATCGAGATTCTAGTATGCCCCCGAATATGTTACTGGCCAAGCAGCTCGCTGCAGCTCTCCTTTTATTATTTCCTACAATTACTTTTGCAGTGTGTACATATGATCCCCCTAGCGGTAGTACAAACTTAATACGGATCAATATACCAGAAACTATAACGCTTCCGCGAGACCTCGCTTCAGGCACGGTCCTTTTTGAATCCCCCGTATTCACACAGAACGTAAACGCTAGGTTCACATGTTCAACTGCGGCATCTTTTGGCGTAAAAAATAACTTAGGAAGCGCCGGACTACACACTACGGAGTTCCCTATCGACAATACTGGGCTTTCTTGGGTAGTTGTTCGACAGGAACGCTTAGCGCAGTCGTACGGCTCTGTGACTCTCAAGCCTGCCACTTATTATGATAATTTCGGATCGCGCACACAAATTCGCATTATAAAAAGCGGAAATATAACTCAGGGGGCGACTATTCCCGCAGGTGAATTCGGCAGCCTGGTGAGCGATGCATTGGTGTTGGATAGTTACATCTCAAACAAAATCACCCATATAGTTGCCAGCGCCTGCGAAACACGCAACGTCAATGTAAAAATGGGCCAACACCGCTTAGAGGATTTTTCTAAAGATAGCTCTGCCGCGTCAACGGCAATCCCTTTTAGTCTTGAGCTTTTTAACTGTCCGACAGGTATTAATAGCGTTACATATACACTTACCCCTACATCGTCCTCGCCCTCATTGAGCGACGACCAAGGTCTAATCAGTCTCACTCAAGCCTCTACGGCTAAAGGTATAGGCTTGCAAATAACTGATGGCAATCTAAAGCCTGTTCCATTGAACAAGGCAATAGCTTTCAACGAATACTCAACCAAAGGTGGAAATTTTACCATTCCTGTGAGCGCTCGCTATGCGCTACAGGCTACTGGAACAGGAGTGGTTCCAGGTACAGCGAATGCCGAAATCACATTCACCATGAATTATAATTGATCTAACGATCACTTTTTATATTGAGCGGCAAACCTAAACTGCATGAATTCCGAAATGTTTCCGGCGACCACTATCTGGCCCCTCAGGCGTGCGACGCGTCTTTGTTTGGGCGACTCAGCTAGCTCTCTGCTACCGCACATAGCCCCTTCTACTACTCGCCTGGGTCCGACAGTCCCACACGCAGCAATTTGCTGGTTGAGCGCTGTCCAAGTTGCACACACCCATCATTCAGTGATCGCAGGTCTCGAAGTAAATCAGCCCAATGCCGCCTGACTCAAGGCGGCGGGGCCACGTTTATACCTCGGCAAACGCTTGCTCCTCCCGCCGGACAAACGCCGCTAGCGCCTCAACGTTACGCTTTAGCCGCTGTTGCACCACCGCGGTCTCCAGATCAGGGCATACCTCAATCAAGCGCTTGCCCTTACCAGCGGCCAACGCCTTGGCGTCCGGCCAAGTCCTGGGCAATGACTTCAAAAAAAATTCAAGCATACGTTCGGGCACTTGGATCTCATCCACACCGAGGCCCTCGGGCGCCACGGACACTTGAAACACTACGGGTTTCAGCATCCCAAACTTTTACCTACTTGCCTACTAAGCCCTCGTAGAAACAACGATGGCTAACTCAGATCTGCTCACTTCACTGCTATCAAAGCTCTACGATAACCAACTGGCCCTAGGGATGGTGTGTAAGCGAACAGCCAACACACGTACAGCGCCCCCCCCCAAAAAAATTAAGAGCGATGGTGCCCCTTGGCTGTCGCCAACACAGCCTGCGTTTGGGCTAGGCGAACAGGGTCCAACTGCCAGTAGGCACCCTTAATCCGCGATTTACCTGCCAATCGCGCAAACGCTGGCACCGTCGGAATGGTGGGCGCATCGTAAGCGGCCAGCATCGCAATACGCTCCCGCTGAATATCCAAAACCGTCTGCTCCGCTTCCTTGATCACGCCCTCCTCCTCCGCGACTTCACACGTCGCAACAACCGACTCGAACAGCGAGCGCAGCATCTACTCCTCCGCGAACAGGCACTAAACCAGCGTGAGGATGAATTACTGGCCAGCATCAGTTCCTTACAGGCAGCAGAAGAACAACTCGATGCACTTCTCGACAGATGAAAATTCCAGCAAGACAACAAAGCGTATTGGTTATTTAAAGAATCGACATCCGTCACCTGCTGTATTCCATCAAGGAAAAGTAAAGGTAAACTCCGCCGCTCCATTCGCGGCGCCCGCTTTCAACGTCTCATCATGCCCCTGGCGAACGTAATGTGCGCTCAACGGTATTTTGGCTCCATCACCAGCCCGTTTCATCGGATAAGCAGCGCCGTCATAACGAACCACCTGATGCGTCAACTCATTGATCATGACTATCCCAAAACCCTGGGCACTGGTCGCAGAGGGTTCAAGAGTCAGTATCGTGGGGTCCGCAGGCGGCCCGTACTTGTCAGTGAATGTAATCTCTGGCTTGGCGTTGGCCGCGCATTGGCTCAACTCGATGGCGAAGTGCACAGGCATTGAAGTCGCACCCACCTGAGGAAAATCGTTCAGGCTCATGCGCCCCAGTTGCACCGGTATCGTCTGGTAGGTTTGCACGTCACAGGTATTTGGAATTTCAATCGGGCCACCATTCCCCATATTGATAGCAGCGGGCCCCATCAGCAGGTAAGGCGCGCGACAGATGCCAATCGGTATGTTGTCTGTAGGTACCTCCACACTACTGCCAAAAGCAGCTTTGCCCCTGGGTAGATCCACCGCATAAAGCATGAGTTGAGAACTGCCGGCAACGCGATCGACGATCAGTTTTCCGGCAGGAAGTTGGCTGGATGCGACCGTTAGAATCAACTGTTGCATGTAGTTGGTAACCATCGTTGAACCACGCGTTTGCGCTGCGGACGAATCATATTGAACGCGCTCTTTCTCCATCGCGATCGGCAGTGGCGTTTGCAGCAGCGGTCGACGTTGACCGTCCGATGAGTTCACATATATTTTCAGGCCAATGCCGTCAACGTTGGTGGGGGCAATTCCGTCTGTCAGCGGTGTACCGGGTCCCCAATAGGCCATAGAAACCAACTCATGGGCAATGCCGGCAGCCGGGGCAAAGTTGTAGTTGGCATTCAGCGCTACAGCGCGCTCCCATAACACCGAGCCAATGGGCGTATTACTCGTCAAAGGTGTCACTTGTGACCACGGCCTGCCCATACCGTTGCTGAATGTGCAAGACGTCGCAACACTGTCGACCAACGTCCCGGCTTCAGCCGCCACGCCACATATAAACAGCCATATGCCGACGCACGCTATGGCCGACCTTGAACGCCGAACATTTAGTATTGAATTCATATCAGGCATCGCAGAGTCAACAGACGGCCTGACGCATCAACTGCGTCAGGCCGTCTGGGATTAGAAGGAAAGGTTAACGATCAACGAATGGAGCCAAAATTTATGCCATACAAAGGCACAAGCGCAGCCTCTCCGGAGACGCCATTGAATGCCATATCACCGAAGTTAGCCCCGACCAGGCCACCAAAGGTCTGGCCATAATAAGGCGATAACACGGTGAGCTTCCCAGTGGCGACAGACAGGCGAACGTTTCCGGCGTTCGTGCCGACCAAGCCCCCCAGGGTGGCATTGCTGCCACCACTGACCCCGCCAGTTGCCGATGAGTTGATGATAGAGCTCTGGTTTAGACCGACCAAGCCGCCCACAATCGCACGCACGCCCCCCTGAACGGTGCCACTGGCCATGGCCGATTCAATATGGCTGCTGAAGTTGCCGCCATGGGTGCCGACGAGGCCGCCGACATAGCTGCTTTCCCCACCCACCACGGCGCCACTGGCTTCAACCGACTGCAACTCGCCAGCATTGGCCCCTACCAGGCCTCCCACCTGACTTGAAATCGACCCGCTGGTTTTTCCGCGAGCCACAGAATGAGTGATGGAGCCCTCATAGTTGTTCCCCACCAGACCGCCAACCCGAGCATTGCGCCCGCCTGTGACAGTGCCCAAGGCTTGTGCCGTATCAATGGTGCCGGAAATATTATTCCCCACCAAACCACCAACATTCTCCCCAGCGCTATCCCATACATCGCCGCCAGCCTTGACCTCTTTGAGCCTGCTACTCTGGCTAGTTCCCACCAAGCCTCCGGTACCGATGGCGCCGGACCCTGTAACTTTGCTGGTGGAGGTTGACTGGATAATGTCGCCGTTTTTGCTGAAGCCTACCAGACCGCCCACATTACCGGCCCCGGTGCCCCGTACTTCACCCGATGACGCCGTGCGCTCAAGCAAACCGTTGGAGTTGAAACCCACCAGGCCGCCCACATTGACGCCGGCGCCGTTGCCATTTGTCGACCCGGTACTGATGGCATCAGTGATGAAGCCACCCTGGTTGGCACCCACCAGCCCGCCAACGCCACCCATGGCGTCTCGCTGCATGGCGCCGCCCACCACGGTATTTGAAACCACATGGTCTAACCGTGCCGTACCGACTGAGGTCGTAACGTTTTCACCGACCATACCGCCGATGGCGTGCGTATACGCGTTGCCCGCCACGCGCCCGCTGGACACGGCATTTTTGATTGTGCCACCGTAGTTTTGCCCAACAACCCCGCCGACGCTGTTCGCCCCGCTGCTGCCAGCGTTGACCAAGTGGTTGCGGGCAGTCACGTTGGACAATGTACCTACGTTCAGCCCCACCAGCCCTCCGATCGCTGCAAACCCATAGCCTTGCGACCCACCATTATTGATGGTCGCACTGTCCAGTGTCAGATTGCTGATCGTGCCTGAGGAGACCGCGAATAACCCACTGTTACTGCCGGTGCTGGAGATCCACAGGTTGCTCACGGTGTTGCCTAAACCGTCGAAAATACCGCCGAACGCGG
Organism: Pseudomonas sp. W2Aug9; assembly: GCF_023127755.1. Classification (NCBI taxonomy): domain Bacteria; kingdom Pseudomonadati; phylum Pseudomonadota; class Gammaproteobacteria; order Pseudomonadales; family Pseudomonadaceae; genus Pseudomonas; species Pseudomonas sp. W2Aug9. Next base: position 114,201 of record NZ_SPKL01000029.1, on the reverse strand, counting down.
CTTTATCACCAATAGCCTTGAATTGAGCTGAACGGCCAACGATGTTATTACCCAGCACGTAATGGCCGTTAAGGTTTGCGTTGATGTTCTGTAATTGCGCAAGGTTCTGGATCACGGTGTACCGATCACCATTGGACGCGTACGTCGCCCCTGCGCCAGACAAGGTCAACTGGCCGCCCGTGCCTAATACCGAATCCCCTACGTGATTCAATGTGAGGTCGCTGAAGAGTCCGGTCAGTGAAACCTTACTGTTTACGTTCACATCACCACCGGCATTGAGCGCGACACGCGCACCGCCACCGGTCGCATCCACGTTACCGTCGAGGATGACGTTCCCGGTCGCGCTCAAGGTCAGACCATTGGCGCTGTTCCAGGCTATCGGCCCAGCCAGGTTCAAATCACCGTCGTTACTGACCAGCTCAATATTGGTGCTGATCAAGTTGCGCGACAACGTGTCGGAGTAGGCGGTCTTCCCCGCTGATGCTGCAGTTGGCTGAATCTGGACTGTCTTGGCGCTGACTTTAAACGTACCGGTCTGACCATTGGTGGCCAGTGTATTGACCTGGGTTCCCAGTTGGGTCTCGACCGTGGCGCCCTTGGCCTCGATCATGCCACCGCTGCCATAGGTATTTTGGGCGTGAGCCTGCAGCGAACCGCCGACCTTGACCGTACCTGCATCGCCGCCATCCAGCGTGATACGGCCAGCTTTGCCGCTCAAGGTTTTGGCTTCGATGGCGCCCTGGTTATTCACCACCGTTTGCAACATCGCATTGGCGCTTTTACCGGTCATCAGCACCTGGCCACCGTCGGCCTTGAGCAAGCCGCCGTTTTGCGCCAGGGCGTTGATCGCATCACCGGTGACCTGAAGATTGAGCAGTTGGTTGCCGTCGAAATTGACCGTGAAATCATTCCCAGCGCCCAACGCAACCTGGCCCATCTGGGCCTGGATAACGCCATCGTTGCGCACCTGGTTGCCAAGTAGCGCAATACTGCCGCCCGGCTGCGCGTTGATCGTGCCGCTGTTGCTGATTTCTGCATTGGAAACACCGCTGAAGGTGTATTTGCCAGCGAGGAAATCCGCGTCTTTGATGTCCTTGGTGGTAGCAATCAAGCTTCCGACATTGATCTGTGCGCCTTGACCGACCACGATCCCGTTGGGGTTGACCAGAAACACGCGACCATTGGCGTCCACTTGCCCCTTGATGCTACTGACGTTAGTACCGATTACCCTGTTGAGCGCAATGGAAGTGGCGCTCGGTTGGTTGAATACCACCTTTTGTCCTGCGGCAACGCTGAAGTCCGTCCAGTTGGTAATCAACTTGTCGCTGTGCTGGTTGATCGACATTTGCGAGTTGGATTCGAATCCCAATATGTCGCCCTTGCCGGAGACTACCGTACCGCCTAACGGCAAAGCGAATGCCGGTGCAGCGCCCAACAACGCCAGCGTGCCGATGGCCGAACATTTGGCGCCGGTCTTGCAATGCCGGCGAGCCCCTTCGTGAGCAACCTTCCAGCAGTTCATCGCGTGGTTCCAGACCAGTGAGTAAACCTTGTTCACATGAATTTCCTCTTCCTTAATGACGCCTTGCATAGCGTTGCAAGGCGGTACTGCTTCCAGGCACGAATGTGCTTAGAAATACTGAATGGCGCTGAACCACACGCGCGGATCCTGATGCGGTGCGTCGTTCTGCTCAGTCCCGTGGATGGGCCATGCTGCGGTGACGCTGAGCTGTTGCCCGACGCCGCGCCAACTGGCGCTAACCCCTGCGGCCGTGAGTGATCGCTGATTGCTTTGCGCGGTCCAGGGTTGCTTGCTGACCGTGATCACGCCCCGGTCGGCGAAGCCGCTCAACTGCACGCCCGGCGCCGCCAGATAGCGCAGCTCGGTGCTGGCCTGCCAGCCCTGGTCACCACTGCCGGCACCCAACGCGTAGGCACGAACACCATTGGGGCCACCAAGGCCAAACTTCTCGGAGCTGTCGAGGTTGTTACCCGCCCACTGCGCATTCAATTGGCTGTACAGCTGCCAGCGCGGGCTCAGGTACTGCAATCGGCCGAGGCTCAGATTTGCGCGTGTGAAATGCCCCGCGGCGCTGGCGCTTAGCCTATCCATGGTGCGATCGATGGCTTCGCCGATACCCAGGCGCCCGGCGCTGTAGCTGAGCGAGGCAAAACTTTGCCCACCGCCCAGCCAGCGGTCCTGGCCACTGGCATTGATACCCAGGGTCCACAATTCCACATGCTTGGGGCTGCGCAGGTCGAACAGGTCGATATCGTCTTGCAGTTGCTTGTCGTCGAACTGCAATTGCGCGCTGAGGTTGAAGGTGCGGCTGCGAATCAAGGGTTGCAAAGCGAAGAGGCTGCGCACGGTGGCTTGGCCTTTTGCTTCGAGCACTTCTACGTCCTTGCCCAGTTGGTAGCTCATGCGCGAATAAGAGGTGCCAAGGGTGGTCGACCACGGGCCCACGGGCAGGCTGTAGCCGAAGCGGTAGTAACGTTGGTGCTGATCGCTTTGCAGCAGGCGCATGTTGAGGGCATCACCCAGGCGCAGCGGGTTGTTTAAAACCAGGCTGGCGCCAAGGCGATATTCGCCGGTGTAGCGGTCGCCGTAGTTGTCGGCTTCCAAGGTGCCGGCGTACCAGGGGCCAGGCTCGGCATCGACCACCAGGTCGGTGCTACCGGGCAGTGAGCCTGGGCGCAATGTGCCTTTCACCGCAACGCCTGGAAGATCACTGAGCAACAACAGGCTTTGCTCCAGGTCTGCGTCGTAGACCGCCTCACCCGGACGCAATGCCGACAACGGTTGCTGCAACACAGCATCGATCACGCGGGAGCGATTGTTCAACTCGATGCGCCCGTAATGCCCCTCCAGCACCTGGATACGCACGATGCCTTGATCGATGTCCTGGGCGGGCAAAAACGCCCGCGCCAGTGCATACCCGTGGCCCTGGTAATACTGTGTAATGCGTTGTGCAGCGGCGCGTAGCCCGGCGAGGTCCAATGACTGGCCCGGCAAGTCGGCCAGCAGTTCAAGCAGTTGCTCGCGATTGAAGACCTGGTTGCCGTCGATCACAAAACCTTTCACTTGCAACTGCATACCGCCGCCAGGCGTTGCCTGAGACAGTGCTGAAGGCGGGGGCATATCGACCTGTACCGGCGCAGAAGGCAGGGGTGCCGGTGCCAGGGATTCGATGTCACGCATCACCTGGCCCGCACTGGGCACTTGTGCCCACGCCGAGGGCACGCCAGAGAGCGCCAGCGCGACACCGACGGCGAGCAAAGGCCTCGTCGCGAAACCGTTAATCATGGTGAACCGGCGCCCGTGCATCGATCATTCCTCCCCTGTCTGCAACAAATTGGTAATGGATAAAAGTGGGTGTCGCCGACGCCCCGGTAAGGGGGAAATCCGCGCAGGTAAATGGCGCAATCGTGGCGCTGCGCTGAATCTCGTCAGCGGCTCCCGTCTCCAGTCGCTGCGCAGTGAGCGAGACAAAAAACGGTGCCTTATTGCAGGCCTCAAGGGCCTTGCGGTGTGCGCGCCAGGTCAACTGTCGGCCCGCCTCTTCCGCGCTCCCCGCCAGCCCCGCCGGCCTGAACAGCAGCTTCATGCGCAACCGATACGAAAGCCGCAGCAGATGTGTACTGCGTGGCGGCAGCGGTGGCACTTCAAGGAAGTTCAGCCAAAACAGCGACTCGCGGTCGGCGGGCAGCGCTTCGCCGGTGTAGCGGACTTCAAGCGCGCTGCGCTGCCCAGGGTCCAAGCGCAATAAAGGACGGCTGACTACGAACGGCACGGACAGGCCAGAGGGGTCTTGATTGATTTGGCCTCGGTCCAACCAGCTCTGGGCCAGGATCGGCGCTTCGCCGCCATTACTGATTCGTACCGTCAGCGCACGTGCATCGGCTGCGTAGACGAAGCGAGTTCCCGTCACCGTCAACGCTGCCTGGCTGCTGCTGGCATGCGCGCAAATCAGCAGGCACACGGCATAAAGCGACCTCACAACACACGCTCCTTGCCTGCAGGCCGGGCGTCTATGTCGTGACACACCAGATTGAGCAACTCAAACGCGCTGCCTTCGCGGGCGTGGCGCTCGGGCAACGCATAATCCACTTGGCATTGCTGGTCGGCATCACTGCCCCACTCCACACGAATCGAGCCGCGACTCTTGTCACTGCGTACCACCAGCCGGCTGCCCTGCCCCACCGCACCAATCACTTGGCCGCTCTGCACATCAACGGCTGAGGCAGCGAACGGCAGGCGCTGACCATTGCTGCGTTGGCTGTCGATCAACAACGGGCGGGATTTACGCGTCGGAAAATCGAGCATCACTACGGCGCCAGCACGAGGGGCGACGCTGCGTGAACTGACCTGTAGCTCTATGTCATTGGGTACGCCTTGCGGGTCGACATCAATCTGGTTGAGTTGATAAGGGCTCAGGCTAGAGACGATCGCGTAGCCATCTTTACCAACGCTCGCCCCTGTGTAACCGACCCTTGCGCCTTCAGCGTCAAGCGCCTTGACCACACCTACCGTTTCGCCAAGGGTTTGCGCAAGCGTCATGCCGCCCGGGTGCAGGACTACGGCGCCCGATGCACTGAGTGACTGCTGGTGATAATCCGCCCCCTGAGAAAGACTTGCACCGAACGCACCTTGAGGCAGGCGGTAGTTGACGCTGGCATTGCTGGAGGCACCGCGCTGCCGGTCGGCATGGGCGACCGAAACGGCATAGGACGCATCGCCGCGCTCACTGAAGGCGCCGGATATACCGGTAGACATCTGCCGGCCTGAGCGACGGTCATGGCTGGCATAACTGTTGATCACCGCACCGCCATGCCCATCGCGGCCCAAGGGAATCGACAGCGTGAAGGTGAGCTGCGTGTCGTCTTGATCCCTTGCATGTCGCAGCCCACCTGGCGATGCGCTATGACTACGCTGGGCCGCGATCGAGTAGAAATTACCGCGCCACTGATTGCTGTAGCCCATGGAGAAACTGAGGGTCCGCCCCGCTTGCTGCCAGTACTGGCTTGATGAAGTGTTGAGATATACGTTGCCTCCATCGGTGCCCAGCCCCTGGCTGATATTGGCGTCGAACCGAGCGCGTACACGGGCGAAGTCGGTGGCGCGCCCGGACTCGTTGCGCATCCGATCCTGAAGCGCTACCGCATCGTGAAGCCCCAAGTACCCTGAGGTTGAATAGCGATAGGCGAGTAACGAGAAATTCGTGCGGCTATTGGGCAGGTTCTTGCTGTACGACAGGCGCAGACTGGAACCCTGCTGGGTCTGCCCTGCGGGGAGTTCGGTGCTGGCTGCGGTAAGGTCGGCGGCGAAACCGCCGAACCGGGTATTAAGCGCCATGCCTGCCAAGCCGGATACATAGCCGGGGGTCAGTGCGGTGCCGCCGTAACCGGTCAGGTTGTTGTCCAGGCCGCGTTGCAGGGTGCCTTGCAAGACAAGCGGAGGTCGGCCGTGCAAGCCGGGATCCACCAACTGACCGGCCACCAGGCTGTAGCGCGTTGAGCCTGGGCGGAGTAATTGCACCGTCGTAGCAAATGGCACGACGAACCCGTGTTCGCGACCATCGGCTTCGGTGACTGTTACCCGCAGGTCGCCACCAAAACTCGCTGCTTGCAAGTCGGCGATTTCAAAGGAGCCGGGCGCTACAGTTGTTTCGTAGACCAGGTACCCACGCTGATAGATCGAAACCTTGGCATTGGAGGTCGCGGTGCCACGTACCACTGGGGCGTAGTAGCGCTGCGTATCAGGCAACATGCGGTCGTCGCTTTCGAGCTGGACGCCGCGAAACGACACCGCATCGAACAACTCACCACTGGTAGTGCTCTCTCCGAACAGCAACTGCGACTTCCAGCCCGTGAGGTCGACCTGACCATAGGCGTAACCGCGCTGGTAACGCCCACCCAATGTGGGCGACCAGGTCAGGCTGGCGTTATGCCGCAGCCTGATACCCCCCAGGTTCAGGCCCATGTTCAACCCTGAATAAGCATGCGTGTCGCGGCGCCCTTGGCTTTGAGCGCTGAACAGGTTGGCGTCGTAGTTCAGCAAGCCGGCTGTTACGCCACTGTCCCAACTGGACGGGTCGACATAGGTGCTGGTGGCGGGCCGTTGCAGGTAGTACTGCGCAACGGTGATGTGCAGTTTCTGTTCGGGCAGGTCAACACTGATGGCAGCGCCCGGCACGAAACGCTCAAGCTTGTCGCAGGTCAGTCCTTGCGGGACGACCGTGCTCTGTTGATCGCTGCCACGTCCTCTGCGACTCCGCTCAAGGTCTATGCCAACACGCATGAGTAGTTCGGCGCTATAGCATGGTTGCGCATCCGCAAGCCCGGCGACTGCCCGTAACTCGACCTCCTGGATCGCACGCCATTGGCCGTTGATCAGGATATCCAAGCGATAAGTCCCAGGAACATTGCGGTCCGGCTGTTCAAAACGGGTGGTATCAATGGCCATGCCGGACGCTCCTTGCATTAACATCTGTGAATCGAAAATGATCGGTTCATCAAGCTGGCTGGGCGTGACAGGCGTTGCCGTTGGCACATCCTGAGCCCATGCCTGAAGTTGCCCTCCCAACAGGACGGCAATGAATAAAAACAGTGCCCAAGGACGACTTTCATTCGCCCATGGCATAGCCAGACCACCGAATGCTCTCGGTCGAAATCGAACAGGTAAAAACATAGTCAGTCCCATACCACGGCTGTGTGCCGGAACCGGAAAGAAGCGCGAGGCCTGTGGCGTTATTTGCCTACGGGCTGCTCGAACATCCGCCTTGCGCCATAGTCATTGATGGCTTCGTAACGCACTTTTGGCCGACTAGCGTGGCAGTTAAAGCGGATTGAGGTTGTGAGCACTGTCTTGCCGAACGGTGCCACCATCCCTGTTTTGACGGGAAACGCCTGGCCATCGCAGTCAACTTCGACATGGCCGAAGGACACGTAATACGGCGTCGGATTCGCCACCTCAAGGTTCGTCGCTCCAGTCCTTTTGGGCGTCGCCACAACCGTCCATTTGAGCTGCTCGGGAGCAGCGTCTACGCCCGATGCAAGCGCAGTCGGACGGTAAAGCAGCTTGAGTCGCGTCCTGAAGGCAAACTGCAACACCGCATCATGCGACGCCCTGCGCGGCGGGGTTTCCAGCACATTGAGCCAGAACAGCGATTCGCGGTCGGCGACAGCAATAGATTGGGTTCGACTGATCCTCAACACCGCTCCACCACTGGGGTCAATCCGGCTGACCGCAGGCGCGACAACAAAGGGAACCTGGACATCCTCAGGGGCCATCTCTGCATGCCCATCATCCACCCAGCTTTGCACCAGTACCGGCTCACGACTTGAATTTGCCAGCCTGACCGTCACGTCATCCACATTGGCAGGGAAAATCACTCGAGTGCCTTGCACCACAATGGCTGCCTGGGACGCTTGCACAAACAGCCCGAGGAATACAGCGCCGATGGCGAGAGAATACGTACGCGCTATCGGCGCCATGAACCACCTCCTGCATCGTCAGCGGTTATTGATAGGCCAGCGTGTAGCGCACGAACGAAATGCCAGAACCCGGAGTCACAGCAGGCGCGGTCGATACGTAAGACGCTTTGTAGGACAAGGTCGCAGTATTGCCTTTGACCACTGCCACCTGAGGCGTTGTTTCTCTTTGGCCCAGCTGGATTTTCTTGCCATTGGCCGTATCGTTGAATACTTGAATCTGCACGCCTGTTGCAGGTGCACTGCCAATCAGCTTGAGATTACCGGTGACCGAATCGATGTTCTCAACTTGATCGAAATCGATCGAAACCTTGGCGTCGTTAGTGCATTGCGCACCCGACAATTGCAGCTTGAACGGCACAAACGGTGACGCGTTGCCAATCGCGGCAAATGTACCTGGCGCGATCCGGCCAAGTTCCACATTGGTCACGTTGCCGTCGCCTGGCCCCTGGCCGTTAATGTCACAGGTCACATCTGTGATGCTGCCCGAGAAGTTTACAATCCCATCCGCCGCATAGGCCAGCGAAGGCGCAATCAATGCGCAAAGAAAACTAGATGCAATCAGTTTTTTCAAAGAAACACTTTTCATACCATATCCTTATTAATTAAGTTTGCCACCGCGCAACTAGCAGACACCCCATTAAGGCGCAACTATCTCGACATACACCTTCCAATACAACTACCAGAAGACCGAAACGACGATACAGGACTTTCTTGCGGTTTATTTATAGATATTTCCTACAATGACTAAAGACATTTCGCACTGACGATAATTTTTTTGCCAGCACCTCCAAAACCATATTTAACTAAGTGCTGCCCTCATCGAATGAGGCCGGCCTTACTTGCGATGGGCTTGCCCCCCTATAGCATCGGGCACGTTACTCGGAAAAGGACTTTACGGATGAGCACCATTGTTGTCGCAGACCGCCATGCGTTGATGCGTTATTCGATCAAGAGACTACTGGAACAGAGTGGCCACACTGTCGTCGCCGAAACTGAGAATGGGCAGGAAGCTCTGAACATGGTGAACAGGCTTGAGCCGCACCTGCTCATCCTGGAACTCGACCTGCCAAAAATACACGGGTTGGACGTGATCTCTTTACTGACCTTCGGTAATTGCTCAACCAAAATACTCGCATTCACTGCCTATGATGCCGAGAATTATTTAATCCGCTGTTTGAAAGCCGGCGCCTCCGGCTTTGTCTCAAAAACTGCTGAACTGAGTGAAATACAATGTGCTATCAAAGACCTGCTAAGAGGCAAGAGTCACTTCCCATATATCACACAAAAAATGCAACAGGCCATTAATCACAACTATTCATCGTACTCAACAAAGCCAGTAACGCTGACAAGACGCGAAACCGATATCCTGGCACTTTTGGCAAAGGGATTGAACAATCAGGAGATAGCTAAGCTTTTAATGATCAGCCATAAGACTGCGAGCGCTTACAAACTCAGATTATTATATAAGTTCAATACTTCCAATCTGCTTGGTATGATTGACGCGGCGCGCAGAGGCGGCCATATCGCGAAAACTTTAACGATACTCTAACAGCGAATCCATGATCAGTATTTATCAATTTTAAACCGCGCATCTCCAATTTGGAACCGCAGCTCATTTCACGATGTGCAAATAATAGCTCCAAGCGATTACTGATGTGAAGGCCGTACCGGCCAACGCGTTTTCAAGTGTTGCCGCAATTAAAATCTCGCAAAACAAAGAAAAACGCCAAAGTGCCTATTTTTACATCGCAGAAAAGACAAAGCCACTCGTTACTGTGGCTTTTGCTTTAATTTTTTGAGAAGAAAACGGGAAGTGCATCGGGCGTCTTTACCCTGACTGTATATAGATTTATATCTTATTACGCTTACGCAAGAATAAACCGATAACGTATTCGTTTTTTCGCATTTTCAAATATCAAAAGACGTGCGGTGGATGACCAAGCGTAAACACAGCCATAGTGCCCTCCGTACGCAACGTAAGAGATTTTCGCTGTTCAGGCGATTTAAGGCTAGCGCTCGCATACTTTATCGGGTGACCTTCAACATGCGTGAGCCTGATACCGAGGGTCAATGAACATCGACCATCAAGACACGAAGCAACCACGTTCCACACGTCTGCACTCACCATCATCAACCGGATAACAGTTGCCGGGATCGAGAAAGGCCAGGTGTTCCAGCGGATTGATCGTATCCGTCCAGCCAAAACACCTTCTTGATTCCATCGTGCAAAGCGCTGCTGTCAGCACCTCGGTGCTTGAGGCGGCCGACAATCCCTAGGAGTCTTCTACAGATAAGCCAGAGGCCCTCATGAACATAAATCTGTGAACATCAGGCTCCACAACTCGTAGAAAAACTCAGGCATTGATTGATGTAAGGATCGCCCATGAACAAATGACATCGCCCACTTGTTAAATTTGATATTGTGAAGGAACACTGTCACTGACGACTATCCTGTCCTTCTTCTCGGTTACCTTGAATCGCCCCGGATTCTCTAGACACCTTGCAAGCTCATTGCGTAACGCTTTTCAAACCCTACCGGCGACAGCTGATTGTTGAAACCATGGCGGCGTTTTACGTTGTAGAACATCTCGCTGCCTTGGTCGGAATGAACCATCACCTCTTGCTTCGGCTTACGCCTCCAAACCGCCATCAACAACGCATCAATGGCCAAATCACTGGTCATCTGCGACTTCATTGACCAGCCAACGACCTGCCGAGAAAACAGATCCAGTACCACCGCCAAATACAACCAGCCTTCATACGTACGAATGTACGTGATGTCGGTTACCCAAACCTTGTTGGGTTCCACAACATCGAAGTGGCGCTTCAGCAAATTGGGTGAGACGACCGCTGGCTTACCGCCGTACTTTCCAGGGCGGCGTCGATAATCTGTCTGAGAACGCAGACCTTCGAGACGCATTAGCCTCGCCACACGATGACGACCACAATCCTCACCGACCTCGCGCAGATCGTCGTGGATTTTGCGATAGCCATAAACGCCGCCGCTCTCCAGCCAGGAATGCTTGATCAAACCCAGCAGTCGCTGGTCGCCTTTGGCGCGTACAGATTGCGGCTCAGACAGCCAGGCGTAATAACCGCTGGGATGGACTTTCAGCGTCAGGCAAAGCCGTCGAATCGAATAGTCGCCTGCGCGCTGCTTGATAAAGGCGTACTTCAGCCGCACTCCTTGGCTATGCGGTTAAAGACAGGGTTCCACTTCGTGGTCTAACCCCTGCCCATTCACGCCTTAATCGATTTAGGTATCGCGATACGGCTACTGGTCTTAATTTCGCGTAAAGCCAGACTGGACTGGATGGACGCAATACCCACCTGACGCCTGAGCACCTGTTCGATAAAGTCACTGTAGCTATCAAGGTCCTCTGCCAACACTTGCAGCACGTAATCGGCATCCCCGGTGATCTTGTGACAAGACAACACTTCAGGCAGTTGAGCAATCACCGCCTCAAAAGCATCGGGAGCATGGTCGGCGTGGGTGGAAAAACGGATGTGCACGAACGCCATGATATCCAGCCCCAGCATTCGTCGATCAAGGTTCGCCTGGTAGCCTTTAATCACGCCCGCCTCCTCCATTCTCTTACGCCGCCTCCAACAAGGTGTCAGGCTTAACGACAAGCGCTCACTGAGCTCGGAGTTGGAAATACTCGCATCCTCCTGCAGCAACGCGAGAATCGCCAGGTCGGTGTCATCGAGACTGATGCGTTTGGATGTTTTTTTCTGCATTACGTCATTCCTGAGTAAAAACGCCCGAATAATCCAGTAAACCACGAAAACAAAGCAAAGAAAGCGCGTCAGAGCCGGAACAGAATATTTGCACTGGCCCACATCAACGGATGCGCACAATGTTTACAGTTTTCAGTGATTCCCATCGTTTGCACCACGGCACCGAATTGAAAGACGGCGTGCTCAAGCCGTCCTTCGAACAGCCCAGTCGGGCCGATACCGTCCACAATCGGGTCAAACAGGTAGGGCTTGGCCAGATCATCGAACCGCAAGCATTTGATCGGTCGTGCTATGTCAACGCGCACAGCGAGCGCTACGTAACTTTTCTGGAATCTGCCTGGTCTGAATGGTGCGCAACCGGGCGCACCCACGATGCCTTGCCGCTGGTATGGCCAGTGCGTGATCTGGCCAACGAGCAAGTTCCGACTTTCATCGACGGCAAGCTGGGTTTCTACGCCATGGACGCCGGCTCACCCATTACCGCCACCACATGGCAGGCGGTAAAAACCAGTGCCGATATCGCGCTGACAGGACTGGCGCTGATCGATGAAGGTCACGACAGTGCCTTTGCCCTATGCCGCCCGCCCGGCCATCACGCAGCACGTGAATACATGGGCGGCTATTGCTATCTGAACAACGCAGCCATTGCCGCACAGCAGGCTATTACCCGAGGCGCCAAGCGTGTCGCGGTATTGGATGTCGACTTTCATCATGGCAACGGTACCCAGAATATTTTCTACGGGCGCAGTGACGTCATGTTTGTCTCGCTGCACGGCGAACCGACGGTGTCCTACCCGTACTACTCAGGCTACAGCCACGAAGTCGGCGCTGGTCACGGCGAAGGTTACAACCTGAACTATCCGCTGCCGAAGAACACCTCCTGGGAAAGCTACCGCAACGCCTTGCTCCACGCCTGCAAGAAACTCCAACAATTTGCCCCTGAAGTGCTGGTTATTTCACTGGGCGTCGACACCTTCAAGGACGACCCCATCAGCCACTTTTTGCTTGAAAGCGAAGACTTCATCGGCATCGGCGAGCTGATAGCCGGCGTGGGCTGCCCTGCCCTGTTTGTGATGGAAGGCGGGTACATGGTTGATGAAATCGGGATCAATGCCGTCAATGTGCTGCATGGTTACGAGAGCAAACGCGCCTGAATCGCAGCCTTTCGACTGTTGAATCGGAGAACAAAAACATGACTTTTTTATTGGCCGTGCACCTTGTTAGCGGAGGAAAAGCCTGCCATCCGCAAACCACCACCGTCAGTAGCCGTTACATCTCAATCAAGGTCATGTGACACCCACTTTTCTACCAAAACTCAAAAACATAAAATCAAGAGGTTTTGTAATGAAATCGACTCCGTCCGAGCGGGTTGAACAGCCCGCGCTGCAGCGCACACTCAGCAATCGTCACATTCAGTTAATGGCCATGGGAGGTGCTATCGGGACAGGCCTGTTCATGGGTTCCGGGAAGATCATCGCCCTCTCCGGCACGTCGATCATCCTCATCTATATGATCATCGGACTGTTCGTCTACTTCGTCATGCGTGCCATGGGCGAAATGTTACTTTCCAACTTGAACTTCAAAACCTTCGCTGATTTTGCCGGTGCCTATCTTGGCCCACGCGCAGCATTCTTTCTCGGCTGGTCATATTGGCTAAGCTGGAGCGTTGCAGTGATAGGTGATGCAGTCGTGGTGGGTGGTTTTTTTCAGTATTGGTTCCCTGATGTACCCGCATGGATACCGGCCATTGGCATGCTGATAACACTGTTCGCCTTGAACGTGCTGACTGTCAGGCTCTTCGGTGAAGTGGAGTTCTGGTTCGCGATCATCAAAATCATTGCCGTCGTTGCCCTGATTGGCGTGAGCATCGTGCTGATTGCCAGCTCCTTTGTCTCACCCAGTGGCGTCACCGCGTCCCTGAACCACTTGCTGGATAAACAGGGCGCATTCCCCAACGGCTTGTTCGGTTTCTTTGCCGGGTTTCAGATGGCGATTTTCTCGTTTGCGGGCACCGAGCTGATCGGCACCGCAGCCGCCGAAACGCGCTCCCCCGAAAAGACCCTGCCTAAAGCCATCAACTCGATTCCGCTCAGAATCATCTTGTTTTATGTGCTGGCACTGGCCTGCATTATTGCAGTGACTTCCTGGCAACAGGTTTCGCCCAACAAGAGCCCCTTCGTCGAGCTGTTTCTGGTTGCGGGGTTCCCCGCAGCAGCCGGTATCGTCAACTTTGTGGTGCTGACATCCGCCGCCTCATCGGCCAACAGTGGCGTATTTTCATCCAGCCGGATGCTGTTCGGACTGGCTAATCAGGACAACGCTCCGGGGATTTTCCGGCGTCTGTCGAGCAATAGCGTGCCTCTGCCGAGCTTGGCGTTCACCACCTTGTTGATGCTGCTGGGCGTGTTGTTGCTGTTCATCGTTCCAGAAGTCATGACCGCGTTCACCATCGTCTCTACCGTGTCAGCAATTCTGGTGATTTTCACTTGGTCGACGATCCTCGCGTCGTACATTGCCTATTGCAAAACTCGTCCTGACCTGCATGCAAAATCGGCCTACAAGATGCCTGGCGGTGCGCCGATGGCCTGGTTCTCTTTGGCGTTTCTGGGCTTTGTTCTTTGTCTGCTGGCATTGAGACCAGATACCCGAATTGCGTTGATGGTCATGCCGGGATGGTTCCTATGGTTGGCAATTGCTTACCAGCTGACCTGTTCCAGAAAACCCAAGCCCGCTGACAGTTCGGCAAATCAATACAAACGCGAAGGATTGGTTTAAGGGCTATGGCTTACCTCTCTCGTACCTCCTGGCGTGGAACTCTAGGGGGTACGAGGGAAACCTTATTGAAGCTACTGATGTGTCGCAGCCGTTCTGTTTTTAGCCTAGCGCCCTTCATGTTGAATTCGATCAAAGGACTTTATATATCTGCGAAACCACCCGCCTCATCGCCTCCTCAATCGTCCCTTCATTGCGACACATCACCCACCCCTGCCCCACAGCCGCCCGTTCAAACGCCTCGGTACACACAACCTGCTCCTCCAGCTTATGCATCACCGTACTGCTCAACCCGCGCCGTCGTGTCGCTGCCCTCGCCCAGGATATTTGCGCAGTGGTGACAACCCCCACATGCAGATCCGGCACTTGCACCTGTCGATCAAGGTTCAGCGCAAGGATATCTTTAAACGGTATCAATCGACGAAACGCCGCATCGGAGGGGTACCAACGGTCCATCAGGATGATGCTGTCAGGTGGCTGGGCAGCCAGTACGTGCCGGGTAATCCAGCGACGGCTGTCGGCAAAGCGTTCACACACCTCAAGTTCCAGATCCCGGCTGGGATCTCTGGCGAATGTGTTAACCAGAGCCATCGTTTGCGCTCGATAGGGATCGCTCTTGCGCTCGCACAGACGGACAACCTTTTTGTTGTCGGCCCTCAATGCTGTCGTAACGGCCTCCAACAGCGTGGTTTTGCCGGTGGCCTTGGGCCCATCCAACGAAATAAACAGCGCACGATTCATACGAGCGCTGCGTTATCGTTCAGGTTGTGCAGTTCCATGGGGCCTCTGGTCTGAGCGTTTGGGCGAATTGGCCTCCATTATGGGGAACCCTATTGCCCAATGCGAGGCTGGGCCCTTCCCGCGTCGACCGTAGAGGATCGGTCAGCCATTCAGCATTCCGGGACTTCGGCCTCGTACGTCACCGCCCAGGGCGCGATCAAGCGCTGCGGGGTCTGGCAGGTTTTGCGTTTAAACACGAAGTTTCGGCACTTTTCGGCAAACTGTTGGCGGTTTTGCACCATATCCAACTGCATCTGTACCAGCTCATGTTCGCGGCAACGTTCAACCTGCTGACTATCCAGCGTGGCTTTACGGGTGCGTGCGTACAGATACTTCTCATCGGTCAGCGCGCTTTGGGCCTGTTGAGAGAGCCACAGATCAAAGGCGTGTGGGCAGCGTGGGCCGATGTCCTGAACCATGCCGTGCTGCAAGGCCTGGACGGCACTGACGGGCAGGCATTCTTCGGTGAGCTTGTGCGCGATCTCACTGCCGACGGCCCGTGGCAGGCTGTAGGTCCAGTACTCGGAGCCATAGAGCCCCATGGTTTTGTAATGCGGGTTGAGCACTACACCCTCACGGGCCAATACAATGTCAGCGGCCAGCGCGAGCATCACGCCGCCTGCGCCCGCACTGCCGGTCAGGCCGCTGATCACCAGTTGCCTGGCGGTTAGCAGCTCCCGGCACACATCGTCGATGGCTTGAATATTGGCCCAGGCTTCCAGCCCCGGCACTTTGGCGGCCTGGATGACATTGAGGTGTACACCATTGGAAAAGCTCCCGCGCCCGCCCTTGATCAACAACACTTGGGTGTCTCGCGCCTTGGCCCAGTGCAATGCTGCCACCAGTCGTTGGCATTGTTCGGTGCTCATGGCGCCGTTGTAGAACTCGAATGTCAGTTCGCCGACGTGACCGGCCTCCCGGTAGCGAATCGGTTGATAGGCCAGCGCATTGAAGCTTTGTTGCGCGATCGAGCTGTTCAACACCGGAATGTCAGCCAGTTGTTCAGCCAAGACATGGCGAGCCGGCAGCTTGAAGGTCTCCTCCCCTGGCTGGGCCTTGCGTTTGAGCGAGCCGATCCACAGGCTGTGATCCCCTGCTGCCACCAACACGGCGTCGTCCTGTACCGCGAGGATGTCTCCCGGGGTGCCCTGGCGTGAGTCCAAGTGCGCGTCGTACAGGTAATATTGCCCGCCCAGCAGGCTTGCCAACACCCCGGGTTGGCCGTCGGCGGCGTCGATGCTGCGCTTGATGAAGCTTGCGCAATCGAACCAACTGAAGGTGCGGTCAGCCTGGGTCATGTTCGGCTGCAACCGCCCGATAACGCTAGGTTGCGTGTAGTCGAGGGGCTCCGGGACGAAGCCATTGGCGAATTTTTCCACCACGTCGCGGATGCAGACGATCGCCGCGTCACTCACCGGGCCGTTGTACAGTTCGGATTTGCGTACATCGGCGGGCATGTCGAATTCACAGGTCGACCAGATCGGCCCGGCGTCCATTTCCTCCACGGCCTGCAGGGCCGTGACGCCCCAGCGCCGGACCTGCTGGGTGATGGCCCAGTCCAGTGCGCTGGCGCCACGGTCACCGACGATGCCGGGATGGATGATCACCACCGGGCGCTGCGGGTGGCTCCATAGCTGCTGTGGTACACGGTCCTTCAGGAATGGGCAGATCACCAGGTCGGCGCCTGACGCCTCGACGTGGCGACACACCGTAGTTTCATCGGTGAATACCACAACGCTGGGGTCGTGACCCGCCTGGCGCAAATCCAGCCAGGCCCGCTGGGTCAAACCGTTGAATGCCGAGGATAACAACAGGATCTTCAATGATCGCATGGCTGACTCTTCCTTGAGATTGGGCGACCAGAGGTGCTCCTTGAGCCGTCCCTGGCCTTTGATGGAAGCCCAAGGTTATAGAGCGTGGCAGCAGCGTTACCTGACCAGGATCAAGCTTGTGCCAGCAAATGACGATAGTTTCGAGTTGACAGCGCCCTGCAAACTTCAACAACCTGCCAACTTTCCTGCCCTGCCCCGAGGCTGTCCTTGGACTATTTCAGTGCCCTCACCGCCTTCGTCGAAGCTGCCGAAGGCAATAACTTCTCCCGCGCAGCCGAGCGTTTGGGGATCAAGGCGTCCACGGTTTCACGCTATATAAAGGATCTTGAGCAAGACCTGGGTATCGCGTTGTTCAACCGCTCCACGCGCACCTTGCACCTGACCGAAGGCGGCCAGACCTTCCTGATGCACGCCCGCAGGGTGCTGGATGAACTGGAACACGCCAAGGCGGCGACGTCTGCGTTGAACCAGCAGCCCAGGGGCTTGTTGAAGCTCAACCTGCCGCCGGCATTCGCCCGCCATCACATCCTTCCAGCCTTGAAGGACTTTTGCGCGCGCTACCCGCAAATCAGTGTGGAATTGGTATTGGATAATGCTCAGGTCAACCTGATTCATGCCGGCGTCGATCTAGCCATACGCATTGGCGCGCTGGCCGATTCGACGCTCAAGGCCCGCAAACTCTGCGATGGCCATTACCGTGTGGTGGTCAGCCCGGCTTTTGCCAGGCAGCACCCTGCACCCTCAACCCCTGCCGACCTCGCCGGTTTGCCCGCGGTGTTGGGTACGCTGCCTACGGGCGCTATCAGCTTTGACTGCGGCGACCAGGTATCACCGCTGCTGCACAACGGCTGCATTCGGATAAATGATCTCGACGCACAACTGATCGCCGCACGCCAGGGGCTGGGCTTTGCCCTTTTGCCGGATTGGTTGGTCGCCCAGAGCATCCAGGCCGGCGAGTTGCTCGTGTGGCTGCCGCAATGGCAAATACGCGATGTCGAGCGCGACTTCGCCGTGTGGTTTGTCTACCCGCCCAAGCGCATCGTGTCGTCCAAGGTCAGGTGCTTTATCGACTTTATCGTTGAGCGACTGGGCGAAACGCCTGAGTGGACATGACTCAACTGAAACGAATATCCAGGGAGCGCAGATAGGTTTGCAGCCCTGCGTCCTGAATCGGAATCAGGAACGCCTCAGTGTCCGATTCATTGAAGTGCGCGTGCCAGTACCCCGGCGGCGTGACAAATGCCAGGCCAGGCGACCAGTCCACCCGCTGCGGATTGCGGATCTGCCCGTCCGCGTCCAACTCGGTGCCCACCAGCGAGTAACAGCCCGGCGGGCAATCAATGATGAAATCCAGCGCAATCGACTGATGCCGGTGAGGTTTCTGTACCGAGCCTGCCGGCAGGATCCCATACATGGCCCACAGCACATGGGTCACGGTACGCGTCTGGGGGAAGTTGCGGTTGCCCAGCAAAATGCTGATGCGGCTGCGGTCTTGCGCACGAGGATCGTCGGCCGCTTCACGCAGCTTGGCGTTAGCCAGTTCTGCGGGGTACAGCGTCGGCGCGAAGCGGTCTGCGCTGCGTGCCACCCCCAGGTAACGCAATAACGGTTCATCGTGCACGTAGTAAAGACGCGCATCCTGGCGGGCGCTGAAGTGTGCTGCCTGCAAGCCAGGCAAGGCCATAAAACAACCTTTTGACCATTGAATCTCATGTTTGCCCTGAACCACGCTGCCCTCGCCGGCGATCACGTAGAACACCTGGGACGTCGCATTGGGTTGCACGGTCAGCGTGTCGCCACGGTTAAGGCGCATGAAATTCGCGCACAGCCCGGGGCCTGTCGCAGGGCCTTCGCAGCCCAAAGCGTCGCTGAGGTCCAGCGGTACCACGCGTGAAGGGCCACTGTCGTATAACGAGGCGGGAAAGCTGTGGTAGGGAATGCGCGCAATAAGGTTGGCACTGATGGGGTTGGCCGCTTTGCTGTACTCGAAGTACTCGGCGTCCATTTGGTTTATATCCGTCGGCACAGGGTTGAATTCGTTCATCAGGCTCATCTCAGTTTTTGGCTGGAGCCCGCAGCGCTTTTAAACGCTGCGGTGTGTGAATGAACTATAGGCAGTGCGCGCAGGCGGATTAATCCCTGGTACTGCACAGCAGTTATGCGAAATGGGGAGGTGCTTGGCTCCCTGTCGACACCGCTATCAAACCTTGAACCGTGGTATCGCCAACCCCAGACTTTCGCGCAAAGTCGAGCCTTCATACTCTGTGCGGTAAACCCCACGCTCCTGCAACAACGGAATCACCTCCCGGGTGAATCGATCGAACTGCCCGGGGTGGCCGATGTAGATATTGAACCCGTCCACAGCCCGCGCCTGGAGCCAGGCGGCCATTTTCTGCGCCACCGTATCGGCGCTACCCACGAAGGCGCCAGGACGCAGTTGCCGACCAAACTCAATGGCCTGGCGCAAGGTGAAACCCTTCTCCCGCGCCTGATCGGCGATGCGTTTGGCATTGGTGAAAAAACTGCTGCGCGCCGCTTCCAGGCTCTCTTGCGGGAATGGCGCATCCAGGTCGTACTGGCTGAAATCATGCCAGCCGAAATTACGCCCGAACTCCTTGAGCGCCAGTTCAAAACTATGGTCGAGTTGATGGTAGTGCTGCTCGATTTCCCGGGCCTGTGCATCAGTGTCACCCACATAGACTTCCGCACCGGGCATGATCAATAACTGCTCCGGATCGCGCCCTCTTTGTGCCGCCCTGCCCTTGATATCCCGGTAAAACGCCTGGCCCTGCTCGATGCTGGCCGCATGGGTGAAGATCACGTCCGCCGTGGCTGCGCCCAGATCGCGGCCTGGCTCGGAATCTCCGGCCTGAAAGATCACCGGTTGGCCCTGGGGTGAGCGTTGGATATTCAGCGGGCCGACCACGCGAAAATGTTCGCCCTGGTGGTTCAGGCTGTGCAGCTTGCTGGGGTCGAGAAACTGGCCGGTAGCGCGGTCGCGCACGAACGCATCGTCTTCGTAAGAGTTCCACAACCCCTGCACCACTTGGACGTGTTCGGCGGCGCGGCCATAGCGGGTGGCGTAGTCATAATGTTCATCGCGGCTGTAATTGCCTGCGGTGCCAGCATCACCGCTGGTGACCACGTTCCAGCCGGCGCGGCCTTTGCTGATCAAATCCAGGGACGCCAGGCGCCGCGCCACGTTATACGGCGAGTTGTAGGAGGTGGTCAGCGTGCCAACCAGGCCGATATGCCGGGTACTCACCGCTAGCGCCGATAACAGTGTCAGCGGCTCCAGGCGGTTGAGGTAATGGGACGGCGAGCCGGGGGTGATAAATTGGCTGTCGACGATAAACATCAAGTCGAACAGCGCCGCCTCGGCCTGGCGCGCAATCTCGATGTACCAGTCGACGTTGACGCTGGCATCGGCCGGCAGTTGCGGGTCGAGCCACAGGTTATGCCGGCCCGGGCCACCACTGCCCATGGTCAGGGCGCCCAGTTTGAGCTGTCTTTTAGTCATGACGAGACCCCTTCAGGGCTGGCGGCTGGCGACGGCGGGCTGCAAGGACGCCGCGAAGGAAAGGTCAAACAGTTGGGCGGCCGGGTAAGCCTTGATCAGGCCCTGGCTGGCGAAAAAGTCCACGGTCTTTTGCGCTTCCACAGGCACCTGGGCGGTCAGTGGCTCGACGGTGGTGCGCGCCCGAGCAAACCACACACGGGCGATGTCGGCGTCGGCACGGGTGCGCTTGGCCCAGGCATCGGCATAGGCATCGGCGTTGGCCGGGTTTTGGCGAGCCCAGTCACGGGCTTTTTTCAGCCGCTGGAGAAAGTCGCTGATAGGCTCACGCTTGGCCTCTACCGCATTGGCGTTGGCGGCAATGAAGCTCTGGGCCGGGATCAGCCCCTCGGCGGTCGCCAGCACTCGCGCACCCTGGCGTTCCTGTTGCGTGACATAGGGCTCCCAGGTGGCGATGACGTCAACCGCGCCGCCCTCCAGCGCATGGGACGCATCCAGCGCGCTGAGGTAGCGCAACTCCAGAGAGTCCCGTGCAACCCCGGCTTTATCCAATGCAGTCAGCAGCAGTTGCTGGCTCCAGGAGCCCTTCCAGATGGCCGCGCGCTTGCCCGCAAGATCGGCCAGGCTGTGGATCGACGAATCCTTTTTCACCAGGATTGCCACGCCCGCAAGATTCTGGCGGCTGACGGCAATCACCTTGATCGGTGCGCCCAATGCGCCCAGGAACAATACCGGCGCATCGCCCAGCAGGCCGATATCCAGGCTGCCGACGTTGAGCGCTTCGGCCACCGGTGACCCGGCGGTGAATTGCTTCCACTCCAGGGTATAGGGCAGATCATCCAGCACCCCCGCCGCTTCCATCACCGCTTGGGCGTTATAGCTCTGGTCACCCACGACCAGGGTTTGTGCCTGTGCCGTCAGGCTTAGCAAGGTGGCGGCCAACCCGGCCGCCAGTGTTGTCAGGTAACGCACGCTCGTCTCCAGATGCCGTGTTGGGCAGTCAAGTCGATCCGCGCGTGCGGTCTCGGCAATGTTCGTAAGGATCAATACGATGCGGTTCTAAGAGGCGCGTGTAAAATACCTATAACGCATAACGTAATGCGCAAATAATGCGCGCACCGCATCAGGCTATCGAGGCAGCTCGACCCGCGCCACCAAGCCTGAGCCACGCAGACGGTTGCTTAGCGTCAGTTCGCCGCCCTGCTCGCGCACAATGGCGCGTGCTGCTGAAAGCCCGAGACCCACGCCACCGGTATTACGATTGCGCGAGGTTTCGAGGCGAAAGAATGGATCGAATACGCGCTCAAGGTCAGCCTCGGGAATCCCCGGCCCCTGGTCATGAACCTCAATGCAGATGCGCTGACCGTCCCCACTCAGAGAGATGCCAGGGTGACGCGCATATTTGGCGGCGTTCTCCAGCAGGTTGACGATCACCCGCTTAAGTCCCAGTGGGCGTCCGTGATAGACCAGGTGGGACGGCCCAATGAAATCCACCGCAAAATGCTGGTCGCGATAGTCATCGATGATGGTTTGCAGCAGCTCCGACAGATCGAATGCAGTGCGTTGCTCCAGCACCGTATCGTCGCGAAAGAACGCCAGCGCAGCGTTGATCATCGACTGCATTTCCTCGACATCGCGAATCAGTTTGTGCTGATGGTCCAGATCCTCCATGAACTCGCAACGCAGGCGAATCCGCGTCAAAGGCGCGCGCAAGTCGTGGGAAATCGCCGCGAGCATATGGGTGCGTTCGCCAATGAAATGCTGGATCTGCGCCTGCATGGTGTTGAAGGCGATGATGGCCTGGCGTATTTCGTGGGGGCCTTCGCTGTCGATGGGCGGAGCGCGCAAATCACCACCAAAACGCCTGGCGGCACTGGCGAAACGCTGCAACGGTTTGGCCAATTGCCGGGTCGCGAGCCAGGCCACCAACAAGGTCGCGATCAACCCCAGGGTGATGATCACCGCGATGCGCGTGGGCGCGCTCAGCCCCCACGTGCGTTCAGGCGGGACGAATGACAGCCAGCTGCCATCGAGCAACTGCACGAGCGCAACATAGTGCGCTTCGGGGCTGCCACGCGGCCAATCGTTGGGGCTGAACACCTTAATTTGTCGCCCAGTGCCAAACAGTGCTTGTATCCCCGGGACTTCGCCCGTTTGAAGCGCCGTGTTGCCGTCGGGAAGGCCGAAATCCGCAGGGTCGTTATGCCAGGCCACATGCAGGCGGGCATCGCTGGCCGCTGCCGCCAGTTGCGAACGCAGCGTTGCAGGCGCGGCTTCGATGACTTTGGTGGTGGCGGCCATCTGCTCCAGCAACCCCGTGCGCTCGATCGGCGGGCGCGCCCAGACCCCGGCAACCTGGACGAACAAGGCATTAAGCGCCAGCGAAGCGAGCATCGCGGCGAGAATGGTCAGGGCGATGCGCCGGTTCAGGGTGTCGCGACGCAACAGGCCGCGGATCATGACCGGGTGACCGGGGCGGTGAACAGATAGCCGCCATTGCGTACCGTGCGGATCAGGTCCGGGCGTTTGCAATCGGGCTCGATCTTGCGCCGCAGCCGGCTGACCTGCACGTCAATGCTGCGGTCGAAGGCGTCGTGGTCCCGGCCGTGGGTCAGGTCGATCAATTGGTCGCGGGTGAGGATGCGCTGAGGATGCTCAAGAAACACCACCAGCAAGTCGAATTCGCCACCGGACAGCGGAATCATCACGCCCTCGGGAGAGCGCAGCTCGCGGCAGGTAATATCCAGATGCCAACCGGAGAACGCGATGATTGGCCGGGAATGCTCACTGCCAGCGCCGACGGGCTGCCCCGCCCGCCGTTGCACCGCACGCAGACGGGCCAGCAATTCGCGGGGGGCAAACGGTTTGGTCAGATAGTCGTCGGCGCCCAGCTCCAGGCCGACGATGCGATCACTGAGCTCGCCCATGGCCGTGAGCATGATGATTGGAATGCCCATCTGCGCCCGGACTTTCTGGCACAGGCTAAGGCCGCCTTCACCGGGCAGCATGAGGTCCAGGATAATGGTGTCTGGCCGCTGCCGGGCGATGGCTGCCCACATGGCTTCTCCGTCGGCAGCCACGTCGACTTCATAGGCGTGCTGCACGAAGAACTTCTTCAGCAATGCCCGAATTTCTCCGTCGTCGTCGACGATCAGCAGTCTGCTCACGTTCCCAGGTCCCCTGGCAAAAAAGGAAAACATCTAAAACCATTCCGGCGCCGGGGTCATTTATTTCAATCGAGCAACATTCCTTCGCCACGGACACAACCCGGACATCTTCGGGAAAAACCCGTCGGGCATCCTGCACGCCTTCCATTCAAGGAGACGTTCATGAAGGTTTCTAGCAGCAGGTATACCGAGCAGGCACAGGACACCGGGCGGCCATTGGTGCTGAGCCAGCGCACATCGTCCCCCGCACAGGACAGCCCCATGCTGTTCCAGGAATCCTGCCTGGGCCTGACGGCGGACCAGGACCGCATCGTATTGCGCCGCTACTTCGAACATTACAGCCCCGACGCCGGGCGCTGGGTCGAGTATGCCCACTCCATCCCCATCGCCGAGCTTGTCCATTGGATCATGACCCATGGGCAGTTGCACATCGAATGCTCTCATGACAACCCGAACGAACAGGCAGCCCACTGATGACCTGCAAACGTTCACTGCCGTTATTGATGGCGGCCACCTTGAGCCTGGCGGCCTGCAGCAGCAACCGTATCGAGCCCGAAGACGCGGGTTTTCTTCACGATTACAGCCTGCTTAAAGAGCACCAGAGTGCTTCGGGCCAGACCGTGCTGAGTTGGGTCAGTCCGGCCTTGAAGCGTGGCCGATACAAGCAGGTGTACCTGGCGCCCAGCCAGTTTTTCCCGGCCGTTGAACCCAGCGCCCAGATACCGCAAAGCACCCTCTTCCACGTCACCGGATATTACGACTTGGTACTGCGGTCGGAGCTTGGCAAACACATGTATCTGGCCGCAAAGCCCGGGCCCGACACGCTTACGGTACGCCCCGCCATTACCCGGATCGCCACCAGCCCCCAAGGCTTGCGCCTGTATGAATGGCTGCCGATCACCCTGGTCGCAGCGGGCGTGAGCACCGCCGCCGGCATCCGCGACCAGGACAGCGAGATCGCCACGCAACTGTCCCTCGAAGACGGCTCGACCGGCGATGTGGTGGCAGCCATCGTGAGCGAGGGCACCGGCATTCCCCTGGATAACGACAAGCAAGTGATGACCGCCGACAACGTAAAAGAAGTGCTCGACGGCTGGGCCCGTGACCTGGGCCAGTCATACAGCGCCGTCGCTCAATAGCACGGCCCCGCTCAAACGTCATAATCCCCTGCCCGTCTGCGTGGTAATCTCCCGGCACCACGAATAGACATTGATCGTCACTTGACGATGACCAAAGCCAGGAAAGAACATGCCCAAGATTTCTCACTCAGCGCTACGCCGTAACTTCCGTGACCTGCTGGCAACGCCCATCTGCGTTGAAACCGCCTCCGTATTCGACCCCATGTCTGCCCGCATCGCGGCCGACCTGGGTTTTGAAGTCGGGATCCTGGGCGGTTCAGTCGCCTCCCTGCAGGTGCTGGCGGCCCCCGATTTTGCGTTGATTACCCTGAGTGAGTTCGTTGAGCAAGCCACCCGCATTGGCCGCGTCGCCCAGTTACCCTTCATTGCCGACGCCGACCACGGCTACGGTAATGCGCTGAACGTGATGCGTACCGTCGAAGAACTGGAACGCGCCGGTGTCGCCGCGCTGACCATTGAAGACACCCTGCTGCCGGCGCAATTCGGGCGCAAGTCCACCGATTTGATCTCGGTAGAAGAAGGCATCGGCAAGGTCAAGGCAGCCATTGAGGCGCGCGTCGACCCCGCATTGTCGATCATTGCCCGCACCAACGCCGGCGTGTTGCCCACCGCCGATGTTATCGCCCGCACCAAAGCCTACGAAAAGGCCGGCGCCGATGGTATCTGCATGGTTGGCGTCAAAGACTTCGAGCACCTGGAGCAAATCGCCGAGAACCTCAGCGTGCCGTTGATGCTGGTGACCTACGGCAACCCGCAACTGCATGACAGCGAGCGCCTGGCCAGCCTGGGCGTGCGCATCGTCGTAGCCGGGCATGGCGCCTACTTCGCCGCGATCAAGGCCACCTACGACAGCCTGCGTGCGCAACGCCAGCTTACCCATAGCACGTCCAATCTCAGCGCCACGGAGCTGACCCACACCTACACGTTGCCGGAGAGCTATGTGGCGTGGGCTGAAGAGTTCATGGACGTTAAAGAGTAATTGCCGTGCCGGTGCTGATTCGCCTTGTCAGCACCGGACTCATCCAGCCGCCAGGCTCACCGCGGTAAAAACTGTGATGGCGCAAAACAGTTGTTTTACGTCATCACAATGAATCCCAGGTACTCGCTGATGTTCTGCATTTCGAAGTATTTTTGCTGAGCATTGAGTACAGGGGCAGGACCATGCAGAAACAGCCTTACGTGCTGACCTTTGGCCAATTGATTGGCTACTGGATCACTGCGCTTCATTTTTACCCTGATCGGCACTGGTTTGTTTTGTGTATCGAACTTGAGCCAGGTTACGACTAAAACTACGTTATCCAGCAGTGACACCGTCGCCTGAGCATGGGTGATGAGTCGATCACATCCCAGGGACGCAATGTTCTTTTGAGCGGCAGTAAGCTGCGCAAACGCATCGAAATAGGTCAGTTGCTGGCCCGCGATAGATAGCGATGTTCGCTGACGGACGTTTACGGTCATAGCAGACCATGCTTCAACAACTTCAGCCAACGTGCCTGGGTGTATAACCACAGACGTCGACGCTTGGAGCGACGAGGCCAGAGCTTGCATCTCGGTAACCGTTGGTTTGGCGTTTTTGCGCCGCGTGGAGAGTTTGCCCAAGTGGCTTGGGATAAGCGGCGGCGCGATATAGGCCGGTCGCGGGGCTGACACTCCTGGAAACGCAGACGCATGAGACGGGGCTTTTTCGTTCACACAGCGCGGTTTGTGAGAGTTCAGCGCCCTGAAATAGAAGTTGCCCAGAATTGAAATGGCCGCAACGACCTCCTCAAGGCAACAAGGGCAAAAATAAAACAGGTCCTTGGGGGCCGCGTGCGCAAAACTGGCCGACACGTTAGCGTCCATGTCCCAGCACGCTGCCGTCGTCATTAACTTAACTACCATTCCAATATCCCTATCGTTCGTTCACTGACATGCTGGCGCAAGCTTACCTGTTAGAGGGGGCAGCAACTACAGACGCAGGCGCCGTGACCTTCGAGCGGGCAGTGTTTAAACTGTTCGCCAACCTTCGATCCGCACTGCACATGAGACCTACATGGCCAACCACGATCTTTCTTTCACTCCCGACCCAGATGCCGACTCCATCTCCTCCGATGTCATCGGCTTCAACGGCATTCTGGTCTCGACCCAAATCCCGACCCACGCCGACGGCAGCCTGGAGCTGGGCGACATCACCCTGCAAAGCGAATGCACCCTGCAAGCGCTCAAAGTCGCGCTGGAAAAAGCCGGCAGTTCCATGGATCGGGTGATGCACCTGACCATCTATCTCACCGATATGGCCGACCGCGCTGCGTTCAATGAAGTCTACAAGCGCTTTTTCGCCAAGCCATGGCCGGTGCGGGCTGCGGTGGGTGTGGCTGCGTTGGCGGTGGACGGGATGCGTGTTGAAGTAACGGCAATGGCTGCCAAAGCCTGATATCTCAGAGCGCTATGAACAATGTGGGAGGGGGCTTGCTCCCGATAGCGGTGGGTCAGAACAGTTTTAATTACTGACACACCCTCATCGGGAGCAAGCCCCCTCCCACACAGGGCCCTGGGCCCGACAGCCCTGCGGTAGATGCCGGCCGGGCATTTCACGGCTACAATGCGCGCCTCGACCGTGACAAGCCTGACTAAAAAAACTATGTCCTTGCCCAAGCATCACCTTGAATTGCTCAGCCCTGCACGCGATGTCGCCATTGCGCGCGAGGCCATTCTGCATGGCGCCGACGCCATTTATATCGGCGGGCCGAGCTTCGGCGCTCGCCATAATGCGTGTAACGACGTGAGCGATATCGCTCAACTGGTGGAATTCGCCCGTCGATACCACGCCCGCGTCTTCACCACCATCAACACCATCTTGCATGACAACGAGCTGGAGCCAGCGCGCAAGCTGATCCACCAGCTGTATGACGCAGGTGTAGACGCGTTGATCGTGCAGGATCTGGGCGTGATGGAGCTGGATATTCCGCCCATCGAGCTACACGCCAGCACCCAGACCGACATCCGCACCCTGGGCCGGGCAAAGTTTCTTGATCAGGCCGGTTTCTCGCAGTTGGTATTGGCCCGTGAGCTGAACCTGCAGGAAATCCGCGCAATCGCCGACGAAACCGATGCCGCCATCGAATTCTTTATCCACGGCGCCCTGTGCGTGGCGTTCTCCGGGCAGTGCAATATTTCCCATGCGCAGAATGGCCGCAGTGCCAACCGTGGTGATTGCTCCCAGGCCTGCCGTCTGCCGTACACCTTGAAAGATGACCAGGGCCGCGTCGTGGCCTTTGAAAAGCACCTGCTGTCGATGAAAGACAACAACCAGAGCGCCAACCTGCGCGCGCTGGTCGAAGCGGGTGTGCGTTCATTCAAAATCGAAGGCCGCTACAAGGACATGGGCTATGTGAAGAACATCACCGCCTACTACCGCCAGCGCCTCGACGAAATCCTCGAAGACCGCCCGGATCTGGCCCGTGCCTCCAGCGGGCGTACCGCGCACTTCTTCGTGCCCGACCCGGAAAAAACCTTCCACCGTGGCAGCACCGACTATTTCGTCACCGATCGCAAGATCGACATCGGCGCGTTCGACACCCCGACGTTTACCGGCCTGCCGGTGGGTGTGGTGGAAAAAGCCGGCAAGCGTGACTTGCAGGTAGTCACCCATGAGCCGCTTTCCAACGGCGATGGTCTGAATGTGCTGGTCAAGCGTGAGGTGGTAGGGTTCCGCGCCAATATCGCCGAGCCTAAAGGCGAGTTCGAAGAAGACGGCGAGAAGCGCTATCGCTACCGCGTCGAGCCGAATGAAATGCCGGCCGGCCTGCATCAGTTGCGCCCCAACCATCCTTTGAACCGTAACCTGGACCATAACTGGCAACAGGCACTGCTCAAGACGTCCGCCGAACGCCGTATCGGCCTGGCGTGGGTTGCACGCCTGCGTGAAGAGCAGTTGCACCTCACCGCCACCAGCGAAGAAGGCATCAGCGCCAGTGTCACCCTGCCCGGCCCGTTTGGTGTAGCCAACAAGCCGGAACAGGCACTGGACACCCTGCGCGATCTGCTCGGCCAGCTCGGCACCACGGAGTATCACGCCACCCGCATCGAGCTGGACGCGCCGCAGGCGTTCTTCATCCCCAACTCGCAGCTCAAGGCCATGCGCCGTGAAGTGATCGAAGCCCTGACCGCCGCCCGCATCAAGGCGCACCCTCGGGGTGGACGCAAGGCCGAGACCACCCCGCCGCCGGTGTATCCGGATGCGCATCTGTCATTCCTGGCCAACGTCTATAACCAGAAGGCCCGCGACTTCTACCACCGTCACGGCGTGAAGCTGATCGATGCGGCCTTCGAAGCCCACGAAGAAACCGGCGAAGTGCCAGTAATGATCACCAAGCATTGCCTGCGTTTCTCGTTCAACCTGTGCCCCAAACAGGCCAAGGGCGTCACCGGCGTGAAGACCAAAGTCGCGCCGATGCAGTTGATCCACGGCGACGAAGTGCTGACCTTGAAGTTCGATTGCAAGCCGTGCGAGATGCATGTGGTGGGCAAGATCAAGGGGCATATTCTTGGGTTGCCGCAGCCGGGCAGTGCTGTAGAGCATTTCAACCCGGAAAACCTTATCTATCAGGGCACGCACTGACCTGACGGGCGCGGGGCCACCACCAGCCCCGCTGCAACCCGGCAGCGGCCAGCAGAATCGCCGCCACACCCAGCCATTGCAGCCACCCCAGGCGATGCCCGAACGCAATCCAGTCCACCAGGATCGCCGCAATCGGATAGATGAACGACAACGCGCCGGTCATCGCCGTGGGCAGCTTCTGAATAGCCCCGTACAGCAACACATACATCAAACCGGTATGCACCACGCCCAATGTCGCCAGTGCCGCCCAGGCAGTGGTCGACCCGGGCAAGCTGTGCCAGGGCACCAGCGGCGCCAGCAGCACGGCGCCGGTGGTCACCTGGATCAACGCCATCAAATGCGGCGGTACGTCCTTCAGGCGTTTGATGATCAGCGCCGCCACCGCGTACAAAAATGCCGCGCCCAAGGCCAAGGCAATGCCAGCAAGATAATTCCCACCACCCGCTTGCTCACCATGGGCGGTCA
Source organism: Pseudomonas sp. W2Aug9 (assembly GCF_023127755.1). Lineage (NCBI taxonomy): Bacteria > Pseudomonadati > Pseudomonadota > Gammaproteobacteria > Pseudomonadales > Pseudomonadaceae > Pseudomonas > Pseudomonas sp. W2Aug9. Next base: position 84,691 of record NZ_SPKL01000029.1, on the reverse strand, counting down.
CGATCGCCAACATGCCCAGGAACGCCACACTCAGCCACGCCATTTTTTGCACGGTGATCTTCTCACCGAGAAACACCGCTGCCAGCATCACCAGTATGAACGGCTGCACGTTGTACACCGCCGTGCTGATCGCGATGGACGCACGGGAATAGGACTCGAACAGCAACAGCCAGTTACCGACGATCGCCACGCCGCTGAGCACTGCCGCCCCTAGCTTGGCCCAGTTGAGTAACTCCAGGCGCAAATACCCCAGCAACGCGCACACCAGCATCAGTGTCAGCGCGCCAATCACGCAGCGCCAGAACACCACCTCAAGCACCGACACGCCCGACACCAGCACAAACCAGCCAATGGTGCCGGAGATCAGCATGGCAGCGATCATTTCCCAGGTTCCGCGACGGATTGATGTATCCATGATTGAGGCTCCTCAAGTGAGGCTCAATTATGGCAATCTGCTCGACACGGCTACAGCGACTAAAAAAGGCAAAACCCAGGATTCACCTTTTCTTATTAGGCAAAGCTCATGATCGACACTATCGACCAGCAATTGATCGCCGCCTTGATGGACGACTCGCGCCTGTCCCTCAAGACCCTGGCGGGCATCACCGGTTTGTCTTCGCCGAGCGTCAGCGAACGTCTGCGCCGCCTGGAAGAGCGCGGCGTGCTGACCCACTACACCGTCGACATCGACCCCAAGCACTTCGGCTACCTGCTGCAAGCCATCGTGCGCATCCGCCCCCTGCCCGGCAAACTGCAGGAAGTGGAACGCCAGATCCAGGCGATCCCCGAGTTCACAGAATGCGATAAGGTCACGGGCGACGACTGCTTTATCGCACGCCTGCATGTACGCACCATGGAGCACCTCGACACGCTGCTGGACCGGCTGAATACCTATGCCGAGACCAACACCGCTATCGTCAAGAAAACCCCGGTGAAACGGCGTTTGCCGCCGTTGGCTGACTAACAGGGCTGCGTAGCCTGTGGGAGAGTTGGGCAAGTACTCACGCCCAGTGCACGGCCCGCTCACTGGCAAGCTGTTCAACAAACAGCACAATCCGCCGACAGGCTTGCGCCAGACGCTCCTCGCCCAAGGTAAAGGAAAGCCGAACGAAGCCCTGGGCCGGCTCGCCGAAGGCTGCCGCGTCCAGCACCGACACGCCAGCTTCACGAAACAGGCGCCAGGCGAAATCCAGGGACCCCAGGCCCGTATCGCGCACATCCACCAACACAAACATGCCCGCTTGCGGCGCCTGCACGCGGATGCCCGGGCAGGCGCTCAAGGCAGTCACCACCAGGTCGCGTCGGCGTCGGTAAGTCTCAAGCATGCCTTGCGTGACTTCGTCATGGGCCAACACCGCAGCTGTCGCCGCCTCCATCACGAAGCCGGGCAAGCCGTACATCATGCTCAACAGCAGGGTTTCAGCGTGCTGCACCATTTGCGCTGGGGCGATAAGCCAACCGATTCGCCAGCCGGTCATGGCATGGGACTTGGACAAGCTGCCGATCACAATGCAGCGCTGCGCCATGCCCGGCAACGCCGCGAGGCTGTGGTATTGACCGTCGAACACCAGGCTTTCGTAGACCTCATCCACTACCACCCACAGGTCATGTGCGATCGCCAAGTCCGCAATGGCTTGCAGCTCTTGCCGGTTGAGCACCACGCCAGTGGGGTTGTTCGGATTGGAAAAGAATATCGCCCGGGTGCGCGGCGTGATCGCGGCGGCGAGCAATGGTGGATCCAGTCGAAAGCCGGACTGCGCACTGCAGGGCACCCGCACCAGAGTGGCGCCGCTGGCCTTGAGCGTGGCTTCGTAGGTAACGTACATCGGGTCGAGCACCAACACTTCGTCGCCGGCCTGCAACAGGCATAGCGAGCTGATGAACAGCGCGTTCTGCGCACCGGGCACGATGATGACGTTGTCAGCCGCCAACGGGCGGGCCAGGGTCTGGCTGTAACGGGTCGCGATCGCCTCGCGCAAGGCCGGGCGCCCGGCGATCTCGGTGTAGTGGGAATCTCCCGCGTGCAAGGCATTGACGGCGGCGTCAGTGATAAAGGCCGGCGTGGCGAAATCCGGGTCGCCGACGCTGAGGATGATGACGTCTTCGCCCTGGCCGGCAGCGTCGAACGCAGCGTGGTGGATGTCCCAGGCGGCGACGCCCTGCCCTGCAATTCGCTCAACGAAGGGAGAAAACCTCATGCCAGAGCCTCTGGTGAAAGAATAAAGACGCAAATCCATAAATATGCGCGCGGCAACAATCGGTCAACTTAGTGCATAGCAAACCGTCGTTCAATGGATAAATAGGGCCTTGTCCCCGTGGCAGGCAATCACATTGAACCCCCTCCCGGTCGCTGTTCTCAAACCTGCATAGACCACGGCCCTGGAACACGCACGATGACTTTCATTCTATGGTTGGCCGTATTGGGCGCCGTACTGCTCACCCTCGCCCTCACCTCCTCCTATTTGCGCTGGATGCCGGTGACCACCTCAGCGGTGTGCTTGTTGCTGGGCATCGCCATTGGCCCGCTGGGCGTGGACTTGTTGCACCTGGACGTGAAGGGCTCAGCGCGCTGGATGGAGCACCTGACGGAAGTGGCGGTGCTGTTTTCGCTGTTTGTCAGCGGTTTGAAATTGCGCCTGCCGCTCAAGCACCGCACCTGGCGCATCGCCTTTGGCATGGCCGGGCCGGTGATGCTGCTGACCATCCTCGGCACCTGCCTGTTGCTGCACTACCTGTTCGATTTAACCTGGGGCGTTTCATTGCTGGTGGGAGCGATGCTGGCGCCCACAGATCCGGTGCTGGCCGGCCTGGTGCAGGTCAACAATGCCCAGGACTATGACGCATTGCGATTCGGCCTGTCCGGCGAAGCAGGGTTGAACGACGGCACTGCGTTTCCTTTTGTGATTTTTGGCCTGCTGTTCATGCAACATGGCGGTTTCGACGGCGACTGGTTCGGCGGCTGGGTGCTGAAGAACCTGCTGTGGGCGGTACCGGCCGGGCTGTTGATGGGTTACTGGATGGGCCGCGGCATTGGCCGTATCACCCTGCGCCTGCGCTTGATCAATGCCGATAGCACCCTGTCACCGAATGACTACCTCACCCTCGCGCTGATTGCCCTGGCGTATGTGACGGCTGAAGCGGTCGGCGGCTACGGCTTCTTGTCGGTGTTTGCGGCGGGCCTGGGGCTGCGCCAGGCCGAGGTCAAATCCACCGGTTATGCGCAAACGCCGGCCGAGCACCTGGCCCAGCCGGTGGTGGGCCATCTGGAGATCGAGCCCGAGCAGGCGCTGCACGGTGACGTCAGCCAGTTGAAGGACACCCAGATCGCCGCCGGCGTGATGATGGGCGACATGCTGGCTTTTGGCAGCCTGGTCGAGCGCTCGATGGAAGTGTTTCTGGTCAGCGTATTGGGCATCGTGTTGGTCAGCCATTGGGATTGGCGCGCGCTGGCGGTGGCGGCGTTGCTGTTCTGTGTGGTTCGCCCGCTCAGCGTGTTTGCGATGCCTTGGGGCAGCCTGCTGGATCGGCGGCAACGCAGCCTGGTCAGTTGGTTTGGTATTCGCGGGATCGGCAGCCTCTACTACCTGTTCTATGCGCTCAACCATGGGCTGATAGGTACCAGCAGCGCCGTGGCGGTGAACCTGACCCTCTCGGTGATCGCGCTGAGCGTGATGGTGCATGGCCTCAGCACCCAGCCCTTGCTGGCGTGGTACGAACGACGCGCCGTGCACAAAAAATGAATCCTGCGCCGCGCTTGGCGTGATGGATAACTGCGTACCGGGCCAGGAGGTTTCACTGGATCAAGCACAGGAGGGAGATCTCCTGTTCAAGTTCACCGATCCCTCTGGCCCGCCGCCGGATCAATCCTGACTGTCGGTATTGCCGACGTCGGCCGCTTCATCCAGATCGTTGAGCGGCACTTGCGCATCATCCATCAGCGAACCCGGATCTTCATTGCCGGGGTCGTTGAGTTCTTCGTCGAGTTCTTTTGACATGACCGTCTCCGTTAACCGCCTTGGGTATCGATATCGGCATCGGTTTCAGGCTTGTGCTCGCGCTCAGGCTTGAAGTCTGGACTGTAGTCGTTTTCCTTGGCCTTGGGGTCGCTGGCAGGCGTCGGGTCCTTGGGCGCATCGGCAGCGGTGCCCGGAGCGGGCTCGCCACCATCGATGGCAGGGTCATTGCGGTTGCTGGTTTGGGGATCGTTGGATGTAGACATGGCATACCTCTTCACAGACCGGTGATAAATCTTTACCGCGTAAAGCTAAGGCGCCACGTGCCCCAGTGAAGTTCCGTCCGATTGCTCAGCGCAGTGGATTGTCCACCTGGATATAAAACGCATAGATGCCCAGCACCAGCCAGAACACCATGAACAACCACGGCGCGCGCATGGAAAACAGCAACGACTTGCGATAGCCCTTGTGACTGGACTCCATTTCGGAAAACAGCGGCGATTCATCGTAGGCCAGGCCCATCACCGGCTCGCTGCGCAGCAATTCGCTTTGCTTGTAGTGCCAGTGATCAATGATCTGGTAGGCCGCGCGTATGCCAGGCCAGGCGTTGAGCGAGCTGAGAATACCCAGCGCGGCGAGGATCACCGGCACCACCAGCGTGAACAGCTTGCCCCATTCCGGGTTGAGGTTGCCCATGCCGGACACGAAAGCGATCACCAGAAACGATTGCGCAGTGAGGTAAGCGTCGGTGCGGTTGGCCAGGATGCTGGTTTCGTACTGGATCTCGCGCCGGTAGAAGTCGAGGCGATCCTTGGGCGAGCCGAAGATCTTGGCGTTGTGTTCGCTATGGTCGGTCAGGGCCGCTTCCGGCGTGTTTGGGGAGATGATTCGGGGCACAACGATGCTCCACAAAGTGACGGGACTCATTAGAAGAATCGGGCGTGGATGAAGTTCAAGTTTCTTGTGCACCAAGTCAGGGCGCCCTCTGCCCCCTTGTCGTGAGCCCGCTTCTGTGGCGAGCGAGCTTGCTCGCGCTGGGCTGCGCAGCGGCCCCCACAAAAGCGCGAGCGCTGCGCACTCCAGCGCGGGCAAGCTCGCTCGCCACAGGTAATTGCCACCTTGTGTGCGTTCCGGCACATCCCTTGCTTTATCCATTCATCTACCCGAAAACAGGAGCATTCGTTACCCCGCGACCCAGAGCCGACTCCATAAGAAAGTAAGGACCAGGCCTGTTGGCACCCTCAGCCACGGGCTCATAAGAACATGCGTTTTTTAAGCGGCAGTGCCACCCAGGAAACCCTCGGCACTGACAAGGTACTGGAATGGCTCGAACTTTCTTCGATGAAATGAATGACGCAAACGGCGTATGCCGCGCCCACTATCAGGATTTTTCCCGCTGGCTGGCCAACACGCCGCCGGAACTGCTGGCCCAGCGTCGCCGTGAAGCCGACTTGCTGTTCCATCGCGCCGGGATCACCTTCACCCTGTATGGCGACGAGCAAGACACCGAACGCCTGATTCCCTTCGACATCATCCCCCGCAGCATCCCCGCCAGTGAGTGGAGCCTGATCGAGCGCGGCTGTATCCAGCGGGTCAACGCACTGAACATGTTCCTCGCCGACATCTACCACGACCAGCGCATTATCAAGGCCGGGATCATTCCGGCAGAACAGGTGCTGGGCAACGAGGGCTATCAGAAGGCGATGGTCGGCCTGGACCTGCACCGCGACATTTACTCGCACATCTCCGGTGTCGACCTGGTACGCGACGGCGACGGCACCTATTACGTGCTCGAAGACAACCTGCGTACCCCCAGCGGCGTGAGCTACATGCTCGAAGACCGCAAGATGATGATGCGCCTGTTCCCGGAAGTGTTCGCCAAGCAACGCATTGCGCCGGTGGACCACTACCCCAACCTGCTGCTCAAGACCTTGAAAAGCGCCAGCCGCCTCGATAACCCCAATGTGGTGGTATTGACCCCTGGGCGCTTCAATAGCGCTTTTTTCGAACACGCGTTCCTGGCGCGGGAAATGGGCGTGGAGCTGGTCGAAGGCGCCGATCTGTTCGTGCACGACCTCAAGGTATTCATGCGCACCACCGATGGCCCCAAGGCGGTGGACGTGATCTACCGGCGCATCGACGACGCCTTCCTTGACCCCGAGGCGTTCAACCCCAAGTCAATGCTCGGCGTACCCGGCCTGGTGGCGGCCTATTGCGCGGGTAATGTGGTGCTCGCCAACGCGATCGGCACCGGGGTGGCTGACGACAAGTCGATCTACCCCTATGTGCCGGCGATGATCCGCTTCTATCTGGACGAGGAGCCGGTGCTGCAAAACGTACCGACCTTCCAGTGCCGCAAGCCCGATGAACTGTCCCATGTGCTGGCCAACCTGGAACAACTGGTGGTCAAGGAAACCCAGGGTTCCGGCGGCTACGGCATGTTGGTGGGCCCCGCCTCCAGCGCAGCCGAGATCGAAGATTTTCGCCAGCGCATCAAGGCGCGTCCCCACGCTTATATCGCCCAACCGACCTTGAGCCTGTCCACTTGCCCGACCTTTGTCGAAAACGGCATCGCGCCCCGGCATATCGACCTGCGCCCCTTCGTGCTCTCGGGCAAGGAAACCCGCCTGGTGCCGGGCGGCTTGACCCGCGTGGCGCTGAAGGAAGGTTCGCTGGTCGTCAACTCGTCGCAAGGCGGCGGAACCAAGGACACCTGGGTGGTGGAGGGCTGAGTATGTTGAGTAGAACCGCTGCTGATCTGTACTGGATGTCGCGCTACCTGGAACGCGCCGAGAACCTGGCGCGCATGTTGGAAGTCAGTTATTCACTGTCGTTGATGCCCCAGGCCGGGCGCAGCGATGGCCTGGATGAGCTGGCAATGTCGTTGCTCAGCAGCGGCACCCTGGACAGCTACCTGGAGCGTCACCAGACCCTGGATGCCGAGCGCATGTTGCACTTCTTCGCCCTGGACGAAGAAAACCCGGCCAGCATTTACAACTGCCTGCGCGCCGCCCGAGGCAATGCCCACGCCGTGCGCGGGCGCATCACCGCCGATATGTGGGAAAACCTCAACGCCACCTGGCTGGAAATGCGCAGCATCGCCGCCGGCGGCCTGGCGCGGCATGGCATCAGCCACTTCTGCGACTGGGTCAAGCAACGCTCGCACCTGTTTCGCGGCGCGACCTCGGGCACCATCATGCGCAATGACGCCTACCGGTTTATTCGCCTGGGCACCTTTGTCGAACGCGCCGACAACACCTTGCGCCTGCTGGATGCGCGCTATGAGATGTTTGGTGAAGAGTCCGAAGAAGTCAGCGACTTGTCGGCTCGCGGTTATTACCAGTGGAGCGCCCTGCTGCGTGCGCTGTCCTCGTTCGAGGCGTACACCGAGTTATACCCCAACGCCCTGAATGCACGCTCGGTCTCGGAGCTACTGCTGTTACGCAGCGATGTCCCGCGCTCGCTGCACGCGTGCATCGAAGAGTTGAGCCATATCCTCGCCGACTTGCCCGGCAGTTACGGACGCACGGCGCAGCGCCTGGCGGCGGAGTTCGAAGCAAGGCTGCGGTATACCGGGATCGATGAGATTCTGGAAGATGGACTGCACGCCCGGTTGACGGACTTTATCGACACCGTGCGCGAGTTGGCGCGGGCGATACACAGTTCTTACCTGGAAGTAATCTAAGCAACACCACCGCTCAAATGTGGGAGGGGGCTTGCTCCCGATAGCGGTGGGTCAGCTACATACTGGCTGGCAGATACGCCGTAATCGGGAGCAAGCCCCCTCCCACATTTGAATCGCCGTAATCTGTCAAACATTGATCGCCCACCACCTCGGCAGCAACTGTCGAACCCGCGACTCGCCAAAGCGGTCATCGATCAGCATTACCACGCCGCGATCGTGCTGGCTGCGGATCACCCTCCCCGCCGCTTGCACCACCTTCTGGATGCCGGGATACAGGTAGGTGTAGTCATACCCCGCGCCGAAAACCTCGCCCATGCGTGCCTTGATCTGTTCATTCACCGGGTTGAGTTGCGGCAAGCCCAGGGTGGCAATAAAAGCGCCAATCAAACGCGCCCCCGGTAGGTCGATACCTTCGCCAAACGCGCCGCCCAATACCGCAAAACCGATGCCTTGGCTGTGCTGGGTGAACTGGTCCAGGAACGCCTGGCGCTCGGCCTCGGCCATGCCGCGTGACTGCAGCCACAGTGTAATCTGCGGGTATCGCTCGGCGAGTAACTGCGCCACTTGCTGCAGGTAATCGAAGCTGGAGAAAAACGCCAGGTAGTTGCCCGGCTGCTCGGCAAATTGCCGGGCGATCAATTCCACAATAGGTTCCAGCGACGCCTGGCGGTGCACAAAGCGTGTAGAGATGCGCTCAACGATGCTGACCTGCAATTGCTCGGCCTTGAACGGCGACTCTACATCGACCCAGGCAGTATCCGCCGGCAACCCGAGTAAATCGGAGTAATAGTGGCGTGGGCTCAGGGTCGCGGAAAACAGCACGCTGCTGCGAGCCGCCGTCAATCGGGGCCGGATGAATTCGGCCGGCACCACATTACGCAGGCACAGGGTCGAGCTACTGCGCTTGCCACTGAACTGGCGCTTGCTGATGTCGAAGATGAAGTGTTCGTTGAATAGCTCGGCCACCTTGGAAAATTGCAGTGCTTCAAAGTAGAAGGCTTGCAGGTCGCCATTGAGGGACTCGGGGTGATCGTTGAAGTAGTCGCCCATGGCGCTGGTGCACAGGCTCAGGGCCTGTAGCAGTTTGTCGGGCCGGGTGGCATAGGCCTGATACGGCGCGACTTGTTCCTTGTGCAACGCGTTCCACTCGCGGTTCAGGCGCTGCAAGGGTTTGTTCAGCGGCTCGGGCGCGGTATCGCGCAAGGTCTTGAGGCTGTATTGGTCGAGGCTGGCGCTGTACATCGAACGGGCGCGTTCCACCAGGTTATGGGCCTCGTCGACCAGCGTCGCAACACGCCATTGGTTCAACTGCGCCAGGCCGAATAACAGGGCGCCGAAGTCGAAAAAATAGTTGTAGTCGGCGACCACCAGGTCGGCCCAGCGCGCCATTTCCTGGCTGAGGTAATACGGGCACACGTCATGGGCCAGCGCCACACTGCGCAGGCTGCGCTGATCGAGCAGGCGAACCCTGGACGCGGCATGGCGGGCGGCGGGCAAGCGGTCGTAAAAACCCTTGGCCAGTGGGCAGGAATCACCATGGCAGGCTTTATCCAGGTGTTCGCACGCCTTGTCCCGTGCAACCAGCTCAAGTACGCGCAGCGGCAGATCCGGACTGCTGTCGTACAGCACCTGGGCGGCATCCAGGGCGAGCTTGCGCCCCGGCGTTTTGGCGGTAAGGAAGAACACCTTGTCCAGCTGCTGCGGCGCCAGCGCCTTGAGCATCGGGAAGAGGGTACCGACGGTCTTGCCGATGCCCGTGGGCGCCTGGGCCATCAGGCAACGACCGGTGCTGACCGCCTTGTAGACCGACTCGGCCAACGTACGCTGCCCGGGACGAAAATCGGCATGGGGAAATGCCAGGGCTTGGGCGGCCTTGTTGCGCTTATCGCGGTGCTGCATTTCCAATTGTGCCCAGTCGAGGAACAACGCACATTGCTGATTGAAAAAGCGCTCAAGCTGCGCCGCCTCGAAACGTTGGTTCAGCAGCGTCTCGCCTTCGCCAACGATATCGAAGTACACCAGCGCCAAGTCGATTTCGCCGAGGCCGAGCTTCTGGCACATCAGCCAGCCATACACCTTGACCTGGGCCCAGTGCAGTTGCCGATGGTTGGCGGGCTGGGCAGAGAGGTCGCCGCGGTAGGTTTTGACTTCTTCAAGGCGGTTGGCGTCGGGGTCGTAGCCGTCCGCCCTGCCCCGCACGTTGAGCTGCTGGTATTGCCCCTCCAGGGCGACTTCATTCTGGTAGTGCGCGCTGCGCCGGGACGCCACCGTACGGTGGCCGACGATACCTTCCTGGGCGCTGGGCGACGGGGTAAAGCGCAGGTCAAGGTCGCCGACCTTGGCCGTGAACTCACACAGCGCCCGTACGGCCACGCTGTAACTCAAGCGGGTTGCTCCGCCCAGCGCACGTAACAGACGGTGACCGGCATCTGGTACTCGCCGCAAAATTGCAGCCAGCGCAATTGGTTGTCTTGCAGGCGGTCGCCCGGGCCCTTGACCTCGATCATGCGGTAGGTTTTTTGTGCAGGCCAGAACTGGATCAGGTCCGGCATTCCGGTGCGGTTGGCGCGGATATCCAGCAGCAGGCGTGTGAACCAATGGCGCAGGTGCTCGGCGGGCAGGCAGGCCAGGGCTTGCTCCAACAGCTCTTCGCTGAGCAGGTTCCAAAACACGAAAGGTGATTGGATACCCCATTTGTCCAGAAAACGTTGGCGGATGGTGGCCTTGTAGCGCTCATCCCCCAGTTGCTCGAAACACGCAGCAAACAACGCCTCGCGGCGTTGATGGAAGTCTTCGCTGTGCAGGTCCGCCGGCCCACGCTGGAACGGATGGAAGAACGCGCCCGGCAGTGGCGCGAAAATCGCTTCCCAGCACAACAGGCCGAACAGCGAGTTGATCAACCCATTCTCGACGTAATGCACCGGTGCCTCGGGCTCGTTCAGGTGCGCCTGGACGCAGTATTCCACCGACATCAGCGGCGCCTGGGCGAGTGCCAGGTCAAGGCGTGCAACCGCTTGCGGCTTGGCCTTGGGCAACGCCGGTTCGCCGAGTTTGCGGCGCAGGCGCGGCAATACACGCAGCAAGTGCTGTTGTTCAGCGGCGCTTTCCGGGGCCTGCTGAGCTGCGGTGGCCAGGGCCAGCGCTCGGGCGTAATCCTCTTGGCGCTCAACGACCCGGATCAACCGCGCACGTGCACCGGGATAGGCGCAGGCAAGGTAGATCTGTTCAGCCAGCGCAAGCTCGGCGCAGCGCTCGCAATACTGGCCGATCTGGAACAACAGCTTGGCGCGGCGTTTTTCCAGCCAGGGGTTGTCGGTGCGCAGGCCGGCGATCTGCACCAGCAGCGTGTCCAATGCCTCACCGGCTTCAAACGCTTGCTGGCACTGGTGCAGGAACAGGAACCCCACCACGTCGTCACGCGTGCGTAACCCGCGGGACTCGGCGCAAATCTCGACTTTTTCATAGGTGTAGATGCCCAGGTCTGCCAGCACGAACTCGGACCAGTCCTGGTGCAGGTTGCCAAAGAACATCAAGCGCAGGCGATCACACAACGCCATGACCGTAAGGCTATAGAGCACATCATCCAAGCCCGGGCACCATTGAGCAAAACTGCGCGGCTCGCTGAACTGCGCCGCCAGCGGTTCGAGCCAGGTGGCCTTGTTGCCCTTGGGCTGATCGATCCAGGGCCTGAACGCGCCGAGGATTTCGCCCTTTTGCAGCAAGGCGAACAAGGTGGCAAACGGCAGCGGGCTTTGGTCATCCACCCATCCCAGTTCTCGTAATGGGCCCGCTGCCGCATGGGGGCAGCCGATTTCCACATAATTAAGCTTGGTGCCGCGAAAATGCACACCCTTGCGCATCACCATGCGCACCAATAACGCCTGGGACGCCTGGGGCAACCCGTCAAATTGCTGAATGAAATGCTGTTCGTCCGCATCGAGCAGATCGGCATAGCGTTGCCCCAGCCAGGCCAGGACCTGACGGAAGTTATGCAGGTAATACAAGGGGTCTTCGAGGGGGTTGGCCATGGCGCAAGGGAGTCAAATACTGGTTATGCATACAGAGTGCCGATGCAAAGCCGTTGTTGCAATCGGTAATAGATAAATGGCGCCTGCAACTTTTTGCAAAAAAACGATCAGATGAGGGAGTTGATCGCGTAACATTTATAGCCCACAGCCAGACGCTGCGGGACTTTTCAGGGTTAAAGGTAAGGGTTATGAACATGAAGAATTTGGGTCTGCCGCTGGTTGCACTCACTTTTCTGGTATTGGCCGGTTGCTCCACGCAAACGGTAGTGACATTGCAAAATGGCACGCAGTATTTGACCAAGGACACGCCCAACGCCAAGACAGCCGACGGCTTCTATGAATTTACCGATATCGCCGGCAAGCGCATTCGCATCAAGGCCGATGATGTAGCCACGGTGCGCAAGGAAAACTAATCTTCGAATCAACACCGATCAAATGTGGGAGGGGGCAGGCCCCCTCCCACAGTTTTCAACCGCATTCCAACTTAAGCGATAACAATCCCCTCCCCCGACAGACTGCTCACGCCCACCAACGTCACCGAATCGGCACCAAAACTAATCACCGTATCCCCGCCCACCACCTTGGTGTGATCGCGATAATCGGGACTGCCCTGCACATCGTTGAACACCAGCTTGTCTGTCGACTGATAGCCAATCACTCGATCATTACCAAACTGCCCACTGAACAAAAACGTGTTATGCCCGCTGCTGTCGCGGATCGTGTCATTACCCTTGCCGCCTTCGATAAAGTCCGCCCCCCTGCCGCCCTTGATCAGGTCGTCGCCGTCGCTGCCGATGATAAAGGTATTGCCCTTGTGCGCCTCGGCGTTGCGGTTCAAGTCCTGCACCCAGGTGTTGGCCCGTGCCGGATCGGACAGGTTCGCGACGATCACTGTGGAGTCACGGGTCATCTGCTCGTAGAAGCCGGACTCGAGGATGCGCGTCATGCCGTCGCCATAACCGGTGGGCAAGTGCGAGACCCAGGTCGGCAGGTTGAGGATGGAAAACGGCAGCACGTTCCACAGTGCGGAAGCGTAGTGGTCGTTGAAGCTGACAATATTGTCGGTGCTCGATTCGTGGGGTTTGTCGTGTACGCCCAGGGACGACAGGTTGAATGAGGAACCGTCCAGCGCCCGGAATACCGGGTCGTTTTCGTAGCCGACGTTAAGCACCTTGTCGCCGGCGCTTTGGGTGGGCGACGCATAGGCTACGTAATTGGAATCGGTGTAGAACCCTGACCATTTGCTCCCGCTCAGATCCGCCATGCTGTTGACCGCAAGGCCGCCCAGGCTGTGGCCGCTGACCACCACATCCTTGCCGCTCAGGCCCTGGGCGCTGGCATAGTCAGCGACGTCGCCGAGCAAGTTGCCAAACGCCTCGCCAGCGTAATTTTTTGCATAGTCCTTGGGACCGAATGCAGCAAGCAGGTCACTGATCACATCCCCGATGGAATCGGTGATCAGGCTTTCCCGTGGCCCCGAGGTGCCACGGAAGCCGATGCCGATTTCCAGCAGTTTGCCGGCGTCATCGTATTTGCCCAGCACTTCCACTTGGGCGGTACCGTAGGCAGCCTTTTCGCCAAAGAAGGTGCCACGGGCATCGACCTTGCCGGTATAGCCCAGGGTGCTGGCGCTGATGGGGGTCCAACCGGCCTGTTGCACTGCGTCGAGGGCGGCTTTTTCTGAATCCGGGTTCCACGGGATCCCGGGAATCACGCCTTGGGCGTTGCCGCTGCCAATCAGCGCGCTCACCAGCGTGGCCGGCAGGCCAAGGCCCAAGCCGTTGTTCTGGTAACCCACGGCAAAGCCGTTATCCAGGTTGTGGTAGGAATACATCGTGATCGCCATCGCATCGGCGAACAACGTTTTGGAACCCTCGGTGCCGAGGTTTTTATAGTCAAAGATACCCATTGGTAGTGCCTCTCTGTTGTTGGATTTGTAGAGAAAGCCAAAACACCTGTTATCCGTTACCTACTGTAGGAGTGAGCTTCTGTGGCGAGGGAGCTTGCTCCCTCGCCACAACCAACTACACCTGACCTTTAGAACGCCCAGTCCAGGCTCAAGCCGACGCCGTGCACCTTCTCTTTGCTGGCCAGCAGGCCGTTGTAGTCAAAGTTCACCCGCGCATCCTTGCTCAACGCCAGGCTGACCCGTGCCCCAACCAGTGCGGCATCCCGCACCATCGGCGCACTTTCGACCGCGAACGACGGGCCACCGGAGGCAAACGCCAGGTGTTGCTCGGAATCGGTGCTGCTCAGGTTGTGCTGCCAGCCCAGAGTGCCGGAGACTTCCAATTGCTGGTGGTCGTTGACGTTGAAGGTCTTCAAGGCGCGCACACCCAAGGTGCTCAACACCAGGTCGCGGCTGTCGTCGCCACTTTTCAGCGCAGCGGCATCGCCCTTCTCTTTGAAGCTGTCCGTGTCCAGGTGCACATAGGCCAGGTTGGCGAACGGCTCCAGGGCCAGCGGTTGCAGGTTGATGCGATACGCCGCTTCGGTGAACACCTGGGTGCTGTGCGCATCGACCTTGGCCTTTTGCTTGCCGGCGACATCGCCGTATTGCAGGTCGCGCTTCACATCGGCGCGGTGCCAGCTGTAGGTCGCCCCACCGCTCAGGCGCCAGGCGCCGATTTCATGCCCGGCATAAGCACCGAAGTGGTAGCTGTCGACCGAGGCGCGGCTATGGGTGTCACTGCCCATGTTCAGCGAGGTATCGCTGTAACCCGCGACCAGGCCAATGCGCGTGGCGTCGTCGAGGGCACCGTCCACCCCGGCAAGCATCCCGCCGATGGAGGTGTTATAGCCAGCGGTGTCGCTGCGGCTGTCGGTCTTGCCCCAGGCGCCCAGGGCCTTGACCCATACGTTGCCACGGCTGTCGATGGCTTGGCTGGTTGCGCCCATCTCGCCATTGCGCAAGCGCTCGCCCACTGCTTCGCGTACATAACGGCTGTCATTGACCAATGCAGTTTGCAGCGCCGGATAGACTTCACCGCTCAGTTGCTGGAACGCGCCCTGGGCCGAAGCGGCCGTCGGTGCCAACAGCAAGCTTTCATACACGCCATTGCCCGCACCCAATTGCTCAGCGGCTGCGGCCACGGCGCGTTGGTTCGGTGTAGCAGCAACACTGGCGAAGCTGTTGGTGCGTGTCACGTCCAACTGCACACCGTTGGCCGCGTAATTCAAGGTGCCGCCGACAAACAGATAGTTGGGTAGTACAGCACCAAAACTGCCGGTGACACCGCCCGCCGCTTGCAGGATGTTGTACTGACGGCCGATCAGGCTTTGGGCCTGGGTTGCACTCAACAGTGTCGGGCTGTTTTCCAGGGCCAGGGTTACGGTGCCGCCATTGAGCGTGGCGGTACCCCCGGCGACGATACGGTCGCTGCTGGTAGGCGATAATTCCACAGCGTAGGTCGAGCCCGGGTTGAAGGTGACATTACCTGCCACGTTCAGGGTGCCAATGGAATTGCCCGGCGCCACGGCGCCGCCGCTATTTGCCGTCAGCGAGCCGATACGCCCCGAGCCACCGATTACGCCGGTCTGGCTGACGATGACATCGGAGGTGACCGAACCGTTGACCGCCAGCAAGCCCTGATTGACCAGGGTCGGGCCGCTGTAGGTGTTGGCGCCGGCCAGCACCAGGGTGCCGATGCCCTGCTTGGTCAAGCCGCCATGGCCTGAAATGTTGTTGCTCCACACATCCAGCCCGCAGTGCACGTCGTTGCAAATGCGCTGGGTCGGTTTGCCCGCGTCCACCACCGCACCGACGCCCGGCAGGTCCGCGACGAACTGCCCGCTGCCATAGGCGCCCTCAATGCGGAACTCGGCAGGAATGTCCTCGGCGGTGATAAACATCCCCGGGCCGTTGACCGCCTTGCCCAGGTTGATCATGCCCCAGCCATACAGCGAGTCGATACCCGGCGCGCCGAGGTCAGTGGCCGTGGTCTTGAGCACCGTGGAGATCTGGTCGCCACTCATGTACTCGAAGCGCTCCATCAGCACCGCTGCTGCACCCGCCACATGGGGGGCGGCCATGGAGGTGCCGTTTTTGTTGGCCCAGTCGGTGGTCAGGTTGTTCAGGTCGGTGCCGTTGATGATCGAGCTGTAGATCTTGGTACCGGGTGCCGACACGCAAAAACTCGCCGCATAGCCGCAACGTGAAGAGAAGGTGCTGATCACATACGGATCAGGGCTGGCGGTGTCCGGGTTCTGCTGCAATGCCGCCACCGACAGCCAGTTCGGCGCAATCTCCGGCACAAAGTACGCCAGGCCGGAAATCGCGTCCGGGTTGTTGCGGTTGTAGTCGTTACCGGCGGCAAAGATGGTCAGCACACCACTGCGGGCCGCGTCGATGGCGCCTTGATAAGCACCACCTGCGATCGTGCCGAGGATCGGCCGGATCGTATTGAACTGCGCCTGGGCTTCATTCACGGTGAAATTGGGGAACGCCGGATCGCGGCCGCCCTTGGCGTACTGGTCACCGATGCCGATACCCCAGCTGTTGTTGATGATGCGTGCGCCGCTGGCAACCAACCCGTCCCAGCCGGCCTTGTAAACCGCGCCATCGTTGCCGAGGATAATCCCGTCTTCCGGGCCCGGGTCACCGTTTTCGGCGGTGAGGATTTGCGCATTGAACGCCACGCCATGCATCGGCCCGCCATCGCGGTTACCCGCAGCAATGCCGCCGACGTGGGTGCCGTGGTTACCCAGCTTGCCGTTGGAGTCCTTGGACGGCGTGCCGTCGTAGCGGAACGCATCACCGGCCTTCACCGGGATATACGGGTCGGTATATTGGCGAATGCCCTCGGTGACAATCGTCACCACCTTGTCGGGGCTGGCGAATTCCGGGTGCTGGGCATACACCGGCTGGTCAAAGATCCCCAGCTTGACGCCCTTGCCGGTGTAGCCGGCGGCATACGCGGTGTCGGCATGCACGGCGCCCAAGCCCCAGTCGGCCTTGAACTCGTTGCTGCGCCAACTGGCGGCATCACCCAGCTTGCCGGTTTCCACATAGGGTGCAGCCTGAGCGGTTCCCAGGCTTGCCAGGCAACACAGCAACGCGCCGTATGGCACGCAGCTCAGCGCCTTGAGCGGGTAGCCCGGGCCGGTGTGGATGGCGGTAGTTAACCCTGACTTGCGTTTTTTCACGGTGACCTTCCTTAGTTTTCTTATTGCACGTGTGTAAATCACTTTCTCCAGAACACCGCCGATTCAATGTGGGCGCTGGCTTGCCTGCTCCCACATTTTTTGTTCGCGGTGTCTTCAGAACTGCCAGTTCAGGCTCAAACCCACACCCTGGGTTTTCGCGCGGCCACCCAACTGGCCGTTGTAATCCAGGTTGACCCGCGTCGCGGCATTCAGCGCCAGGCTGGCTTGCAGCCCCACCAAAGCAGCGTCACGCAGCAACGGCGCACTGCGCACGGCGAATGAAGGCCCGCCTGCGACAAACGCCAAGTGCTCTTCGGATTCCACGGCGGTGAGGCTGTGTTGCCAGCCCAACGAACCGGAGAGTTCCAGTTGCTGGTGGTCATTGAGGGCCAGGGTTTTCAATGCCCGTACGCCAAGGGTGCTGAGCACCGCATCGCGGCGGTCACTGCCGCGTTCCAGGGCGGCGGCATCGCCTTTTTCGTGGAACGACTCGCTGTTCAGGTGCACATAGGCCAGGTTGGCGAACGGTTCCAAGGCCACCGCTTGCAGGCGGATGCGGTACGCTGCTTCGGTGAAGACTTGCGCCGTGGTCGCGTCCAGCTTGGTTTTTTGCTTGCCGCTGACGTCACCCCATTGCAGATCGCGCTTCACGTCGCCGCGATGCCAGCTGTAGGCACCGCCGACGCTCAGGCGCCAGTCACCCAGCTCGCGCCCGGCGTACGCGCCAAAGTGATAGCTGTCGATGGACGCCGATGAATGGGTACCACTGCCCATGTTCAAGGAGCTGTCGCTGTAACCGGCGACCACACCCACGCGGGTCTGCTCATCCAGTGCGCCATCCACGCCCGCCAGCAGGCCGCCGATGGAGGTGGTCGAACCGGCCGTTTCGCTGCGGCTGTCACTCTTGCCCCAGGCACCGAGCGCCTTGAACCACAGGTTGCTTTCGCCGCTCACTGGTACGTGGCGCAGGCGCTCGCCCACGGCATTGCGCAGTTGCAGGCTGTCGTTGATCAGCATCGCGCCGACGGCGGGGTAGATTTCACCGGACAGTTGCTGCAAACCCTGCTGGGCGGTGGCGACTGACTGCGACTGCAACAGGCTTTCATACACCGGGTTGCTGGCGCCCAATTGCTCGGCAGCCGCCGCCACGTTGCGCTGGTTACGGGTGGCGGCGACGCTGGCAAAACTCGCGTCGTTGCGCCCCACGTTCAGTTGCACAGCGTTGGCGGCATAGTCGAGGGTGCCACCGAGGAACAGGTAGTTGGGTAGCACTTGGCCAAACTGGCCCTGGATGCCGCCCGCGGCCTCAAGGATCGAGTATTGCCGGCCAATCAGGCTTTGGACCTGACTTTGACTGAGTAACGTGGGGCTGTTTTCCAGCGCCAAGGTGACGGTGCCGCCGCCCAGGACCGCCTTGCCGCCCGCGACAATACGGTCGCTGCTGGTGGGCGTCAGTTCCACTGCATAGGTCGAGCCCGCGCCGAGGTTCACATCTCCCGCTACCTGCAAGGTGCCCACGGAATTGCCCGGTGCCACGCGGCCGCCGTTGTTTACCGACAACGCGGCGATACGCCCGGAACCGCCAAGGGTGCCGCTGTCATTCACGGTGACTGCCGAGGTCAGCGAACCGTTCACCGCCAACAGGCCGCCATTGACGATAGTGGCGCCCCGATAGGTGCTGTCACCGCTGAGGACCAGGCTGCCGGCGCCGGACTTGATCAGGCTGCCTTCATACACACGGTTCGCCGCCGCCTGGTCGCGGGCGTTGCCGATGGCGTAGTCGGTCTGGTCCTGCTGGCTGGCGGTGGCGCTCACGCCGTTCTGCCAGCCCTTGTCGATCAGGGTTTGCTGCCAGGCGCTGTGCTCGGCGCGGTCCTCGGCCTGGCGCGCAAGCAAGGCCTGGTCGGAGATACCGTTGCTCCACACATCACCCTGCCCGGCTGCCAGGTTCACATCCATGGCTCCCAGCAGTTGACCCGGGCCGTGCATCGCCCTGCCGAGGTCCGGCACGCCCCAACCGACGATTGCGTTGGGCGCCTGGGTGATCGAACCGTCAAGCTGCGTGGCAGTGGTCAGCAACACCTGCAACGCTTGCTCGTTGGTCATATAGGGATAGCGCTCCATCACCAGCGCCAACGCTCCGGTGGCATGGGGTGCCGACATCGAGGTGCCGGATTTGACCCCATAACCACCGTCGGGAATAGTGCTGTTGATCAGCGCGCCGGGCGTGGAAATGCACCAGTATTTGGCGATACCGCACTTGTTGTATTTCTGGTTATTAGCCTTATCCAGCCCCGACACCGCCAGCCAGTGGCCTTCCAGTTCCGGCTGAAAATACGGCAAGGCCGAGCGCACGCTGGCATTGGCATAGCCGCTGTTGCCGGCGCTGAACACGTTGATCACCCCGGCCTTGGCCACATCCGCCGCGGCGTCCAGCCAGGTGCCACGGTTGTAGTGCTGGGCATAGGCGGCGTGCAGGTCACCGAGGGTCTGGTAGCTGACATCCTTGGGCTGGCTGCCCCAACTGTTGTTGATGGCGCGCACGCCGGAATCCACCATCGCGGTGTATACCGTCTTGAAGTACTTGGGGTCTGGCGTCGGGCCGAACAGGAAGCTGTCGTTGGCGTTGGTGTTGCCCACATAGACTTGCGCGTTGTACGCCACGCCGTGCATGCCCACGCCGTCGCGGGCGGCGCCCATGGTGCCGGTGACATGAGTACCGTGGGAATCGTTGTTGGGGTTGAGCGCGCCCGTGGTGCTGAACGCGCTGCCGTCGACATAGGTGCCGGTGGCGGTCACCGCATGAAAGCGGTCTTTGGAGGCTTCGGGGTGATTGGCATCGAAGCCCGAGTCCAGCGCGCCGATTTTCACGCCTTGGCCACTGATCCCGGCGGCGTAGGCTTCATCGGCCTTCATACGGCCCAGGCCCCAATCGCTTTGGTATTCGGCCGAACGCCAACTGGCCGGGTTACCCGCTTGGCCGGTCTCGGTGTATTGCGCCTGTGCCGCAACGGACAACAACAGCAATGAACCTGCGGTGAAGGGTTTGAAACGCGGTGAATCAGTGATCATCTGCACACTCCTGATTATTGTTATTCCCCTTATAGGAGCGAACTCCTACAGGTTTTTATCCGGGCCGAAGGCCTCGTCCACCTTGGCCAGGTCGGTGTCGCGCAAGTTGCCCGCGTAGTAGTGCAATTTGGTCCAGGCCATCAGGTAGTCGTACCGCGCCTGGGCCAGGTCGCGGCGAGTGCTGTAGAGCTGCTGCTCGGCATTCAGCGCATCAAGGTTGACCCGCTCGCCACCAAGGATGCTCTGCTTGGTCGACACCACCAGCGCCTCGGCGGATATCAATGCCTTCTGGTAGGCACGCAGCTTGCTCACGCCCGACAGACATGCACTGAACTGGCGGCGCAGCTCGATCAGGGTTTCGCGGGTCTTGCCTTCCAGCTCGTACTCGGCCTGCTCCATTGCGCGGCTGGCCTGGCGGGTGGAGGCCGAAATGCCGCCACCGGCATACAGCGGCATGCTCACTTCGACGCCAATAGTGTTGGTGTCGTAGCGCTGGTTGTAGGTGTTGCCGCTGTCGGACTCCTGTTTGCGCGACGTGGCATACGCGGTGATTCGCGGCAAATGCCCGGCACGATTGCGTTCCACTTCATAGCGCGCCACTTCCAGCGACTGACGCTGTGAAGCCAGCACCGGGTTGTTGGTGAGCGCCAGTTCATGCCAGGTATCGTAGTTGGCCGGGGTCAGGGTGAACGCGGCAAAGCTCTGGTTCAGCGGCGCCAGGTCGTTGATGTTGACGCTTTGCACGCCGATCAACGCGCCCAGCTCCCTGAGTGACGCGTCCTGCTCATCCAGGGCCTGGATCTCTTCGGCAGTGGCCAGCTCGTAGCGCGACTCGGCTTCAAGGATGTCGGTGCGCGTGCCCTCGCCGGCCTTGAACAAGTGCTCGTTCTGCTGGAATTGCTGCTCGAAGGCCTTTTTCTTTGCGCGGGCGATGTCGATCTGATCCTGGGCAAACAGCGCCTGGGTGTAATAGCTCAACACCCGCACCAGCAGCGCCTGGCTCTTGTCGCGAAAGCTTTCATCGGCAAACAGCGCCTGGGCCACGCCCTTGCGGTAGTTGGCATAGGCTTCGTAATCGAACAACGGTTGTTGCAGGCTGAAGGTGGAGCCGTAGCTGTTGTAGTTGCGGTCGTCCCTATAGCTACCGCCGCGCCCGTCGGGCAGATGCGCCTCGGAGTTGTTGCGGCCCTTGTTGTAGTTGTAGGACAGCCTCGGCAGCAGCCCGGCGCGGCCGATGGTGCGGTTTTCCAGGCCGGCGTCGCGCTCCTTGATCGCGCCGAGGAACACCGGATCGTTGCGCAGCGCCTGCTCGTAAACATCGAACGGGCCCATGGCGGCCTGGGCACTGCCACACACCAGCAATAGCGAAATGAACACTGGCTTCATGCTCATTCCTCAGTCAACGCGGAGCCGGCGCGATCCAGCAGCGGCTTGAACAGGTAATTGAGCAATGACCGCTCGCCGGTACGCACGAACATCTCGGCAGGCATACCGGGCTTGATCACCAAACCGTGGAGTTTTTCCATCGCCGCGTCGCTGACGCTGGTGCGCAGCACGTAATACGGGGCGCCTGTTTTTTCATCGAGCATCTGGTCGGCGGAAATCAGGCTGACTTCGCCCGGTACCCGTGGCGTGCGGCTCTGGTTGAAGGCGGTGAAGAGGATGTCGACGGGCAAGTGCGTGCCGACCTTGTCCACCAGATGCACCGGTAGATGCCCTTCGACTTCCAGGCGCGTGCCCTGGGGCACGATTTCCAATAGGGTTTCCCCGGCGCGCACCACGGCGCCTTCGGTGTGCACGCTGAGGTTGACGGCGATGCCATCGGCTGGCGCGTTGATTTCGCTGTGTTGCAGGTTGAAACCCGCGGAGGTGAGTTGCTGCTCCAGGGTCAGGCTGCGCAATTGCGCGTCGGCCAATTGGCTGCGCACCTCTTTTTGATATTCCTCGCTGTGTTGCTGCAATTTGAGCCGCGACTCGACAATGCCCTGTTCTATGCGGCCGCTTTCACCGGCGTTTTGCGCCAGGTCCTGCTGCACCTGAGACAACTGGCGCTGGTAGTCCATCAGCCGGTTGCGCGGGATGTAGCCGTTGTCGGCCAAAGGTTGCAGATTGCTCAGTTGCGTGCGCAGGGATTGGGCCTGGGCGGTCAAGTCACTGCGGGCACGGCGCATACCGCTCAACTGTGAGGTAGCGCCTTCGATGCTGGCGCGAATCCCGGCTTGTTCACGGGCGAAGGCGTCGCGGCGGCTGCTGAACAGCTGGCGCTGGCCTTCCAGCACCAACGCCAGGGCTGGATCAGGGTTGGCGCTCAGCTCGGTGGGAAAGGTAATGCTCGGCAGATTGTCGCGCTCGCTCTGCCAACGCGCCACACTGGCCCAGGCCATGCTGTACTGCGCTTGCAGGGATTGTACGTCGGCCTGGTTCTGGGTCTGGTCGAGACGAAACAGCGGCTGGCCCTGCTTGACCAGTTCGCCCTCCTTGACCAGGATGCGGCTGACCACACCGGGGCTGAAGGTTTGCACGGCCTTGCGCTTGCCCGACACCACCACGGTGCCTTGCACCGGGATGCCCTGATCCAACGGTGCCAGGCTGGCCCAGAGGAAAAAACCACCGGCACCGACGACCGTCATCAGCCAGCCCATACGCACGAAGAAGCGGGCATCGCGCTCTTTGAAACGAGGTTCTACCGTAATACTGCTCATGCGCCTGGGTTCCTTGCGGCCGGGTACTGACGACTGAAACTGACACCGGTTTTCTCTTTCGGCGCTTCCTGCTGTTGCCCGGACAACGCCCGCAGCACTTCCTGGCTGGGCCCGAACGCTTGCAGATGGCCTTCGCCGAGCACCAGCAATTTGTCGGCCTGGGCCAATGCCGAGGAGCGATGCGTCACCAGCACAACGCTGCTGCCTTGGGCTTTCATCTGCACGATGGCGCTGGCCAACGCCGCTTCGCCGACCGTATCAAGGTTGGAGTTGGGCTCATCCAGCACAATCAGGCGCGGCCCGCCGTACAGGGCGCGGGCCAGGGCCACGCGTTGTTTCTGGCCACCGGACAGGCCGCCGCCGTTATCGCCCAGCACCGTGTCGTAGCCTTGGGGCAGGCGCAGGATCAGCTCATGCACACCGGCCTGTTGCGCGGCCTGGACCACCAGCTCCGGGTCGGCCTCGCGAAAGCGTGCGATGTTGTCGGCGATGCTGCCGCTGAACAGCTCGATGTCCTGGGGCAAATAGCCGATGTGCGGGCCGAGGTCGTCGCGGTCCCAACGGTGAATGTCCGCGCCGTCCAGCCGCACGGTGCCGGCCAGGGTCGGCCACACGCCCACCAGCACGCGGGCCAGGGTGGACTTGCCGGAGCCCGACGCGCCCAGCACGCCCAGCACTTCACCGGCCGCCAGGTTGAAGCTGACTTGATGCAAGGTCGCCATGTGCCGCCCCGGTGGGCCAGCACTGACCTGTTCGAAACTGACCTGGCCCTTGGGCGCCGGCAAGGCCATTTGCTCGCCCTCTGGCGGGAATTCACGCAGCAGCCCATCAAGGCGCTGGTAAGCCAGCTTGGCCGAACTCCATTGCTTCCACACCGCGATCAGCTGGTCGATGGGGCTGAGTACGCGGCCCATCAGGATGGAGCCTGCGATCATCATCCCGGCGGTCATCTGGCCCTTGATCACCAGGTAGGCGCCCAGCCCCAATACCAAAGATTGCAGGCACAGGCGCAGGGATTTGCTCAGAGAGGTAATGACCGACCCGGTATCGCTGGCGGTGTTCTGGAAGCCCAAAAACTGCGAATGCACCCCGAACCAGCGTTTGCGCAACGCACCGAGCATACCCATCGCCTGGATCGTCTCGGCGTTGTGCAGGTGGCTGGTGGCCAACTGGGTCGACTGCTGGGAAAACACACCCGCCTCGCCCAATGGTTTTTTGGTCAGGTATTCATTCAGGCAAGCCAGGGCAATCAACAATACCGCGCCAGCCGTGGCCAGCACGCCGAGCCACACGTTGAAGAGGAAAATCACGAACAGATAGATCGGGAACCATGGCGCATCAAAGAACGCGAACAGCGCAGGCCCGGTGATGAATTGACGCAACGCGGTCAGGTCGCCCAGTGATTGCCCGGCATGACCCTGGCCGCGTTGCAGGTTGCGTTCGAATGCGGCCTTGTACACGCGCAGATTGAAACGCCGCTCCAACTGGCTGCCAATTCGAATCACGATAAAGCTGCGGATAACTTCAAGCAGGCCAATAAACGCAAAGAAGCCCACGACCATCAGCGTCAACATCACCAGGGTGGTTTCATTCTGGGAGGACAACACACGGTCATACACTTGCAACATGTAAATCGACGGCACCAGCATCAGCAGGTTAATCAATGCCGTGAAACAGCCAACGCTGATCAAAATACTCTTGTATTCACCCAGCGCCCTGAATAAGGGCGCGACCCCTTGGGACTTCGCCATATTGTTTTATCTTCCTGGAGCGCACTGCACGTAATAGTCGCCCTGCCGAGGAAGCGCACGGCCAACTGCTAAATCGAGTTATATGCTTATAACTTTTAACTAAGGCATTCGTTTCAGCTCGACAACTTGCCCGGTTTTAGTGCGGGCTTGATATTCGCCTTCTTTCTGGCGATTCAAATGCGTGATCCCTGAGCCTTCGGCGTTAAACAGCCAAATGCCGTCCGGCGTTGGCGACCACGTCTGTGGCTTGTCGCCCAGCCATTGCTCCACACAAGCGATATCGCCTCCCAGGGCATTGGCCTGTTCCAATAAATCCAGCGCGCATACCTGGTCCTGCTGCTTCAATTGCCAATGCCCCGCCAACTGAGCGGAGGTCGGTAATACAAGACTGCTAGCCATTGCGTGGGCTCCTGCCAAAACGAACAACACCTGCGAAGCACAGGCGATCAAATGAGAAAAACGTGGCATATAAAGCTCCATCCTGGAGCGCGGCGCCGAGGCGCCGCGCCGTGCATCAGGCCACGATGTCGCTGACGGCTGCCTGGCCAACGGTGGTGACGAGGAAATCCGCCACGCCGTGCCCGGAGAAGTCCACGGCCAAGGTGCCCAGGTTAGTACCCGAGGCATAGCTCAGCACAGCATCGCCGGCATGGCCGGTGAACGCATTGACGAAGCTCAAGCCCGCACCCTTGGTGATGCCCGACAGGTCGATCTTGTCGGAACCGGAGGTGAAGTCAAAGATCTTGTCCGCAGCCCCTGGCTTGGAATCGGAACTGGCACCGTACACGAAGGTATCGCTGCCGGCACCGCCCCACAGTTGGTCCGCACCGCCGCCGCCGTAGATGAGGTCGTTGCCGGCCCCGCCCTTGATGGTATTGGCGACTTGGTTACCAATGATCAGGTCGTTGCCCGAACCGCCGAATGCGTTCTCGATGGTGACGCCCTTGGCGATCGACACGTTGCCGACCAGGCCGCCAACATCGGAGAACGAGGTGGCAGTGAGGTTGATCTTCTGGTTTTGAGTGAAGCCAGAGAAGTCCAGGGTGTCGTTGCCGCCACCGTCCCATACCGAGAACACCAGCTTGTCGGCGTTGGATGTTGCGCTGAGGAAATCACGCCCGGTGTTGGAGTTGAACCCATAGGTGGTGTCGCCGGCGCGGGTGTTGAGGTTGGCACCGTAGAGCTTCTGGATCGCGGCGATGTCGTCGATCAGCGGGCCGGAAGCGTAAGCCTCGACGCCACCTTTGCTGAAGTTCTGGTTGGTGTTGCTCTCGCTCCAGTAACTCATGAGGCTATAGCCACGCGTGTCCTGTCCATAGGTCGCGTCGTTATAGGTCGGGTTGCCGTTCCCGGCGTTGTAGTCGCCAGGGTGAGCCAGGCCCAGGGTGTGGCCGATTTCGTGGGTCAGGGTCTGCCTGCCATAGTTGTTCAGGTCCGGGGTCTTGTTCGGCGTGTAGCTGTTGTTGGTCAGGTACCACGAGGTGCCATCGTAGCCTGCACCGGTGCCGGGCAGGTAAGCGAAGGCCGCGGCGCCGTCCTGGCCGCTGCTGTAGTTGCCGAAGGTCATGTGACCGTCACCGCCGGAAGCCTTTTCGGTAAAGGTTACGTTGGCGACATCCGACCAGGATTGCATGGCCAGTGCGGCCTGTGCTTTCTGCTGGGCGTTGAACTGGCTGAACCCTGAGATGCCATGTTTGTTCATGGTGCTCTGGGTAGCCGAGGTGAGGAAGGTGTAGGTCAGATCGATCTTGCCGTTGCCATCAAAGTCCCGATACGCGGCGCCATCCCGCAGCAGCTGGGTCGCTGCCTGGTCCACGGTGTAGGACGGTTTGCCATTGACTGTGAGGTTACCGCCACGGTCATACAAATGGCTGAAGCTATCGATTTGCGAGTAAGCAGTGCTGGCTTGCGCGGCAGATACAATAGCTTTGTCTTTTACTTTTGACATAAACGTACTTCCTTGTTTGCAAGTGCATCAGTCTTTGTTCGATAGGAACCTCGCGGGCGAGGATAGTCCTATCACTCACCTCTTTTGAAGGCGTAAGAAAACTGACACAACTTGAAATCTTTCGTCTACATCTATTTCCACAGCAAAAATGTGACACAGGTACAACTTGAGGAAGTCCCACGCAGTGTTTACTGGGAACGCTTGCTTTTACCCGCCGAATTCGAGCGCCGCATTATTTAAATATTAAATAGCAGTAAAGCCGCTCCAAGTTGAGCGGCGCACTTGAGTAATGGATCCAATATATTGTCACGGTGTCATTAGCGGCATTAAATAGCCACTACTTGCACTATTAAAGTGCAGTGTCCCCTATTGCCGGGGCACACTCCAGCCACACTTGTGCAATGCTGCCAAGAGGGTCTCGCCGGCCAGGCCAGGCACCTGGACACCCGCCTGTGTGGTCATGTCTTCCCCTGCCAGCATCGCGTTGATGATTGCTTCTTCCACTGCCTCCGCCGCCGCGCTGAACAGTGGAGAAATATGATCGTTATTGACCATATGCAACGCGGTACGCAGCGGCAGGTCCTTGCGCCCGTAGTCCGCCTGCGGCAAATCCTGATTACCGGTGGCAAAGGCCAGAAACAAGTCACCGCTGGAATCCTCGGTGCCGCCACCGGTGCGTGCGATACCGATGGACGCCCGCTGCGCCAGGCGTTGGCACTGATGGGGCAGCAACGGCGCGTCGGTGGCGATAACCACCACGATGGACCCCATGCCGGGCGTGCCCTGCTCGGCAAAGGGCGAAGTGATGTCCATCAAATGTCGGCCCACCGGGTAGCCATCGACCCGCAGCTCCTGGCGCTTGCCATGGTTGGCCTGCACCAATACGCCGACGGTCCAGCCGCCCTGCTCCGCCGACAAGCGCCGGGATGCGCTGCCGATGCCGCCCTTGAACTCATGGCAGATCATCCCGGTGCCGCCGCCCACGGCGCCTTCCTGCACCGGGCCGGTTTCGGCATGGTCGAGTGCCTGGCGCACATGCTCAGGTTGCACATGCTGGCCCCAGATATCGTTGAGCAGGCCGTCATAGGTTTCCATGACCACCGGCATGCACCAGTACACCGCGGGGTCTTGCAGGCGTTCGCGCTCCAGGGCGATCAAGGTGTCACGCACGATCCCGACGCTGTGGGTGTTGGTGATGGCCATCGGCGTGGTCAACAATCCGGCCTCGTTGATCCACTCAAGGCCGGTGGCATCACCATTGCCGTTCAGCACGTGGTACCCGGCAAAACAGGGTTGATGCCGGGCCTCACCGGCGCGTGGCTGGACCACCGTCACGCCGGTACGCACCTGCTTGCCGTCGACACGCGTCTTGAGCGTGGTGTGGCCGACGCGAACCCCGGGAACATCGGTGATGGCATTCAATTCGCCAGGCGTGCCCAGCCCCAGCGTGATACCCAATTGACGTGCGCGCATACCCACTCCTTACAATTTCTGAAAGACCGGACTCGACCGGCCACTGATGCAATACAAAATCACCGACAGCGCCAGCAAGCCGATAATGACCATGATGTCGCGCATCGACGCCTCAAGGATCAAGATCACTAACAGATACCCCGCGCCGAGCACCGCCAGCACGGCCGGCAACGGCCACAATGGCATGCGATAGGGATGTTCGCGATCACGCAGCAGCACCCGGCTCATCAGCGCGCTCAGCGCCACCACCAGGTACACCAGCATGATCAGCAACACGCTGAACGACGTCAGATCCGCCAGGTTCGAGCTGAAACTCAACAGCGCCGAAGGAATCGCCAGGAACAACGTAGCCAGCCACGGCGAATCCCAGCGCGGATGAATCCGCGTGAACAGCTTGTTGATACTCGGCGTCCACAGTGCATCGCGTCCGCTGCTGAACACCACCCGGCCGATCTGGATGACAATGGCCACAATTGCGTTGAACACCGACAGGAAAATCCCGGCACTGACCAACCGCGACAGGGTTTCATTACCGTGACTGGTCAACAGATAGCCAATGGGGTCGGGGCTGCTGATCATCTCACTCAGGGACGGCGCGCCGATCAAGAGTGCGGTGATTGGCACAAGTTCGATCACCACCACCAACCCCAGGGACCACAGCACCGCCTTGTGTACCCCCTTGCCGCCGCATTTCATGTCTTCAGCCAGCAACACCGCCGGGCCGTAGCCATTGAATGAGAACAGGCCAATACCGACGGCACCGATCACCAGGGCCCAGGGCGCGAGGTGCAACACGCCGTTTTCGACGATCTGCGGCTGGAACAATACGCTGGCCGGCTGCACCGGGTTGCCGAAGCCGATCACCACAATCACCAGCAACGCTGCCACTTCCAACAGCAGGCAGGTGCCGGTAATCCAGGCATTGAGCTTGATATTGAGAATGCCCAGGGCGTAGCTGCACACCACGATCACCAGGGCGACAGTTTGGGAGTCGAAGTTCGTACCCAAGGCATTATTCAGATAAGTCGCCGCACCAGTCGCCAATACCGGCGGGATAAACAGCAACATCACCAGCACCGTCAGGAACGTGGCGTAGCCTGCCATGCCACCAAACACGCGCTTGGCATACACATACTCGCCACCGGCACTGTTATGGGCGCGTCCGAGTTCGGCGTAACAGAAGGCGAACATCAACGCCAGCAACCCGGCCATCACAAACGCCAGGAACACGCCGCTGCCCGCTTGCTGAATGGCGAACGGGGCGATCACAAATACGGAACTGGCCGGCGTCACCGCAGAAACGGTGATAGCCACTACATCAAAGACGCTCAAGGTGGGCTTGAGCACGCCATCGGGCGTGGGGGTAGCGCTCATATCGTTATCCTCTGTCGTTGTTTTTGGTGTGAGGCAGAAACGAAAAATGATGTGTGTGTGCGGGATATGCTTCCCGTTGAATAGTGACGACGTTATCGGCTGGCGGGCCGGTAGGCCAATTCCCCTATTGGCGTACTCCCCTTGACGGTACCGGCTAAAAGCCGAACCCTTGGCCGATCTTTTGAGGGGAGCCAGTGATATGAGCCTGTTCCGGGAAATCGGCATGCACGCGGGATTGGGGCGCACCCTGTCACAAATCGGCACCGAACGGTTCTGGAAACAATTGGTGCTGTTATTGCACCAATGCCTGCCCTTCGATAACGCCCTGGCGATTTTCTACCCGCTGGACGGCCCGCCCCAGGCCCTTGAGGAGTACGACGCCCAGCCCAGCAGCAAACCGGCGTCGATGCTGGTGTACCTCAACGGTCTGTACCTGCTCGATCCGTTCTACCAGGCGTGCCGCGAGAACTATGCCAGCGGCGTGTACCGCCTGGAGGAAGTGGCGCCGGACCATTTTCGCCAGAGTGAGTACTTCCTCAACTACTTCCACGACAACGTGCTGGAAGACGAAGTGCAGTTGATCCTGCAATTGCCCGGCACGGGCACGCTTTCACTGTCCCTGGGTATGCAGCGACGCTTCAGCTTTGAGGAAACCGGGCTGTTGACCACACTGGCTGCTTGGGTGCTGCCATTGATGCAGCAGCACTGGCAGCAAAGCACTCAGCGAGCACCGGCAATAGACAGCCAGATTCGGGACGCGCTGAGTCATTTCGGCAGTGGTGTACTGTCGGACCGCGAGCTGGAAATCGCTCGCCTGGTGTTGCGGGGTTTTTCCTCCAAGGCCATGGCCGAACGCCTCAAGATCTCGCCGGACACGGTCAAAGTGCACCGCAGGCACCTTTACGCCAAGCTCGATATCTCGTCACAGCCCGAGTTGTTTTCACTGTTTATCCAGTCGCTGGGGCATGACCTGGAGAACCCGTAGGCTTAATCCGAATGGAAGAAATTAATATGCTGCGGCAACAGATTTACACCATCAACGCGTACGGAAAAGTTCGGCCCTTCGGCATTGACTTTGATAGTCAATGTACTCACGCCGAACGCGTGGCTCAGTTGCACATCGCCCACCTCCACAGGCGGGCCTGGTTGAATATTGATTGCCGATATAGCGTGGTCCTTTAACATCAGGGACACATCGATCTCATCTTCTTTCGGATTGAAATTCAGGATCGTGTCCGGATCATCGCTGAGGGAGTCGGTGCTTTTTTCATATTTGAATGTATTGGCACCCTGACGCCCCACCAGTTGGTCGCCGCCTGCCCCGCCGACCAGCACTGAAGGCTCGCCGCGCCTGGCCTCCAGGCGTTCGCGCTGGTCTGTGCCACGTAACTCGGACTGGGTCCATGTACCGCCGATTGGAAGGCTTTCTATGGAAGACATATAAGTCACCTGTTGATAATCAGTTATGTGAGAGTGTTACGTGTTGCGGCCGAAATCTCTCACAGTGACACCCCTTCTTTCCATTCGGAATAGTTGACAGAAAATGTCTTAATCATGACGCCATTATTTATTTAACCAGTGGCCGGTTAATTATCTGAAAAGTGTCAATTACGTCCGGTGCGATATAAACCGACGTTGCACAACTTGATAGCAGCCAACGTAACCACGATGCGAAGCGAGCCGCTCTTGATCTTGACCTTGATCTGCTTTTGATCTTGATCTTAAGCGCCCCGTCAAACCACGCTGGCCGGAATTCGACAGGGATTTGGGGGGTAAACCGGCAGGGATGCCGGTTTAGCCGCCCCGCGCCATGGATGGCGCGTGGCGGCGGCCCCCCAAATCCATGGCGGATTACGGGCACACCGAGCCTAAGCGAGGTGCCGAGTGGTGGGGCAAGAGCGCTTTGGTTACTTTCGCGCTTTTCGAAAGTGACCCGCTGTAAAAGCGGAACCAATAGTGGCCGTTACCCAAACAACGGATATGTACTCGGCTGATCCAGCACCCTGGTCGGCCCTGAGGCCGCCATCGGGAGCAAGTCGAATCCTGCGCCAGC
Source organism: Pseudomonas sp. W2Aug9 (assembly GCF_023127755.1). NCBI lineage: Bacteria > Pseudomonadati > Pseudomonadota > Gammaproteobacteria > Pseudomonadales > Pseudomonadaceae > Pseudomonas > Pseudomonas sp. W2Aug9. The sequence goes on along the minus strand of NZ_SPKL01000029.1, from coordinate 53,507 downwards.
ACAGCGAACAAAATGCTTGAGATTGCCTAAATCTGCCCGCCCCCCACAATGGCCAGACGACCATTCGAAGTAATGGCCTTTTGCCTAATCTGCTGTAGGACATGATCCACATCAAAATCAGGTAAAAGAACCGCCGAACGGGGCCGAAAAACTCACCTTGTACTTGCGAACGAATGCTATTTTTAAGTTATTCGCCGTCTTGACCAACGAAGGTCCTGACCCCTGCCGCGAGCTAAAGGAAGCGCTCAATGAACAAGGTGGGCAACATGAACAAAGTGACTTTTCCCAATGCGTGCCAGTTGATGCGCTGGCATTTTCATCCGATGGGCTTCGAGGGGAGTATGGATGCCCCCGGCAGCATGATCGCCCGCCTGTTCGACCGCGCCAGCGGTGAAACATTGATCGCCATCGCCGGCATACCTTGCGCCACAGTGATGAACGCCGCTGATGTGGAGCGCATTATCGAGGCCGTGGAGGATGAGCTGGAGTGTTTTGTGCCGCCGTTGTCGTTGCGGGCCTGAATAGTATTTGTCAGCCGCCGATTACCTGATGCGGGAGGGGACAAGCCCCTCCCACATTTTGCTGTGTGTCAGCTGAAGGTTCAGCGCTGATCGTCGAAAAACGCTTTCTTGCCATCCACCCGCTCGGAAGCCCTGGGCACGTTTACACCCTGGCCCTCCGGCTTTTCCACATACCAGTAGCAGTGGCTGACCGCTCGGGTAATACCGACGTAGGCCAGCCGTAGTATTTCGTCCTTTTGCGCATTGTCGTACGGCTCGCTGTCACCTTCCTTGCCCAAGCCCGCCATGCGGTAGACCTGGTTTTTGTAGGGCGAGCTGGTGAGATGCTGGCAGTCCCCAAGCAGAAATACTGCATCGGCCTGCAGGCCCTTGGCGCTGTGGTAAGTGAGCTGTTTCAGACGGCGCTCGTGGATCGGCAAGCTAGAATCCACATTAACAACAGACTGAATATGCTCTTGAATCAGCAACTTATCGCTGCTTTTTCGATAAAGCATCAAGACCGTATCCCCGCGTTGATAATGCTCCAGCAACCGCCGGCCGAGCGCCGCGTCGTCGCGCTCCAGCACGGTGACCGGCACCAATGCCTTGGGCTCGCCACTGGCCTTGGCCTTCTTGCCGGGGATGGCCGGTGCGGTGCGCACGATATGCTCGGCCGCGTCGATGATGTGTTGGTGGCTGCGGTAGTTCTCGCCCAGCATCACGCGAGTGGTGCTCGGTGCGACAAATTCCTGGTTGAATGCCATGAAGTACTTGGGCGAACTGCCGCGCCAGCCATAAATCGACTGCCAGTCATCGCCGACACACAGCAAGGATGAGCGTTGCGCCCCACGCCCGACGTGCATGGCCGGGCCGCGACTGCGGATTTCCCGCAGCGTGGCACGGATCCACGAGACAATCTGCGGCGATACATCCTGGAATTCGTCGATCATCAGGTGTGACATCGGCCGCAGCAAGGGATCACTGAGCAGCTTGAGGTTCTCCGGGGTATTTTCGCCAAACAGGGAAAACATTCGGTTGTAGGTCATGATCGGCGGTGATTGATCGAGCAGGTGGTCTTCCAGGGCCTTCCAGAAAATGCTCAAGGCCTCGAAGAACAACCGATCCGGGTCATCCTTGGCGAAGCTCATCTGGCCCACGGCCGTCGGTACGTCCAGCCCGAGGTTCTCGATAAACCCGGCCGCCATGACAAAACTGTCCAGCAGCGGCGCCGAGGCGAGTTCACCCTTGACCTTGTAATCAAAGCCCGGCCCGGCCGTGGCTTCGCCGGCCAGACTGCTTAAAAGGCGCTTGGATGAATCGTAGTTATCAAGCCATATCAACGGCTTATGGCAGAAAGCTTGAAACAGGGTGCGCTTTACCGCCCACTCTGCGCGCACCGATAGTTTTGAGTTTGGGCGGCTGATCCCCGCGTTTTCCCGCGCATCGAAACCCAATACGACCCAGGCATCCAACTGCGGGATATAGCCGTGACAATGAAACTTGGCACCGTTGATTTCAAAAGTCTGACGGCTGGGTTCGATGCCTTTGATCGGCCAGGCGCCCGCGCGGAACCACAGGTCCTCGATCACGTCGCAGAGTTCTTCATCACGTTTGGCCGCCAACTCGGTCACGGCCATGCGCTTTTGCACGTCCGGATGATCGCGCTCAAGCTCCTTGAGCTGCAGGCCCTGGCGAGCCAGCGGCGCAATCAACTCGCGAAAACGCGCATAATGCCCCTGCAAACGGTGATAACAGGCGTTCATATGTTGGCGCTGGGCATCACTGATACGTAGATCGAAGGCATTGCTATCGGCGTCTTCGAAGCCGCCACTGAGGTTTTCAAAGGCTTGCAGCCGTTCAAAACCCGGCAGGCTGCGCACCATCGGCAGGATGCGCGAGTGAAACGTACGCACCACCGCCTGGGCTTGTTTCAGGTCAAGGGGTTGGCCCCACAGGCTCAGAATCTCCATGAGCTTGTTGATGAAGTCCTTGCGCGACTCGCGGGTGAACGTCACCACAGTCATCGAACTCAACTCAAAACCCAGGTAATGGGTGAGCAACAGGATACGCAACACCAGGGAGGTCGATTTACCTGCGCCGGCGCCCGCAATCACCGAGGTCGAGGGCGTGTCGCTGAAGATCATCTTCCACTGCGCTGTGCTCGGCTGCGCGTGGGCTGGCAGCAGGCGCGCCACATCCGCCTTCATGCGCTTCTTCACATCGGCGGTGAGCGGCAATCGCCAATCGTCGAACAGGCTGTCATCCACACCGGGCGCTCGGTGCTCATCAGGGCGAAAGTCGCGAATCAACAGGACTTGCCGGCCCTCTTCAAGACCATCGGCCTTACCCTCGCGATACCCATATTCCACACCGGCTTCATGCCCATTGCGAAAACCGTCGGCCTGGCCATGCAGCCAGGAAAACCGGTGCTGCGCGCGCAAACGGGTGAGGCCATGGCCGAACAGGCGAGCGGCCAGCCGCTTCAATAACGGCATTTCAGCCAAGGGGCGCAGTTCAGGGGGCAGATCAGGCTTTTGTTGCGGCACGCGGACTCCTGCGATGAGCTTGGCTTTGACAAGGCCGCCATGGTCGCCGGAATCGACGCTCAGTTCCAGCCAATTGCTTTACGGTCATGTAGTTAGGCGATGAAGTGAAAGTTGAAGCAGGTTTAAATGATCGAATTGATGGATAGGAATCAGGCATTTTTTACGCTTTTTATCGATCATGCGCTGCTGGATGATGGGCTCATTCACAGGAGACGATCATGCTTGAACTTCGACCTTTCAACACCCTCGGCGGCGCCCATCATGGCTGGCTCGACGCCCATCACCACTTTTCATTCGCCGAATACCACGACCCCGAGCGTATGCACTGGGGCAATTTGCGGGTATGGAACGACGACATCATCGCGCCTGGCAGCGGTTTCCCCCAGCACCCGCACCGCGACATGGAAATCATCACCTACGTACGCGAAGGCGCAATCAGCCATGCCGATAACCTGGGCAACAAAGGCCGCACCGAGGCGGGCGATGTACAGGTGATGAGCGCTGGTACCGGGATCGCGCACAGCGAGTACAACCTGGAAGCCACCCCGACCAAGATCTTCCAGATCTGGATCATCCCGAATGAGGCCGGCTTGCCACCGTCCTGGGGTGCCAAGCCGTTTCCGCAAGGTAATCGTGAAGGCTTTGTGACGCTGGCCAGCGGCAAGGCTGGCGACAGTGAAAGCCTGCGCATTCGTGCCGATGCACGCTTGGTGGCGGCGAACCTGAAAGCTGGGGAAAGCGCCGAATACCGGCAGGACAACGGACGCCGGGCGTACCTGGTGCCGGCAACCGGCGTAATTGAAGTCAATGGTTTGCGCGCACAGGCGCGAGACGGCGTGGCCGTTGAGGATGAGCAAGTGTTGCGGGTGACGGCGATCGAGGACAGCGAGATCGTGCTGGTCGACCTGGCCTGATCTTGCATCATGCTGCTATCTAATGTGGGAGGGAGTTTGCTCCCGATGAGGTTATGCCAGTCAACACATCTGTGACTGACCCACCGCTATCGGGGGCAAGCCCCCTCCTACACCGTTACTGGGAAATTGCGCCGTCCACCAGCACCTGCGCCTCTTCCACCAGCTGCTTGAGGTGTTCTTCGCCGATAAAGCTCTCGGCGTAGATCTTGTAGATGTCCTCGGTACCCGATGGCCGCGCAGCAAACCAGCCGTTTTCAGTCATGACCTTCAAGCCGCCAATCGCCTGGTTATTGCCCGGGGCATGGCTGAGGATCTGCTGGATGCTCTCGCCGGCCAATTGGGTGGACGTCACCTGCTCCGGCGACAGCTTGCCCAGCAGGGCTTTCTGCGCCGGGGTCGCCTTGGCATCCACGCGAATGGCAAACGGTTCGCCGAGTGCATCGGTCAGGCCGCGGTAGATCTGGCTGGGATCCTGGCCCTTGCGCGAGGTCATTTCCGCTGCGAGCAAGGCCGGGATCAGGCCGTCCTTGTCAGTGCTCCAGACCGTGCCGTCCTTGCGCAGGAACGAAGCACCAGCGCTTTCTTCGCCGCCAAAACCCAACGAGCCTTCGAACAAGCCATCGGCAAACCATTTGAAGCCCACCGGCACTTCATACAGGCGCCGGCCCATACGTGCAGCCACGCGATCGATCAGGCCACTGCTGACCACGGTCTTGCCCACCGCAGCATCGGCTCGCCAATCAGGACGGTTCTGGAACAGGTAATCGATGGACACCGCCAGGTAGTTGTTCGGCGCCAACAGGCCGCCGGAGGGCGTGACGATACCGTGACGGTCATGATCCGGGTCACAGGCAAACGCCACGTCAAAACGTTCCTTGAGACCAATGAGGCTCTGCATGGCGTAGCTGGAGGATGGGTCCATGCGGATCTGTCCATCCCAGTCCACGCTCATGAAGCGGAAGGTGGAATCCACTTCGGTGTTCACCACCTCCAGGTTCAGGCGGTAGTGCTCGGCAATCGCCGACCAGTAGCGCACCCCCGCCCCGCCCAATGGATCAACGCCCAGGCGCAGATCAGTGCTACGGATCGCGTCCATATCGATCACATTGATCAGGTCGGCTACATAGCTGTTGAGGTAGTCATGGCGATGAGTGGTGTCCGCCTTGAGCGCCTGGGCATGGGTGATGCGCTTGACCCCAGCAAGCTTGTTGGCTAGCAGTTCATTGGCTTTGGCTTCAATCCACTTGGTGACGTGGGTATCGGCCGGGCCGCCATTGGGCGGGTTGTACTTGTAGCCGCCACTCTGCGGCGGATTGTGCGACGGGGTGATCACAATGCCGTCCGCCAGGCCGCTGGTGCGGCCGCGGTTGTAGCAAATGATGGCGTGGGAAATCGCCGGGGTCGGTGTGTACTCATCGCCCTCAGCCAGCATGACGTGCACGCCATTGGCAGCGAGCACCTCCAGGGCACTGGCACCGGCCGGCGTGGACAATGCATGGGTATCCAGGCCAACGAACAACGGCCCTGTGATGCCTTGGGCTTCACGGTACAGGCAGATCGCCTGGCTGATCGCCAGCACATGCCATTCATTGAAGCTCAGCTCGAACGAACTGCCTCGGTGCCCGGAGGTACCAAAGGCTACACGCTGGGTAGAGATTGCTGCATCAGGCTGGCCGGTGTAATAGGCCGTGACCAGTCGCGGGATATCCACCAGCAACTGAGCCGGTGCCGGTTTGCCCGCAAAAGGACTGATAGTCATGCATAAACCTCGGAAAATAAGGATTCGGAAAAAATGACAGTTTACTCAGAGTTGGACTACTGAGCGATGTTATCGATCCCACAATTCGGAGAGAAGTTTCACACATTAATCGGTCTGTGCCTGGAGCAGCGCCTGAGCCAGCGCATTCAGGACAATATCCAGATTGGGGTGGCCGCTGAACGTATGACTCAAGCGCATATGCTGGTGATGCAAGCCTAAGAGGCTGAACAACTCCCCCGGCGCAATCACGACCTGCTGGGCGAGCATGCGCTGGAACACCAGACGCATATCCACCGGCGCCACCGACTGCAACCAGAAACTTGCCCCGGCGATAGGCATTCGATAACTCACACGCCCTTGCATATGCACATCCAACCGATGGCTCATGGCTTGCGCCTGTTCCTGGAGGCGCTGGCATAACGTCTGCAGGTGCTGATCCAACCGCCCGCTCTCATATAGCCGAGCAATGGCGCGTTGCCGAATGGATGAAAGTCGAAATGAGCGCAGCAAAAACTGGCGCTGCAACTCACTGCCCATTTGCTGCGTCAGTAGGTACCCAAACGGCGCTTCTGGCCCCAACACCTTTTCGAACGAAGAAAACACAATCAGCCGCTGCGGGTTGACCAGGTTGCGCAAAGCCGTTTGCGACGACACGAAGCTCAGCTCACCAAATGTGTCGTTCTCCAGCAACCAACAGGCGTGCCGCTCCAGCAAATGCGCTACTTGCAGCCGTTCGGGTAGCGTCAGCGCATTACCCGAGGGCATGCTGACCACGGAGGACAGCAGCACAAGGTGTACCGGTTCGTGCTTGAGCAGGTGCTCGAACGTGGCCAAGTCGAAGCTGCCATCGGCGTGCCAGGGCAGTTCGATAACCCGCACGCCAGCGCCCTGTAACAGGCGCAAGACCAGGTAATCGCAGGGCGATTCAGCCAGCACCACCGTACCCTCGAGGCCAAGCGTGTCGATCAGGATTTGCAGTACGCCCTGAAGATCGGCGCCGATATACACCTCGTCGGCCTGCCAGCAATGGCTAGGCGACGAGGTATAACGGGCCGCCAATGCCGCCCGTAATTCCCATACGCCAGAAGGTTGCGACGGTTGCAGGTGGTGTGGATACCTGCGCACCAGCTGGCGCTCCAGCGCAAGCAAAGCGCCATCCAGTGACCCCAACAACGCCGGCTCATCACCACTGAGCACAACCATGGTCGGGCGTCGCGCC
>NZ_SPKL01000029.1:0-46550 GCF_023127755.1 Pseudomonas sp. W2Aug9 | reverse complement strand
GGCCCCCCGCCATGACCGGCGGGTTTGTCGCCACAGGCCAGGCGAAATAGCCAGACTTGGCCACCGAGTAGACCCGCCCTTCCTTTTCCAGCAAAGAGTAAGCGTACTGAATCGTCGAGATCGACACGTTCATGCGTGTCGACAACTGACGCAACGACGGCAACTTGACCGGCGTTTCCAGGCTGACTTCGTTGATCAGGTTGATCATGTAGCGGTACACCGCCTGATAGGCAAAGTCTGCCTGCCGCTCTCCCCTCAGGTTCATCGCCGCTCACCGGCATCTATACGCCAATGCACGGTGCTAGCGCCCCGACACTTGGGCGATCCGGGCCTCGGGCCGGCTAAACAGTTGTTTGTGGATGCGAGAGCCGTGCGCAGCCGGCAATGTTCGCTTGCGATACAAATGCTGCAATAAGGCCAGCGGCAAACCACTGGTGTCTACCAGCCACTGATGCAACATGTCCGCAGCAGGCTTGCCCTGCAGCGCCTTGTGCAGTTCGGGCAGTGCCACCAACATGCCGGGATGGCATTGACGCAAGAAGCCCTCCAGCCGTTCGCCATGCTGAACGAAAGGCGCGAACAGCAGGCAAGTCAACTGACTTTCATCCAGACCAAAAAACGCCTGGGCGTAGGTGGTCGACAATACCCGCCCATCCGGGCTGGACGCCTCGGTGATCAACTCAATGGGGACGCGTCTGCGCAGCATGTAGTCTGCCGCGTGACGAACAAAACCTTCGACACCGTGCTCATAGGAGAGCTCACGCAGGCATTGGGCCTGCAAGCCGTACATATGTGCCATGAGCAATGGGTTTGGATAGGCTGGGTGGCTGAACTGGAACTCGAACGGGTCGCGCTTGTGAGCCAGAAACTCCGTAAGCAGCGGCGCGCGCGCGACGTCGACATCGTCGAGCAGGTCGGCAATACCGATGTAGGCCAAATGCCGGTGCCCGCCCCGGCCTGGGTTCTCGGTGCCCGCGTAGTGCTCGCCATAGAGGTCGCGGTAGCAGCCGACGCTCCATTCTTCCATGCGTGCAAACAACCCGTTGAGCGATGTCGGCTTGCCGGGCGCGAACGCGAGACCGGTTGCCAGGGCATTTTTCTTCAGCCACGCGATGTATTGGCTTTGCTTGCGCACCGAATCGCCGCTGACCACTGCGTGCACACCGCCGTTCCAGGTAGCAACCCGCTGATAGAAATCGCCAAGGGCCAGATACGTGTCGTTGCGCAGGATGGCGCGAATGTCCCCGGACGTCAGGTGCCCTATCATCAGCATATTGCGCTGGCTGACTTCACGCCCGGCACTGGACGCCGGGCGCTGATGATTAAAGGGCAGTACTTCATGGTTTTCGACCATCAGCAGTTCAACCCGAGAATCATCATGGAAGAACAACGCGCCATAGCCCTGGTGCAGTGAATCAAGCGTTGCCTGAGTCATTCCCGGATGCCGCAACGTTGCCACGCGCAGATGAAAAGTCTTGGGTGCACGCCCGGCGATGCTCAGTTGCGCCGCACGCAACAGCGCCAGGGTGTAGCTGCTGACCTCACCCCCGCCGTGAGCAATCAGCACTTTGTAGTTGCCTACTTGTTCCATGCCACCGGCCGCTACCACAATTCGCTGGATCAACAGTTGCAGTGCGGTACGTTCGTCACGGGTAAAGTGCCCGACCAACCGTTGCAGAACTTGCTGGTAAACATAGTTCATGGCTTGCTCATGAATAGCGCTCATCGTTCTACTACCTGAATTGAAATATTAGCTTCAAGCAATTATCAATTGTCATTGCTCGACCCATTACATCTATAAGTTTGTCGTCAGTTGCATCGTGCGAGGTTGATTCAACATTAGCACCCTGCAACAAAATCGCAGGACCGCTCACCGGAGCAGTCAATGGCGCCACCGATGCTGAGTCGTGGGCGTGCACGGCTTCCAGCGCGGCTGGCCGCATGTCTTAGGAATATTCCGACAACGCCCTACACCACTTTAACTAAGCAACTAAGGAAACGTCCGACGCATATTAGTTACCCGCTCATTGTTGGCTCAGGTAAAGCGACTGCGTATTTGTTTTGCACTTTCGAGAAGGCGACCCGTGCATCGCTAGTTTCAGAGGTGCGAGACGTTAATGTCAGGTATTCAATCATTGCTCAATCCTTGAGATGACAGCGAAGACACAATTATCGGCACTCAAATAATGATTAACAGATACAGAACAACGCCTGAAAGCAGTTCAGATGGGCAGGCGACCGAACTTTTTTGGCGCGCACGCAACAGCGCCGCGCTGGAATTCAGGGCGGCGTAAGGAAAAAAGGTATTGTTTGCAGGGCGCAACACCCTCGCGGCGGCTCAACCCTGATGCGGGTTAAGCCCTGTCAAATGGCGCATTTGCCTCATAGGCTCAGACGCCAACGTATTCATTTACGAATAGTCCTACAGCTCAAACAGCTTCAACCTGCAAAGCCACACGCTCACGACACGGGCATTCGTCCATGTATCGATGCGCTTCGACGAACTTACCGAACGGAAACACCGTGGTTTTCAGTGGGACCAGCACCCGGTCGGCCGTCAGTTGGTTGATCTCACGCAAGGCGCGCTGCACTGCCACCTGGTCCTGGATGATGCCCAGTTCCGGCTTGCCGGTGAAGTTGCCGATACAGTGCACGAAGAACTGAATGTTCTTCTGGAACGCCGCACAGGCCGGGAACGGCGTCTGGTTGCCGCCTTGCAGGCCATACAGCACCAGGCTGCCACGCGGTGCCAGCACATCACCGAGCAGCGACATCTGCGGGCCACCCAGGCCATCGAATACCACGTCCACGCCACGGTTATCGGTGAACTTGTTGATCTGCATGAGCAGGTCTTGTTCTTCGGTGACGATGACTTTTTCTGCCCCAAGGGACAGCAGGTATTCGCGCTCGGCACTGTCTTTGGTAGCGGCGATCACCCGCACACCCAAGGCCTTGCCCAGTTGTACAAACGATGGGCCGGAACAATGGCTGGCATCGGTCACCAAGGCAAACTGCCCCGGTTTGACCCGCGCCAGATCCATGTAGGCAAAGTAGGCAATCAGCAACGGCGTGTAGTGCACGCTGGCTTCAATCGGGCTCAACACATCCGGGTAACGGGTCAGGGCCGAACGGGGCAGGACTATCTGCTCGCCGTACACCGGGTAATCATTGGGGCTCTCGGCCGGAAAACTGGCCACCTTATCGCCCACTGCCAAGTCATCCACGCCCTCACCGAGGGCGACAACAACACCGGCCATTTCATGACCAAGGCCCGAAGGCAAGCGCGCATGGGAAGACGCCAGGTTCTGGCGCCACAGAATGTCGTACCAGCTGATGCCAATTGCCTCGACACGCACCTGCACTTCGCCCGGTGCGGGCTGCGCGGCTGCATGCTCTTCGCATTTGAGCACCTCGGCCGGACCAAACTTGTGAAAACGGATCGTGCGGGACATCGCAAACCTCGTCAAAGTAACCTCTAATGCCATGAACTTTATCTGGGCTTTCCAGGTAAGACCACCGGTCGCCATTAATAGTCGACATGCCTGTCATTGATTCCGCGAAGGAGGAGCAGACCTCAACTATCGTAGGAAAAATCAATTAGCCGGTGCAGAGTACCAGCCTTTCCCCGTAAGATTCATGCCGGTCATGCTTCTGAATAGGACCTTATGGGTTCCTGTGTGACCGCTCACATCAAGTTTGCAGACTCTTCCAGGACACAAGATGAACCGTAACGACCTGCGTCGTGTCGACCTTAACCTCTTGATCGTATTCGAAACCTTGATGCATGAGCGCAGTGTGACCCGCGCCGCCGAGAAATTGTTCCTCGGCCAGCCGGCCATCAGCGCGGCCTTGTCGCGCCTGCGTGGGCTGTTCGATGACCCGCTCTTCGTGCGCACCGGGCGCAGCATGGAACCCTCGGCCCGCGCCGTGGAAATCTTCGCCCTGCTCTCCCCGGCCCTGGACTCGATTTCCACCGCCGTCAGCCGCGCCGCCGAATTCGATCCCGCCACCAGCACCGCCGTGTTCCGCATCGGCCTGTCCGATGACGTGGAATTTGCCCTGCTTCCGCAATTGCTCAAACGCCTGCGTTCCGAAGCCCCCGGCATTGTGCTGGTGGTACGCCGCGTCAATTACATCCTGATGCCCAGTCTGCTCGCCTCCGGTGAAATCTCCATCGGCGTCAGCTACACCGCCGACCTGCCGGCCAATGCCAAACGCAAGGTACTGCGGCGCAGCCTGCCAAAACTGCTGCGCGCCGACAGCGTGCCCGGCTCGCTGAGCCTGGACGACTTCTGCTCACGCCCCCATGCATTGGTGTCATTCGCCGGCGACCTGAGCGGGTTTATTGATGACGAGCTGGAGAAACTCGACCGCAAACGCCACGTAGTACTGGCCGTGCCGCAGTTCAACGGGCTGGGCACGTTGCTGGCGGGTACCGACATTCTGGCCACAGTGCCGGATTATGCGGCTGAAGCGTTGACCGCGGCGGGAGGGTTGCGCGCCGAAGACCCGCCGCTGCCCGTGCGCTCGTTTGAGCTGCATATGGCATGGCGGGGGTCGCAGGATAATGATCCGGGGGAGCGGTGGTTGAGGTCGCGGATTCAGATGTTTTTCGGCGATCCGGATAGCCTCTAGCGAGCGTCGGCTTGATATGCACTCGCTGTGCAACGAAAAGACAGCGACCCAGCGCCGCGCTTGAATCCAGCCCTGCGCAGGCCTACCCTGCACGCGTCAAACAATCACCCAACACGTCAAGGAAGACTTCAAATGTGGGATGGCAGCGTTACCTTTGGCGACTCGTGGGCCGGCTACATTGGCCGTGCGGATCAAAACACTGCTCACTCCCATGTCGCCATCCAACTGTGCATCGGCGTAGGTCACCCCGCCACCCTTGAGTTGCCCGGAAGGGTGCTCCGTGCGGCAGGTGTGATCATCGGTCCCAACGTCGAACACCGTGCCGTGGCGGAGAGTCATCCGGTAGCGTTTTTATATGTCAGCCCGGACACGGCGTTGGGCCGTGCACTCAATGCGTTGCTCCAGGACGATGGCATCGCCCTGGCCAGTGATGAACTGCTGACGTGCTTTCGCCGTAGCACATCCCTGTCGCACTTTGTCGATGCCCTCTCGCGTTTGCTGGCAATTACCCCGCCGATCGACCATAGGCTCCACAAAGCCCTGAATATTTTGCGCCTGGACCGCGACGGCCCAGGTTGCGTCAGTCGCGCTGCCCAGGCGGTGGGGTTGTCCAGCCCCCGGTTGCGCTGCGTCGCCACCCACCAGATGGGTGTTTCCCTCTCCCAGTGGATCATCTGGAACAAATTGGAACGGGCCTCCAAATCCCTGGCCGGCGGTTCGACGTTATCGGACGCGGCCGCCGACGGCGGTTTCTCCGACCAGGCGCATCTGGCTCGCATGATGCGCCGCATGATTGGCATGACGCCGCGCACCGCCGCTGAGGTTTTGCGTAAGACAAGCGTTTCGTTCAAGACGCACTGATATCAAAACGCCAATATCGATCGCATCTTATTCGCGACAACGTTAAGCGCTGATCACCTCCTCCCAGAGCACCTCAGCGCCACCGAAAGTGAATAGAAGAGTGTTCGCCCGGGGCACCTGTGCCTGCAATTCGGCGAAACGCACCATGAATTCTTTCGATGAATCCGCAGGATGCGCCCTACATGTCAGCACAGCAAAAACTAACCGTCCTTCTCACTGGAGGCTCAGGGGTGCTCGGTGAGTCACTGATCGACTGCCTGGCAGAGGACTTTCACCTGGTCTGCCTGGCGCGCAAAAGCCGTATCCGCGATCCCCGAGTGGAAGTGCTCAAGGGTGATATTTGCAGCGTTGACCTGGGCTTGGCCAGCGACGTTTATGCGGCGCTGGTTGAGCGTGTCGACTGGGTGATCCACGCCGCGGCGGTGACGCGCCTGGACGGTGATATCGATCAGATCTTTTCGGTGAACTACCTCGGCACCGAAAACGTCGTGGCCTTCGTGCAGCAAGCCAAGGTGCCGCTGTATCACATCAGCACCGCCTTTACCCACCCTTGCGACTATTACGAAGGCGTGCAAGCGGAAACGCCATACGAAGTCGCCAAGCGCCAGGCCGAAACCCTGGTGCGCTCGGCCGGCATCGATGTGTCGATCTTTCGTCCGTCCATCATTATCGGTGACGCCAGCACAGGGCATATGCCCAACTTTCAAGGTTTCCATATGACCATGGGGCTGATGATGTCTGGCGTACTGCCCATCGTACCCTGCCCGCCTGCTGGCTATGTCGACCTGATCGCCCGTGACGTCGCGGCCCGAGCGATTGCCAACGCGCTGCACCAGCGTTTGATCGGCGACGACTACTTTCTCACCAGCGGTCCACAGGCCCTGGATCTGACGGGGCTGCTGGACCTGATGTGCCAATCCATGGAAGCCCAGATGCAACCCTTCACACGGCCACGCTGCATGGCGCCGGATATTTACGAACGATTGATTCGCCCGGTATTTCTGCCGGCGCTGAGCGGCAATATCCAGGCTGCCCTGACCCGTGCCACGCAGTTGTGCCGCTATGCCTGCCTGCGCACGCCACTGCCCACCTCATTGCCGCAGTTACTCGGCGAGCCGGCGTTCAGCCAGCGTGATGTTGGCCGCGAGTTGCTGCTGTCGCTCAACCACCTGGCACCCAAGCTGGGGGCTCTGACGCGCATGCTCAAGCAGCCGGTGACAACGTCCACAGAAGCGAGCGTGGCATGAACCACACTGTTATCGAACCTACTCTCGACGCCGCACAGGTCGACCAATACCTGCGCCAGCACGTCAACTCGGGCTACGCACGCCTCGCTTCGCTGATGAACCTGCCGATCGAGCAATCCAGCCGTGGCGTCTACATCTACGACGAGCAAGGCCGTCAATACCTGGATGCAGGCGGCTATGGCGTGTTTTTCCTCGGCCATGGCCACCCGGTCGTCGTGGAAGCGGTTACCCGGCAACTGCAGCAAAACGCTTTGGCCAGCAAGTTGTTGCTCAACCCGCAACAGGCCTTTGCCGCACGCGCCCTGGCAGCGCAGTGCCCGGGCGACCTGGACTATGTGTTCTTTTGCAATTCAGGCGCCGAGGCCACCGAAGCCGGCTTGAAGCTCGCGCGCCTCAACGGTTGCCGTCGTACGCTGTCGACCTTCGGGGGGTTCCACGGCAAGACCCTCGGCGCCCTCGCCGTCACCGGCCGCGAGAGCTACCGAGAACCCTTCAATGGGTTGCTCAGCGACAGCGAGTTCGTGCCGTTTGGCGACAGCGTCGCACTTGAGCAGCAACTACGCGCATCGCCGGACAAGGCCTGCGTGATCCTCGAACCGATCCAGGCCGAAGCGGGAGTCATTCTGCCGCCATCGGGTTACCTCAGGCGTGTGCGCGAGCTGTGCAATCAGTATGGCGCCGTGCTGATTATCGACGAGATCCAATCTGGCCTGGGCCGCACCGGCTATTGGTGGGGCTGTGACCAGGAACAGGTGGTGCCCGACATCATGCTGGTAGGTAAAAGCCTGTCCGGCGGTTGCGTACCGGTGAGCGCCATGGTCGCCAGCGCCACGATCTATGCGCCGTTCAATCGCAACCCTACGGTCCACACCTCGACCTTCGGCGCCAACCCGCTGGCCATGGCGGCCGTGCAGGCCACGCTGCAAGTGATGGTGCAAGAAGACCTGGTCGCGCGTGCCCGGTTACTGGGCCAGGACCTGCACGCCCGCTTCAGCGCGCTGTTGCAACAAAGAGGTTGGGCCGAACGTGTGCAACTGCGCAGTGCGGGTTTGCTGTTGGGCTTTGAGTTCGCCGAGGCCTCAATCGCCGCCAATATGGTCATGGCCCTGATCGAGCAGCGCATCATCGTGTGCCACTCGCTCAATGATCACCGGGTGATAAGGCTCACGCCGTCGCCATTGCTGACGGCCCAGGATTGCAACTGGTTGATCGAAGGCTTCACCCAGGCACTGACCACTTCGATGCCATCCCTTTAAATGGAGTTTTCCCCCATGCAAGAAGTCAACGTGCAGGCCCATATTCCCCATGCCTGCGCTGATGAAGTATTTGCGGTGATCAGCGATTTCAGCAATTACGTCGAGCTCTGCGAGTCGGTGCGCGATATCAGCATCAACAAGGTCAGCGACCAGGTGTCGTTTACGTCCTGGGAGGTCAACTTCCACAGCGGCATTCTCAAGTGGCAGGAGCGTGACACCTTCAATGCCGACACCCGGGAAATTCATTTCGAGCAGATGGCCGGCGACGTCGATCACTTCTCCGGCACCTGGCACGTCTTGCCGGACGGCAAGGACGCGATCATCTCCTTCAAATCGCGCTTCGACCTGGGCCTGCCGATGCTCGCGGACATGCTCGACCCTGTGGCCAAACAAGCCATCCGGGACAACATTCACTCGATCATCACCGGCCTGTTTCCGGCGAGCTACTTGAAGGCCTGAACCATGTCACTGTCGTTACTGAATCGCTCACGCGATCTGCTTCAACGCTACGCCCCTGGTTTTGACGAGCGTCTGGCGGCCATTCCTCCGGCCCAGCGTGAGGCGCCACAGAGCGAGGTCATCGCCCTGTTCAAGCAACATGGCCCGGTGGGTTTGCTGGTCAACCGCGAAGCCGGCGGGCTGGGCGCGAATATCCTCGACGCGGTGCATGTGCAGATCGCCCTGGGGGCCCGCTCGCCCTCGCTGGCAGTGGCCAGCACCATGCACCAGTTTTCCGTGGCGAGCTTATTGGCACTCACGCAGAACGGTGGCGGCGCCGAAGGCCTGTTGCTGGCTGCCGTCGCGCAAAAACGCTTGTTGCTGTCTTCGGGGTTTGCCGAGGGCACCAGCGGAGCGGGCATTCTCGACTCGGCCATGCAAGCGGTGCACACCCCAGAGGGGGTGTTACTCAGCGGCAGCAAGAAGCCCTGCTGCCTCGGACAGTCGATGGACTTGCTCACCGCCAGCTATATCCGCCAAACCCCTGGCGGCGAAGAGCTGATGGTCGCATTGATTCCGGCCACTGCGCCGGGCATCAGCCGTAATCCCTTCTGGCAGAACAGCGCCTTGGCCGGCGCTGAAAGCATCGAAGTGCGCCTCAACGAAGTGCTGGTGCCCGAGCGCATGGTGTTTTCCGCCGGTTACACCCACCAGCTGGGCGACGTGCAAACCGTGGGTTTTATCTGGTTCGAACTGTTGATTTGCGCATCCTATGTGGGTGCCTGCGCCGGCCTGATCGAGTCGGTCACAGACGCCGCCCGCTGGACCGCGCATCACCGCGTGGACCTGGCAGCCGACCTGCAATTGGCGATCAGCGCGCTGGAAGGCGCGGCCCTGGATATCGAGCGCAACCCACAGGACTTGCCTAACGTGCTGGCCCGTCTGCTGCTGGTGCGTTACGGCATCGAGCAACGCCTTGCCCAGCTCTCCGACCAGGCTCACGCCATGTTGGGCGGGATGGCGTTCATCACCAGCAACCTGAGCTCCAACGGGTTGATGGCCTGCCGCGGTTTGCAATTTCATCCACCGGCCAGGATCTCGATGGCGACCAACCTTGACACCTACTTGTCCGCATCAACCTTCAGCATGACCGGAGCGCACTCATGAATCTGCTCGGAAAAACCATTGTTATCACCGGCACCGCGCGCGGCCTGGGTTTCGCAGCGGCCTGCAAACTCAAGCAACTGGGCGCCACCGTGATTGGCCTCGACATCCTCGCACCGCAAGACAGCAGTCTGCTGGACGCGTTTTATCAAGTCGACCTGTGCGACCGCCACGCCGTGGCCAACGTGATCAGCGCTATCAGCACCGATTTCGGCGACATCGACATTCTGGTCAATAACGCCGGCACCCTGACGCTGGAACGCGGCGAAACCGGCGTCACCGATGAGGTGACCCGCGCGGTGGATGTCAACCTGTTCGCGCCTTGGCAACTGACTTCGGGGTTCCTGCCGGGGTTGCTGCGAAAGCGCGGCAAAGTGGTCAACGTGTCCTCACTGTTCGCGCTGGTGAATGCACCCTACGTGGCCGCCTATGCTGCGAGCAAACGTGCGCTGAGCGCTTATTCGGATGTGCTGCGCATGCAGTATCGCGGGGAACTTGACGTGGTCACGGTGTACCCGGGGTTCATCGACACGGCGATCCACTTGCCCGCGCAGCGTGTGGGCCTGTCGGTCAAACGCCTGGTGACCTTCAAATGGGGTGACAAGACCCTGCTGTCCCTCGAAGAAAAGCTGGATGCCGCCGCGAACGGCCTGGTACGTGCCTGCCAGAAAAATGGCCTGCGCAACCGGGGGCTGACGTTCATGGGCACGCTGGCCATGTATACCGCACGCAGCGTGCCGAGCGTGGTGGATGGCTTTATCGCCATGCGCCTGCGCACGCTCACGCGCGGCGGCCACCTGGTGCTCAACCCTGAACTGATCGAGTAAGCCGTCGCCAATGGCCAGCCACCTGCACCCCAAGCCCCAGGTCCGTCTCGACCGTGCCTTGTTCAAGGCCCGGCCGAGGGAGTCCTTGCTGATCATCGCCTACGCCTTGAGCCTGTACCTGTTGCCACTGGCACTGTTTGTGTGGGTGACGACCACAGCTTCCACCCTGTGGACGCTGGTGTGTTTGCCGTTGGTGGTATTGGCGGGATACGGGTTATTTCTGCAAGCGATCCTTGGGCATGAAGGTTTCCACTTCAACCTGAGTGCGAACCCCATGCGCAGTTGCTACCTGGGCATTGCCACCAGTTCGCTGCTGCCGGGGTTCTGTGTGACCGGTTACTTTGTAGACCATTGGCAAACCACCGTTACAGCAACAGCACGAAGGACCCGGACTACCGGCTCTTTTCGCGTTACCACACACTGGTAAGCCGCATCACCCTGTCGCGCTTGATCGCCACCCTGCGTTATCTGCAGACCACCTGGCGCCTGGCGTTCGGGCCATTGGGCAATCCCTCGGCGCTGCCGTTGAGTTCAGCCCAGGTGCAATGGCTGGCGCGCTGCAATATCGCCTGTCAGGTTGTATGGCTCAGCCTTTATGGGCTGGCCATGTGGCTCATCGACGGGTTGCTGCTGGGGTTTTCCTTGAGCCTGGCGGTGGCGTTCATGCTGTCGGCGGTCAATGCCTATCAAGAACATGCTTTCGACGCAGGCCCGCACTTGCCGCCAGCGCGTTCACGCACTTCGCGCCTCAACACCTGGCTGCACGCGGGTTCGAACTTTCACCTGGAACATCATTTTTACCCCGCGGTGCCTTGCTGGCGACTGCCCAAGGTACACCGTCAACTGCTGGACGCGGGGTGGTACGAAAACCGGCAATACCTGCTGGAAAAGCACTTCGTGCGGTCTTTCCGGTATGCCACCGGGCGCCACCCCTACCGTACAAACACGGTAAACGACACACACCCTTAATTTCCGCTGGATTTTCTGCCTGACCCTTCAGGCCGCAGGAGCACGCATGCCTTTTGATATCGATAGCCACATTGAAACCGAGCGCGAGCAGCTGTTCAGTCACCCCTTGTTCGCCAGTATCCGCACCGTAGAAGACGTGCGCACCCTGATGGAATTTCACGTGTTCGCCGTCTGGGACTTCATGACCTTGCTCAAGCGTATCCAGCGCGACCTCACCTGCGTGGAGTTGCCCTGGGTACCGCCGGTACACATCACCGCCGCCCGCCTGATCAACGAAATCGTGGTCGGTGAAGAGACCGACGAGCATCCCGAGGGCGGTTTTATCAGCCACCTGGACCTGTACCTCGCGGCCATGGATGAAATCGGCGCCGACAGCAGCGTATTCCGCCGCTTCCTGGCCGCTATCCAGGCCAAGGTTCCGCTGGCCAAGGCGCTCAACCACGGAGAGATTCCAACGGCGGCCAAAGTGTTCATGTGCCAGACCCTCGATATTGCGCAACACGGCAGCACCGAAGCGGTCCTGGCGTACTTCTTCTTCGGGCGTGAAGACATTATCCCCGACATGTTTGGTCGCCTGCTGTCGCAATGGTCGGTCAGTGAAAGCGAGGTACCGATGCTCACGTATTACTTGAAGCGCCACATCGAGATGGATGGTGACGATCACGGCCCGGCGGCCAAACGCATCATCGCCGAAATCGTCACCAGCCCCGCGCAACACCTGCACATGGTCGAGAGTGCGAAAACCGCAATCAACTCACGGATTGACCTGTGGAATGGCGTGCATCAGTTCCTGCTGGACAAGGCTCAGCCGACGGTGAGCCGTCCTGCGCGGGAGGTCCACACCGTTTCTGAGCCTGCTTGACCTCAACGTGCATCGACAGGGAGTACCACATGACCAAAGGCAAGTTGATAAAACTGACGCTGTGCGGCGTCGTGGTCGGCGGGTTGCTGATACTGGGCTGGCAGCGCTGGCAGTATTCCAGCACCTACGTGAGTACCGACAACGCCGAACTCGACGGGGTGATCATCCCGGTACGGGCCAAGCTCTCGGGCGTGGTGATCAGTGTGCCGGTGGTGGACAACGTCACAGTACAAAGCGGCGACCTGCTGTTTCAGATCCGCGACAGTGAATACCGCTACCAGCTGCAGCAGCGCGAAGCACAGTGGCAAGCGCTGCTCGCCGCCGCCGGGCGCGCAGGCGTGCCGGGGGCGCTGGACAGCCAGGTGCTCGGTGCAGTGGCCATGCGCGAGGCCGCGCAAGCGGCCCTGGCTCAAGCGAGCGCCAACCTTGAGCAAGCGCGTAACGACTACCAGCGTGCCCGTCGCCTCGGCGCTCAAGGCGTGCTGAGCACCCAGGACCAGGAAGTGGCCAAGGCGCGTTTCGATGCCCTCAGCCATGCCCAGGGGGTAGCGCGCAGCAACGCCCAGGCCGCGGCCCAAAGCACCTTGGCCAACAAGGCCGAACTCAAGGTGCAGGACTATCGGATCGCGGCCGCGCAAGCTGAGCTGGAACAATCCAGGATCCAGCTCAACGACACCCGCCAGACCGCGCCGTTGCGCAGCATTGTCTCGAAAAAAGAAGTGGAGCCTGGCCAGTTTGTGGTCGCCGGCCAAAAGCTCATGAGCCTGATCGCCACCGAACCGCTGTGGATTACCGCCAACTTCAAGGAGACCCAGGTGGGCCGCGTGCGCGTCGGCCAGAACGCCCGAGTTACCGTGGACGCCTTCCCCGGGCACGCCTTCGACGGCGTCGTCGAAAGCCTGGCACCGGCCACCGGGGCGAAATTCTCATTGCTGCCCCAGGAGAATGCCACGGGCAACTTCACCAAAGTGGTGCAGCGCGTGCAGGTGCGCATCGCGCTAAACGCTGTGCCGGATGACTATAAGTCGCTGTTGAGCCCGGGCATGAGCGCGTTCGTCGAAGTGGCCGCACCTGACGACGCCGGCCAGACGCTATGAGGTCGCCCTACCTGATTGCGTTTACCGTCACGCTGGTCTCGATGATGGAGCTGCTCGATGTCACCATCGTCAACGTCGCGATTCCCAGTCTGATGGGCACCTACGGGGCGTCGGTGGATGAAATCTCCTGGGTCTCCACCGGTTATGTGGTGGCCAACGTGGTGATTCTTCCGGTCAGTGGCTGGCTATCGGCGTGGTTCGGCCGGCGTACTTATTACCTGGTCTCTACTGCGCTGTTCGTACTGGCATCGTTGGGTTGCGCGATGTCTGCCGAACTCTGGCAACTGGTCGCGTTTCGGGTGCTGCAAGGCCTGGCGGGCGGCGGGTTGCTGGGCATTTCCCAGGCCATCATCTACGACGTGTTCCCCAAGGAAAAAGTCAGCAGCGGCATGGCGTTGTACGGCGTGGGGGTGATGATGGGGCCAACCCTCGGCCCGACCGTCGGCGGCTACCTGATCGACACCTTGTCGTGGCACTGGATCTTCTTGATCAACTTGCCGATCGGTGCCGTGGCCTTGTTGCTGTGCTGGCTGTGTATCAACGACTCGCCCAACGAACAAAAACCTTCCAGCGTCGACTACAGCGGCTTCTGCTTGCTGGCTCTGGGCGTCGGCAGCCTGCAGATCCTGCTGGAGCGCGGCGAACACTGGGACTGGATGGCGTCCAACTGGACCGTAGCCTGCCTGTTGCTCAGCAGCTTCAGCCTGGTGGGCTTCTTCTGGTGGGAGCGGCGTGTGGCCAACCCAATCGTCAACGTCGCACTGTTCCAGAATCGCGAGTTCCTGATGGGATGCATCTGTGCATTTTGTGTGGGCTTCGGGCTGTACAGCACGTTGTTCATGGTGCCGCTGTTCTTGCAGACCTTACTGGCGCAGAGCGCTTACCAGAGCGGGCTGGTGATTTTCCCCGGGGCAGTGGCCAGCGCCATCAGCACCTTGGTGATCGGCAAGCTGTCCCAGGAAAACAAGATCGACGAGCGCGTGTTCGTCACGCTGGGCATCGTCATGTACTGCTATGCCATGTTCCTGCACACCCAGTTCACCCTCGACAGTAACCCGGACACGCTGTACTGGCCCTTGGTGATCCGCGGCCTGGGCCTGGGCATGATCTTTGTGCCGCTGACCAACCTGGCGATGCGCCGCCTGCCGCTGACATTGATCTCCGGTGCTTCGGGCGTGCTCAACCTGATGCGCCAGTTGGGGGGCAGCGTGGGTATCGCCATCGCAGCCACCCTGCTCACACGGTTCTCGTGGGAACGCTACCGCCTGCTTTCCGAACATGTCACCGAATCGAGTCTGGTTGCCAGTGGCTGGGGAGGCGTGGAAACCGACCCGCTGTTTCTTTCCCTGGGCCTGGCGAGCCATCAACAAGCCCTGGCCCTGATGCCCTACATGCAAGCACGCGAACAAGGGCAAATGCTGGCGTTCAGCATGCTGTTCGGCACCTTGGGAGCGGTGATGGCCATCGGGATTCCCATGGTGCTGATGATGCGCAGAAGCCACATCAGTCGATAAATCTTTCAGTGGAGCACACCCCTTGCGTATTCCAGGTTTGCATCTCAACACCACCTCGCTGCTCACGCCCCTGTATTGGCTGGCACTCGCCTGCGCGCCCACCCAGGTATCGGCAAATGACTTGTACCACCTGTACCAGAAGGCACTGACCCACGACATGCAGTTCGCCGCCGCACAGGCCCAGCAATTGGCCACGGCAGAAAAGGAACCGCAAAGCCGTGCCAACCTGCTGCCAGACCTGTCTGTCACCGGCGGCGCGGCCTGGGTCGATGCCGAGGACTCTTCCGATTATCATCGCAATCGCAATAACACCAACGCCTACGCGGTGGTCCTCACACAGCCGCTGCTGCGTTGGCAGAATGTGATCGCCCACGACCAAAGCAAACTGTTGATCAGTGCCAGTGAACTGCACACTGAACAGGCGCGCCAAGCGCTGATGCTGCGCGTTGCCCGCGCTTACTTCGACGTACTGCTCAATCAGGAACTGTTGAACACCCGCACACAACAGCTACAAACCCTGCGCCAGAGCCAGACGCGCAGCCAGCGACTGCTGGCCGACGGGGCTACCACCGCTAACGCGCTCGCGCAGGTTCAGGCCAAATACGACCAGGCATTCGCCGAACAGATTGCCGCCCGTGGTGCATTGGACATCGCCAACGAAACACTCACCCAATTGACTGCCGCACAGGTGGGGCCTTGGTCAGGCAAAGAGCCGCAGTTCAGTGCCCCGGTGCCCGCTGTCATCGATGATTGGGCCACGACCGCGCAACAAGGCAACCTCGCCGTACAGGCGGCGCAGATTGCCCAGCGCCTGGCCGAAATGGACATCGACAAGGAACGGGCCGGCCATTTGCCCACCCTTGATCTGATCGCCGCCCATGGCCGCTTCGCCTCTGTCGGCGGTGATGTATACGATGTGACGTTACCGGAAAATCGCTATAACCAGACCGTGGTCGGGGTCAAACTGAGCGTTCCGCTCTACAGCGGTGGCCGCACCAGCAGTCGCGTGCGCGAAGCCCATGCACTGCAAAGCAAGGCAGCGGACGAAGTCGAAGACGCACGCCGCAACGCCGGGATGAAGGCCCGTCAGGCCTACCTGCAAGTCACCAACGGCATGAGCCAATATCAGGCACTCAAGCAGGCCTTGAACTCCAGCCAGATCAACCTCGCCGCCGTGACCCACGGCTTCGAAGCCGGTTCCCGCATCAACACCGACGTACTGGATGCGCAACAGAAAGTCACCGATACCCAACAACGCCTGGCCCAACAACGCTATGCGATCCTGATGGCCCAGTTGCACCTGTTGGCGTCCACCGGCAACCTGAGCGACGCGCGCCTGCGTGAGGTCAGCCGTACACTGAACTGACGCACGGATGAAAGCGCTGACATTCGCTCAACGTAGGGCCTGAGTTGGATTAAGCTGGGGGCATCTCAAAAATGGAACACTGCCCATGTTCGACCTGAACGAACTCTTCCTTTACGCCAAGGTGGTCGAGCACGGCGGCTTTGCGGCGGCGGGTCGAGCGTTGAACCTGCCCAAGTCGACCCTGAGTCGCAGGGTCGGTCAGCTTGAGGCAAGGCTTGGGGCGCGGCTGATACAGCGTTCGACGCGCCAGTTCCAGGTTACCGATATCGGCCAGGCTTATTATCGACATTGTGTGGCGATGATTGCCGAGGCCGAGTCGGCAGAAGATGTGGTGGCCTTCAACAAATCAGAACCACGCGGCTTGATTCGCCTGAGTTGCACCACCGCGCTGCTCAACTATTGGGTGGCGCCGATGCTGGCTCAATTCATGGCGCAATGCGGCAACGTCGAACTGAATGTGAAGAGCTTCAACCGTAAGGTCGATGTGATTGCCGAGGGTTATGACCTTGCCTTGAGCCTGTGTTTCCCACCCCTGGAAAGCAGTGAACTGGTGATGAAACTGCTCGGTAAAAGTACTCAGGTGCTGGTGGCGAGCGCGGCTTTTTTGCAGGACTATGCCCTGCCCTCGCAACCCGCCGACCTTGCCGGGCTGCCCACCGTGCACTGGGGCAACCTGATGATTCAGTACGTGTGGGAGCTGACCGGCCAGGATGGCGCGACGACGCAGATCCAGCACACGCCGCGCCTGGTCAGCGATGATGTGCCGACTTTGAAAAACGCGACACTGGCGGGAGTAGGCATCGCCAACCTGCCATGGGTGGTGGTCAAGGAGGATGTCGCCGAGGGGCGTCTGGTTGTCTTGCTGCCTGAGTGGCAGCCCGTGCAAGGCGTTATCACGGCGGTATTTCCATCCCGGCGCGGGCTGATGCCGTCGGTGCGCGCCTTGATCGATTTTCTGGGTGAAGCATTCGATGCACCTTAGGCAACAGTCTTTTGTCATCAAGGCTATTGATAGCTCCCTAACGAAACCCCCATGCTAGAGGGCTGACTCCCCTCTTATATCATTCCGAATGATAGTTACCTTTGCTTCATTCGATTCGTGACATAGCACCCCGCCGCGCATGATCCGCCCATCTCAAATACATTGGCGGATGCACCTCATGGAACAGTCACTCAAACTTTTGCGCTTCCCCCTGGCGATTCTGGCCGTGGTGGTGATGAGCGCGTGCGGCAAGTCTCCCGAACAAGCGGCCGCCATGCCCCCAGCCAAGGTCAGCGTGGCCAAGGTACTGGAACAGCCGGTCAACGAGTGGGACGAATTTACCGGACGGCTGGAAGCCCCGGAAACCGTGCAAATTCGTCCTCGGGTGTCCGGCCAGATTGACCAAGTCGCTTTTACTGAAGGCGCTTTGGTCAAGAAAGGCGACCTGCTGTTCCAGATCGACCCGCGCCCGTTCCAGGCCGAAGTGCGCCGCCTGGAAGCCCAGCTTGCACAGACCAAAGCCGCCGCCACCCGCAGCGAAAACGAAGCGCAACGCGGCGAACGCCTGCGCCAGAGCAATGCGATCTCCGCTGAACTGGCCGACTCGCGCACCACCGCCGCCCAGGAGGCCCGCGCCGCCATGGCCGGGATCCAGGCGCAGTTGGACCTGGCCCGCCTGAACTTGAGCTTTACCCGTGTCACTTCACCGATCAGCGGCCGCGTCAGCCGTGCCGAAATCACCGCCGGCAACCTGGTGACCGCCGACACCACTGCGCTGACCAGTGTGGTCTCCACCGACAAGGTCTACGCCTACTTCGACGCCGACGAGCGTGTGTTCCTCAAGTACACCGAACTGGCCCGTGAAGGCCGTCGCGGCGCAACCACCCCGGTGTATCTGGGCCTGTCCAACGAAACCGGCAACCCGCACCTGGGCCAGATGAACTTCGTCGACAACCAGGTCAACCCGTCCACCGGCACCATCCGTGGCCGTGCGGTGTTTGACAACAGCAAGGGCGAATACACCCCTGGCCTGTATGCGCGCTTGAAGCTGGTCGGCAGCGGCACCTACTCCGCCGTGCTGATCAACGATGAAGCCGTCGGTACCGACCTGGGCAAGAAGTTTGTGCTGGTGATGGACGGCGACAAGCCGGCTTACCGCGCGGTGGAATTGGGGCCCAAGATCGAAGGCTTGCGCATCGTACGCAGCGGCCTGACCAAGGACGACACCGTGATCGTCAAGGGCCTGCAGCGTGTGCGCCCCGGCTCACCGGTCGCGCCGGAAACCATTCCGATGGCCAGCAAGGAAACCCTCGCCGCCTTGGCCCAACAACGACAAGCGCTTGAAGCCAGCAACCTGGAGCAAGTGGCGCCGGAAACGACCGCGCCCAAGCTCGCCAGCACTGCGACTCCACGCGGTTAAGGGATAAGACTCAAGATGAATTTTTCCAAGTTCTTCATTTCGCGGCCGATCTTCGCAGCGGTGCTGTCGCTGTTGATCCTGATCGCGGGTGCAATCTCGCTGTTCCAACTGCCGATCAGCGAATACCCGGAAGTAGTGCCGCCGACTGTGGTGGTACGCGCCAACTTCCCGGGTGCCAACCCCAAAGTCATCGGCGAAACCGTGGCCGCACCGCTGGAGCAGGCCATCACGGGTGTCGAGAACATGCTGTACATGTCCTCGCAGTCCACCGCCGACGGTAAGCTGACCCTGACTATCACCTTCGCCCTGGGCACCGACCTGGACAACGCGCAGGTGCAAGTGCAAAACCGTGTGACGCGGACTCAGCCAAAGCTGCCGGAGGAAGTGACACGCATCGGTATCACCGTGGACAAGGCTTCCCCCGACCTGACCATGGTGGTGCACTTGACCTCCCCGGATCAGCGTTACGACATGCTGTACCTGTCCAACTACGCGATCCTCAACATCAAGGACGAACTGGCCCGTTTGGGCGGCGTCGGCGATGTGCAGCTGTTCGGCATGGGTGACTACTCCCTGCGCGTATGGCTGGATCCGAACAAGACCGCCTCGCGCAACCTGACCGCCACCGATGTGGTCACGGCGATCCGCGAGCAGAACCGCCAGGTGGCTGCCGGTGCCCTGGGCGCTCAGCCTGCGCCGAGTGACACCAGCTTCCAGTTGTCGGTCAATACCCAAGGCCGCCTGGTCACCGAGGAAGAGTTCGAGAACATCGTGATTCGTGCCGGCGCCAACGGTGAAATCACGCGCCTAAAAGACATCGCCCGGGTCGAGCTGGGCTCCAGCCAATACGCGCTGCGCTCGTTGATCGATAACCAGCCGGCCGTTGCGATTCCGATCTTCCAGCGCCCCGGCTCCAATGCCATCGACATCTCCAACGATGTGCGCAGCAAGATGGCCGAGCTGAAAAAGAGTTTCCCGGCGGGCATGGATTACCGCATCGCCTATGACCCGACCATTTTTGTACGCGGCTCTATCGAAGCGGTGGTGCACACACTGTTCGAAGCGCTGATCCTTGTGGTGCTGGTGGTGATTCTGTTCCTGCAGACCTGGCGCGCCTCGATCATTCCGTTGGTGGCGGTGCCGGTATCCTTGATCGGTACGTTTGCGGTGATGCACCTGTTCGGATTCTCGCTCAACGCCCTGTCATTGTTCGGCCTGGTACTGGCCATCGGTATCGTGGTGGATGACGCGATCGTGGTGGTGGAGAACGTCGAGCGCAATATCGAACTGGGCCTGGAGCCATTCCCGGCCACCGAAAAAGCCATGAGCGAAGTTACCGGCCCGATCATCGCTACAGCGCTGGTGCTGTGTGCGGTATTCATTCCAGCCGCTTTTATCAGTGGCTTGACCGGGCAGTTCTACAAGCAGTTCGCGTTGACTATCGCGATCTCGACCGTGATCTCGGCGTTTAACTCGCTGACGCTGTCCCCTGCCCTGGCCGCCGTGTTGTTGCGCGGTCACGATGCGCCGAAGGATCGCTTCTCGAAGTTCCTCGACAAGCTCTTCGGTGGCTGGCTATTCCGTCCCTTCAACCGCTTTTTCGAAAAGGCCAGCCATGGTTACGTGGGTACCGTACGCCGAGTGATTCGCGGCAGTGGTATTGCCCTGTTCGTATACGCCGGCCTGATGGTGCTGACGTTCTTCGGGTTTGCTCACACCCCGACCGGTTTCGTACCGGCCCAGGACAAGCAATACCTGGTGGCCTTCGCTCAACTGCCCGATGCTGCAAGCCTGGACCGCACCGAAAACGTGATGAAGCGCATGTCGGAGATCGCCCTTAAACAGCCCGGCGTGGAGGCCGCGATTGCCTTCCCGGGCCTGTCGATCAACGGCTTCACCAACAGCCCGAACAGCGGCATCGTGTTTGTGACCTTGAAGCCCTTCGATGAGCGTAAAGACGCTAGCATGTCGGCCGGGGCGATTGCCGGGGCGTTGAATGGCCAATACGCCAACATTGAAGAAGCGTACATGGCGATCTTCCCGCCGCCACCGGTACAGGGCCTGGGCACCATCGGCGGGTTCCGTCTGCAGATCGAAGACCGTGGCAACCTCGGCTACGACGAGCTGTACAAAGAAGTCCAGAACGTGATTGCCAAGAGTCACAGCGTGCCTGAACTGTTCGGCCTGTTCACCAGCTACACAGTGAACGTGCCGCAAGTCGACGCCGCCATCGACCGCGAAAAGGCCAAGACCCACGGCGTGGCGATCAGCGACATCTTCGACACGCTGCAGGTCTACCTGGGTTCGTTGTATGCCAACGACTTCAACCGCTTCGGGCGTACCTACCAGGTCAACGTGCAGGCCGAGCAGCAGTTCCGTCAGGACTCCGACCAGATCGGCCAGCTGAAAGTGCGCAACAACAAAGGCGAGATGATCCCCCTGGCGACCTTTATCAAGGTCAGCGACACCTCGGGCCCGGACCGCGTGATGCACTACAACGGCTTTATCACCGCTGAAATCAACGGCAACGCCGCACCGGGCTACAGCTCCGGCCAGGCCCAGGCTGCGATTGAAAAGCTGTTGAAGGATGAACTGCCCAACGGCATGACCTATGAGTGGACTGACCTGACCTATCAGCAAATCCTCTCGGGCAATACCGCGCTGTTCGTGTTCCCGCTCTGCGTGCTGCTGGCGTTCCTGGTACTGGCCGCCCAATACGAAAGCTGGAGCCTGCCGCTGGCGGTGATCCTGATCGTACCGATGACGCTGCTGTCGGCCATTACCGGGGTGATCATCTCGGGCGGCGACAACAACATCTTCACCCAGATCGGCCTGATCGTACTGGTGGGCCTGGCCTGCAAGAACGCGATCCTGATCGTCGAGTTCGCCAAGGATAAACAAGCGGAGGGCCTCGACCCGCTGGCCGCGGTACTGGAAGCCTGCCGCCTGCGTCTGCGGCCGATCCTGATGACCTCGTTCGCGTTCATCATGGGTGTGGTGCCGTTGGTATTGTCAAGCGGTGCGGGTGCCGAGATGCGCCATGCCATGGGTGTGGCGGTGTTCTCCGGGATGATCGGTGTGACCTTCTTCGGTCTGTTGCTGACGCCAGTGTTCTACGTACTGATCCGTCGCTATGTTGAGCGCCAGGAAGCGCGCAAAGCGGCCAAGGCCTTGAAGCTGGAGACACAGCAATGAGTGTGAAAGTATTCCTGCCGAGCTTGCTGGTACTGGCGCTCGCCGCCTGTGCCGTAGGCCCGGACTACAAGACCCAGCAACTGGAGGCGGCCAACATCACGGCCGCCGCCGACAGCAAAAGCTACGACCATGCCAAGTACGAAGGCATCTGGTGGCAGCAGTTCGAAGACCCGACGCTCAACCAGCTGGTAACCCAGTCGCTGAGCGGCAACCGTGATTTGCGCGTAGCCTTTGCCCGCCTGCGGGCGGCACGGGCTATCCGTGACGACGCGGCCAACGACATCATGCCAGTGGTCACCTCCCGCGCCAGCAGCGATGTGGGCAAGGGCCAGATTCCCGGCCAGACTACCAAGCGTGTCAACAGCGAGCGCTATGACCTGGGCCTGGACATGGCCTGGGAAGTGGATTTGTTCGGGCGCATCCGCCGCAACCTGGAAGCCAGCGACGCTGACCAACAGGTGGCCGAAGCCGACCTGTACCAACTGCAAGTCACCATGATCGCTGAACTGGTGGATGCCTATGGCCAACTGCGCGGGGCGCAACTGCGTGAACGCATCGCCCTGGACAACCTGAAGAACCAGCAAGAATCACGCACCATCACCGTCAGCCTGCGCGATGCCGGCGTGGGTGATCAACTCGACGTCGAGCGTGCCGACGCACGCCTGGCGGCGGTGGAAGCCAGCGTGCCGCAGCTGCAAGCCGAACAAGTGCGCGAGCGCAATCGCATCGCCACCCTCCTCGGCCAGCGTCCCGACAAGCTGAGCGTGGACCTGAGCCCCAAAGACCTGCCGGCAATCGCCAAGGCCCTGCCGATTGGCGACCCGGGGCAATTGCTGCAACGGCGCCCGGACATCCTCAGCGCCGAACGCAAGCTGGCCGCCGCCACCGCGCGTATCGGCGTGGCCAAGGCCGACCTGTTCCCACGGGTCAGCCTCAGCGGCTTCCTCGGCTTTACCGCCGGGCGTGGTTCGCAGATCGGCTCGGCTGCAGCAAATGCCTGGTCCCTGGGCCCGAGCATTACCTGGGCCGCGTTTGACCTGGGCAGTGTGCGTGCGCGTTTGCGCGGTGCGAATGCCGAGGCCGACGGCGCCCTGGCAACCTACGAGCAGCAAGTGCTGCTGGCCCTGGAAGAGTCCGAGAACGCCTTCAGCGATTACGGCAAGCGTCAGCAACGCCTGGTGTCTCTGATCCGCCAAAGCGAATCCAGCCGCGCCGCCGCCGACCTCGCCGCGATCCGCTACCGCGAAGGCACCGTGGACTTCCTGGTACTGCTCGACGCCCAACGCGAACGCCTGGCCGCAGAGGACTCCCAGGCCCAGGCCGAAGTGGATCTGTATCGCGGCATTGTGGCGATCTACAAGGCGTTGGGTGGTGGCTGGCAACCGGATGCAGTGGTGGCCAGCAACAAGTGATGTAAAGAGCTCCTTTGGTTGGTCGCATCCAGCCAATTTTTAGCCCTGCGATCCATTCGGTCGCGGGGCTTTTTTTTGTCAGGACTTCCTAAAATATTGAACGTTATTTCTGTAAGCCAATTAAGAAGTCCTTCGTAGGTAATGTCCTAGTACTGCGCTATACCTGGCTTCCAGGTTTTAATACTTCAGAAACAACAGTGCATTTTCATGTAGGCAAGCGGTACACCCACGTTAAAGTAATTGGCGCACGTGTCGACAACCAAGTGCCACTTACTAATGGAGGAAGGCGACATGGCTATCATGTTGACTGCTGAGCAGATGAGGCATACCAAGGCAACCAACGCTTACGTTATTAAAAATCCTGAACAAATAACGAATAAATTCACAATCACTGAGGAGTCCGTAGCAGCTGACACACTAAATCTTGGTGAAACAAAAAAAATCGCCGACCTGAAAGAATATTTAAAGGGCTTTGACATGACAGCCATAAGCTCAGATGACCTCAGAAAAGTAGCGCGACGATTATTCGACGATGAAATGATAGATATACATGCATTTGTAATATTCGCCGAAGGCAATTTGGCGAGTGGTGCAGATGGTCTTCCTACAGAAACAGACGTCAAATTCAACGCCATCGCTTTGTTTAATGAGCGGCTTGAGGACTACAATGATTTCCTTGAAAATAATCCTGCAGACGTGAAAGAAGATACTTTGAGGTGGCGGCGTGGGATGATAGATGCCAATCACGCGATAGGCGCATTGACCTACTTCGTCAACTCTTCCAGAAGTGATTTAAAGATTCATGAGCAAGCTTGAATCCAAGTCGTTTGGGCAGTGCGCTAAGGAGGATCTTAACGCACTGCCATTGCAGGCCTTCAGCGGCCGTATTTGGCGGTGCCTGAGTAGGATTTCACATCAGGGTCGGAATTGAACATAGCGACTCGATAGGTACCAAACGATCCAGAGTATGAAGCGCTGCTCCCAAAGCTTGTCGCAACAGATTGCTAAGAGGCTCCCAACTGCTTTTGGATAATCAACTGTGGCGCCCGCCCTCCTCCCGTGGAAGCTGAGGCATCAATAGTCGCACCCGCACATCCATTCGCGGAAGTTATTGTGAACGGGCCATACACAGTCGTTTCGACACCAGGTGGCAAAAGCCCGCTATAGCTATCACTTATATACAGACACAAGGCCGACACCTGAGCAGACAAAAGCATTAACGCGAGACACGGCAACGCAATAAGACCTTTCATAATCTCACCTCAAATCAGAAAATAGTAAATAAATACCCACTCGAAATATCTGATCTTTTATTTCCCCATAAGCGCACCTCGCAGTTAAGCAACGGCTGCCAGCACATGACACTCGATATCAGCCCAGCAGATATCAAGCACCCACTAATGCGGGTAGGAACACGTTGCTTACAGTGCACGAAATCAAGCGCCAAATATGCCGGCCGCGTCCTAAAATATCGAAGGAGCGTTCTGTCATACTGGGGTGAAGGAATGAGTAAGAAATTTCTTACTTGCGCATAACGAAGGTTAGAACCGACTCGATTCGCTCAAAATCAAACTCCGATAATGCCCCGGATTCGACCCCACCCACTTGCGAAACGCCTTGTAGAACGAGCTCGCATCGGCAAACCCCAGCCGCGTGGCAATCTCGGCAAAGCTGATCTGCGGTTCAGCCAACCACACAATCGCCAGTTCTTTGCGCACACTGTCTTTGAGGCCCTGATAAGTCTGCCCCTCTTCCGCCAGGCGCCGACGCAGGGTGGACGCAGAAATACATAGCCTGGCGGCAAGGCCCTCCGTTTCCGGCCAAGTGTCGGGAGGCATCTGCCGAAGGTCGTGCTTGATGCGCGTGGCGAGGCTTTCAGGGTCGCGGTATTTGACCAGGATGTTAGCGGGTGCATGGGCCAGAAAACGTTGGAGCTCCTGCTGACTGCGTTTGATCGGCAGGTCCAGGCAGTCGGCAGAAAAGATCATGCGGGTACGAGGTCGATCAAAGCGCAGGTTGTCGGAAAACATTACCTGGTAATCGTCACAGAAGTCCGGCTGCGCGCAACGCAGCTCAATGGCCAGGATCGGGATGCGACGCCCCGCCAGCCAGCACGCAACGCCGTGGACGATCATCCAATAAGTGAAATACGTGAACGCACGCTTGGGCTCATCGGGTTCGAGCAGGACGATCTCCGCCAGGCTCTGTTGGCGAACCAACTGGCCTGGCATGTGCTCCAGCATCAACGAAAGAAACCCCAGGCCGGTTTCCAGGCCCGCCGCCAGGCTAGGTTGCGCCATGGCGGCGCGACACAGAAACGCCAGGCTACCGGATTTGAGTGCGCGCGGGTCCATGCCAAAAAACTCGTCATCCCTGCGCCGCGCCAGCAAACGCCAAAGGCGCGCATAGGCCGTGGCCGGGACACGGGCATTGGGCTGCTCAAGCAACGCAGGGTCAATCCCGACTTTGCTCAATGCCTCGACAGTGGCCGCACCAGGCGCACAGCTCTGCAACAGCGCTTCGCGCACAAGGTGGATGGAGATGGTGTCTTTTTCCGACATGGGATGTTGAGTTATCCGACTGCAAACCAGGTGGCCTGCATCATAAGGGCGGTCGCGCTTCGCCACCACTGTTCAGCCCTCGTTCAGCAAAGGTCAATATTTCTTGTTTAGCAATGAGTATCATTATGTTACAACTTAGCTTCCTAACTAGTTACGCCCTGGTGCCCGATGCTCGTTCCTTTTTTAATCATGCTGCGCGAAGGCATTGAAGCCGCCTTGATCGTTGGCATCATCGCCAGTTACCTGCAGCAGACCGGCCGTGGCCAGTGGATGCCTGCGGTGTGGATTGGCGTATTCCTGGCCGCGGCCCTGGCGTTGCTGGTGGGCGGCGGTCTGGAACTGGTCAGTGCGGAATTTCCGCAAAAGCAGCAGGAATTGTTCGAAGGGATCGTAGGGCTTGTCGCAGTGGGCATCCTCAGTTCCATGGTGTTCTGGATGCGCAAGGTGGCGCGTTCGATCAAGCATACCCTGCACGAATCCCTTGACCTCGCCCTGACCGGCTCCAGGAACCAAGTGATCGCGTTGATCGCCATGGTGTTTTTCGCCGTGGCCCGCGAAGGCCTGGAGACGGTATTTTTCCTGTTGGCCGTGTTCCAGCAGAGCGAAGGCCCGGGCGCGCCGGTCGGTGCCCTGCTCGGCCTGATCCTGGCCATCGTCGTCGGTTTCCTCATCTATTCCGGCAGCATGCGCCTGAACCTCGGCGCGTTTTTCCGCTGGACCGGCCTGTTCATCCTTGTAGTGGCGGCCGGCATTCTCGCCAATTCGGTGCAAGCCCTGCATGAGGCCGGTGTGTGGAACCACTGGCAAACCGTGCTGTTCGATTTCAGCGCTGCGCTGCCCATGGATAGCCCGTTGGGCTCGGTACTGGCCGGCATGTTCGGTTATCAGGAGGTGCCGACCGTCAGCACCCTGGGTGCCTATGTGATTTACCTGGTGGTGGCCCTGGTGATGTTCTTCCTGCCCTCGGCCCCCGCCAAGCCTGTCGCCACGACTTCTTCCGTTTCCAGCCAGTAAGGACCGTCTCTTGTCCAACCCAACCCCTCAATCGGCCCCGCCATCCCGCGCCTTGCGCTGGGGTGTGGCCGGCTCGGTGGTGGTGATGATCGCCGCCGGTGGCCTGTTCTACTACGCCTCGCAATTGGCCGCGACCAAGCGCCAGACCAACCACAATGAAATCGCAGTCACGATTCACAGCCACGCCTGCGAGCCCAACGCCCTCACCGTGCCGGCCGGGCGCGCAAGCTTTCGTATCATCAACCGCTCCGACCGTGCGGTGGAGTGGGAAATCCTCGACGGTGTGCTGGTGGTCGAGGAACGGGAAAACATTGCCCCAGGCCTGAGCCAGGTGATCAACGCCAACCTGTTGCCCGGTGACTACGCCATCACCTGTGGCCTGTTGAGCAACCCGCGTGGCACCTTGCATGTCACCCCCACCACGGAGTCCGACGCCCAGGCCAAGGCCAAGCCGTCGATGGTGGCGTTTATCGGCCCGTTGTCGGAGTTCCGTGTGTACTTGAGCGGCCAGAGCGGTGCACTGATCAAGGCGGTGACGGCGCTGCAACAGGCTATCGACGCCGGTGATCTGGCCCAGGCGCAGGCCCTGTATGTGCCGGCCCGTGAGGCGTATCAGCGCCTGGCGCCTGCCTCTCAACGCCTGGCCGAATTGGATAACGCAATCAACGCCCGCGCCGACTACTTTGAAAAGCGCGAGCAGGACCCGGCCTTCAGCGGCTTCCATCGCCTCGAATACAGCCTGTTCCAGCAACACAGTCTCGACGGCCTGGCGCCGGTCGCGCAACGCCTGGTGGCCGACGTCACCAAGCTCAAGCAACAGTTGCTGGCGCAATCGCTGCCCCCAGAGCAACTGGTGAGCATTGTGGTACGCAACCTCAACAGCCTGGCGGATGTACGTGCCCGCAGTGGTGAAGAGGAGCGCTACAGCCATATCGATCTGAACGGCTTTGCCGCCAACCTGGACGTCGCTCGTAAAGTGGTCGACTTGATGCGCCCGCTGCTGGGCAAGTCCGCAGCCGGCTTGCTGCCCGATATCGACAGCGCGCTGAATGCCTTCGACGCCGAACTCGCTGCATTCAAAGTCGGCAATACCTACAGCACGTACGACAGCATCACCGCCGATCAGCGCCAGCAGATCGCCGACAAGGCCAAGGCACTGGCCGCCGCACTCGATGGAATCGACCCCGCCCTTGGCCTTTCCGGCCTGCAG
Organism: Pseudomonas sp. W2Aug9; assembly: GCF_023127755.1. Lineage (NCBI taxonomy): Bacteria > Pseudomonadati > Pseudomonadota > Gammaproteobacteria > Pseudomonadales > Pseudomonadaceae > Pseudomonas > Pseudomonas sp. W2Aug9. The sequence continues at coordinate 18,520 of NZ_SPKL01000029.1, read as the reverse complement.
TGAGACGAACGCATACATGAGTGATTCAGAACAGCTAAACCTTGCGCGTCGCCGCGTCCTGCTGGGCATGGCGGCCACCGGCGCGGCCATCGCCGGCAGCACCTTGACCTGTCCGGCCATGGCCGCAGCGGCCGAGCAAGTCACCAGCGCTCCGCGCAGCGACAAGACCCACGACCACCAGGCTTTTTTCGGTCAGCATCAGAGCGGCATTGTCACCCCGCGCCCGGCCTGCGGCATGGTGGTGGCCTTCGACGTACTGGCCAGCGACCGCGAGGACCTCGAACGTTTGTTCCGCACCCTGAACGAGCGTATCGCGTTCCTGATGAGCGGCGGCACCGTGCCGCAGGTCGACCCGAAACTGCCACCCACCGACTCCGGCATCCTTGGCCCGGTGGTTACCCCAGATAACCTGACCATCACCGTGTCGGTCGGCGAATCGTTGTTCGATGAGCGCTTCGGCCTCAGTGCCGTCAAGCCCAAGCGCCTGATCCGCATGGTGGGTTTCCCCAACGATGCACTGGAGCCGGCGCAGTGCCACGGCGACCTGAGCCTGCAGTTCAGTTCCAACACGCCCGATACCAACATCCACGCCCTGCGCGATATCGTGAAAAACCTGCCTGACTTGCTGCTGGTGCGCTGGAAACAAGAAGGCAGCGTGCCGCCCCAGGCCCCGGCCAAGCCCGGCGAACCGGCGCAGAGTGCGCGTAACTTCCTGGGTTTTCGCGACGGTTCGGCCAACCCCGACTCCAACGATGCCAAGGCCATGGACCAGATCGTCTGGGTGCAACCGAGCAGCGACGAACCCGCCTGGGCGGCCCATGGCAGTTACCAGGCCGTGCGTATCATCCGCAACTTTGTCGAGCGCTGGGATCGCACCCCACTGCAAGAACAGGAAAGCATCATCGGCCGCGTCAAACCCACCGGCGCCCCCATGGATGGCCAGCATGAAACCCAGGTGCCGGACTACAGCAAAGACCCGCATGGCAAGTTGACCAAGCTTGATGCGCACATCCGCCTGGCCAACCCGCGCACCCCGCAGACCCAGGCCAACCTGATCCTGCGGCGGCCGTTCAACTACTCCAACGGCGTCAACAAAAACGGTCAGCTGGACATGGGCCTATTGTTCATCTGCTATCAGGCTGACCTGGAGAAAGGCTTTATCAGCGTGCAAACGCGGCTCAACGGCGAACCGCTGGAGGAATACCTCAAGCCGGTCGGCGGCGGGTATTTCTTCACCTTGCCCGGCGTCACCGGCCCTGAGGATTTCATCGGGCGCACGCTGCTTGCTGCAACGCACTCCACCACCCCTGCCAAGACCTGAAACACACCAGAGCGGAATGCCCCCATGAAGAAGTCGTCTATCGCGTTGTCGTTGTTAATGAGCCTTGCGCCGCTGGCTGCCTTCGCCGCTACCGCGCCGCTCGACCTGGTAGGCCCGGTATCGGACTACAAGATCTACGTTACCGAGGAAATCGGCGAACTGGTCACCCAGACCCAGGCGTTTACCAACGCCATCAATAAAGGTGACCTGGCCACCGCCAAGAAGCTCTATGCGCCGACCCGCGTGCACTATGAGGCCATCGAGCCGATCGCCGAGCTGTTCAGCGACCTCGACGCGTCCATCGATTCGCGTGTCGATGACCATGAAAAAGGTGTAACGGCCGAAGACTTCACCGGTTTTCACCGGATTGAATACGCGCTGTTCGCGCAAAACTCGACCAAGGGCCTGGAAGCACTGACCGCCAAGCTCAATACCGATGTGAACGATCTCAAGACGCGGGTCGATGGCCTGACCTTCCCGCCGGAAAAAGTCGTCGGCGGCGCTGCGGCGCTGTTGGAGGAAGTCGCTGCCACCAAGATCTCCGGCGAAGAAGACCGCTACAGCCATACCGACCTGTATGACTTCCAGGGCAACATCGACGGTGCGAAGAAAATCGTCGATTTGTTCCGTGGCCAGATCGGGCAGCAGGACCAGGCGTTCCTGGCCAAGGTCGATAAAAACTTCGCCACCGTGGACAAGATCCTGGCCAAGTACAAGACCCAGGATGGCGGCTTTGAAACCTACGACAAGGTCAAGGACAACGACCGCAAGGCCCTGGTTGGCCCGGTCAACACCCTGGCTGAAGACTTGTCGATGCTGCGCGGCAAGCTGGGTTTGAATTAAAGGCTACCGGCAAAAAAACACCCAGGCCCTGTTGAGGGCCTGGGTGTTTTTTTGCCTGCGGGATAACGGCTACAAAATGCGGTACAGCAAACGCTCAATGCGCACTCGGCTGACCCGACGCAGGAATTTACCCACTGCCGGCGGGTAATCAACCAACGTCTGCAATTGCTGGTAGCCCTGGATACGCGTGGTGTGCTGGAAGATCTGCGCCAGCTCGGTATGTCGCGGCTCCAGCCATTGGCCCTTGGGGTCGTCGATCAGCAAGCCGTTTTCCAGGTCGAGGCGAAATGCCCTGGGGTTGAGGTTGTTGCCGGTCAGCAAGGTATAGCGCTGGTCAACCCACATGCCCTTAAGGTGGTAGGTGTTGTCGCCATCGCGCCACAGGTGCAGGTTCAACTGGCCGCTGTCGATCATCGGCTGGTGACGCTTGGCAAAGCGCCGCAGGCTGATCTCATACAGATAAGGCAAGGCCGCGATCACCTTGAACGGCTCGCTGGGCGGAATATAGAAGTCGTTGGCCGTCTTGTCGCCGACCACGATGTCGATCTTCACCCCACGTGCCAGTGCGCGGTTGATCTCGCGGGTCACCGGCAACGGCAGGTTGAAATACGGGGTGCAGATGGTCAACTGCTGCTGGGCGCTGGCGATCAGCTCCAGAATGACCCGGCTCAGGGGGTTGTTCTTGCCAACGCCGAGCAACGGGCTCACCGAGAGGTGACCATTGGGCAACTGCCCGGCCGTGGTGTCATAGGCCGCGTGCTTGAGACGGCTGCGCAGGTCGCCGATATCGTTGCGCAGGCTGCGGGTGGTCGGCGGGTTGGGCAGGTCCAGGCGGTGCACGGCCTTGGATGCCACCAGGCCGTGCTCGATCAGGTGTTGCATAGAATCGGCCAGCACCTGGCTATGGATCAGGTGGTAACGATCAAAGCGGTACTTGTCGAACTTGTGCAAATACACATTGTTGAGGCTGGCGCCGCTGTACAGCACGCTGTCATCGATCACAAAGCCCTTGAGGTGCAATACGCCAAACAGCTCGCGGGTTTGCACCGGCACGCCATACACCGGCACTTCGCTGGCGTGGCTTTGCGTCATGGCCTGGTACCAGGCGCTGTTGCCCGGCTGCTTGCCGGCGCCAATCAAGCCACGCTGGGCGCGCAACCAGTCGACCATCACCACGATGTCCAACTCCGGCCGTGCCGCCTTGGCAGCGTGAAGCGCGTCGTAGATCTCCTGCCCCGCTTCGTCGTGCTGCAAGTACAAGGCGACGATGTAGATGCGACGCGTCGCCTGGGAGATTTTTTCCAGCAGGCAGCGACGATAGGCATCGGCGCCGGACAGCACCTCGATGGCCTCCGGGGACAGCGGGAAACCGCGTAGTTTGGGCAACAGGGAGCGTTTGAAGAACGACGGCATAGGGCTCGCAATGGGTCGAATCCGAAGAGGTCCAGAGCTTACACCATGGGGCTGCTCAGGTCTCGCCGTACGGCATGGAAAAAAGCCGGTTGACCAAGAAGAACGATCGTTCTACTGTAATAAGCATGAACGACATAACCCGCGACATTATCCTCGACGTCACCGAAAAGCTGATCTATCGCCATGGCATCGCCGCCACCGGCATGGACTTGCTGGTAAAAACCGCTGGCGTATCGAGAAAAAGCATCTATCGCTATTTCGCCAACAAGGACGAGTTGGTGATTGCCGCCCTGCAGCGTCGCGACGAACGCTGGATGCAGTGGCTGCGCAGCGAAGTGGAACGCAGCGACAACAGCGGCGAGCGCTTGCTGGCGCTGTTCAGCGCCCTGAAAAGCTGGTTCGGTTCCGCGGATTTTCGCGGCTGCGCCTTTATCAACACCAGTGGCGAAACCGGCAACGCTCAAGATCCGGTGCGTCTGCTGGCCAAGGCCCATAAACACAAACTGTTCGAGTACGCACTTGAACTGTGTCAAGCACATGGCACCCCCGACCCGCAACAGCAGGCCGCGCAACTGCTGATCCTGATCGATGGCGCCATTACCGTTGCCCTGATCATGGGTGATTCAACAGCTGCCGATAATGCGCAATGCATGGCGCGAACGTTATTGGGACTTTGAATTCTCGGAATTGGCAACTTCTATCATTCAACCCTATTGTTTTAAGGAGCCACCCCATGTCAGCCAATGCACAAGCCCGCCCGCCCCTACCGCCCTTTACTCGCGAGTCAGCCATCGAAAAAGTCCGGCTGGCCGAAGACGGCTGGAACTCCCGCGACCCAGAACGGGTTTCCCTGGCCTACACCCTGGACACCCAGTGGCGTAACCGCGCCGAATTCGCCCACAACCGCGAAGAAGCCAGGCAGTTCCTGAGCCGTAAATGGGCCAGGGAACTGGATTATCGATTGATCAAGGAGTTGTGGGCGTTCACCGGCAACCGCATCGCCGTGCGCTATGCCTATGAGTGGCATGACGACTCCGGCAACTGGTTTCGTTCCTACGGAAATGAAAACTGGGAGTTCGATGAGAACGGCCTGATGGCCAACCGCTTTGCCTGCATCAACGATAAGCCGATCCAGGAAAGCGAACGCAAGTTCCACTGGCCGCTGGGGCGTCGCCCGGATGATCATCCGGGCTTGTCAGACCTAGGGCTGTAGCTCTCTTACCCTTTGTAGGAGCGAGCTTGCTCGCTCCTACAAAAAGCGATTACCGAAAGGCATCAGTCCTGATTCAGCCCGACCCGATACAACACTCCATTATCCTCATCCGTCAGCACATACAGAAACCCATCCGGCCCCTGCCGCACGTCACGAATTCGCGCTTTCAACTCGCCCAGCAAACGTTCCTCGTGAACGACCCTGTCACCCTCGAACTGCAACCGAATCAACTCCTGAGTGCCCAGCGCACCGATAAACAGATTGTGCTGCCACACCTTGAACCGGTCGGCGTCATAGAACGCCATGCCGCTGATGGCCGGGGACTTCTCCCAGACATGATGGGGCTGCACCGTGCCTTCTGCCGTTTTGCCCTTGGCTTCGGGAATCGGTAGCAGAGAGTAGTTGATGCCGTGGGTCGCCAGCGGCCACCCGTAGTTCTTGCCGCGCTCGATGATGTTCACTTCATCGCCCCCACGCGGCCCATGCTCGTTTTCCCAGATCGTGCCGCTCCACGGGTTCAGCGCCAGGCCCTGTGGGTTACGCTGGCCGTAGGACCAGATCTCGGGACGTACACCGGGTTGACCGACGAAGGGGTTGTCATCCGGTACGCGGCCATCTGGATAGATGCGCACAACTTTGCCTTGCAGCTTGTCCAGGTCCTGGGCGGTCGGGCGGTCGTTGTTCTCGCCCAGGGTCACGAACAGATAGCCGTCACGATCGAACGCCAGGCGCGAGCCGAAGTGGTTGCCGGTAGACAGCTTGGGCTCCTGGCGCAGGATCACCTTGAAGTCCTCCAGGCCGCTCATGTCAGCGGACAGGCGCCCGCGCCCCACAGCGGTTCCGGCTTTGCCATCCTGCCCGCCGCCTTCGGCGTACGACAGGTAGACCATACGGTCCTGCTTGAAGTCGGGTGACAACACCACATCCAGTAACCCGCCCTGCCCCTTGGCCCAGACTTGCGGCACCCCCTTCAACGGAGCGGAAAGCTTACCGTCGGGGCTGACAAATCGCAGGTACCCGGGAAGCTCGGTCACCAGGAAGCCCTGCTGATCCGGTAGAAACGCCAGCGCCCATGGATGATCCAGGCCTTTGGCGATCGGCGTGACGGTGATGCTGCCTTGCTCGCTGGGGAACTGCTGGCTATCGGCGGCATAAACGGTGGTCAGCGGCAGCAGCGTGGCGGCACAGACAGCCGCTAGCAGAGTTTTGCGTAGAAACATAAGGCGAAGTCCTTACCGGCGATTGCCGTTGGCATCATAGGTGGGTGCTTTGGTTTCGGTGGCCGGGCGACTGGGAGCTACGTCGCGCTTGGGATACGTATTGCCGATTCCGCGGTTTTCCACGGTCGGCCGAGGGCCGGTGGGCGCAGTCTGGATACCGCCGGCCGCAGGTGCATTGGGCTGAGTGCCCTGCATGCTATTGGGGTTGGCCCGGTGAATCGGGCTGTTATTGGTGTCGTATTGGCCCGGCAGGTTTTGCGCCTGGGCCCAAGGCGCCAGGGCCAGGCCCAGCGCAAGTACTGCAAGATAACGTACATAAGCATTCATGACGGAGCCTCTCTATGCCGAGTACTACGTGCTTTCGATAACACGCTACGCCATGGGTTCGGCTTGCGACACTAAATAGTTTCTCATCAGGTGTAACACGATCTGTCCGAGCATCTGCCCGCCGAAACTTTTGCCGCGGCCTGCGAGTCACCAGAACAGGCTCACTTTTTAAGGAATCGGAGTTATGCCACGGGCAATCTGGAAAGGCGCTATCAGTTTCGGTCTGGTTCATATCCCGGTGTCGCTGGTCTCGGCGACATCTTCCCAAGGCGTTGATTTCGACTGGCTGGACAAACGCAGCATGGACCCGGTCGGCTACAAGCGCATCAACAAAACCACGGGCAAGGAAGTCACCAAGGAACATATCGTCAAGGGCGTCGCCTTTGAGAAGGGCCGTTATGTGGTGATCAGCGAAGATGAAATTCGCTCGGCCCATCCGAAATCGACCCAGACCATTGAGATCATCGCGTTTGTCGCCGCTGACCAGATCCCCCTGCAAAACATCGACACGCCCTACTTCCTGGCGCCGGACAAACGTGGCGGCAAGGTCTATGCACTGCTGCGCGAAACCCTGAAGAAAACCGGCAAGGTCGCCCTGGCCAATGTGGTGCTGCATACCAAACAGCACTTGGCCGCGTTGATGCCGCTCGAATCGGCCCTGGTACTGGTGATGCTGCGCTGGCCCGCAGAAGTGCGCAGCCTGGACGAGCTGGAACTCGGTGCCGATGTAACCAAACCGACCCTGGCCAAGGGTGAATTGGACATGGCCAAGCGCCTGGTGGAAGACATGAGTGCAGACTGGCAACCCGATGAGTACCGCGACAGCTTCCAGGACAAGATCATGGCGCTGGTGGCGAAAAAGGCCAAGGCCGGCAAGATCGAAGACGTGGAGTCGAGCCAAGACAGCGAAGAGCGCAAATCCGCCGACGTTATCGACCTGACCGAACTGCTTAAACGCAGCCTGGCGGGCAAACCCGCGGCGAAAAAGCCCGCCGCGAAGAAATCCAACAAAAAGGCCTCTTGAGCCTGCCATTGACTGGAGCGCGATATGGCAAAGCCCCTGAGCGAATACAACCGCAAGCGCGATTTCAAGATCACCGCCGAACCCGCCGGCAGCTCACCCGCCAGCAAGCGGAAAGCCTCGGCGCTGAGCTTCGTGATTCAAAAGCATGATGCGCGCAACCTGCATTATGACTTTCGCATGGAACTCGACGGCGTGCTGTTGAGCTGGGCGGTGCCCAAGGGCCCGAGCCTGGACCCAAGCCAGAAGCGCCTGGCGGTCCACGTTGAAGACCACCCCCTGAGCTATGGCGGTTTCGAGGGCAGCATCCCAGCCGGCCAATATGGCGCAGGCGATGTGATTGTGTGGGACCGAGGTATCTGGCAACCCCATGACGAGCCGCGCAAAGCCTATGCGGCCGGCAAGCTCAAGTTCACGCTGGTGGGCGAAAAACTCGCTGGGGATTGGACCCTGGTACGCACCCGACTCAAGGGTAGTGGCGACAAGGAGCAGTGGCTACTGATCAAGGAAAAAGACCAGCAGGCACGCCCCGCTTCTGAATACGATATTGTCGACGCCGAGCCTGCCAGCGTGCTCAGCGATGCGGTGGTCGGCACGCCCAAGGCCAAGGTCCCAGTCAAAAAAAAGCCAGCGCCAAAGGCCAAGGCCCGCACGCAAGTGAGCGCCATACCCGAAGAATTTGCCCCGCAATTGGCGACCTTGGTCGATCGCGCCCCCGAGGGCGATTGGAGCTACGAGATCAAGTTCGACGGTTATCGCATTCTCGCGCGCATCCATGACGGTCAAGTGCGCCTGTTCACTCGCAACGGCCACGACTGGACCGAACGCCTGCCGCGCCAGGCCAAAGCCTTGCAAGCCCTCAAGCTCAAGGACAGCTGGCTGGATGGCGAAGTGGTCAGCCTCAACGGCGACGGGTTGCCGGATTTCCAGGCGTTGCAGAATGCCTTCGATATCGGCCGCAGCCTGGACATCGTCTATTACCTATTTGATGCCCCCTTCCTGAACGGCCGTGATCAACGCGAAGATCCGGTCGAGGAGCGTCGGGCTGCGCTTAAAGCTGCGCTCGCCGGCAGCAAAAGCAAACTGCTGCGTTTCTCCGAAGCCTTTGCCGCCAACCACCGCGATATTTTCGAAAGCGCCTGCGACCTGGCGCTCGAAGGCGTGATCGGCAAGCGTGCAGGCAGCCCCTATGTGTCCCGCCGCAGTGCTGACTGGATCAAGCTCAAATGCCGCCTGCGCCAGGAGTTTGTGATTGTTGGCTACACCCGCCCTCAGGGTTCGCGCAGCGGGTTTGGCGCGCTGCTGCTGGCCGTCAACGATGAAACCGGGCTGGTATATGCCGGGCGTGTGGGCACCGGATTTGATCAGGCCACGTTGAAATCCATCTACGCCAAGCTCACGCCATTGGAGCGCAAGGACTCGCCCTTGCAAAAGCCTTTGACCAGCACCCAGGCCCGTGGCGTGCATTGGGTCGAGCCGCGCCTGGTGGGTGAAGTGCAATTCGCCGAATGGACGCGTGAAGGCGTGGTGCGCCAGGCGGCCTTTGTTGGGCTGCGCACTGATAAGCCTGCGTCGCAGATCATTCATGAACAGCCGCGTGCGGCAAAGTCGGTCAATGCTTCGAAGAAGCAGAAAACCGATAAAGCCGACATAGCGGTGAAGAACGTGAAAATCACCCACCCCGATCGCATTATCGACAAGCACAGTGGCACGCAAAAACAGCAATTGGCGCAGTTCTACGCCGACATCAGCGAATGGATCCTGCCGTTCCTGCGCGGTCGTCCTGTGTCGCTGCTGCGCGCACCCGAAGGCATCGAAGGGGAGCAGTTTTTTCAGAAGCACTCCGAACGCCTGGCAATTCCCCACATCAAGCAACTGGATCAGGCCCTGGATCCCGGTCATGCACGCCTGATGGAGGTAGACAGCGCAGAGGCGCTGGCCGGCGCCGTGCAAATGGGCACTGTCGAGTTGCATACCTGGGGCGCCACTACGGACAAGATTGAAACCCCTGACCTGTTCGTCCTGGACCTCGACCCGGACCCGGCCCTGCCTTGGAAATCCATGTTGGAAGCGGCCGAACTGACCCTGTCGGTGCTGGATGAGCTGGGCTTGCAAGCCTTCGTCAAGACCAGCGGCGGTAAAGGTCTGCACCTGATCGTGCCGCTGGCCCGGCGTGATGGCTGGGACGCCGTCAAGGCATTCGCCAAGGCCATTGCCCAATTTATGAGCCAGCAACTGCCCGAACGCTTTACCGCCACCAGCGGCCCTAAAAACCGTGTGGGCAAGATCTTTATCGACTACCTGCGCAATGCCCGTGGCGCCAGCACTGTGGCGGCATACTCCGTGCGTGCACGGCCGGGTCTGCCGGTATCGGTGCCGGTCAGTCGGGAAGAATTGAAAGGATTGCGCGGGGCCCAGCAGTGGACGGTGGCGAACCTGCATGAGCGTCTGCAGGGGTTGAAGGGCGACCCATGGGCCGGCTATGCCAATCGGCAGAAAATCGGCAAGAAGATGTGGGACAAGCTGGGCGCAAAACCACCGCAGTGATTCGCGCCCGGCACAGGGTTCAGATAAGAATGAAGATCAGCGCCAGACCGGCAAAGATCGCCCATTTTTCCAGGTAGTAGCGTGTGCGGTTGCGCTTTTTGAGCTCTTTGCCGCGCAGGCGGATCTTGTACAAGCGGGTAAAGGCGCGGTTGAGGCCGCCGGTCTTGTCGCCATCATCATTGGGCGAGCCTGCAGCGGCCATTACATTGCGGCTGAACCAACGGTTGAATGCCGCCGCCCAGCGGTACTTCATCGGGCGTTCGATATCGCAGAACAGAATGATGCGGTTCTGCTGGGTGGTGTTTTCTGCGTAGTGAATGTAGGTCTCGTCGAACATCACCGGCTCGCCGTCGCGCCAGTAATAGCTCTCGCCATCCACATTGATGTAGCACCCTGGGTCGTTGGGCGTATCGAGCCCCAGGTGATACCGATAGGAGCCCGCGTACGGGTCACGGTGGCGCACCAGCTTGGAGCCCGGTGGCAGTTCGGCGAACATCGCGGCCTTGATCGAGCCGATCCCTTGCACCAACTCGGTGGTGCGCGGGCACAGCTTCATCGCCGAAGGGTGGCTGTCGCCATACCACTTGAGGTAAAAGCGCTTCCAGCCCGACTTGAAAAACGAGTTGAAACCCACGTCGTTGTACTGATCCGAACGTTTGATCTCCCCGGCCCGCATCAGGTTCTGGCCTTCCTCGCGGATCTCTTGCCAATGTTCCTGCAGGGGGCTCAGGTCTGGAAAATCGCTGGGCGACAGATAGGGACGGCTGGGCTGCTTGGAGAACAAGTACAGGAAACAGTTGATCGGCGCCAGGAACGTCGAGTGATCGCTAAGCTGGCGACCCAGCTTGTGTCGCACCCGACCACGCAGGTGTACATACGCAATGGAGGCAACGTAGAGAGCAACAATGATGAGTTTCAAGGGATTCGTCACAAGTCAGGGAGAGAACAGGCTGCTCCTGCGGGCCCACAACGGCCGAGGATGGATATGCAGCACCTGAAATCACAATTCACGTACAGGTGACACGGCAGGCTGGGCGACCTGCGGCGTGTAACCATTGGCCGTTATTTAGCCATACTTTGTAACCAAAGGTTAACTAAGAATTGTGAAAAGCTGTCTACTGAGTGTGCTGGGGAAGGGAACAGGCGGGCGTTCCCGCCCACCTGCTTAAAGGTTTTGCTGAAATTATTGCGGGGTGTCCTTAATCTCGCGGCGGGGCAAACTGCCGTCTCCCAACGCCGTAAAGGGTACGGCCTGGCTGCGGCTGCGGATGAAGTAGCGAATCAGCGCGATCATGAGTCCCACCAACAGGCCGCCCACCAGACTCAAAGCAATGATCAGCGATTTTTTCGGTTTGATCGGCGCCAGAGGCTCTTGGGCGCGGCGGTCGACCGTTACCAGCTTGAGGTTGCTCATGTCGATGTTCAAGCCACGCAGCCTGGCAACTTCAGCACGAAGCGGCTCGACGTCCTGCAGGAATATGTCCTCATTGCCGCGCTTGCGCAGCACCTCGACTTCGCGGTTGCTTTCGAGCAGTTGCAAATCCTTGCCGATCTCGGCAATTCGCGGGTTGGTGAAGTCATCGCTGGTGCGCTGTTGCAGCGCAGCGCGTTCGGCTTCCAGAGCCTCGGTGCCCATGAAGTACAGCGGGATCTTCTGATTGTTCACCTCTGTGCGCATGACCTGGCTCGACCCACTGCGCGTGGAGTCCGCCATGGAAGATGGTGTCGTCGGGGTGCGGATGCCCATGGACTTGGCAATGGCGATGGCTTCCGCCAGCTCGGCCAGGCGATTGGTACGCTCCATCTTCATCTGCAAGCGCAGCGCGCTGAGCTCATCCTGCAACTGGGCACGCTTGAGTCGGTCAGCCTCAAGCAGCTTGGCGATCTTGGATTCCTTTTCCGTATCGTAGTTGTCACGGGCGGCGTCGATCTTGCCTTTGAGTTCGCTCAAGCGGTTATTGACGATCACCTTGAGGTCGGCGCCAACCTGCTGACGCTCGGCGGCGATGGCGTAGTCTACAAAGCCGTTGAGGATCGCGACACCATCAACGTCTGTCGGGTATTGCAGTTCCAAGCGAATATAGCTGCTCAGCGAGTCTGATTTCTTCGGGTCCGGCAAGATCAGGTTGACAGAGTTTCGATTGAACGCCTCAAAGCTTTGCTCAAGGCTCTGCCCCGGCTTCTTGAACGCCTTGAACAATTCCTCGTGTTCCTTGAAAAATCCCAAGCGCGCCTCGTAAGAGTCTAACTGTGCTCCCACTTTCATCAGGGCGTCAGCGGGAGGCAACTTATAGACTTCCGAACGGTTCAACGCATCCAGTTCATTGATTGCCGCAGGCCGCAGCACACTGCTGACTTCATAAGTCTTGGGTGCCAGGAACGCGTACCCTGCCCCTAATACGCCCACCAGAAGCGTACATCCGACTACCAGCTTTTTTTGTCGCCAGATGGCGTGAAACAATTCAAACAAGTCAATTTCATCAGACGCTACGGAGGGCGGGAGCGGGGAAGTGCGATTCAAAATAAGAACACCTTAAAATAATACTAAAAGGCCATCATTCTCAGAAACCTAAATGGCTTCAAAAATCAGGGACAACGCCCTGGATACGCCGGACCGGTGGCGATGTGACCACTTAGCCAGCCGAAATATCCCACATTTCCAAGGATTATTTCGGTTTTATATCGAGGAGTAGTACAAATGGCGCAGCATTGTCGGACTTGCGCGCTTGCAAGCATAGTCAATAGAACATCAAAATGCTGTCAAATAGCTGTCTTCTAAAGAAAAAACTTATCCGCCTACGTCGTGGTTGCGTACCTGATGCAACGGGGCGCTTCCCTGATCAGCAATAAGGAATTTGCATGCTGTCTGTTTCAACTCTCGATTTACGCGGCTTACAAGGCACCTGGGAGCAGACTGCCCTTGAAGACAGTGGCATCCTCAACCCCGCCGACGCCCACAGTGCGCCAGGGGCTATTACCACCATCACGGGCGATTGCTTCGAAGTGACCACCGTCAATGGTGATCAACTGCTGGCGGGCCGTTTTTTCCTGGATGCCAGTACCACGCCCAAAAGCATTACCTGGATTGACGCTATCGGCGATGACGCGGGCAAGCAGCTTCCCGCCAGTTACCGGCTCGACGGCGATGATTTCGTATTTATCGCAGCGGATGAAGGCATGCCCAGGCCCACCGTATTCAGCACCGGCCCTGGGCAAACCATGCGCACCTTTGTGCGGCGCTCATGAGTTACCTCTGTAATTAGATGGACTCGCCCAAGCCGAGGCGTCTATGCGCCACGGTGGCATTCTTATAGAAGCCAACGACAGCGAGGGCGAGCCCATGAAAAAGCATACGACGATCAATCAGTCTTTGTCAGCCGATGTATCTACTTGCGTAAACGTCGCGGTAGACCTTGCCAAAAAGGTCTTCCAGGTGGCCGGTGAGAATGCGCTCGGCCAGGTGATATTCGAGGATCGGATTAAGTCACGAGAGGCCTTTCAAACCTTTCTTCTTAAGCTTCCAGCAAGCGTGACGGTGCTGGTGGAAACCGGGCCAGGTGCTCAGGCATGGGCGCGATTACTGCAAGCATAGGGCAATTTCGGCAAGATGAGCAAGAAGGGTGATGCGTATTTGCGCAGCCTGGCGGTCCAGGGGGCCCACGCCGTGTTAAGACAGGTGCGACCGGATTCAGAACAGCCCGACGACCAGTGGCTACAGCGTTGGGTATCTCGCATAGGGCGCAAGGAGGCGGCGGTGCGTTTGGCCAACCGCAACCTGCGTATCCTCTGGCGGCTCTTGCAAAACGACCAGACTTATCGACGTCAGCCAGGCAATAGTCAGGAGGCTGCGATGAGCCACTGATTTACAGAGTTCTGCCACCGGGGCGTTTAGCCGCTCCAACCCGTGCTAACGAACATTGACCCCTGGTCAGACCGTCGCGAATTGATGCCTGTGCTCCTACCGGCCCTTGAGGCCTTTTTGTAATGGGCAGATCGCGAGCTGATCCAATGTTGGCCAGAAGCTGTTTGGAGCTTCCTCGGATAGGCCTGATACATAGATGCAACCGGGTACCAATGTTTGAAAAGCGGGTTGAAAGTGGGGGCGAGTCCATACATAGCCGACTACCCGGCCCACTGACCGGTGCTGATGGGTTACCTGGGGCTGTTCGGCGCGGCGTTTGGCGCCGCAACGTTATTGCCCCTGCAATCTGAAGCCGTGCTGGTCGGCCTGCTGATCAGCGGGCATTACAACCTGTGGCTGCTGCTGGGTATCGCCACGTTGGGCAACGTGCTGGGGTCGGTGGTCAATTGGCTGCTGGGGCGTTCGGTAGAGCGCTTCAAGGAACGGCGCTGGTTTCCGGTGAGTGCCAAACAGCTGGATAGAGCCCGCGGGCATTACCTGCGTTGGGGGCATTGGACGCTGTTGCTCAGTTGGGTACCTATCATCGGCGACCCGCTGACCTTGGTGGCCGGGGTGATGCGAGAGCCGTTGTCGCGTTTTTTGCTGCTGGTAACCCTGGCCAAGGGCGTGCGTTATAGCGCGCTGACACTCATTATTCAGTAGCTGACCGCTCGTCGCCACTGTCATTTCTCACAGCTAGACGGTGACCACTCTCTCATATTTGCTGACCCTGTTTGGCACGTTTCTCAAATCAGCCTGAAGGGTCACCACCATGTCCGATAAACGCACAGACAGTCCACCCATCCTGCACCCACCACGCATCGCAGACCTGGAGCCGCCGCCCTACAACGACAACACTGTACGTCCCCTTCCCGAACTTCTGGCTGATGTAGGGGTTGGCATACGCAGCCTCGAAAACCGTTTGCTGATTACCTTCGAGAGCTGGACCACGAAGAACGTCGGCGATTCTTACGAATGGTATATGGGAGATCGGCGTTTTCCGGTCGCCTGGGGGGAAATTGTTGCTGGCGAGGAAACGCAAAGACGCTACCAACTCTCGGTACTACGCGAGCATGTACCGCTAGGTATTGTGTACCCCTGCTATGGCCTGGTCAGGCGTAACGGGTCTGGCACTGAAAGTACATCGGAGGAAGAAACCTGGTTCCTGAAAGATACCCGGCCAGGGGGCGTGGATCAGGACCCAGGACTCCCCTACCATTCGGCGCTGGTCCTTCACCTGCCAGAGGACTTGAGTGGCTCAGATGCCGTACTCGACCCCGAGCGCGCACGTGATGGTGTGCTCATTACCATTGATCACTACCCAGATGCATTTGTAGGGGACACCATCGAGTTGTATTGGAACGGTCGTTTGGTAGAGCTGCAGTTGGACGCGGATCAGGCCGAGGGACTGACGCCTATCGAGGTGTTCGTCCCGTGGGAGGTCATCGAATTGGGCGGTAGCGGTCTGTTGACTATCCGGTTCCGGATCTACGACTTGGTGCTGAACTTCTCAGGGGAAGTGCAGCAGTGGTCTCAGGTGGTAAACCTGAACAGTAACCTGGATCCAGACGCACTCATGCGCCCCCACTTTTTGGTGGATGGAACAGACAATAATAACGTCGATTTCGACCAGTACGCAGAGAGTCACTTCGAACTCGAAGTGGTTGCGCCCACACGGCTCCCGAATGGCTCCCCAACGCCAGCAGGCACTCAGATCGTAGCTACCATCGTGGGTACACGCGAAGATAAAACGAAAGTCACCATCCCATTGCCAGCGTTTGCTGCCCGGCCCGGGCGTTCGGCATATACCACCGTCGAGAACAGCATCCTCGAAGACCTGATCAACGGCTCGATGCAAATCTCCTATACGCTGCAATTCCCGCTAGGCACTGAGATTGGCTATTCCCAAAGTCTGTCTGTCACAGTTTTTGGTACTGTTTCCAACATGCCTGCAGTTGAAATCGAGGAAAACGAAGGCGGCTTGATCGATCCGACCGTCCCCTACCTCAAAGTCAACTTCCCGGCCTTCGTGCCATACAGTCCGAACTATCCCGTCACCTTGCGCTTTGAGGCGCACCGACCCGGCGGCGGCCTAGTGTTTTATGAACAAACCCAGCAGGCCGGCGACCCACCACCACCCACACGCTTTCGGATTGTGACGCCGGCAAATTTCGCACAGTTCGTCGGGCTCGGGCCGATCGACGTCTTTTATCGCGTCAATGACGGTGTGAACACGATACAGGAAGCCGATGTGCTGACGGTGCGCGAATCCGAGCACCTGATAGTAGAAATAGGCGAACGTCGCGCCGACCTGCCTGCGCCGCATATTGAGGGCGTAGATGAAAATGGCAACCTCGATCCGGCCGATGTGATCTTCCAGGTCAATGTCACTCTCCCCTATGCCTTCCAACGAGGTGACACTGTCGTGTGGCGCTGGGTAGGCTCTGGGGTGGGTGGCAGCACAGGCGACACGATTAACGTCGTGGTAGGAGGAGAGATTTCGTTTCCGGTAGATCGAAATTATGTCGACGTGAATAACAACGGCTCCATTCGCTTGAGCTATTCCCTCATACGCGGCAACACAACACTGCGCTCTGAGACGCTTGACGTGACGGTCGGTAAAGCAATAGGTGAGCTGTTGAGGCCGGAAGTGCTTGAAGCCTCACGAGACCCAGACCAACTAAGGCCGGAGTCCGCAACGACCGGAGCAACGATTGAAGTATCGTTTCTGAACATGTCACCCAGCGACCGGATCCTGGCAGTGTTCAGCGGCGTACCGGGCATTGGCACTTATGAAGAAACCAAGAATGGCAACACCTCAAGAACAGTGCACTTTGACGTACCGAGCGAAGTAGTAGGCGCCAACATTCTTTCCGAAGGCCGCCAGATTCCCGTGCAGTACTTTGTGCTGCGCGGCACGCGGAGAATACCGTCGCCCATACTGGATCTGCTGTTACTGCCCCTGACCACGCTACCGATCCCCACCATCGAAGGGCATGATAACCCGGTATTGGTAATTTCCCAGCTTACTGGCCGGGAGCGCACCCTGATCAATATCTGGCCGTTCATTCACCGGTTTCAGCGGATGTGGATGCGATATGAAGGTATCTACGACGATGGCGCGGATTACATTGAGGATACCTACAGCGAGAACCTGGTAACGCCTGAGGGCGAGAGTCAGGGCATCATGCCACCGACGCCGCCGGATCTGCGCAGACTCAAGGATGGAATGCCGCTGTTCATCGATTTCTGGGCCAGTTTCGATCGTAGCACCAACAAAGCCAATGCAGTGCACTTCCGTCGGCGCACGTACACCATTCAGGCATTATCAGGAGATCTTCCCCACCCGTTTATCAATGGCACCACCGATACAGGGCCGAATGTGACAGTGGACCCGCTGCCCATTCAACACAATACGACGGCAACGGTTCGCTATGACGGTATGAGTAGCCAAGATTTCATCACGCTTTACTGGTTTTTTGCCGACGGCACCTCTTATTCAACCAGCCAGAATGGGCTGGATGGAGGCACGGTAGTGTTCAACCTGACCTCGGCCAAGGTCTTGCACCATAGTGTGAACAGTACCGTGTGCTTGAAGTATTCGGTGGTGAGCACGGGCGTGGCTGACCCACGCCCGTCGCAGGTGCAGACGGTGAAAGTCAATACGATTCCGGCCACGGACTTACCGCAGCCACTCATCAACAGTATTATTGATGGAGGCACGCTGAACCTGGGTAGTTTTACCGGCGACGCCAAGGCATCAGTGGATAAGTGGCCTTTGAGCGACAAAGACCAACTAGGGTGGATGATACTCAGCAGCGACGGTATAGAAGATCTACTGGTGATGGAGGGCGAACTGATCAGCGCCACGGAGGCCGCCAATGGTTTGAGAGATAAAGCTGTGCTGCGTAGTTGGTTGGACAGGGTGGCAAATAATAGCCAGGTAACGTTGAGTTTTTACGTGGCCTATAATGGTATCGACGATCAGAGCCGGGCAGTTGAGTTTCCAAAGACGACCTATACCATCGTCGAGTCTAAACCTCTTATCATTGACACCTCAACCATGTACCTGAATGGCTGGCACTTCAACTCCACAGGCGCATTGCAGATTGCTGATTTTCCTGGAGCCGCACTTACTCGTCAGCCAGCAAGTGGAACGCCTCCTTATTACTATTCAATTCGACCACAAAACTCTCCAGTAGCAGTTGTAGATGCCAATGGAAACGTCAGAAGCAAAAGTAACGGCACCACTCGAGTCTACGTGAGGGACAGTGCGAGTCAAGAGGTCAGCTATCCTGTCACAGTATCAAACTGCTGGTATGTAGTTATATTGGCCGGTGACAAATATCCCTTTGGCCACCACAACTTCAGTGAAAGGGTCCAACCACCGTATACGCAAATCCCGGAAGATAAATGGCCTTCTATCTACACGGCGTATGGCCAGGTACCTATCAGATGGAGTGGCGGGATCCAACCCGCTTGGATAACTCCTGTGGTTCAGGGTGGCAGGTCTAAAACCTATAACATGTATACGGGAGTCAGCCAATCCGCGGGCGTTAACGAAAACATCAGGTACGCTTTGGCCGTACTTCCTTCAATTTCATCAGGGAACTAGCCCCAATGTAAAATAAAAATATCAGGAGAACTAGAGGGGGCAGTTCTATTTAACCGTAGACTGTCCCTTTTTTCAGGGTGAATGGCAGCACTCAGCAAA